>NZ_JBIARB010000001.1:0-309643 GCF_042889545.1 Streptomyces sp. NPDC002574
CCGAGACCGTCGTAGACATAGCTGATGGTCTGCTTCGGGCTACGGGAATCGGTGCTGGAGGTCAGCAGGTTGCGGTCGTCGTAGACGTAGTCGGTGTGGCCCTTGTCGGGGTCGTCGTCGGCGGTCTTGTTGCCGCGCTGGTCGTAGGTGTACGTCCACTGGTTGCCGACCGGGTCGGTGACGCCGGTCAGGTGACCGGCCGGGTCGTAGCCGTAGTGCGTGGTGGCCGGAGTGCCGGTCGGGGTCGCGGCCTCGTACTGCATCAGGTCGGTGGTGCGGCCGCGGGCGTCGGTGACCGTCGTGGACGGGGTGCCCCCGTCCGGCGGGGTCACCGTGGTGCGGTCACCGCCGTAGAGCGTGCTGGTGGTGGCCAGCACCGCGCCGCCGTCACTGTTGCCGGCGATCTGCCGGGACTGGATGACCCGGCCCATGCCGTCGTAGGTGTTCCAGGTCTGGGACTCCACCGCCAGCGCGTCATCGAGCTTGAGCAGATCGGCGGAGGGCGCGGCGGTGTTGTAGTACGGCGCGAACGCCTTGGCGACCAGGCCGCGCTCGTCGTAGAAGGTGTCGCTGACCAGCCTCCCGCCGTTCGGACCGGGGGCCTGGGCCTGGCGCGGGCGCAGGAAACCGTCGTACAGCGTGTACGACGTGCGCTGACCGCCGTCGTTCTTCACCGTCTTGGACGCCACGGCCACCGGCTTGCCGTCGGTGATCGTGTACGCGAACTCGAAGTTCGGCGTCTCGTTGTTGGCCTGCGACCGGTTCGGCAGCCACACCTTGAGATTGCGGCCCAGCGCGTCGTACGTGGTGTCGGTGCGCCTGTTGTTCGTGTCCAGCACTGTGGTCGCCAGGCCGCGCGCCGTGTCGTAGGTCGTGGTCGTGGACTGCGCGGTCGCGGTCTTCGTCGGGTCCGCGGGCGGGCCGGTGACCGTCACGGAGGTCGGGAAACCGGTCGTCGGCGAGTAGCCCGTCGTCGTCGTCCGGCCGTCGCTCCGGTTGGTGCGCGACGGGGTGCCTGTTTCGGTCGCGGTGACCGTTCCGGTGATGTCCGTGCTCGTGAGCTGACGGCCGTAGGTGGTGTCGTACGTCGCTCCGGCTTCGAGGTAGGTGGCCGTGGTCCCGTTGTGGGACGTCAGGTTGGCAATGTGGGTCGCATCGCCCTTGGTGGGTGCGGCGTTGTAGGCCAGCCCGTCGTAGGCGGTGCGGACGTCGGAGATGACGTCCTTCCTGCGGTCCGGGGTCGCATCGCATTTCACCGCGACGGTCTCGACCCGCGAGGGCCTGGTCAGGATCCAGGCCGTCGTGTTGTCCGCATACGTGGTCCGGGTGCACCGGTCGTCCGCCGCTGTGCTGGTGTCGCCGAAGTCATCGCTCTGCGTAACGCGGCCCGCGGTGTTCTCGTGGATGCTGGACTGGTAGGTCTGTCGCCACTTGGCACCAACGCCATCGTCCAGTGAGGTCCAGGTCCTCTCCGACGCCGTACCGGTCAGATTGGCGGTCGTGGTGCCCCAGGAGCGCACGCGCGTGGCGGTGGTGTAGTGCCACGGGGTGGTGACCGTCTTGTTCAGCACCCGCCCGCTCGGACCGCTGTAGTCCTCGGTCTTGTACTCGAACCCGGCCGCCGAGTCGTGGTCGGTGATCGTGCCGCCGTTGTCGTCCGACACGGTCACGGACTTGGTGCCGTCGTCGGTGGACGTGCCCTTGCGGTCACCGTCCATGCCACGCAGGAACCAGTGGTCCGTCTGCGACTTCATGACGTCCTGACCGCCGGTCAGCTCCCGCACATGACCGTAACCGCGCCACTGCGACCAGGTCTTGTACTTCTCCTTCGTCAACCCGTCGTCGTCGGCGAAGTGCCACGCGCCGCCGTCGAGGTACTCGTAGCGGGTGACCATGTCCGGCGAGGAGTTCGTCCGGTCGGTCTCAGTCACCGAGTCCACGACGTACTTGTTGAACCACTGCAACGACGGGTCCGCGTCACCGGACTTGGTGAAGAACACCGGGTAGCAGCGGGTGGTGTTCGTCTGGGGCGTCGACAGGTGACCGGCGTCGCACTCGGCCGCCGAGTAGTTCACATCGATCTGACCGCCTGCCTCGTCGGCCACCGTCGACAGGCGTTCCTTGATGAACGGAGCCGTGTCATCCCCGGGGATGTCCAGCCGGTTGGCGGCCTGGCTGTAGCCGAAGGTGACCTTCGGCAGAGTGATGGCCGGCGTCGCGGACTTGCCCGTGTGCTGCACCGAGTCCAGCAGCAACTGGTAGTCGATGTCCGCCATGCCCCAGCGGTGCCCCAGCGTCCAGGTGTCGATCGGCGCATAGGTGCCGTCGGACTTCAGCACCTGCGTCGTGACCCCGGTCAGGCGCTTGCGCGTCCAGAAACTCGGCGACGCCGACTTCGTGCAGTCCTCACCGGACTTGCAGTTCAGGTCCCACGGCGTGTCGTACCAGTAGAACTTCTTGTCGTCGATCGTGGACGCGTCGCAGGTCACGCCGGTCTGCGGCAGGCACCGCTCGGCGTTCGCGAACGTCACCTGCGCCAGCGCCTTCGCCGAGTAGACCGTGGTGCTGCGCAGCCCGTAATCGATGTGGTCCAGGTAACCGCCGCGGTCGTAGACCGTCTCGTCGGCGGCCTTCAGATTCCGGGCGTAGTAGTTCGATTCCTTCTTGTAGTAGTACGCGATCGCGTTGCCGTGCACATCGACCGCGTAGTCCAGGTTCCAGCGGTACGCCTGCTGGCACCAGGAATCCGCGAACGCCGCCGCATGACACGGCTCGCCCGCATCGTCACCGAAGACCGGAGTCGTCCACGTCGAATCGGTGGTGGCCTTGCCCGACGCCCAGCCCGGCAGGCGGTTGTAGCCGAAGAAGTACTGGGTGCCGTCGGTTGTGGTCACCTTCCAGTACTCGTCGTTGCGCGCACCATTGCCACGGACATCGCTGCTCGAACCGTAGACGCGCTGCACCTTCGTGCCGTCGTCGCCCTTGACGCGGAAGGTGTCGGTGCCGTCCGGGATCAGCTCGCCCGCGTGACCGTCGAAGGAGATCGTGGCGTTGTCGTAGGCCCAGCACATGTCGCCGGGCTTGTTGCCGTCCGCGTTCTTCACATCGTCATCAGCACAGGACTTGTAGCTGCGCTCGATCGAACCCGGCCACAGGTCGAAGCCGTCACCGACCCACGACGACTGGTTGTTCGAGGAAGACGTACGACCGTCGATGCCGCCCGATGAGTACGACAGACCCACCTTCGGGGCGAACTTGCCCGGCACACCCGGCACCGGCATGTCGTAGGACCAGGAGAAACTGCCCGAGTTCAGACTCGTCGACCACGTCGCAGAGGCGGACAGTGAACTGGCCGTGTAGTCCCCGTGGTCACTCGACGTCCCGCCCGCGGCGGCCGTCGTCGCCGCGAACAGCACCGGACCGGTGGCGGAAAGAGTCGTGGTGGCGGACAGCGTGCCGCCGTCGTTGCGTGAGGCGACCGGCTGACCCGCACGGCACGCCGCACGCTCCGGCGTCGTCGCCGCACACGCCGGCAACCGCACCAGCTTCAGGCGCGCCGCATACGCGCCGCCGTAGCTCTGCGCGAACGCGGACGTGTCCACGCCCACACCGACCCGGCCGCCCTGGGCACCCGGCTCGCGCCGCACCGAGAACAGCAGGCCGTCCACGCCCGCCTTCCGCGCTGTCGCCGCGTCCAGCACGCGGACGGTCGCCCGGCCGACGAAGGCCGCGGAAGCCTGGACCTTGCCCACCGGCTTCAGCACTGGCGTCGTCAGCGACACCGGCAACGAGCCCGCCCGCCGGGTCACCGCCTTCGTGCCCGGGCTCAGCGTCACCGTCGCCGAGCCCACCTTCGGCGTCGCATGCCGCGGCGCGGTGGCCGGCATCTTGCGCTGCCCGTCCGTGCCACGCGGCGACGACTTCACGCCGTGCCCGCTCAGCGGCTTCTCGGACGCCGGGATGCCCGGCATGTCGTCGGCCACCGCCGTCGACGTTGCCACACCCTGCAGCAACGTCCCGACCAACACAGCGGAGACGGCCACCGCCATCCTCCGGCGCGTCCGCTCCCAATCCCACGACTTCCCCGTCACGGTCACGCCTCCCCAGCCCCGATTCCCCACCGGGGGCTCACAAGATCCACACAGGTACGGCGCGATCCAACCGATCAGCAACTGGCCTGGTCAACGGGGCTTTCCCAGCTCCGCGCTGACCGGATGTGGACATGACCGGTTACGGAACGGCCGTGGGGGAACGAGCGATGGCCGCGGCATGAACTTCCGGTGTCACCACTGATGACGGGACACCCCGCCCCCGCACCGCGCGCCGTCGAGAACTCGAGCCCTCCACCGCACGGGCTGCTCCACACGCCCCGCACCGACGGCCTGTCGGCGCCGTGTCGGCGACGTATCGGCGGCTCTGTCAGCGATATGTCGGCGCCCTGTCGGTGGACGGGGCGACAGTAAGGGCATGACACAGCGAGACGTGAAGAGCGCGGACGCCGCCGTGAGGGTGCGGGGGCTCGTGAAGCGCTACGGGGAGACGAAAGCCCTCGACGGAGTGGACCTCGAGGTGCGGCAGGGGACCGTGCTCGGGGTGCTGGGACCGAACGGGGCCGGGAAGACGACGCTGGTGCGCATCCTGTCCACGCTGGTCCGGCCCGACGCCGGCACGGCGATCGTGGCGGGGTACGACGTGATGGCGCAGCCGCGGCAGCTGCGGCGGGTGATCGGGCTCACCGGGCAGTACGCCTCGGTGGACGAGTCGCTGTCGGGCCGCGAGAACCTGTACATGATCGGCCGGCTGCTCGACCTGCCGCGCCGCGACGCCCGGTCGCGGGCGGACGAGCTGCTGGAGCGGTTCTCGCTCACCGAGGCGGCCCGCAGGCCCGCCAAGGAGTACTCCGGCGGTATGCGCCGCCGCCTGGACCTGGCGGCGTCGATGATCGGCCGACCGTCCGTGCTCTACCTGGACGAGCCGACGACCGGCCTGGACCCCCGCACCCGCAACGAGGTGTGGGACGAGGTGCAGAACATGGTCGCGGAGGGGTCGACCGTGCTACTGACCACGCAGTACATGGAGGAGGCCGAGAAGCTCGCCCACGAGCTGACGGTCATCGACCGCGGCCGGGTCATCGCCGGCGGCCGGGTCGAGGAGCTCAAGGCCAAGGTCGGCGGCCGCACCCTCCAGGTGCGCCCGGTCGACCCGGGCACGCTGGACGCCATGGCGAACGCCCTCGGCACGGGGGCGCAGGCCGTCCCGGACCACGCGCACGGCGTGCTCAACGTGCCGATCATCAGCGACGAGCAGCTGACCGGGATCGTGGCCGCGCTCGGCACGCACGGCTTCGCGATCGCCGGCATCGACACCCATCTGCCCAGCCTGGACGAGGTGTTCCTGGCCGTCACGCACGGCAGCGGCACCGCCAAGGACCGAGAGGAACTCGCCGCATGACCGCCATCACCGCCCCCGCCGCGCCCACCGCCGCGGCCGTGGACGCCGATCCGCGGATCGGGCTGCGGGCCAACTTCCGGCACATCGGCGCCCTCGTGCGGCGCAACGTCCTGCAGATCCGGCAGGACCCGGAGTCGATGTTCGACGCGCTGCTGATGCCGATCGTCTTCACGCTGCTGTTCGTGTACGTCTTCGGCGGCGCGCTGGAGGGCAGCCAGGAGAAGTACGTCAACTACATGGTGCCGGGCCTGATGGCCATGATGGGCATGAACATCGCGATGGCCGTCGGCACGGGCGTCAACTCGGACTTCAAGACCGGGGTCATGGACCGTTTCCGGACCATGCCGATCGCCCGCTCCTCCGTGCTGATAGCGAAGATCGTCGTCGAGATCGGCCGGGCCCTGGTCGCCACGGTCATCCTGCTCGCGATGGGCTTCATCCTCGGGCTCCACGTGCACAACGGCGTCTTCATGCTGCTCTGCGCCGTGGCGCTGTCCCTGGTCTTCGGGGCCTCGCTGATGTGGATCTTCATCCTCCTGGGTCTGGTCGCCCGGACCCCTCAGTCCGTCCAGGGGCTGTCCATGATCGTCGTCCTGCCGCTGCAGTTCGGAAGCTCGATCTTCGCCAAGCCCACGACGATGCCGGGCTGGCTGGAGGCCTTCACCCGCTACAACCCGCTGTCCAACCTCGCGGACGCCTCCCGCAACCTCATCAATGGGGGCGCGGTCGCGCACTCGGTGATGATGACGCTGATGTGGGCGGTGGGCATCACCGTGATCAGCGCGCCGCTGGCGGTGGCGAGGTTCCGCAACAAGACCTGATCCTGGAGACATGGACCCCGTCGAGGCGCTGGACCGGATCGCCTTCCTGCTGGAGCGGGACGGCGCCCCGACGTACCGGGTACGGGCCTTCAGGGGCGCCGCCGCCGCGATCGCCGCGTTGCCGCCGGACGAGCTCCGGCGGCGCGCCGGCGTTTCCGGCGGCCTGGAGCAGATCAAGGGGCTCGGCCCGAAGACCGCCGCCGCCGTGCGGGAGGCCCTGGCGGGCGCCCGGCCCGCGTATCTCACCCGGCTGGAGGAGGGCGGCGGGACGGATGCCGTGCCCCGGCCCGAGGGGGACGCGGGGCAGCGGCTGCGGGCGGCGCTGCGCGGCGACTGCCATCTGCACTCCGACTGGTCCGACGGCGGCAGCCCGATCGAGACCATGGCCCGCACGGCGGCGGCGCTCGGCCACGAGTGGGCGGTGCTCACCGACCACTCCCCGCGGCTGACCGTCGCCCGCGGCCTGACCGCCGACCGGCTCCGCGCCCAGCTGGCGGTCGTCGCCGAACTGAACGAGCGGCTGCCCCCGTCCTTCCGGCTGCTGACCGGCATCGAGTGCGACATCCTCGCCGACGGATCGCTCGACCAGAGCGCGGATCTGCTGGACCGGTTGGATGTGGTGGTCGCCTCCGCCCACTCCAAACTCCGCATGGAACGGGACGAGATGACCCGGCGCCTCGTCTCCGCCGTCAGCAATCCTCTGGTGGACGTACTCGGCCACTGCACGGGCCGCCTGGTGCGCGGCAAGTCCCGCCCCGAGTCGGAGTTCGACGCGGACCTCGTCTTCGCCGCATGCGAGCGCTTCGGTGTCGCGGTGGAGATCAACAGCCGTCCCGACCGCCTCGACCCGCCCCGCCGGCTGCTGCGGAAGGCGGTGGACGCCGGCGTCCTCTTCGCCGTCGACAGCGACGCCCACGCCCCCGGCCAGCTCGACTGGCAGATCTTCGGCTGCGCCCGCGCCGAGGAGTGCGGCGTCCCGCCGGAACGCGTGGTCACCACCTGGGACGCGGACACCCTGCTGCGCTGGGCCAGGACCCGGAAGGTACCGGCAGGGCAAGGGCGTTGAGCGTCGTGTCGGTGGCAGCGGACATGATGGGGCACATGACCCACAGGACGAGCACCGGCAGCATCTGGCGACTGCGCCACAGGGACCGCGAGATCGCGCGCCTGACCGTGACCGGCACGGACTTCCCGTGGGTCCGCGGGGACATCGAGACGCTCCCCGGCTACGAGGACTACCGAGCCGTCTTCGCCGCGCATCAGCGGGCGCTCGACGACGAGGACTACGAGCGCGCCGATCTTCTCTACGACCGGATCCGCGCCGACCTCACCATGACCTTCCCCGACGAGGAGCCCGTCGCCGAGTTCCTGCTGAACGTCCACGGCGACGGGACCGCCGGCTGGCGGTGGCATGACGAGCCGTTCGACGAAGAACACGGGTGAGGCCGCGCCGTCGCATCGTCACGACGGCCGCAGGCGCAGCACCGTGGTGAGGGCGTGGCGGCCGACGCCCTGGAGGATCTCGACGGGGAGGGGGGCGGGCAGCGGGCGGTAGGGGGTGCCGTCGTCGAGGGTCGCGCCGGTGGGGGGTGCGGGGGTGATCAGGGCGGCGAGTTGGACGCGCAGGGGGGCGTCGAGGGGGGCGGAGGCCAGCGGGCCGTCGCCGAGGTCGAGGACGAGGGCGCGCGGGGTGCGGGGGGTGCCGGTGAAGCCGATGGCGACGGCGTCCTGCGGGACGGAGTGCCGGAGTTTGAGCCAGTCGCGGCGGCCGGGCCGGTAGCGCTGGGCACGGCCCTTGACGACCAGGCCCTCGATGCCGGAGGCGGCCAGGGACGCGTACCAGTTCAGCGCCTCGGCCCGGTCGGTGGTCGCGGGGACGGGCTGCAGCGGCGGGCCGAGCGGGGTGAGCAGGGCGGTCAGGGCGGCGCGGCGCTCGTCGTAGGGGCGGCCGCGCAGGTCGGTGCCGCCGACGGCGAGGAGGTCGAAGGCCGCGTAGTTGGCGGGCGGTGCGGACAGCCGCCGGCGGGTGCTGCCCAGGGCGCGTCGCTGGAGCGCGCCGAAGTCGAGGCGCCCGTCGCGCCAGATGACGACCTCGCCGTCCACGACGGTGCCGGGCGGCAGCGCCCGCGCGGCCTCGGCGAGTTCGGGGAAGGTGTCGGTGACGATCCGTCCGGAGCGGGTCTGCAGCCGTACCGGGCCGGTGAGGACGACCATCCGGTGGCCGTCGAACTTCGGCTCGTACGCGCAGCCGCCGGGCAGCGCGTCCGCCTCCGGGACGGTCTCCACCCGCCGGGCGAGCATCACCACGACGGGCGGCGGGACGGGGTCGGTCACGGCAGCCGGCCCCGGGCGGCGCCGTCGTCGAGGCCGGCCAGCAGGTCGCCGAGCCGGTCGACGCGGCCGAGTACGTCCTCGGGCCCGAAGACCAGGTCCCCCGGCGCGCGGCAGCCGGCCACCTCGTCCCAGGTGACGGGGGTGGCCGCGCCGGGCCGGTCGCGCAGCCGCAGGGTGTAGGGACACGCGGTGGTCTTGGCCGAGGCGTTCTGCGACCAGTCGATGAAGATCTTGCCGGGGCGCAGGCTGCGGGTCATGGAGACCAGGACGAGGCCGGGGTGCTCGTCGCGCATCCGCCCGGCCAGCGCCTTGGCGTAGCCGCTGACCGCCCGCCCGGTCGCGGGTTCGATCGGCGCGTACAGGTGCAGGCCCTTGCTGCCGGAGGTGACGGGGAAGGCGGTGAGCCCGTCGTCGTCCATCATCTGGCGGAGCCGTTCGGCGACCCGGCAGCACAGGACGAGGTCGGCGCCCTCGCCGGGATCGAGGTCGAGCACGAGCCGGTCGTGGGCGTCGCGCCCCGCGGCCGCCGTCCACTGGGGGACGTGCACCTCCCAGCCGCCGAGGTTGGCCATGGTGACCAGGGTGGCGGTGGAGTCGACGACGACGTGCGGCTCCTTCGGGTCACCGGCCGTGGTCACCCAGGAGGGCGTGCCGGCGGGGGGCCGTTTGGCGAACCACGCCTGCCCGTGCGGCCCCTCCGGCGCCCGGACGAACGAGGCGAGCCGGCCGGTGGCGTGCGGCACCATCGCCGCGGCGACCTGGGCGTAGTACCGCAGCAGCTGCGCCTTGGTGTGACCGGTCGCCGGGAAGACGACCTTGTCCAGGTGGGTGAGGACCACCTGACGGCCGTCCACCTCGGCCGGCTGCCGGTCGGGCGAGGCTGACGGGGCGGGCATAGTGTGGAAAGTCCCCGGAAAGGGACGAAAGTATGCGATCCATGTGGAAAGGTGCGATCGGCTTCGGGCTGGTCTCCATTCCCGTCAAGCTCTACGCGGCCACCGAGGAGCACGGCGTCTCCCTGCACCAGGTGCACGCCGAGGACGGCGGCCGCATCCGCATGAAGCGGTTCTGCGAGAAGGAGGGCAAGGAGGTCCCCTACTCGGAGATCGCCAAGGGGTACGAGGACGAGAGCGGCCGCACGGCGGTCCTCAGCGACGCGGACCTGGCGGAGCTGCCGCTGCCGAGCCGCAAGCTCATCGACGTCCTCGCCTTCGTCGACACCGACGAGATCGACCCGCTGTCGCTGTCCCGCGCCTACTACGTGGGGGCCGAGGCCGCCGCGTCCAAGCCGTACGTCCTGCTGCGCGAGGCCCTGGCCACCAGCGGCAAGGCCGCCGTCACGAAGATCGCCCTCCGCACGCGCGAGTCGCTGGCCCTGCTGCGCGTCCACGAGGAACTCCTGGTCCTGCACACCATGTACTGGCCCGACGAGGTACGCGACGCCGGGGGGCTGGCGCCCCCGGAGAACGTCGTCGTGCGGCCGCAGGAACTGAAGATGGCGCAGAGCCTGATGGAGACCCTTTCCGAGGACTTCGACCTGGAGTCCCAGCACGACGAGTACCAGAAGGCCCTGGACGCCCTGGTCGCCGCCCGTCTGGAGGGCGAGCCCGTGCCCGAGACGGCCGAGGTGACCTCCGCCCCCGACAACGTGGTGGACCTGATGGCGGCGCTCCAGGCCAGCATCGACGCCCGCGGCGGCGAGAAGGCCGAGAGGTCCGGGAAGGCGCAGCCGGCCGGCAAGACCACCGCCGCGAAGAAGACGGCCGCCAAGAAGGCCCCGGCGAAGAAGGCGGCGGCCAAGAAGACCACCGCGAAGAAGACCGCGGCCAAGAAGACGGCGGCCCGCAAGAAGGCCGGCTGAGCACCGGCCCGCGTCAAAGGGGTTCTTGCAGCAGCACGATCGTCTCGGAGAAGGTGAGGGCCCCGCCCTCGCGGTAGGCCGCGTCGTACTCCTCCTCGCCCAGGTGCGCGCGCAGCCGGACCGCGTCCTCGTCGAGGCTGCGGCGCTCCCACGGGGTGCAGGCGGTCTGCCGCAGGCTGTCGTGGGCGCCGAGCACCAGCGCGGCACGGCGCGCCGGCTCCCGCACGTCACCGTCGTCGCGCAGTCCGGCGATGCCGGTGAAGAGCGTGACGGCGGGCGGGAAGAGAAGGACGCCCATGCGCGGCCCGATGACCGGGCTCAGCGGATGGGCCTCCATGTAGTCGACGGCCTCGCGGAGATGGGGCAGTCCGCCGTACGGGTCGCCGGCCATGCCGGTCAGCCATCCGCGGATCGCGGCCAGCAGCCCGAAGATGAACGAGGGCATGCCCCGCGGGGGGTCGGCCTGCATGGCGTCGAGCAGTTCGAAGCCCTCGTCCAGTTCGCCGCGCCGGGAGAGCATCGCGACGAGCAGCACCTTGCCGTAGTAGCTCGCGTCGTCGCCGACCGGACGGAAGCGCTGGGCGTCGGCGATCCCCTCCCGGACCAGCCGCTCGCCCTCCTCCTCCTGGCCGCTGTTGGCCAGCGCGTCGCCGAGCCGGACCGTCATCATCGGGACCTGCTGGTGGGCACCGAGCTTGAGCGCGAGGCCGATGGCCTCGCGGCAGCTCTCCGCGGCGCGGGCCCAGTCGCCGGAGTTGGCGGTCGCCTCGGCCTCCGCCGCGAGCACCTCCGCCATGCCCCAGTCGTCGCCGGCCCGGCCGAACAGGGCCCGAGCCTCACGGATGTCCTCCATGGACTGGGCGAACCGGTCCTCGACGTCGTTCATGACCTTGGCCCGCAACTGCAGCGCGAACGCCAGCTCCCACGTCCGGCCGTGCTGCCGGCAGCTGCTCACCGTGGAGTCGATCAGCTCCGGCATCAGGTCGAAGCGTCCGGTCAGCATGGCGCCCAGCATGCGGAACAGCCCGGGCCGCAGGCTGGACTGCGGCAGCTCCGGCGGATAGGCCTCGATGAGCGCCTCGCCGAGCGCGACGAACCGCGGATCGCTCCAGGCGTCGGTCTCCTCCATGTGGGCGAACACCTCGGCGGTGCGCACCCAGCGCCGGGCCTCGGTGAGCAGCCGGGGCGTCATCGGCAGCGGGTCGTCCAGCGGACCGCGGTCCAGCGGCGGCAGCGCGACGGGTGGGGTGAAGGCGTCCACCGGACTCATCTTCGCCACGACGCCGGGCCAATAGCCCATCTCGCTGCGGTAGTTGCGCATCTCCCAGAACCAGCTGGAGGCCAGCACGAGGCAGAGCGCCTCCTGCTCGTCGTCCGTCTCCACCGCCCGGCGGATGGCCGCCCGCAGGTTCTCGTGCTCGCGCTCCAGGCGGTCCAGCCACAGCAGTTGGCCCGAGCCGCGCAGTTCGGGGTCGGCGGTGCGGACGTACTCGCGGAAGTACGAGGTGTGGCGGCGCCCCACCGTGCCGCGCTCGCCGGCCTCGTCGAGCCGTTCGGTGGCGTACTCGCCGATGGTCTCCAGCATGCGGTAGCGGGCGCCGTCCTCGGTGAGGTCTGCGACCACCAGCGACTTGTCGACCAGCGAGGCCAGCAGATGCGCGACGTCGCGCGCGTCCACGAAGCCGTCGCCGTCCCCGCCGCACACCGCCTCGGCGGCGGCCAGGTCCCAGCCGCCGGCGAAGACCGCGAGGCGGCGCAGCACGGTCCGTTCGGCCTCGCTGAGCAGACCCCAGCTCCAGTCCACGACGGCCCGCAGCGTCTGCTGGCGGGGCAGCACGGTGCGGCTGCCCGCGGTCAGGATGCGGAAGCGGTCGTCGAGCCGGTCGGCGAGCTGACGCGGCGTCATCATCCGCAGCCGGGCGGCCGCGAGCTCGATGGCCAGCGGCAGCCCGTCCAGCCGGCGGCACAGTTCCGCGCACGCCTCCGGGTCCTCGTCCGGCGTGAAACCGGGGCGGGCCGCGGCGCCGCGGTCGGCCAGCAGCCGCAGCGCGGGCGACTGGGGCAGCGGGTCCAGCGGCCGGATCAACTCCCCCGGCACACCCAGCGGTTCGCGGCTGGTCGCCAGCACCGCCAGGTCCGGGCAGTGCGCGAGCAGCCGCTCGGCGAGCTCGGCGGCGGCGCCGATCACGTGCTCGCAGTTGTCCAGCACCAGCAGCAGCCGGCGATCGGCGCAGTACTCGGTCAGCTGGAGCAACGGGTCCTTGGCCGACGCGCCCTTCGCCTCCGCGGCGAGCGCGGCCTCGGCGGCCGAGCCCGGGTGCAGCAGGGTCTCGCGCAGACCCAGCGCGTTGACCACGGCGACGGCCACCGTGCGCGGATCCTCGACCGGGGCGAGTTCGGCGAACCACACGCCGTCCGGCCAGTGACCGGCGACCGCGTCCCCGGCTTCCTGCGACAGCCGGGTCTTGCCCGTGCCACCGGGCCCGGTGATCGTCACCAGCCGGGCGGCGGACAGATCGGACGCCAGCGCCGACAGATCCGCCTCCCGGCCGACGAAGCTGGTCAGCCGGGCGCGTGCGTTGCCCTGGCGGGGCCGCGGGACCGACGCGGCGGCCGGAACGGGGGTGGGCGTCGCCGGCATGAGCAGTTCGGCGTGGAGCGCGCGCAGTTCCGGGCCCGGGTCGGTGCCGAGCCTGTCCGCGAGCTCGCGGCGCACGTCCTCGTACCCGACCAGTGCGTCCGCCGCCCGCCCCGCCCCGCGCAGCGCCCGCAGTCGCAGGGCCTGCACCGGCTCGTTGAGCGGATGGGCCGCCGCCAGCTCCGCGATCTCAGGCAGCACCTGCTCGGCGCGGCCCAGGGCGACCTCGGCGGTGATCCGCAGACGGCGGGCGTCCAGCCGCAGCGCGTCGTAGCGGGACGCGACGGAGGCCCGGTCCGGGAGGTCGGCCAGCACGGGGCCGCGCCACAGCCCGAGCGCGCCGTCCAGCGCGTCGGCCGCCTTGGCGGCGTCGCCGTCGGACAGCGCGCGTCCGCCGTCCTCCACCAGGCGCTCGAAGCGGAACAGGTCCACGGCGTCCGGCACGGCGTCCAGCCGGTAACCCCCGTCCACGGAGCCGACCGCCTCGTGCCCGATCGCCCGGCGCAGCCGCGCCACCAGCGCCTGCAGCGCCCCAGTCGCGTCGGCGGGCGGCTCGCCCTCCCACACCTCGTCGATCAGCGCCTCCGTCGTGCGCACCCGCCCGGGGCGCAGCGCCAGCGCCGCGAGCAGCGCCCTGAGCCGGTTCCCGGCCAGGGGGACGGCGGTGCCGTCGTCGCGATGGGCCTGTGTCGTCCCGAGGATGCCGTAGCGCACGCACCCATTGTGTCCGAGCCGCGCGCGGCCCTTGCGGTCCGGGCAAGTTTTGCTCCCCGCCCGCCCTCCCCCAACCTTCGGCCGGGGGTGCCCCCAGCCCTGTGAAGTCAGTGACCCCGGCGCGCGTGCGGGGTGGGCCGGGTTCGGGGCCTCCGGGGCTGCACGTCCTGGACTGTCATATTTACGTGCGTGGCGGGCACCTGCTGATCCCATCCCTGCCCGGGTCCTGCACACAAATATGCCGCAGCGTCCAGGACATCCACCCCTCCACCCCCGCCCCCTCGGTTTCGTCATGCGCCTGATCCCCGGAGGGAGGGTGTGGAGGCAGCCGTGGTGCGGGTCGGTGTTGGTTCAGCGCGGCGGGGGTAGCGCGGAGCTGCTCCATCCCACCTGCCAGGGTTCAGGCGCGAGCACTCACGGAGGGGCCGGGGCGGGAATCCCTGGTGGGGGGTGTGGGGGCGACCGTGGTGCGGGCCGGTGTTGGTTCAGCGCGGCGGGGGTGGATCCGGGATTCGGGATTGTTGTCGCTGTGCCGACGGGGTGCCTGAGCACGGTGCCGCCCCTTACCCCCCACTGGGGATCAGGCGCATGACGAAACCGAGGGGGCGGGGGAGTTGGGGGCACCCCCGGCCGGAGGCTGGGGGAGGGTGGGTGTTCTGGACGCTGCGGGATATTTGTGCGCACTATCCGGTCAGGGACGGGATGAGCAGGTGCTGGAAACGCGCGTAAATATCACGGTCCAGAATGGCCAGCCCCGGAGGCCCCGCACCCGGCCCCCACGAAACGCGCGCCCGGGTCACTGACTTCACAGGGCACCCGGGAGGGCGGGCGGGGAAAAAACCCACCCGGAACGTCTGGCGTTCGCGGGACGTTATCGCCCCAATGGGTGTGCCCGGCGCCAGCCGAGTGGCATGATCGGGCGGCCACCACGACCGCCCCCGTACCGCCCTCCGCAGGAGCCCGCACGATGACCACCGCAGCAACCCGCAGTGAGCGGCAGATCAGCCCGATTTTCCTGGGGCTGGTCGCGATCATGGCCGTCTCCGGGTGGGCGGTGTGGACCGGGTTCTCCTCGAACACCGGCTTCGCCGTCTTCCTGTTCGTCGTGTCCGGCTGGGTGGTCTCCCTGTGCCTGCACGAGTACGCGCACGCGCGGACCGCCCTGCACGGCGGTGACATCTCGATCGGCGCGAAGGGCTATCTGACCCTCAACCCGCTGAAGTACACGCACGCCCTGCTCAGCATCGTGCTGCCGGTGGTCTTCGTGATCCTGGGCGGCATCGGCCTCCCCGGCGGCGCGGTGTTCATCGAGCGCGGCCGGATCAACGGCCGCTGGAAGCACAGCCTGATCTCGGCGGCGGGCCCGCTGACGAACGTGCTGTTCGCGATCGCGCTGATGCTGCCGTTCACGCTGGACCTGGTGGACCCCTTCGACCCGGAGCAGCAGCCCTTCGCCGCGGCGCTGGGGTTCCTGGCCATGCTCCAGGTGACGGCGGCGATCCTGAACCTGCTGCCGGTGCCGGGGCTGGACGGCTACGGGGTCATCGAGCCCTGGCTGTCGTACAGCGTGCGGCGCCAGATGGAGCCGTTCGCGTCCTTCGGCCTGCTGGCCGTCTTCGGCGTGCTGTGGATCCCGGAGGTCAACGCGGCGTTCTTCGGCTTCGTGGACTCCGTGACGCACGCCTTCGGTCTGCCGGACGGCCTGTCGGGCCTGGGCTACCAGCTCTTCCGGTTCTGGAAGAACGCCTTCTAGCCGGCGGCCTTCTCCATCCGGGCCTTGCGCGCGTAGTACCAGCACATGTTGCTGGTCAGGCCGGTGATCGCGATCCAGAGGACGCCGAGCCAGCTGCCCTCGACGAAGGAGACGACGGCGGCGACCGCGGACAGGACGCACACGATGAGCGCGTAGACGGCGAGGCGGGGCATGGGGGCGGCTCCTGTCGGGTCGGTCACGAACCCGCTCATTGTCCCCCATGCCCCGACGGCGGTCACACGTCGGTCAGGCGTACCCCGGCGTGGGCCTTGTAGCGGCGGTTGACCGAGATCAGGTTGGCGACCAGCGCCTCGACCTGGTGGGCGCCGCGCAGCCGGCCCGCGAAGACGCCGCGGACGCCGGGGATGCGGCCGGCCAGCGCCTGCACCACGTCGGTGTCGGCGCGGGACTCGCCGAGGACCAGCACGTCGGTGTCGATCGTCTCGACCTCCGGGTCCTCCAGCGTCACCGCGGACAGGTGGTGGAAGGCGGCGGCGACCCGGGAGTCGGGGAGCAGCACGGCGGCCTGCTCGGCGGCGCTGCCCTCCTCGGGCTTCAGGGCGAAGGCGCCCTTCTTGTCGAAGCCGAGCGGGTTGACGCAGTCGACGACCAGCTTCCCGGCGAGTTCCTCGCGCAGCGACTCCAGCGTCTTGGCGTGGCCCTCCCAGGGCACGGCGACGATGACGATGTCGCTGCGCCGGGCGGTCTCGGCGTTGTCCGCGCCCTGGACGCCGTGGCCCAGTTCGTCCGCCGTGGCCTGCGCACGCTCGGCGGCGCGGGAGCCGATGATCACCTGCTGGCCCGCCCTGGCGAGCCGGTAGGCCAGGCCGCGGCCCTGCGGCCCGGTGCCGCCGAGGACGCCGACGACGAGGCCGGACACATCGGGCAGGTCCCAGGGGTCCTTGGCGGGAGCCTTCGCGGCGGGGGTGTCGTTGCCACTGTCAACAGTCATGTACGTGATCCTGCCAGCAAGCCGCGGCCCGCGGCGTGCCGGTCAGGCTGTGACGCTGCCCTCGCTGAGGCCGCCCCGCCAGTGGCGCTGGAGCACCACCATGAGCAGCATCAGCGGCAGGACGGACAGCAGCGCGCCGCCGACCGTGTACTGGTAGAGCTCCGGCTGCCGGTCGGCGTAGCCCTGCCACGACGTCAGCCCGAGCGTCACCGGGTACAGGTCGCTGTCGGAGAGCATGACCAGCGGCAGGAAGAAGTTGTTCCAGATGTGGACGAACTGGAACAGGAAGACGGTGACGAGCGCCGGCGACATCAGGCGCAGCCCGAGTACATGGAAGATCCGCCACTCCCCCGCCCCGTCGAGCCGGGCGGCCTCCAACAGGGAGCGCGGGATGGCCGCCGTGGCGTAGATCCGGCACAGGTACACCCCGAACGGGCTGACCATGCCGGGGACGAGGACCGACCAGTAGGTGTTGGCGAAACCGAGGTCGGTGAAGAGCAGGTACAGCGGCAGGGCCAGCGCCGTGGACGGCACGAGGACGCCCGCGACGACGGCGGTCAGCACGGCCTCGCGCCCCGCGAAGCGGTACTGCGCGAGGGCGTAGCCCGCGGCGGCCGACAGCCAGGTCGCCCCGAGGGCGCCTACTCCGGCGTACAGCAGGCTGTTGCCGAACCAGCGGACGTAGACGCCGCCGTCGTAGGTCAGCACCCGGCCCAGGTAGTCGACCGGGTGCGGGTGCGCGAACCAGAGGCCGAAGCTGCCGAAGAGGTCGGCGCTGGACTTGGTCGCGGAGACCGCGAGCCAGTAGACGGGGACGAGGAAGTAGACGGCGGCCAGCGTCAGCGCGGTCGCGGTGAGGACGCGGTGGCGGAGGGGGACGGTCATCGCAGCGCCCCGTCCCCGCCGCGGCGGCCGACCAGGCTGAGGAAGCCGAAGGACAGCGCGCACGCGACGAGCGCGAGCAGCACCGCCTCGGCGGCGGCCACGTGGTAGTCGTTGGCCGAGAACGCCTCGTTGTAGGCATGCAGGTTGGGCGTGTAGCCGGAGTCGATGGCCGGGGAGAGCGGACGCAGCACGAGCGGCTCCGAGAACAGTTGCAGCGTGCCGATGATGCTGAAGACGGCGGTCAGCACGAGCGCCGGCCGGATCAGCGGCAGTTTGATGTGCCAGGCGATCCGCGCCGCGTTCGCGCCGTCGAGGCGGGCCGCCTCGTACAGCTCCGCGGGCACGGCCTTGAGCTGGGCGATCAGCACCAGCATGTTGTAGCCGGTGAACTGCCAGGTCACGATGTTGGCGATGGACCACAGCACGGTGGAGCGGGACAGGAAGTCGACCTGCCAGCCGGCCGAGTGCAGGATCTGCACGATGGGGCTGATGCCGGGGACGTAGAGGAAGCCCCACAGGATCGACGCGATCACGCCGGGCACGCCGTAGGGCAGGAAGTACGCGGTGCGGAAGAAGCCGATGCCGCGGGCGGAGGCGCTGTCCAGGAGCAGCGCGAGCCCGGCGGCCAGCGCGAGCATGAGCGGCACCTGCACGACCCCGAAGAGCAGCACCCGCGCGAAGCCCGCGAGGAAGGAGCTGTCGCGCAGCGCGTGCGCGTAGTTGGCGAGGCCGGCGAACACGTCGTGCGAGCCGCCGAAGCCGAGCGGCCCGGTGCGCACGGTCCGCAGCAGGCTCTGCTGCACGGCGTAGCCGATGGGCACGACGAAGCAGAGCAGGAACAGCGCGCAGAACGGCAGGAGGAACGCGGCCGCGGTGCGTGCCTCGCGGGAGCGGGTGCGGGAACGCGTCGGCCGGCCGTGACGGCGCCGGCCCGCGCCCGGGGTGTCGTCCACGGCGGCGGGCCCGGGCGCGGCCGGCGGCACGACGTCCGCCCGCGCGGTCACGCGGCCTCCGCCTTCAGGCCCTTGTCGCGCAGGTCGGCGAGGGTGCGGGCCTGGAGTCCCGGCAGGACGGCCGTGAGGGGGGTGCCGTCGCTGACGGCGCCGCTGAGGGCGTCGGTGAGCCGTTGGAAGAAGGTGTCCATGGTCGGGCCCCAGGTCCAGGAGCGGTCCACCGCGGCGCCGGAGGCGGCGACCACCGCGCCGTAGTCCTGGCCGCCGAAGTAGGCCGCGCGGGTGTCGAGTTCGGACGGGGTGAAGCCAGAGACGGGAGCGGGGTAGCCGTAGCCGCCCCGGATGAGCAGCCGGACGCTGGCGGGGTCGCTGTTGAGCCACACCGCGAAGTCCAGCGCGGCCCGGGGGTTCCGGGTGCCGGTGAAGACGGCGGTGGTGGAGCCGCCCCAGTTCCCCGAGGACGGGGCGGCGGCTGCGCCGGCGGTGTGCCATTGCGGCATCGGCCGGACCCGCCACTTGCCCGCGCCGCCGGGGGCGTTGCCGGTGAGCAGCGCGTCGCCCCAGCTGCCGCCGGTCCAGCTGACGAGGTCGCCGGACTGGAGGCCGGCGTACCAGGCGCTCTGCATCATGGGCTGGGTGGTGACCAGCCGGTCCTTGATGAGCCGGTCCCAGTAGCGGGTGACGCGGCGGGTGGGCTCGTCGTCGACGGAGACCAGCCAGGTGTCGCCGCCGGCCCGGAACCAGCGGGCACCGGCCTGCCAGGCCAGGGCGGTGAACCAGCCGGGGTTGGACGGCGAGAAGGAGGTGAGGTGCGCTCCGCGGCGGCGTACGGCGCGGGCGGCGGTGGCGAAGTCGTCCCAGGTGGCGGGGGTCTCGATGTCCCACCGGTCGAGCAGGTCCTGGCGCTGGAAGAGCACCGTCGGCCCGGAGTCCTGCGGGATGGCGTAGACCCCGCCGGCGTAGACGGTCTGCTGCCACAGCCAGTCGGCGAACCGGGCGCGGTAGCGGTCGGCGCCGTGCCGGGCCAGGTCCACCAGGCCCTGGTCGAGGAGGAATCCGGGCACCATCTGGTACTCGACCTGGGCGAGGTCGGGCGGGCTGCCGGCCTTGAGCGCGGCGTGCATCTTGGCGTACTGGGCGCCGCCGCTCGCGGCCACCTTCTCCAGTTCGACGCGGACCCCGGGGTGCAGCCGGTTCCACAGTGCGACGTTGCGTTCGATGCCGGGCACCCAGGACCAGAAGGTGAGGGTCGTGGTGCCCTGGCCCGTCGCGCCGGTGGAGGGGGCGCAGCCGGGCAGGGCGAGCGCCGCCGCCGTGCCCCCGGCCGCCGCCAGCACGCCGCGCCGGCCGATCAAGAGACCAGCTCCGCGAGGGGGACGCGGCGGAAGGTGATCGTCTCGTACGGGCCGAAGTCGCCGGTCTCGTACAGCAGTCCGACGCTGTCCTCGTCCAGCCGCACCAGGTCGGAGTAGGCGGCGGGCAGGCCGTCGACGGTGTGCGCGGTCCGCCAGGTGACGCCGCGGTCGTGGCTGGCCCTGATGGTCATCAGGGCCCGCGCGGTGGGATGCCCGGGGCCGGAGAAGAGCAGCACGTCGGGTGTGCCGAGGTGCAGGACGCTGCACTGCACGACGGGCGCGACCAGGCCGGCCTGCGGCCGGAAGCGGCGCTCCAGGGTGGCGCCGCCGTCGGCGGAGACGGCGTCGGCGCGGTTGCCGGGGCTGCGGGAGTCGGTGCGGGTGTTGAAGTAGACTGTGCCGTCGGGCAGTTCCGCGGCGGTGGTCTCGTTGGGGTTGACGTAGTCGTCGGACGTGTCGTCGGTGTAGCCGAGTTGCCAGGTCTCGCCGAGGTCGTCGCTGTACAGGCAGTGGCCGCCGTTGTAGCGGGGCTCGGCACCGGTGTCGGGGCCCTCGGGCGGGCGGGTGTGGTTGCCGGCGACGACGATCCGCCCGGCGTGCCGTCCGGCGCGCAACTGGAGTGCGTGGCCGGGGGTGGTGGCGTACCAGCGCCAGCCGGGGCGCTTGACGGCGGCGGTGATCTCGCGCGGCGCGGACCAGGTGACGCCGTCGTCGTCGCTGTGCTGGACCCAGGCCCGGCGGCCGTCCTCGTCGGACACCTTGCCGCGGATGATGTCGCGTTCCTCGGCGGTCCCGGCGTTGCGCACGTGGACCAGGACGACGCGGCCCTCCGCGGTGACGACCGGGGCCGGGTTGCCCGCCGTGCCGGAGCCGTTGGACGTCACCACCCGCAGGTCGTCCCAGGTGCGGCCGCCGTCCGTCGACCGTCGCAGGACGAGGTCGATGCGCCCGGTGTCCGCCGCCGACGCGTGCCGGCCCTCGGCGAAGGCGAGCACGGTGCCCGTGCCCGTCACGACGACCGCGGGGATGCGGAAGCTGGCGTAGACGCCCCCCGGGTCTTCCCCGGAGGTTCCCCCGGTACCGGCTCGGTAGGGGACGGATGTGAGGTATGACATCGGTGTTGCCTCCGATGCGCCCTTGCATGGCAGACGTAGGACGTCCCTTGTCGTCAAGGGACGGTAGACAAGAGACTGACGGCACGTCAAGAAAGCACGACAGCACGAGGGAAAGGCGGCCACTTGTGACCAGAACCGCCGGCGGGGGCCGCGGCCCGACGCTTCAGGATCGCATCATCGAGCTCATCCACGAGCAGCGACTCGCCCCCGGCGCGACTTTGCCCACCGAGCCCCAGCTGATGGATCTGCTGGGCGCCGGCCGCAACAGCGTGCGCGAGGCGGTGCGCGCGCTGCAGGCGCTCGGCATCGTCGAGATACGCCACGGCACCGGCACCTTCGTGACCGACGCGCCGCTGCGGGTGCTGCTGCCCTCGCTCACCTTCCACATCCGCTCCCGGGTACGGGCGCTGGCCGACCTGGTGGCGGTGCGCGAACTGCTGGAGGTCGGCCTGATCGGCGAGGTGGCGGGGACCATACCGGCGGAGCGGCTGGACGAACTCGACGCGCTCGCCTCGCGGATGGTCACCGATCCGGACGCCGACCGCGCGTTCCACGCGCTGTTGTACGCGACCTGCGACAACGAACTGGTGCTCCAGCTCATCGATCTGTTCTGGAGCGTCTACCAGGACGTCGGCTCCGCCCTCGCGCCCGCCGACGACCCCGTCGAGCGCATCATCGCCAACCACCGCGCGGTGGTCGGCGCCCTGCGCACCGGGGACGCGGGCGCGGCGCGGGCGGCGATGCGCCGGCACTTCACCGACGTGCGGGCCAGGGTCTCGCGCGCCGCTCCCGCACACTGACCCCCTTCGGGTGAGCCGGACGGGAAGCCCCTGCTGACGGCGGGGGCCTGCGCCAGGATGCCGTGGCATGGATGCCGTACGGGTCGAGGTCGTCCGTGAACTGCTGGCCGGCAGCGAGTGGCCGGAGCGGACCCGGACGTTCGCGGGGGCGCTGCGCGGCGCCGTCGGCCGCGGGTCCCCGGGCGGCCTGCTGCTGGTGGGCGCCGGTGGGTACGAGCCGTGGCACATGGCCGCCCATCTGGACGACGAGGCGGCCTGGAGCGGGCTGCCGGAACTCTCCCCCACGCTGGTGCGGCAGCGCGTGCCGCCGGGCGCCCCCGCGCATCTCGCGGTCGGCACCGCCCGGCTGGAGGCCGCGCGGCGCGGCGAGACGGTGCTGGTGGTCACACCCGAACGGGCGGAGGCGGCACTGCTGGAACGGGTGGACGGCGCCCGGCGGGCCGGGGCGACGGTACTGGCGATGGACGCGGGCGACCGGGAGCTCGCCGGGCTCGCCCATGAGGCGCTGTCCGTGCCGCCGGAGCCCGGCGAGGTCGGGCTGGATCTGCTGCAGCACCTGGTCAGTGCCGCCGCGGGGCGGCGGCCGCGGCTGCGGGACCGGCTGCCGCGGCTCGCGCGGCTCGCCGAGCAGTTCATGTCACCGCCCCCGGCAAGCTGGTAGAAGTGGGCGTTATGACCGTTATGCACGCCCCCTTGCGTGGCGTCGTACCTCCTCTGTGCACTCCTCTCACTCCCGCGGGCGACGTGGACACCGACGGGCTGCGCGCCCTGGTCGGCCATGTGCTGTCGGCGGGCGTCCACGGCGTCTTCGCGCTCGGGTCGAGCGGCGAGACGGCCTATCTGTCCGACGCACAACGCCGGATCGCGCTCACCACCGTCGTCGAGGCGGTCGGCGGGCGCGTCCCCGTGCTCGCCGGGGTCGTCGACATGACCACGGCGCGGGTGCTGGACCATGTCCGCGCGGCCGTCGCGGCGGGCGCGGACGGCCTGGTGGCGACCGCGCCCTTCTACACCACCACGCACCCGGTCGAGATCGCCGACCACTTCCGCCGGGTGCGGGACGGCGCGGACGGCCTGCCGCTGTTCGCGTACGACATCCCCTCCGCCGTGCACACCAAGCTGCCCGCCGCGACGGTGCTGGCGCTGGCCGAGAACGGCACGCTGGCCGGGCTCAAGGACAGCAGCGGCGCCGACGGCGGCATGCGCCGACTGCTCGTCGAGCTCCGCCGGCGCGGTCTGGCCGGCTCCTTCTCGCTGCTCACCGGCTCCGAACTCACCGTCGACGCCGCCCTGCTGGCGGGGGCCCACGGCGTCGTGCCCGGACTCGGCAACGTCGACCCGCACGGCTATGTGCGGCTGTACGAGCACGCGCTCGCCGGGCGCTGGCGGGAGGCCGCCGCCGAGCAGGACCGGCTCGCCGCGCTCTTCTCGATCGTCGACATCGGCGCCGCGGCCGCCCCGATGAGCGCCAGTGCCTCGGCGCTCGGCGCCTTCAAGGCGGCACTGCACCTGCGGGGCGTCATCCCCTGCCCGGCCACGGCCGCGCCGCAGACCCCGCTGGACGACACCGCGGTGAAGGCCATCGGCGAGCGCCTCGAGGCGGCCGGCCTCATGGCGTGACACCTGTCCCGGCCGTTCCGGTGCACGCGCCGGAACGGCCGGGAAGGCGGCGGAAAATGCGTTGCGTCCCGGCGCCCGCCCGCCAAACATGCCAAGGTGCGCAATCTCCTCCCCGACCTCGCCCCATGGCGCAGTTCCCGCGACTTCCGCCTGATGTGGTGCGCCGGGCTGATCACCGGCTTCGGCAGCTTCCTGACGTTCGTGGCGCTCCCGGTCCAGATCAAGGACCTGACCGGCTCGACCCTCGCGGTCGGCGCACTGGGCGCGGTGGAACTGGTCCCGCTGGTGGTGTTCGGGCTCTACGGGGGCGCCCTGGCCGACGCCCTCGACCGGCGGAAGCTGATCCTGTGGACGGAGGCGGCGCTCGGCCTGATGTCGGCCCTGCTGCTGGCCAACACCCTGCTCCCGCGTCCGCTGCTCTGGCCGCTGTACGTGGTGGCGGCGCTGACGAGCGCGCTCGGGGGTCTGCAACGCCCCGCGCTGGACGCGATCGTGCCCCGTATCGTGCCGCACGACCAGCTCACCGCGGCGGCCTCGCTGAACGCGCTGCGCTGGCAGCTCGGCGCCATCGCGGCACCCGCGCTGGCCGGCGTGCTGATCGCCTACGCGGGCCTGCGCTGGGCGTACGCCATCGACGCCCTGACCTTCGCCGTGTCGCTGCTGCTGGGCCTGCGGCTGCGACCGTCGCCGCCCTCGCACGACGCGGAGCGCCCGTCGCTGCGCTCGATCGGCGAGGGCGCGCGCTACGCGTGGAGCCGCAAGGAACTGCTGGGCACCTACGTGGTGGACATCGCGGCGATGGGCCTGGCGTTCCCGATCGCCGTGTTCCCGTTCATGGCGGACGACCTGGGCGCCCCGTGGTCGCTGGGCCTGATGTACGCGGCGCTGCCGGCCGGGGCGATGCTGATGAGCCTGACGAGCGGCTGGTCCAGCCGGGTGCACCGGCACGGCGTGGCGATCGTGCTGGCCGCGGCGGGCTTCGGCCTGTGCATGGCGGCGGCCGGGCTGACCCGCAATGTGTGGCTGGTGCTGCTGTTCCTGGTGCTGGCGGGCGCGCTGGACATGATCAGCGGGGTGTTCCGCTCGACGATCTGGAACCAGACCATCCCGGACACCCTGCGCGGCCGGCTGGCCGGCATCGAGCTGCTGTCCTTCATGACCGGACCGCAGCTGGGCCAGGTGCGGGCCGGTGGCGCGGCGGCGGCGCTGGGGCTGCGGACCTCGGTGTGGACCGGCGGGCTGGCATGCGTGGCGGCGGTCGGGACGCTGGCGGTGTGCCTGCCGACGCTGATGGCGTACGACGCGCGGACCAACGAGCACGCGGTGAGCATGCGGACGGCGGCGGAGGACGTGGTGTCCCCCGCCGCCTGACCCGTGGGGCGGTCGGTGGGCCCGGCCGGTGCCCCGGCCGGGCCGCGGATCAGCCGGTGAAGCCGGCGGTGATCGAGGTGAACTGCCAGGTGCTCTGGTTGATGCCGGAGCAGTTGCTGGTCACGCCGCCGCCCGCGCAGGGGCGGTCACGGTTGACGGCCCAGTAGGCGAGCCGGGCGATGTGGTGGGAGTTGGCCCAGTCCCGGATCTGGGTCCAGATGGCCGGGGTGGTGTTCTCCTGCTGGTCGCTCAGACCGTTCATGCCGGAGATGCCGAGGTGGGCGTAGGCGGTGGCGTCGTCCCAGCCGAAGGTGGACTTCAGCTTGGTCTTCAGCCCCTCGGCGGCGTTCACGGTGTTGCCGTACATGTCGGCGCCGCCGCCGAAGTCGAACGGCATGATCGTGAAGACGTCGATGTTGGCGCCGAGCGCGTTGGCCCGGTCGATGAGCCGGCCGCCCCAGTAGGTCGGGCCGGTCGTCGAGGTGCCGAAGGTGAGGATCGTCCGGATGCCGGGGTTGTTCTGCTTGACGATCTTCAGCGCGTTCAGGACGCGGTCCTGGACGACCTCGCTCTCGAACTCGTCGGTGTTCTCGATGTCGACGTCGATCGCCTTGAGGCCGTACGCGTTGATCACCTGCTGGTAGGCGCCGGCCAGCGCCTCGGGGGTCGAGCAGTTGGGCCCGAGCTTGTTGCCGCTCCAGCCGCCGATGGACGGGACGATGTCGCCGCCCGCCGCACGGATGGCGTTGATGGTGGACTGGTCGTTGCCGCCGGTCAGCGGACGGGAGCCGTCCCAGGCGGGGTTGCAGCCGCCGGAGGAGAGGATGAAGGCCATCGTGAACCACTTGACGCCGGTGGCGCTCATCACCGTGGACGGGCTCGGCGGGTCGCCCCAGCCGAGGTAGAGGTAGGGCGCGGCCTGCTTGAAGCCGGTGCCGCCGCCACCGCCCGCGCTGGTGGTGACGCTCACCGCGTTGGAGGCCGCCGAGGTGTTGCCCGCGGCGTCGCGCGCCTTGACGGTGAAGGTGTAGGCGGTGCTCGCGGCCAGGCCGGTGACGGTGGCGGAGGTGCCGGTCACGGTGGTGGCCAGGGTGCTGCCGCGGTAGACGTCGTAGCTGGTGACGCCGACGTTGTCGGAGGAGGCGTTCCAGGACAGCGAGACGCTGGAGGAGGTCTTGCCCGTGGAGGTCAGACCGCTGGGCGCGGTGGGCGCCTGCGTGTCGCCGCCGCCCCCGCCGCCCGGCCCGTCGAGGCTGATGTCGTCGGCGTTGTAGGTGCCCTGGGCGTACCAGCCGTGGACGTACAGCTGCACGCTGGTCTGCGAGGCACCGGTGGTGAAGGGCACCGTCAGCTGGGTGTACGAGGCGGCGGACGGCGTCCAGGTGGAGGCGCCGCCGGTGACACCGAGGTAGACGTACGCTCCGCGCACCCAACCGGTCAGCGAGTAGGCGGTGTTGGGCTGCACCGAGACGGTCTGGGTGCACTGGGCGGTGTCGCTGCTGCTGACGGCGCCGGCCAGCGCCTTGGTGCCGCTGTGCACCGGGCTGCTGACGACGGATCCGCCCGAGCAGGACCAGCCGGACAGGCTGCCGCTCTCGAAGCCGGGGTTGCTGACGAGGTTGGCCGCCTGTGCGGTGCCGGGCAGGACGATCAGGCTGCCGGCGGCGACCAGGAAGGCTGCGGTGACGACGGAGAGGATGCGGGATCTGCGCGATCCGGTGCGCGGGACATGACGACGGAAGAGCACGTGACCTCCCAGTGGGGGGCGGGGGGTTCAGACGGTGCCGGGCAAGTGGTCTGGACCGTTGGTCTGGACCTGTCACGCCGGATTGAAGCGGAGTGTCGTGCCCCCGTCAAGAGGTCCGGGCCACCGCCGCTTCCTGGTTCGGCGGTGGCCCGGACGGCTCGGGTGGTCGCCGGAGACCGGCGCGGATCGGCGCCGATCAGCCGACGCGCTCGATGCGCGCCTTCCGGATCAGGAACTTGCCCGGCTCGCGGACCTGCTCGAAGGCCGCGTTGTTGAGCAGCACACAGCTTCCGGACGTCGACGTCACGGCGACCGTCGTGGACTTGCCGTTGTCCAGGTTCGTCACCTTGAGCCTGGTGCCCATCGGGAACTGGTTGCTGGACGCACCCGGGGCGCCCGCCTCGCCGGACAGCGTCACCGTCGAACCCGGGCAGACCACCTGGCCGTTCGCGGCCCCCGCGGGCGGCGCGGCGGGCGGCTGCGCCTGGTTCTGGCCCTGACCCTGACCCGCGGCGGGCGCGGCAGGCGCCGCCGGGGCCGCGGCGGCGGGAGCCCCCGGGGCCGCACCGCATCCCGAGGCCTGACGCTGCACGTTGATCTGCTGGATGACCGCCTCGCGGTTGGCGATGCGGGCCGCCGACTGCGCGTCGGGATTCGCCCGCTGGCCCGCGATGAAGGCCTGGTTGTTGCGTATCGCCTGGTCGAGGCCGTCGCACACCACGGAGGCGTGGCCGCTGGCCATCGTCGCCACGGCGAAGCCGCCGGCGAGCGTCGCCGCGCCCGTCATCAGCGCGATCTTCTGCTTGGTCCCGAGCCTGCGTTTCCTGGACATGGGGCCCCTTTTCTCCGTTTTCCTCCGGCTCCGTCCGACCTGCCGTGGTCGGATCCGGTCCGCATGTCCTGAGAAACGGAGCGTCCTTGGTCTGAACCTCAATGCGTTCGAAACTTCGGACAAGAAAGGGGGTGATGTGCTACGCGTGGGTAGCCGGCGGGAGTTCCGGGCCCGCTCCCCGGGACCAACCAATCGGGTGAAGCGGGTGGGCGCGCGGAGGGAACGGGCCGCCGCGCGCCGGCCGGGGTCCCGGCCGGCGCGGGCCTCGGCCCGGCGTGCGCCTGGTCACGACCGGGTGGCTCAGTCGCCCTCGCCCTCGCGCGGCTGGTCCTTCCACCGCGGATCGTTCTCCCACTGCAGGTTGCGCTCGGCGGCGGTCTCCATCGCACGCTCGGCGTCGGCCCGGCTGGGGTACGGCCCCATGCGGTCCTTGGCCGGGCACTCCGGCCCCTCCTCCACCTTTCTGTGCTCGATGCAGTAGAACCACTCACCGGGCTTTCCGGCCGGCTTGCGGACCCTCCTGAACGGCGCCATCGCTCCTCCTCCTACGACGTCCTGCCGCCATGCTGCCCGACCGGCCGCCGATACACTCGCTGACATGTCTGTCCTGGTGCCCGGCAAGCTCTCCCCCACGCGTCACGTCCCCGCCTCGATCCCGCGGCCCGAGTACGTGGGGCGTCCGGCCCCGCGGCCGTACGACGGGCCGGAGGTGCAGTCGGCGGAGACCGTCGAGAAGATGCGCGTCGCGTCCCGGATCGCCGCGCGGGCGATGGAGGAGGCGGCGAAGGCCATCGCGCCCGGGGTCACCACCGACGAACTGGACCGGATCGCCCACGAGTACATGTGCGACCACCAGGCCTATCCCTCGGACCTGGGCTACCGCGGTTTCCCCAAGTCGCTGTGCGCCTCGATCAACGAGGTGATCTGCCACGGCATCCCCGACTCGACGCTCCTGCGTGACGGCGACATCGTCAACCTCGACGTCACGGCCTTCGTCCACGGCGTGCACGGCGACACCAACGCCACCTACTTCGTCGGCGAAGTCGACGAGGCGTCGCGGCAGTTGGTGGACCGCACCCGCGAGTCGCTGAATCGCGCGATCAAGGCCGTCAAGCCGGGCCGGCAGATCAATGTGATCGGCCGGGTGATCGAGTCGTACGCCAAGCGCTTCGGGTACGGCGTGGTGCGCGACTTCACCGGCCACGGCATCAACACGGCCTTCCACTCGGGCCTGATCGTTCCGCACTACGACGACCCCCGCGCCACCACGGTGATGAAGCCGGGCATGACCTTCACCATCGAGCCCATGCTGACGCTCGGCACCCACGAGTACGAGATCTGGGACGACGGCTGGACGGTGGTCACCAAGGACCGCAAGCGCACCGCGCAGTTCGAGCACACCCTCGTGGTCACGGACACGGGCGCCGAGGTGCTGACCCTGCCGTGACGCCTTCGTGACGCGCACCGAGTGCCGCCACGCCCTTCATTACCATTTCTTTACTCGATAGTGGGCAAGGTGAGATGAGGCTCGGATAGGTTAGGCAAGCCTTTCCACAGGAAGGCTTGCCTAAGTCCTCGCCCCACCGATCCGCCAGGAGCCCGTATGTCCGCCGTCCGCATGTCCGCAGTAGCCGCCGCCGGCATAGTGGTCGCCGTCACCGCCGTGACCGGCTGCGCGGAGAAGGCCGACAGCGCCTCCTCGGACGCGATCACGGTGACCGCTTCGGACACCGCCTGCGACATCTCCAAGACCACCTTCCCGGCCGGGCATGTACAGCTCGCCGTGAAGAACACGGGCTCCAAGGTCACCGAGGTCTACGTCTACACGCCCAGCGACAAGATCGTGACCGAGCGGGAGAACATCGGCCCCGGCACCAAGGCCACCATCACCGCCGAGATCAAGGCCGGTTCGTACGAGATCGCCTGCAAGCCCGGCATGCAGGGCGACGGCATCCGCCAGAAGATCACCGTGACCGGCAAGGGTGCCGTGACGTCCGACCCGCGCCTGGACACGGCCGTCGCCGCGTACCGCAAGTACGCCCAGGAGCAGGCGGACCAGACCATCCCGGTGGTCCAGCAGTTCGCCGACGCCGTCAAGGCCGGCGACGTGGAGAAGGCCAAGTCGCTCTTCGCGCCCTCGCGCGTCGGCTGGGAGCGCACCGAGCCGGTCGCCGAGTCCTTCGGCGACATCGACCCCCTGACCGACACCCGTGAGGACGGTCTGGAGGACGGCCAGAAGTGGACCGGCTGGCACCGCCTGGAGAAGTCCCTGTGGAAGGACAAGAAGGCCGGCGCCGAGGAGGGCACCCTCGCCGACCAGCTCGTCACCGACCTGAAGGACTGGCAGACCCGGGTCGGCAAGGCCGACATCACCGCCACCAGCATGGCCAACGGAGCCAAGGAGCTGCTGGACGAGGTCGCCACCGGCAAGATCACCGGCGAGGAGGACTTCTACTCCCACACCGACCTGTCGGACTTCCAGGCCAACGTCGAGGGCGCGCAGAAGGCGTACGAGCTGCTGAAGCCGGTCGCCGCCGAGAACGACGCCGCGCTCACCGCCGAGCTCGACAAGCAGTTCACGGCCGTGAACGGCCTGTTGGCCAAGTACCGCAAGGGCGACACGTTCGTCTCGTACGACACCGTCGGCAAGGCCGACCGCAAGGCCCTCTCGGACGGCGTCAACGCACTCGCCGAGCCGCTGTCCAAGCTCGCCGCGGCCGTCGCCAAGTAATCGCAAGGGACTGGGGAGCATGTCCGAGGAAACCACCACCTCGCGGCGCACGCTGCTCGGCTGGACCGGCGCCGGGGTCGTCCTCGGCGCCGCCGCGGCCGGCAGCGCCGTGGCCGCCGTACGGTCAGGGAACGATGTGCAGCCCGCGGCCTCCGCGGGCAGCGCGATCGCCTTCCACGGCGCGCATCAGGCCGGCATCACCACTCCGGTCCAGGACCGGCTGCACTTCGCGTCCTTCGACGTCACGACCGAGGACCGCGAGGAACTGGTCGCGCTCCTCAAGGAGTGGACCGAGGCCGCACGCAAGATGACGCAGGGCCGGCCGGTCGGCGAGGGCGCGGTCGGCGGTCTCGCCGAGGCCCCGCCGGACGACACCGGCGAGGCCCTCGGCCTGCAGCCCTCGCGGCTCACGCTCACCATCGGCTTCGGGCCCTCGCTCTTCCGCGGCGCGGACGGCAAGGACCGCTTCGGGCTCGCCGGCAAGCGTCCCGAAGCCCTGGTGGACCTGCCGAAGTTCCCCGGCGACAACCTGGACACGAGCCGCAGCGGCGGCGACCTGTGCGTCCAGGCCTGCGCCGACGACCCGCAGGTGGCGGTGCACGCCATCCGCAACCTGGCCCGCATCGGCTTCGGCAAGGTCGCGATGCGCTGGTCGCAGCTCGGCTTCGGCAAGACCTCCTCGACCACGCCCGACGAGCAGACCCCGCGCAACCTGATGGGCTTCAAGGACGGCACGCACAACGCCGCCGGCTCCGACGCGTCCGTCCAGGACAAGCACGTGTGGGTCGCGTCCGCCGACGGGCCGGCCTGGATGTCCGGCGGCTCGTACCTGGTGGCCCGGCGTATCCGGATGCACATCGAGACCTGGGACCGGACCTCCCTGCGCGAGCAGGAGGACGTCTTCGGCCGGACCAAGGGCGAGGGCGCGCCGCTCGGCAGGAAGCACGAGCGGGACACCCCGGACTTCAAGGCGATGAAGCCGGACGCGCACGTCCGCCTCTCGCACCCGGACAACAGCGGCGTCACCATCCTGCGGCGCGGCTACTCCTTCACCGACGGCACCGACGGCCTCGGACGGCTGGACGCCGGGCTGTTCTTCCTCGCCTACCAGCGCGACGTGCGCGACGGCTTCATCCCGCTGCAGATGCGGCTGGCCAAGACCGACGCGCTCAACGAGTACATCCAGCACGTGGGTTCGGCCGTCTACGCCGTACCGCCGGGCGTCCGGGACACCGGCGACTGGTGGGGCCGCGCGCTCTTCGAGAACAACTGAAAGGAAGTGACGGCGGGTGTTCGGCAACTACCTGATCGGACTCCGTGAGGGCCTGGAGGCCAGCCTGGTCGTCTGCATCCTGGTCGCCTACCTGGTGAAGACCGACCGCAAGGACAAGCTGCCGCCGGTCTGGCTCGGCGTCGGCGCCGCGGTGCTGCTGAGCCTGGGCTTCGGCGCCGCCCTGCAGTTCGGCTCCTCCGAGCTGACCTTCCAGGCGCAGGAGGCCCTCGGCGGCTCGCTGTCGGTCATCGCGGTCGGCCTGGTGACCTGGATGGTGTTCTGGATGCGGCGCACCGCGCGGCACCTCAGGGCCGAGCTGCACGGCAAGCTGGACGCCGCGGTCGCCATGGGCACCGGCGCCCTGATCGTCACCTCCTTCCTCGCGGTGGGCCGTGAGGGGCTGGAGACCTCGCTGTTCATCTGGACCGCCGTGCAGGCCACCGACGACGGCGTGCGGCCGCTGGTCGGCGCGGCGCTGGGACTGCTCACGGCCGTGGTGCTGGGCTGGCTGTTCTACCGCGGCGCGGTACGCATCAACCTGGCCAAGTTCTTCACCTGGACCGGCGCGATGCTGGTCGTCGTGGCCGCCGGCGTCCTCGCGTACGGCTTCCACGACCTCCAGGAGGCCGACTGGCTGCCCGGGCTGGGCGCGCGGGCCTTCGACATCAGCTCGACGATCCCGGTCGACTCCTGGTACGGGACGCTGCTCAAGGGCGTGTTCAACTTCCAGCCGGACCCGACCTGGCTCCAGGTCACGGTCTGGGCGGTGTACCTCGTACCGACGATGTTCTTCTTCCTGCACCCCGGCCGCGTCGCGGCGCCGGCCGCGAAGGTGCCCGCCGACGGCGTGCGTGACGGTGCACGGGAAGCGGGCGCCCGTCCGGTCGGCGACGAAGGCTGACGCCGTCGGCGCACGACTGATCACCACCGTGAGACCGGCCCCCTCGGCAGTGCCGAGGGGGCCGGTCTCTGGCGTATCACGCGGCTGCGGACTGGCCGTCCGGGCGGTGGCTCGGGGGCTGTGGTGCAACCGGGTGCGCCTGGGACACCGCCTCTTCGCCCCGGGCGGGCCAGGACTCGTCGACGCAGCCCGCCGCGAGCGGGGAGTTCGCGCCGCTGGCGCCGAGCGCCGGACGGCGGAGCGCTGGGCGCGGCGCCGCTGAGAAGTCGGTCACGCCGGGCCGGGCAGGGGCGGGGCTCAGCGCGACCAGCCCACCGCGAACGGGGAGTTCGCCCCCGTGGCGCCGGGCACCGAGGACGGCGGGGCGCCGCTGTGACGTCGCTCACGCCGGGCCCGGTCGCCCGGCGGCAAGGCCGCCCACCGCGGCCGGGGCCGCGCGGGCGTGGAGGTCAGCTGATCCAGCCGGCCGTTTCCGGCTCGTGCTCGACCTGGGCGCAGGCGTCGGTGAGGACGGCGAGCAGCGGCAGGGGGTCGGGCAGCGGGCGGTCGGGGCCGTGGCCGGGCAGCCAGGCCACGACGGCGCCCGACGGCAGGCGCGAGGGCGGCATCAGTACGTAACTGGCGCGGCAGTGCCAGCGCAGGCCGGGGTGCTCGTCCAGGGTCTCGGGGTGGCAGTCCAGCTCGCAGGGCCACCACTCGTCCTCGTCGGCGGTGGCGCGGGTGCCGGTGAAGAAAAGTGTCCGGCCGTCGGAGACGGCCACCGGCCCGGTGGCGGCGCCCTCGGCGGCCAGCCGTTCCAGGGCGATCCGGCCGGCCTCGGCGGGGACGTCGAGGACGTCGTGGGCGATGCCGGTGGCGGTGATGAAGTTCGCGAGGGGCTGGGTGCGCAGCCAGCGCTGGATCTTCTCCGGGTCCGTGGTGGCCTGGGTCTGCCAGGCGAAGGAGACCGGGTGGGTGCCCGGGGTGGGGCAGCCGATCCGGTCGCAGGAGCAGCGGTAGCCGGACTCGGCGGACGGGTGCGCGGCAGGGGCCAGGGGCAGGCCCGCCACGGCGGCCGCCAGCAGCAGGTCGTCCCGGTCGCGGGCACCCGGGGTCCGCTGGGCGAAGCCGTCCTCGCCGTCGGCGTCCCGCTCTCCCGCCTTCCGGCGCAACCAGCCGGACAACCTGCCCTTGGTGACCATCGAGCCCCTTCCCTCGCCCGTGTGAACCCTCGCTCCACCCTACGTAACGAGGGAAAAGACGTAAGCGGAATCCACGGATGGTGGATTTCCATCCTGCGCCCTGTACGGATCCGGTCCGCACCCGGGGTGCCCGGAAGGTCCCTCGAATGGGGGAAGAGAATCCGCAAATGACCCCATACCGCACCACCCGGACGTAGCCTGGTTTCCGACAGGTTGTCGGCAAGCCCATTGACTTAGGTAACCCTAAGTCGGCACGATTCCTGCAGGGCCCGACGCAGGAGGATCCCCTTGACGCCCGCCAGCCCTTCCGGAGCCGCACCGTTCTCCGCGCTGATCCGCGCCGCCAGCCATGACCGCCACAGCGAGGCGGAGAACTCCACCTTCATCGGCGACCTGCTCGGCGGCCGCCTCGCGGTCGCCGCATACGCCCGCTACACCGAGCAGCTGTGGTTCGTCTACCGGGCCCTGGAGGGCGCGGCCGGTCCCCTGGCCGGCGACCCCGTCGCGGGCCCCTTCCTGCGCCCGGAGCTGCCGCGGGTCGCCGCCCTCGAACGCGACCTCGGCCACCTGCTCGGGGCCGGCTGGCGGGAGCGGGCGGCGGCACTGCCCGAGACCGCCGCCTACGCCGCCCGTATCACCGAGACCGCTCGCGACTGGCCGGCCGGCTATGTCGCCCACCACTACACCCGCTATCTCGGCGACCTCTCCGGCGGCCAGGTCATCCGCGGCATCGCGGAGAGGACCTGGGGTTTCCCCCGCAAGGGCGACGGCGTGCGCTTCTACGTCTTCGAGGCGATCGGCAACCCCGCCGCCTTCAAGCGCGAGTACCGGGCCCTGCTCGACGCCCTGCCGGCCGATGAGCTGGAGAAGCAGCGCGTCGTCGAGGAGTGCCGCCGGGCCTTCGCCCACAACGCGGCGGTCTTCGCCGCGCTCGGGCGGGAGTTCCCGCTCACCGCCTGAGCGCGTGCTCCGTTCCCGCGGCTACGCCCCGTGCGCGCCCCAGCCGGCCGGGTCGACGCCGCCCGGGACCGGGGCGGCGGGGTCGTAGGGGGTGCGGGTGAAGACGAACGAGCCGACGTCGAGGTGGGTGACGGTGCCGTCGGCCGCGCGGACCGCGCGCAGCGTCTCCCCGTCGTAGTAGCCCTCCAGGCCGGTCCACGTGCCGTCCCGACCGGCGCGGAAGCGGGCGCCGCGGCCGGCGCCGGGGGTCGCCGGGGCGAGTTCCAGGTCGCGGCCGGCGGCCAGCCGCAGCACGTGGGGGGAGGTGCCCCAGTACCAGGGGCCGGTGAGCGCCAGCAGTTCCGGGTCGGGGTCGGACACCGGGCGCCAGGGTTCGGGGATGCGCGGCTCGCGCTCGGTCACGATGCCCAGCAGGTCGCGGGCGATCGCCCCGGTCGGGGCGCCGGTGGTGGAGTTGGCGAGGACGGCGGCACCCAGTCCCTCGGCGACGTCGAACCACAGTCCGGCCACGAAGCCGGGCATGGAACCGCCGTGCCCGACCAGCTGCCGCCCGTCGGGCCCGGTCGTCACCTGGAGGCCGAGGCCGTAGTCGCCGGAGGGCGCCGCGGGCCGGCGCATCTCCTCCACCGTGGCGGCGGACAGGACGTGTTCGTCGCCCGCGGCCAGGAAGGCCGCCCAGCGGCACAGGTCGTCCGCCGTCGACCACAGCTCACCGGCCGGGGCCATCAGCCCGGTCTCGTGGACCGCCTCGGGCAGCATCAGCTCGGCGTACGGGTGCACGGCCCAGCCGCCCGCGTGCGTGGCCTGCGGACGGCGCGAGGTACGGGTCATGCCGAGCGGTTCCAGCACCTGGGACCAGAGCACCTCGTCCCACGGCTGCCCGTCGTGCAGCCGCTCCACGACGGCGCCGAGCAGGGCGAAGCCCGGGTTGGAGTAGTGGTGCCGCTCCCCCGCCGGGTGCAGCCGGGCGCGCTCGCCCAGCACCCCGTCGAGGTCCGGGCGCAGCGCGCCGGAGGTGCGCTCCCACCACGGGCCGGGGCTCTCGGAGGCCAGACCCCCGGTGTGTGCGAGGAGTTGACGGATCGTCACCCCGTCCGCGGAGGTGGCGCCGAGGTATTTGTCGACCGGGTCGTCCAGGCCGAGGCGCCCCGCGTCGCGCAGCTGCATCACCAGCGCGGCCACGAAGGTCTTGGTGATCGAGCCGATCCGGTACTGCGTGTCCCCGTCCGGCGCGTGCCCGTCCACGCAGGACCGGGCGCCGGTCCACACGGTGCGGCCGTCCCGGACGACGGCCGCCACGAGGGAGGGCGTGCGGGAGGCGGACTGGGCGACCGCGATCCGGTGCAGCAGAGCACGGCGGGTCTCGGGGAAGAGGGCGTCGGGGGACGCGGGACTGGGTGTCGGCATGCGCTCACCTTAGAGGCCGCCCACCAGGGCCGAACGGGCATTTTTCCGTCCGCAATCCGGTGCGGGATGTCCGCCGGGGGTCCACCATGAGCACAACGGTCTCAACCACACCGCGAGGAGCCTTCATTGAGCGCTGCGCGAACCGCTTCGTTCCGGCGGTACCTGATGTGTCCTCCCACGTACTTCCGGGTCACCTACTCCATCAACCCCTGGATGGACCCCGCCAAGCCGGTCGATCCCGCGCTGGCCCTCTTCCAGTGGGAGGACCTCCGCGACCGGTACCGCTCGCTGGGACACGCCGTCGAGATCCTGCAGCCGCTGCCCGGCCTGCCGGACATGGTGTTCGCGGCGAACGGCGCGACCGTGGTGGACGGACGGGTCTTCGGCGCCCGCTTCGCCAACATCGAGCGGAGGGCGGAGGCCCCGGCGCACCGCGACTGGTTCCTCGGCCGCGGCTACACGCACGTCCACGACCCGCAGCACATCAACGAGGGCGAGGGCGACTTCGCCGTCACCGAGAGCTGGCTGCTGGCCGGCAAGGGCTTCCGCAGCAGCCCGCTGTCGCACTCCGAGCTCCAGGAGTACTTCGGCAGACCCGTGATCGGCCTGGAGCTCACCGATCCGCACTTCTACCACCTGGACACGGCGCTGTGCGTGCTCTCCGGCGACGAGATCATGTACTACCCGGACGCCTTCTCCCCCGGCAGCCGGTCGGTGCTGCGCCGGCTCTTCCCCGACGCGCTGGTCGCCACCCGCGACGACGCGCTCGCCTTCGGCCTGAACTGCGTCAGCGACGGCCTGAACGTCCTGGTCCCGGCCGCGGCCAAGGGGCTGCTCAAGCCGCTGCGGGAGCGCGGTTTCGAGCCGCTGACGGTGGACATGTCCGAGCTGCACAAGGCGGGCGGCAGCGTGAAGTGCTGCACCATGGAGCTGCGGGACTGACCGTGATACGAAGGGGCCCATGTCGCAGCAGCCGCAGCCTCACCGGCCCCTTCGGACCACCTACGACGCCGTGATCGTGGGCGGCGGCCACAACGGACTGGTCGCCGCCGCGTACCTCGCCCGCGCGGGCCGCTCCGTGCTGCTGCTGGAGCGGCTGCCCTCGACCGGCGGCGCCGCCGTCTCGACGCGGGCGTTCAGCGGTTTCGACGCGCGGCTGTCGCGCTACTCGTACCTGGTGAGCCTGCTGCCCCGGAAGATCGTCGACGACCTGGGGCTGCGCTTCGCGGTGCGGCGGCGCCGGATCTCCTCGTACACCCCGCACGGGGACGGCGGCCTGCTCGTGGACGCCGGGTCGGCCGCCCGCACCCGGGAGAGCTTCGTGCGGCTCACCGGCTCCGACCGCGACTTCGAGGCGTGGCAGCGCTTCTACGGCATGACGCAGCGGGTCGCCGAACGGGTCTTCCCCACGCTGACCGGTCCGCTGCCCTCGCGCGCCGAACTGGAGCGGATCGTGGACGACCCGCGGGCCTGGGAGGCGCTGTTCGAGCGGCCGCTGGGCGAGAGCGTCGAGGCGGCGTTCGACGACGACGTGGTGCGGGGCGTGGTGCTCACCGACGCCCTCATCGGCACGTTCACGCACGCGCACGACCCCTCACTGCTGCAGAACCGCTGCTTCCTCTACCACGTGATCGGCGGCGGCACGGGCGACTGGGACGTGCCCGTCGGCGGCATGGGCGCGCTCACCGACGCCCTGGCGGACGCGGCGCGGGCGGCCGGGGCGGAGATCGTCACGGGCACCGAGGTCACCGCGATCGCCACCGACGGGACCCGGGCCGAGGTGGACTTCGACGGCGGCCGGGTGTCGGCCGGGCACGTCCTGGTGGGCGCCTCGCCGCACGCCCTGGCCGGACTGCTCGGCGAGGCGGCCCCGGACCGGCCCGAGGGCGCCCAGCTCAAGGTCAACATGCTGCTGCGCCGCCTGCCGCGGCTGCGGGACGCGGGCGCGGACCCGCGCGAGGCGTTCTCCGGCACCTTCCACATCGCCGAGTCCTACACCCAGTTGCAGACGGCCTACGAGGAGGCCGCCGCCGGCACGGTGCCCACGGCCCCGCCCTCGGAGATCTACTGCCACTCGCTGACCGACTCCACGATCCTGGCCCCCGGGCTCGTCGCGGACGGCATGCACACCCTCACCCTGTTCGGGCTGCACGCCCCCGCGCGGCTCTTCGCGGCCGATCCCGCGGGCGCGAAGGACGCCCTGCTCAAGGCCACGCTCGCGCAGCTGGACGCGGTGCTCGCGGAGCCGCTGGCGGACTGCCTCGCGGTCGACGCGGACGGGCGGCCCTGCATCGAGGCGAAGTCGCCGCTGGACCTGGAGCGCGAGGTCGGGCTCCCCGGCGGGCACATCTTCCACCGGGACCTGTCCTTCCCGTACGCCCGGGAGGACGCCGGCGCCTGGGGCGTCGCCACGGGCCACGCCAACGTCCTGCTCTGCGGCGCGGGCGCCGTGCGCGGCGGCGGCGTCAGCGGCATCCCGGGCCACAACGCGGCCATGGCGGTACTCGGCGGCTGACGGCGCGGGCCGCGCACTCGGCAGCGGTGTCCCGGGGCGCACTGCCCCGGCCGCGGCGCCACAGCCCGCGACGCGGCACGACCGGAACGACCCGGCCTTGAGCGGCCCGGGGGGCTACTCGGCGGCGGTGTCCGGGGGCGGCCAGGAGTCGCCCCACGCCACGTCGCGTGCCGCCCGGTACAGGGGGCCCTGGCGTTTGCTGACCGTGGTGCGGCGCAGGCCCTCCTCCACGGTGCAGAGGTCGATGAGTACCTGTCCCTTGCGGATCTGCGGGTGGCGCACCACCCGGTCCGGCGCGGGCCCGGCGGGGAAGCGGGCCGCGGCGACATAGCTGAACTTCTCGTCCTCGTAGGGCAGCGAGCCGCCCTTGACCTGGCGGTGCAGCGAGGTCCGGGCGACGCGGGCGGCGAAGTGGCACCAGTCGGGGGCCTGCACCGGGCACGCCCCGTCGTGCGGGCAGGGCGCGAGGACGTGGAGGCCGGCCGCGACGAAGGCGTCGCGGGCCGCGAGCACCCGGGCGTAGCCGTCGGGGGTGCCCGGTTCGACGACGAGGACGGCGCCGCGCGCGGCCCGGGCGGCCTCGGTGACGACGGCCTCGCGGTCGGCGTCGGGCAGTTCGCCGATGACGTACGAGAGGGTGATCAGGTCGGCCTCGGGCAGCCGTGCCCCGGTGCCGACCGGCGCCTTGAGCCACTGCGCCTGCCGTACGGACTCGTGCCCGGCGGATCCGGCCAGGTCGCGGCCGAGCGCGAGGGCGGCCTCCGACCAGTCCAGGACGGTGCTGGTGTGGGTGCCCTCGTCCCAGGCGTCGGCGACCGCCCAGGTCGCGGCGCCCGTGCCGCCGCCCACGTCGAGGTGGCTGTCCGGCGCCCACGCGCCCGCCCGGTCGCGGAACTCCGCGAGCGCCGCGCACACGGCCGCGTAGGTCGCGGGCATGCGGTAGGACGCGTAGGCCGCGACGTCGGAGCGGTCGCGGAGGATCGGCGTGCTGCTGGGCGTACGCCCCCGGTAGGTGGCGATCAGGCGGTCGACGGCCTGGGCGGCTCGGCCCGGGGGGAGCCCGTCGAGGAGATCGGCGAGGGCGGTATGCAGAGTGGACACAAGGGACAAGGGTAAGGGCCCCTTCCGCACCACCGGTCCCGTCGGCGGCCCCCGCCGCGCGCCCGGCGCGTCACCCGGACGGCCGAACGTGCGGCCGATTGTCGGCCACCGCGTCCGGCCCGCCGTACCACGCCGATTGTGGACAATGTGTGCCTGTCACGGTGAAACCCTCGGATTGATCTGCCTATACCGCAACATGCGCGCAATCAGCCACAAAAGGGCAGACGCTTCACTGGAGTGCTCAGATCCAGCCGAACGTGAACTTCAGGACAACGGACCTCCGAAATTTCGTAAACCGCAGCGAACGTACAACTGTTTGGCATAGCGTTCCGGCTTACTACGGCACACAGCTGCTTGGGGAAGTGGCTGGCGTGCCCACTTTGTCGCGTTGTGCCAGGGGGGTCCATGCGGCGGGTCGGTATACCCAGTTCGGAAGAGATGGATACAACTCCCGCGCAGGGCCGCATGGTCGCGGCTCCGCACGGGTCGAGCGACAAGGCGCGCTGGTATCTCCCGGCCGCGCTCGTCACGGATGCCGCCGGGGTCGGCGTACCCGTCGAGCTCGTCTTCGACTCCACGGGCCAGCCGCATCCCCTGCTGTGCGCGGGGACCGCGGCGGTGGCGTGGACGTGCGTCCTGGCGGGGCGGCACCGCTACGCGGCCCGGGTGCTGGGCGAGTCCCGCAGCGCGCGCTCGGTGCTCTACGACTGGCTGATCCTGCTGGGGGTGCTGGCCATGGTCCGCACCGTGGTGGGCGAGGCCTCCGAGCCGCTGGTCGCGCTGCTGGCGCTCACCCCCGGGCTCCTGCTGACCGCCGTCTGCCGTAAACTGACGTACCATCACCTGATCGCCTCGCGGCGCGAGGCGCACGCCGTGCGCCGGGTGCTCGTGGTGGGCGAACCGAGCGCGGCGGACTACGTGGTCGACCATCTGGCGGCGCGCACCGACCACGAGTACGTGGTCGTCGGCGTGGTGCCGGTCGGCCTCGCGAACCTGGAGTGCGGCGCACCGGTCGCCGCCCGGCTGGACTCGCTGCCGCCGGCCCGTCCGAGCGGCGACTCCGGCGCCGTCCTGGCCTCCGCCCGCGAACTCGGCGCGGACCTGCTGCTGGTGGCGCCCGGGCCGCGGATGGCCGGGGAGCGGCTGCGCCGGCTGTCCTGGGCGGTGCACGACGCCGGGGTGCCGCTGGCCGTCCTGCCCGGACTGACCGACGTCTCCGAGCGCCGCGTGGAGCTCACCTCCGCCGCCGGGCTCACGCTCCTGCACATCAGCCCGCCGGTGCGGCGCGGGGTGCAGGTCACCCTCAAGTCGGCGCTGGACCGGGTCGGCGCGGGGGTCGGACTCCTGCTGCTCTCCCCGCTGTTCGGGATCATCGCGGCGGCCATCCGGCTGGGCTCCAAGGGCCCCGTCTTCTACCGGCAGATCCGCCACGGCCTGGACTGCGCGCCCTTCACGATGTGGAAGTTCCGCACGATGGTGGCCGACGCCGACGACCGCAAGCCGGAACTGGCGCCCGCCAACGAGAACGACGGCCTGATGTTCAAGATGCGCCGCGACCCCCGGATCACCCGGGTCGGGCGTTTCCTGCGCCGCTGCTCGCTGGACGAACTGCCCCAGCTCTTCAACGTCCTCCGGGGTGACATGTCCCTGGTGGGTCCGCGCCCGCCGCTGCCCGAGGAGGTCGCCCGCTACGACGAGGTCGAGCTGCGGCGGCTCGCGGTGAAGCCGGGCCTGACCGGCCTGTGGCAGATCAGCGGGCGCTCCGAGCTCTCCTGGGACGAGACCCTCCAGCTCGACCTGCGCTACGTGGACAACTGGACGTTCACCAGCGACGTCGACCTGATGGCCCGCACGCTCCGGGCCGTCGTCGACGGCCGCGGAGCGTACTGATGCCGGGCGGGCCGGGGGCCGGGTCCGCGGGGTCAGTCCGCGCCGTGCTCCCGCCACCAGGCGTACGTCGAGGCGATGCCGTCCCGCAGGTCGATCTCCGGCTTCCAGCCGAGGCCGGTCAGCCGCGACACGTCGAGCAGCTTGCGCGGGGTGCCGTCGGGCTTGCCGGTGTCCCAGGCGATGTGGCCCTCGTAACCGACGACCTCCCGTACGGTCTCGGCGAGTTCGCGGATGGTGAGGTCACTGCCGCAGCCGATGTTGACCGGCTCGTCGCCGTCGTAGGAGCGCAGCAGCAGGGCGCAGGCGGCGGCGAGGTCGTCCACGTGCAGGAACTCCCGGCGCGGTGTGCCGGAGCCCCACAGCACCACCTCGGGGGCCCCGGCCCGGCGGGCCTCGTGGAAGCGGCGGATCAGGGCCGGCAGCACGTGCGAGGACGTCAGGTCGAAGTTGTCGCCGGGCCCGTAGAGGTTGGTCGGCATGGCGGAGACGAAGGACGCGCCGTACTGCCGCCGGTAGGACTGCACCTGGACGATGCCCGCGATCTTGGCCAGCGCGTACGCCTCGTTCGTCGGCTCCAGCGGGCCGGTGAGCAGCGCGTCCTCGCGGATGGGCTGGGGCGCGTGCTTGGGGTAGATGCAGGACGAGCCGAGGAAGAGCAGCCGGCCCACCCCGGCGGCGTGGGATCCGGCGATCACGCTCAGCTGGATCCGCAGGTTGTCCTCCAGGAACTGCACCGGGTAGGTGCTGTTGGCCATGATGCCGCCCACCTTGGCAGCCGCCAGCACCACCGCGTCCGGGCGGGCCCCGGTCAGGAACGCCTCGGTGCGCGCCGCGTCCCGCAGGTCGAGTTCGTCGCGGCCGCGGGTGATCACCTCGTGCCCGTCGGCCTCCAGCCGGCGGACGAGCGCCGATCCGACCAGTCCGCGGTGGCCCGCGACGAAGATCCGGGCACGCTCCGGCAGGGTTGCGTTCGCTTGGGTCATGACAGCGGATTCTGCCAGCCCGGGTCACCCCATAGGGGCTGAATCCAAACATCAGTACGCAAAGGAAACATATCCGACCCCAGGGGGGACAGCGCATGGGCAAGAGCGCCCTGATCACGGGTGTCACCGGCCAGGACGGCTCCTATCTCGCGGAGCTGCTGCTGAGCAAGGGCTACACGGTGCACGGCCTCGTCAGACGGTCGTCCAGCTTCAACACCGAGCGGATCGACCACATCTACCAGGGGCCGCAGGAGGCGAATCGTTCCTTCACGCTCCATCACGCCGATCTCTCCGACGGCGTGGCCCTGGTCAACCTGCTGCGCGACCTGCGCCCCGACGAGGTCTACAACCTGGGCGCGCAGTCCCACGTCCGCGTCTCCTTCGACGCACCGCTCTACACCGGCGACGTCACGGGCCTCGGCTCCATCCGGCTGCTGGAGGCCGTGCGCGCCAGCGGCGTCGACACCCGCGTCTACCAGGCCTCGTCGTCCGAGATGTTCGGCGCGACCCCGCCGCCGCAGAACGAGCGGACGCCCTTCCACCCGCGCAGCCCGTACGGCTGCGCCAAGGTGTACGGCTACTGGGCGACCGTCAACTACCGCGAGGCGTACGGCATGTTCGCGGTCAACGGGATCCTCTTCAACCACGAGTCGCCGCGCCGCGGCGAGACCTTCGTGACCCGCAAGATCACCCGCGCCGTCGCGCGCATCAAGGCGGGCCTGCAGGACCGGCTCTACCTGGGCAACCTCGACGCGGTCCGGGACTGGGGCTACGCCCCCGAGTACGTCGAGGCGATGTGGCTGATGCTGCAGCGCGACACCCCGGACGACTACGTGGTGGCGACCGGGGAGGCGGCCACCGTGCGGCAGTTCCTGGAGACCTCCTTCGCGCACGCCGGCCTCGACCCGGCCGAGTACGTCCGCTACGACCCCAAGTACGAGCGCCCGAGCGAGGTCGACGCCCTCATCGGCGACGCGAGCAAGGCCGAGGAACTGCTCGGCTGGAAACCCTCGGTACGGGTGGACGAGCTGGCCCGGATCATGGTCGACGCGGACTGCGAGCAGGTCGCGCGGCAGCTCGCGGGCGTGACGGTGCGCATCGACCGCTGACGCGGCCGTCCAGGGCGTCCGGCAGGTGACGTCCGGTCGGGTATGCGGTGAACATAAATTCGTCAAACTTTCTACCGGCCCCGTTCACATACCCCTACGCTGCCGTCCACAGGCGGGCGATTGGGCCGCTTGTGCACGAGTGGGCCTTGGGGGGCACATGCGAAGACTTGGGGCAATAACGGCCGCCGGTGCGCTGGTGGCGGGCGCGCTGGCCGGAGCGGGCGCGGCGGTGGCACCCGCCGCCACCGCGCTCACCGCGCCGGTGGCCATGACCGCCGACGACCTGCCGACCTGGCAGACCAACGGCATCGTCTGGGCGATGGCCCAGGCACAGGGCGTCGTCTACGCGGGCGGCACCTTCTCCACCGTCCGCCCGCCGGGCTCGGGGGCGGGCAGCAACGAGCAGCCGGCGGTGAACTTCGCCGCCTTCGACACCGCGACCGGGGCACCGACCGGTTGCCGGCTGTCGTTCACCATCGGCGCGGGCAGCACGGCCACCGTGCGCGCGCTGGCGGTCTCGCCGGACGGCGGGACGCTCTACGCGGGCGGGTACTTCAGCGCCGTCAACGGCGTGCAGGTCAACAGCCTGGCCGCGATCGACCTCGCCACCTGCACCCCGATCGCGTCCTTCCACCCGGCGGTCTCCGCGACCGTGCGGGCCCTGGACGCGACCGCGGACACGGTCTACGCGGGCGGCGACTTCACCTCCGTCGCCGGCCAGTCCCGCCGCTACTTCGCGGCGCTGACCTCCTCGGGGTCCCTGACCGCGTGGAACCCGACGGGCGACAAGCCGGGGCGGGCGGTGCAGGTCACCCCGGACGGCGGGAACGTGATGATCGGCGGTGACTTCGACACCGTCGGCGGCGCCGACTCGCACGCCCTGGCCGTGGTGGACTCCACCGCCGGGTCGCTGACGAAGGCGTACCCGATGGGGTTCTTCCCCGCGACCTCGGTCGTCAAGGACATCACCGACGATGCCACCGGCCTGTACACGGGCAACGAGGGCACCGGCGGCGGGGTCTTCGACGGACGGGCCGCCTTCGAGCTGAGCGACTTCGGCCAGCGCTGGCGGGACAACTGCCTGGGCGCCACCCAGTCGGTCGAGGTCTACCAGGATGTGCTCTACAGCGGCTCGCACGCGCACGACTGCAGCAGCATGGGCGAGTACCCCGACCAGCGGCGCAAGCACCTGCTGGCGGAGCCCGTCAACGACCCGCACCTGCTGGGCTGGTTCCCCGACACCAATGACGGACTGGGCGAGGGCATCGGCCCGCGCGTGATGGCCGTCGCGTCGAAGAACAGCACCGACTACCTGTGGGTCGGCGGCGAGTTCACCACCGTCGACGGCAGCCCGCAGCAGGGCCTGACCCGCTTCGCGTCCGGCCCGGACACCGGCAACCCGACCACGCCGGAGGCCGGCGCGGCCAGCCTGTCGGCCGGCAAGGTCAAGGTGACCTGGCAGGCGAGCCTGGACAACGACGACAGCGTGCTGACGTACAAGGTCTACCGGGACGGCGGCTCCACGCCGGTCTTCACGACCACCGGCACCTCCCTGCCCTGGGTGCGCCCGCAGCTCAGCTTCACCGACACCGGGCTCACCCCCGGGTCCGTGCACAGCTACCGGGTGTCGGCGGGCGACGGCACCAACAGCAGCCCGCTGTCCTCGACCGCCACGGTGACCGTGGCGTCCGGCAGCAACAGCTACGCGGCGGCGGTCCTGGACGACGGCGCCACCCTGTACTGGCGCTACGACGAGGCGAGCGGCACCTACGCCGCCGACGCCTCCAGCTCGGACGACAACGGCGACTACGTCGGCGGCCCGTCTTACCGGCAGACCCCGGCCGCGGTGACCGGGCCCAGCACGGCGATCGGCTTCAACGGCTCCAACCAGTGGGTCTACAGCGACCGCAGCCATGGCCGGCCGGCCACCTTCGGCGTGGAGACCTGGTTCAGGACCACCACGACCGCGGGCGGCAAGATCGTCGGCTTCGGCAACTCGACCACCGGCACCAGCGGCCAGTACGACAAGCACGTCTACATGACCAACGACGGCCGGCTGGTCTTCGGCGTCTACACCGGCGCCACCAACACCGTGACCAGCAGCGCCTCCTACAACGACGGCACATGGCACCACGTCGTCGCCGGCCAGGACGGCGACGGCATGAAGCTGTACGTCGACGGCGCGCTCGTCGGCACCAACCCGCAGACCAGCAACGAGAACTACACCGGTTACTGGCGCGCGGGCGGGGACAACCTCAACGGCTGGCCCCTGCAACCGTCCAGCAACTACTTCAACGGGCAGATCGACGAGACGGCGGTCTACCCGACGGCGCTCACCGCCGCCCAGGTCGCCCACCACTACGACCTGGCCAGCGCGCCCGCCGACACGGTGACCACGCTGACCGCGGCCGAGGACACGTACGTCAACGCCGGTGCGCCGTCGACCAATTACGGCACCTCCGGATCGCTCGCCGTGCGCGGCAGCTCGGCGTACCTGACCTACCTGCGCTTCAGCCTGCCGTCGGCCCCGGCCGGCCAGACCCTGAAGAGCGCGGTCCTGCGGCTGACCACCAGCAGCGACCCCACGGCCGGCACCAACGACACCGCCAACGTGGTGCCGGTGACCGGGACATGGACGGAGACCGGCACCACGTACACCAGCCGTCCGGCGCTGTCCTCGACGGTGCTCGGCAGTCTGACCGGTGCCACGGCCGTCTCCACGGCGTACACGGTGCCGCTGGACGTCGCACAGCTCAGCGGGTCGCTCGGCGGCTCGTACGGCATGGCGGTGACCAGCACCGGGACCGACGCGCTGTGGCTGTGGTCGCGGCAGGCACCGTCCTCCGCGAACACCCCGAAGCTCGTGCTCACCTTCGGGTCCTAGCAGGGCAATCCGGAGACCCCGGCGGAAAGTACGCGTCGGGGTCTCCTCCGGGCCGCCTGTCACGGCGTACGCTGCCGTGCCAGGCGGTTCGTCTCTGCGCCGCCGGGGGTCGCGAGGGCTGGGGGGCTCATGCGCACTGGGGGTACCGCGAAGACCGCGAGCACGGCGCGAACGGCGCGAACGGCGCGCACGGCGAGAACGGCGAGAACGGCGAGAACGCTGTCGGCCGCGCTCGCCCTGACGGCGGCGTCACTCGCCGGGGCCGCGGTCGCGACCGCGCCGCCCGCCGCGGCGCTCACAGCGCCGGTCGCGATGACCGCCGACCCGCTGCCCACCTGGCAGACCAACGGCGTGGTGTGGGCGATGGCCCAGCAGGGCGGCACCGTCTTCGCCGGCGGCACGTTCTCCGTCATCCGCTCCTCCGGCGCGGGCACGACCACGCAGCCAGCCGTCAACTTCGCCGCCTTCGACGCGGCGAGCGGCTCGCCCACCGGCTGCCGGCTCTCCTTCACCATCGGCTCGGGCACCGCGACCGTGCGCGCCCTGGAGGTCTCCCCGGACGGGCGGACGCTGTACGCCGGCGGCTGGTTCAACGCCGTCAACGGCGTCACCGTCAGCAGCCTGGCCGCGATCGACATCGCCACCTGCACCCCGGTCGCCTCCTTCCGGCCGTCCTTCTCGGCCACGGTGCGGGCACTGGCGGTCACCGACGACACGGTCTTCGCGGGCGGCGACTTCACCTCCGTCGCCGGCCAGTCCAGACCGCGCTTCGCGGCCCTGTCCACGGCCGGGGCGCTGCGCGCCTGGAATCCGGACGCCGACAAGCCCGGCCGGGCGATCCAGCTCGCCCCGGACGGCGAACACGCGGTCATCGGCGGCGACTTCGACACCGTCGGCGGCACCGGCTCGCACGCGCTGGCCGTGGTCGACACCGCGGGCGGGGCCCTGACCCGTGCCTACCCGGTGGGCTTCGTACCGCCGACGTCGGTGGTCAAGGACCTCACCGCCGACGCGACGGCGGTCTTCACCGCCAACGAGGGCACCGGCGGCGGGGTCTTCGACGGCCGCATCGCCCTGAACACCGCCGACTTCGGGCAGCGCTGGCGGGACAACTGCCTGGGCGCCACGCAGTCCGTCGTCGTCTACCGCACGGTGCTCTACAGCGGCTCGCACGCGCACGACTGCAGCAGCATGGGCGAGTACCCCAACCAGCGGCGCAAGCACCTGCTGGCGGAGTCGGTGGACGACCCGACGCTGCTGCCGTGGTTCCCCGACACCAACGACGGCATCGGCGAGGGCCTGGGCCCGCGGGTGATGACGGTGGCCTCCTCCGGCGGCACCGACTACCTGTGGGTGGGTGGCGAGTTCACCACCGTCGCCGGGGCAGCCCAGCAGGGTCTGACCCGCTTCGCCTCAGGACCCGACACGGGTGCACCGAGCGTGCCCGAGGTGAACGTCTCCAGCGTCCGGGCCGGCCAGGTCGCGGTGCGCTGGCGGTCCGCACTGGACCTGGACGACGGGCCGCTGACCTACCGCGTCTACCGCAACGGCTCCGCCACGCCGGTGTACACCACCACCGGCCCCTCGCTGCCCTGGTCGCGCCCGCAGCTCACCTTCACCGACGCCTCGGTCACCCCGGGCACCACGTACTCCTACCGGGTCAGCGCGAGCGACGGCACCAGCACCAGCGCCCAGTCCGCCGCCCAGTCGGTGACGGCGGCGGGCAGCACGCAGGCCTACCCCGCACGGGTGGTCGCCGACGGCGCGACGCTGTACTGGCGCTACGAGGAGGCCTCCGGCCAGTTCGGCGCCGACTCCTCGCCGGGCGACGACAACGCGGTCTACCTCAACGGCCCGCTGTACCGGCAGACCCCGGGCGCCGTGCCCGGCGGCGGTACGGCCCTCGGCCTCAACGGGACCAACGACTACGCCTACAGCGACGCCCGGCACCCGCGCCCGGCCGCGTACAGCATCGAGACCTGGTTCCGGACCACGACCACCTCCGGCGGCAAGCTGATCGGCTTCGGCGACCGCAACGTGGACGACAACCTCAGCGCCAGCTACGACAAGCACCTCTACATGACCGACGACGGCCGGCTGGTCTTCGGCGTCTACAACGGTGGCACCCGGACGGTCACCACCACCGCCGCCTACAACGACGGCGCCTGGCACCACGTGGTGGCCACCCAGGGCGGCGACGGCATGCGGCTGTACGTCGACGGGTCCCCGGCGGGCAGCGGCCCGACCACCACCAGCCAGGACTACGCGGGCTACTGGCGGATCGGCGGCGACAACCTCAGCGGCTGGCCCGAGCAGCCGGCGAGCAACTTCTTCGCCGGTCAACTGGACGAGACCGCCGTGTACCCGCTCGTGCTGACCGCCGCCCAGGTCGCCGACCACCACACCCTGGGCACCGGCGGGGGCGGCACACCGCCGCCGCAGGACACCCAGGTCACCGTGGCGGCCGGCGAGGACACGTACGTCAACGCCGGGGCGCCGTCGAGCAACTTCGGCGCCTCCGGATCGCTCGCCGTGCGCGGCAGCTCGGCTTACCTCACCTACCTGCGCTTCGCGCTGCCGTCCGCACCCGCCGGCACGGTGCTGAAGTCCGCCACGCTGCGGGTACGCACCAACTCCGACCCCACCGCGGGCTCCGCCGACAGCCAGAACGTCGTCCCGGTCACCGGGGCCTGGACGGAGTCCGGCGCGACCTACACCAACCGCCCGGCCCTGTCCTCCACGGTGCTGGGCACGCTGAGCGGCGCGACCGCCTCCCAGACCACGTACACGGCGGCGCTGAGCGCCGCGGGGCTGAGCGGGGCGCTGGGCGGCTCGTACGACCTGGCGCTCACCAGCACGGGCACGGACGCCCTGTGGCTGTGGTCGAGCGAGGCCGCGGGCACCGGGAACCATCCGGAACTCGTTCTGACATTCGGCGCACCTTAGTGCTCACTTTTTCTTCAAACCACGTCCATCGGACGTATGCCACGCCCTACCCTGCGGTGCACGGGCACCGAAGGGGACGCCCGGGCTCTGGGGGCCTTGGGGGGCACATGAGGAAGCGAAAGCTGAGATCCATATCCGCCGCCTTGACCGTGGCGGCGGGCTCGCTGGCGGCCGGCGCGGTGGCACCGCAGCCGGCCGGCGCGCTGACCGCGCCGGTGGCGATCACCGCCGACAACCTGCCGACCTGGCAGACCAACGGCATCGTCTTCGCGATGGCGGAGGCGAACGGGACCGTCTTCGCCGGCGGCACCTTCTCGTCGGTACGGCCGTCCGGGGCGGCGGCCGGCGGCGCGGACGAGCGGGAAGCGGTCAACTTCGCCGCCTTCGACGCGGCGACCGGCGAACCGACGGACTGCAGGCTGTCGTTCACCGTCGGCTCCGGCACGGCGACCGTGCGCGCGCTGGCCGTCTCGCCGGACGGCACGACCCTGTACGCGGGCGGATTCTTCGGGGCGGTCAACGGGACGCCGGTGAGCAGCCTGGCCGCGATCGACACCGCCACCTGCGCCGTGAAGTCCGGCTTCGGGGTCTCGGTCAACGCCACCGTGCGGGCCCTGGCGGTCGGCGACGACACCGTCTACCTGGGCGGCGACTTCTCCTCCGTCGGCGGCCAGGCCCGCAGCAACTTCGCGGCCGTGACCACCTCCGGCGCCGTCACCCCCTTCACCGCCGACGGCGACGCGCCCGGCCGCGCGCTCGCGCTCACCCCGGACGGGACCAGGGCGATCCTGGGCGGCGACTTCGACCGCGTCAACGGGACGGCCTCGCACGCGCTGGCCGTCGTCGACGCCGGCACCGGAACGGTGGTCAAGGGGTACGGCTCCTCCTTCGTCCCCTCGACCTCGGTCGTCAAGGACATCGCCACCGACGCGACCGGCTTCTACACCGGCAACGAGGGCACCGGCGGTGGTGTCTTCGACGGGCGCATCGCGATCAACCTCAGCGACTTCAACCAGCGCTGGCGGGACACCTGCCTGGGCGCCACCCAGACGGTCGAGGTCTACAAGACCGTGCTGTACAGCGGCTCGCACGCGCACGACTGCAGCACCATGGGCGAGTACCCCAACCAGCGGCGCAAGCACCTGCTCGCGCAGGGCGTGAACGACCCCGCGAAGCTGGGCTGGTTCCCCGACACCAACGACGGTCTGGGCGAGGGCATCGGCCCGCGCGCCATGAGCCTGGCCTCCTCCGGCGGCACCGACTACCTGTGGGTGGGCGGCGAGTTCACCACCGTCAACGGGGTCGCCCAGCAGGGCCTGACCCGCTTCGCCTCGGGCCCCGACACGGGGGTGCCGACCACGCCGAATGTCAACGCCTCCAGCGTGACGCCGGGTTCGGTCGCGGTGCGCGTGCAGACCAGCCTGGACCTCGACGACAGCTCGCTGACCTACCGCGTGTACAAGAACGGCGCCACGACGCCGGTGTACACCACGACCGCGTCGTCGCTCCCGTGGGTGCGCCCGCAGTTCACCTGGACCGACACCGACGTGACCGCGGGCGCCACGTACACCTACCGGGTGACCGCGGGCGACGGCACCAACACCACCGTCAAGTCCCCGACCCAGACGGTGACCGCGGCGACCGTCCCCGAGGCCTACCCGACCCAGGTCCTCGCCGACGGCGCGACGCTGTACTGGCGCTACAACGAGACCGCCAACACCTTCGCCGCCGACAACTCGCCGGCCGACGACGGCGGCAACCACGTCGGCGGCCCGACCCGCGGCGTCAGCCCGGGCGCGCTCGCCGGTTCTGCCAGCACGGCGGTGACGTACAACGGCACGACGCAGTGGTCGTACAGCGACGCCAAGCACAACCGGCCGTCCTCGTACAGCATCGAGACCTGGTTCCGGACGACCACCACCGCCGGCGGGAAGCTCGTCGGCTTCGGCGACCGGACCTCCGAGATCAGCGCCACCACGGACAAGCACGTCTACATGACCAACGCCGGCCGGCTGATCTTCGGCGTGCGCAGCGGCAGCAACCGCACCATCACGACCTCCGCGGCCTACAACGACGGCCAGTGGCACCACGTCGTCGCCACGCAGGGCTCGACGGGGATGCGGCTGTACGTCGACGGCGCGCTGCAGGCGTCCAGTTCGTCCACCACCGGGGGCACGGACTACACCGGCTACTGGCACGTCGGCGGGGACAACCTGTCGGGCTGGACCAGCCGCCCGACCAGCAACTACTTCGCGGGCTCCCTCGACGAGACCGCGATCTACCCGGGCGTCCTGTCGCCCGCGCAGATCGCCCGGCACTACGACCTCGGGAAGAACGGATGACCCGCACCCACCGCCGGGTCCGCCTCGCCGCCGCCGTCCTCGTGACGGCGGCGGCGGTGCTGCTCACCGGCTGCTCCAGTGGTTCGGACGGCTCCGACGGCTCGGGTAGGAAGGACGCCGCGCAGGGCGGATCCGCCCCCGCCGCGACCGCACCCGCGACCGCCTCCGCCGGCGCCACCGCCGCGTCCTCCGTGCCCTCCCCGCCCGCGGACCCCGCCTCCGACGCCGTCCCCAGCGGGCCCAAGGTCCCGCAGGGCGAACTGACCCCGGTCACCGGCTCCTTCACCAAGAAGGAGAAGGCCTATCTGACCGGCCGGGTCCCCAAGGGCACCGACCCCGCGGCCGTGCTCCAGCTCGGCCAGGAGACCTGCGACCGCATCGCCTCCGTCGCCGAGATCGACAAGGACGCCGCCATCGGCGGCATCATCACCGGCCAGATCGGCGGCGCCAACGGCGCGGTCACCCATCTGTGCCCGAAGCAGGAGGACATCCTGCGGGCCGCCGAGACCGGCTTCGCCGACGGCTCCTACAGCATCGGCGCCAAGGCGAAGGCGGGCAGCGTCATCACGCCCGGCACCTACCGCGCGCTGACCCCCACCAAGGACTGCACGTGGACGGTGGGGACGAAGTCCGGCACCGCCCACCAGGTCACCGTCACCGCCGCCGCCCGGACCTTCGGCTCCCGCGGCTGCTTCGCGTGGGCGAGGGAGGGCTGATGACCGCACTGGTGAGCAGACTGCCCGTGGTGGTGGCGATCCCCACCAAGAACGAGGCCGAGAACATCGCCACGACCGTCGACGCGGTCGCCGGCCACTTCGAGGCCGTCGTGGTGGTGGACTCCGACAGCACGGACGACACCCGGGCGATCGCCGTCGCGCACGGTGCCGAGGTCGTCCCCTACACCTGGGACGGCGGGTACCCGAAGAAGAAGCAGTGGTGCCTGGAGAACGTGTACCCGGACGTGCCCTGGCTGCTCTTCCTGGACGGCGACGAGGTGCCGACGCCGGAGCTGATCGCCGAGCTGCGCGAGCTCTTCGCCCTGCCGGTGGCGGCGGCGGCCTTCGACATCCCGCTGCTGTACTGGTTCGCCGGGCGGCCGCTGCGCCGCGGCCACACCGTCGTCAAGCGGTCGCTGCTGAACCGCACCCGGGTCTCCTACCCCGCGGTCGACGACCTGGCGGCGCCCGGCATGGGCGAGCAGGAGGGCCACTACCAGCCGACGGCGGACGGCCCGGTCGGCCAGCTGCGGGGACGCATCGAGCACCGCGACCTGGACCCGGTGCGCACGTGGTTCGACCGGCACAACCGCTACTCGGACTGGGAGGCGTGGCTGGAGCACCACCCGGGCGCGAAGGAGCAGGTGCGCGGGCTGAAGACCCGGCAGGGGCGGCTGTTCCAGAAGGTGCCGTTCAAGCCGCTGCTCTTCTTCGGCTACACCTATGTCGCCCGGCGGGGCTTCCTCGACGGCCGCGCCGGCTTCGACTACGCGCTCGCGCTCAGTTTCTACCGCTGGCAGATCGGGCTGAAGACGCGCGAGCGGGCGCCTTCATAGCGCGCTCGTACACCTCCTGGAGGGTGTCGAGCACGGCGTCCAGCGACAGTTCGTCCCTGATGAGGCGCCAGGCGGCCTGCGAGGCCGCCTGGTTCGCCTCGGGTCGCAGCAGCTCCAGGACCGCCTTGCCGACGTCCTCGGGCCGGTGCACGACCCGGCCGGCGCCCGCCCTCTCGATGTCCGGGGCGAGGCCGTTGGACTCCCGTACGACGACGGGCGTGCCCACCGACATCGACTCCAGCAGCGACATCGCGAACGGCTCGTCCACGGAGGGCAGGACGTAGACGTCGGCGGCGCGGAAGGCCTCCAGCGCCTCCGCGTGGCTGAGCGGGCCGACGTGCCGTACCGCGTCTTCGACGCCGAGCGCGCGGACGGTCTCCAGGGTGCCGGCCAGGTCCCCCGAGTCGGGGCCGGCCAGGACGAAGCGGGCGTCGGGGTACCGCTTCAGCACCTCGGGGATCGCGGCGGCGAACACTTTGGGACGCTTGCGGGTCTGGAAGCGCGCCAGGTACAGGACGGTCGGCGGGCCGCTGCGGGTGCGCGGCTGGTGCAGCGCGGTGCCGTTGGGCAGCCGTACCGGCCGGGCCAGGTTGCCCGCGCCCACGACGGCCTCCAGGTCCCGGCGCTCCCACCCGGTGAGGTGGAGGACCGCGTCCGCGCGGCGCAGCAGCCGCTTGGTGGCGAGCGCGTCCAGCACCTTGGCGAGCGGCTTGTCGCTGGGGTCGATCATGCCGTGGGTCTGCAGCACCAGCGGCCGGCCGCACTGGAGGGCCGCCACCGCCACGGGCAGGGTGATCAGGTCGCGCATCAGGTGGACGTGGACGACGTCGGCGGAGCGCACGAGGCGCCGGGCGCCGGCCAGCAGCGAGGGCGAGGTGATCCCGGAGACCTCGAAGCGCGGCAGGACGTGCCGCGCCTGGAACACCCGCGCGGGCACGCCCTCCACCTCATCCGGCAGCCGTCCCGGCGGGAAACCGTCCCCCAGGGTGACGAGTTCGGCGTCGACGCCGCGCCCGCGCAGGCCCGCCGCCAGGTTGAGGGCGACCCGGGTGGGCCCGCCGAAGGCGTTGGTGGGCGTGTGCAGGGTGACGACGTGCAGCACCTTCACGGCTGCGGCTCCTTGAGCGGGCGCGTGCCGTCGGCCGCGTGCAGGGTGAGCTCGGGCAGGTCCTTGGCGAGCACGGTGCCGGCGGCGACGACCGCGTGCCGGCCGACGGTCACCCCGGCGAGCACGACGGCGCGGGCGGCGACCCAGGCGCCGTCCTCGACGGTGATGGGCGCGTTGCGGTAGCGGAAGTCGACCGCGCGGTGGTCGTGGCTGCCGGTGCACAGCAACGCCTCCTGCGAGACGCAGACATGGGCGCCCAGGGTGATGGGCTCCAGGTTGAGCAGCCAGGCGCCCTCGCCGATCCAGGTGTGGTCGCCGACCGTCAGTTTCCAGGGCCACAGCACCCGCACCCGGTGGCGTACGAGCACGCCCTCGCCGATCGTGGCGCCGAAGGCGCGCAGCAGGGCGACCCGCAGCCGCGCCGGGCAGAACCAGGCGGCGAAGACGGTGTTCATCACGGCGAACCACAGGGCCTGGACCAGCTTGCCCCGCCCCTTGTCGTACCCGGCCAGTGTGAAGGCCGACAGATCACGTGCCGTCACGGCGCACCCCCCTGTATCCCCCGCACCGGTGCCCTCCCCGGCACCGTCCGCACAGATTATCGGCGTACACGGTTGCGGGGCAGCCGGATCTATAGACTGCCCGAGGGGAATCGTTGGGGGGCTGTTGCATGGCAGTTCAGACGCACGAAATCCAGTCACGGGGTCTGCCGCCGGGGGAGGTGGAGGTCCCGGCCGTCTCGCCGCGGGCGCTGCTGTCCCGTGCGCTGGCCGTGCCGCTGATCCTGGGCCTGGGGCTGTTCCTGCCCGCGCTGGTCGCCGTGCAGCCGGGGCCGGGCGTGCGGGACGGTGTCTTCTGGGTGCAGATGGTGCTGACCAGCTATGCGGGCATCCGGCTCGCGGTGATGGCGCTGACCGCCCATCGCAAACTGATCCAGGGCTCGTTCTGGCTGTTCGTGTACGTGGCGATGGGCGTCGCCCCGCTCGCCCAGGACGTACTGGACCAGACGCCGACGCCGGTGGTCGGCACCCGGGCGGACCTGCTGGTGGCGGTCGCGCTGGTGCTGATCGGCTGCGCCGCGTTCGACGTCGGGACGCTGCTGTCGCGGCACCGCCCCATCCGGCGGGCCCGGCGGCGGGAGCGCTCGGCGTCCTTCCACCGCAAGCGGGTGTTCCTGCTGGCGGCGGTCGCCTTCGTCGGCAGCGCGCTGCTGGTCGTCAAACTCGGCGGCCCCGCGGTCTTCTTCAGCAGCCGGCAGGCGATCACCGACACCATCCGCGCGGACGGCGCGGCCTCCGCCGAGTCCAATGTGGGCTCCGCCTTCCTGCGCGGCTTCGGCACCGTGCCGGCGCTGGTGGCCCTGCTGATCTTCACACGCTGGCTGGTGACCTCGCGGCGGGCCCGGCGCCGGCCGCTGGTCATCGCGACCTGGGGCGCCCTGCTGCTGCTCAACGCGGTGGTCAACAACCCGGTCTCCAACCCGCGTTACTGGTTCCTGACGGTCCTGTTCTCCTTCCTGTTCACGGCCTTCCCGAGAAGCCCCGCGATGTACCGGGCGGCGCTGGCCCTCGGCGTCATCGGAGCGCTGGTGGTCTTCCCCTTCGCCGACCGCTTCCGGTACGACGACGGGGGCTACAAGCCGGTGGAGACCACGTCGGTCTTCGAGCCGCTCGCGGTCAAGGACTACGACCAGGTGGGCATGTTCGCCAACACCGTCACCTTCGCCGACAGCGGGCCCGGCCACTTCTACGGCCGGCAGATCGCGGGCTCGGTGTTCTTCTTCGTGCCGCGCTCGGTGTGGCCGGGCAAACCGCGCGACACCGGCGTCATGATCGGCCAGTGGATGGGCATGAAGAACGTCAACCTCTCCTCGCCCATGTGGGCGGAGCTGTGGATCGACTTCGGCGCCGGGGGCGTCGTCGCGGGCTTCCTCGGCCTCGGCTACCTGTCCGCGCGCGGCGACCGCCTCTACGCCCGGCGCACCGCCGTCGACCGCCGCCCCGGCAACGTCATGGCGATCGTCATCCCGCTGGTCGCCGGGTACTCCTTCATCCTGCTGCGCGGCCCGCTGCTCCAGGCCTCGGGCCGCATCGGCGTGGCGCTGATCTGCTTCGCGCTGGTGACCACCCTGCGCTCCGACCCGCGCAGGCTGCTGCGCTGACCGCCGGCCGCGCGCCTACTGCGCGGAGACCCCGGCGGCGGGCGTGGTCAGCGCGTCCAGGGCGCGGCGCAGTTGGGTGCTGGAGGTGTGCACGGTGTACGGGAAGTAAACGACCTCGACGCCGACGGTCGCGAAGTCCCGTTCCAGCCGCAGCCCCTTGTCGGTGCCGCGCCAGTCGTCGCCCTTGAAGATGACGTCGAAGCGGACCTGCTGCCAGGTCTCCAGCTTGTCGGGGACGGTCTCGACGAAGGCCGCGTCGACGAAGCGCACGCTGCGGACGATCTCCAGCCGCTCGATGAGCGGGACGACCGGTGTGCGCCCCTTGGCGAGGGCGGCCATCTCGTCGGAGACCACCCCGGCGACGAGGTAGTCGCACTGACTGCGGGCGTGCCGCAGGATGTTCAGATGTCCGACGTGGAACAGGTCGTAGACGCCGGGCGCGTAGCCCACTCGGTGCGACATGTTGTCAATCCCCCCACAGGAACACAACCTTCTCGCGAGTTGCGGAGTCTCAGACATTAGCGTGAAGGCAGCATGTTTCTCTGGTGAACGGTTAAGGTGAGCTTCTGGTCACTTCTGGGGGGAAGGGGTCCGTCCGTGCCCGAGTTCCAGGGCCGCACTCTGCTGCTGGTCTCCACCAACTACGCACCCGAGCACGCGGGTATCGGCCCGTACGCCACGCAGATCGCCGAGCACTGGGCGGCGCCCGACGGCGGCGGGGCCGAGGTCCATGTGCTCGCCGGGATGCCGCACTACCCGTCGTGGCGGCTCGACCCGGCCTACCGGGGGGTGTGGCGCGCCGAGGAGCGCCGCGCGGGCGTCACGGTGCACCGGCGCCGGCACACCGTGCCGCCCCGTCAGACCGCTCTGCGGCGCGGCCTGTTCGAGGCATCGGTCCTGGCGCACGGCCTGGTGGCGGCTCCGCGGATCCGGCCCGACGCGGTGGTGGCGCAGATGCCGAGCCTGGCGGGCGGCGTGATCGGCGCCCGGGTCGCGGCCCGGCACAAGGTGCCGTACATACCCGTGGTGCAGGACCTCATGGGCGCGGCGGCGGCGCAGAGCGGCATCCGCGGCGGGGACCGGGCGGCGGCCGTCGCGGGCGCCGCGGAGGCGTACGCCCTGAAGCGGGCGACGCTGGTCGGCGTCATCCACGAGACGTTCGTCGACAAGGTCGCCGCGATGGGCATCGACCGCGGCCGCATCCGCCTGGTGCCCAACTGGTCGCACGTGGCCCGTCCTTCGCGCCCGCGCGAGGAGACCCGGGCCCGGCTGGGCTGGGCCCGGGAGCAGACGGTGGTGCTGCACTCCGGCAACATGGGGCTCAAGCAGGGCCTGGACGTGCTGGTGGAGGCAGCCCGCCGTGACCCGTCGGTGCGGATCGTGCTCATGGGCGACGGCAACCAGCGCGAACACCTGCGGCTGCTGGCCGCGGACGTGCCGAACCTGGAGTTCGCCCCGCCCGCCGGGGACGCCGAGTTCCCCGACGTGCTGGCCGCCGCCGACGTGCTCGCGGTCACGCAGCGCGCCTCGGTGCTGGACATGAGCATCCCCTCCAAGCTCACCTCGTACTTCGCCTCCGGTCGCCCGGTCGTCGCCTCCGTCGCCGCCGAAGGGGGCACCGCGCAGGAGGTGGTGCGCTCCGAGGCCGGACTGCTGGTGGCGCCGGAGGACCCCGAGGCGTTCTTGAAGGCGGTCCGGGCCCTGGCCCAGGACCCGGAGGCCGCCGACGAACTGGGCGCCCGCGGCCCGGTGTACGTGGCGGCGCATCTCAGCCGCGAAGCGGGATTGTCACGGATGAGCGCGCTGCTCGCCGAGGCACTGGACACGACGACGCGAGGTGCCGATCCTGTGGGGTCGGACGCATGGGGGGTTCCACGCACGTGAGTGATCAACCGCACGGTTCGCAGATGTCCGAGGCACAGGACGAACCCGATCTTCTCCGGGACCAGTTCCGGCAGCTCATCCGCTACCGCGCGCTGCTCGTGGCGGGTGTGCTGCTCGGCCTGCTCGGCGGCGGCTACCTGGCGCTGACCGGCAGCGACAGCTACGTGGCCACCAGCGAGGTGGTGCTGCGCGCCGCCACGACCGACCCGTTCGCCGCGGGGGCGTCCTCGCCCGACAAGTCGATCAACATCGGCTCGGAGCGGCAGACCGCGATGAGCAACGAGATCGCCAAGCGCGCCGCGAAGCGGCTCGGGCTGTCCTCGCGGGCGGTGCCCCAGCTCCAGTCCGACCTGCAGGTCACCAACCCGCCCAACACCGTGGTGCTGCGCTTCGCGTACACCTGGACCGACGCGGACGAGGCGGCCCGCCGCGCCAACGCCCTGGCCACGGCGTTCATGGACGCGCGCAAGGAGAGCACCGAGAACACCATCAAGAACACGGTGCACGGCCTGCAGAAGCAGCTCGACCCGGTCGTCAAGCAGCGCAAGGAGCTCGACGCCCAGATCGCCCACCTCGGCGAAGGGCCCACCCTCGACGCGGCCACCACCGTGCAGGCCACGCTCGTCGGCCGGATCTCCGAACTCAGCAGCCGCATCACCGAGTTGCAGTCACTGGACACCACCCCCGGCAGCTGGAACCGGGTCGCGACCCCGCCGTCCGCGCCCTCGGGCCCCGGGCTGGCGTTGATGCTCGGCCTCGGGGCGCTCGTCGGCGTCGCCGTCGGTCTGCTCGCCGCCTGGGTGCGGCTGGTCTTCGATCCCACCGCGCGTTCCGAGGGGGACGTGGTGCGGGCGCTGCGCGCCCCCGTGCTGGGCACGCTGCCGCGCACCAGGAGCGGTCCGCTGCTCGCCGTCGACCACGCCGACCCGCGGCTCGCCGAGGAGTACCGCTCCGTCGCCTTCCGGCTCGCCTACGACCAGCGCTTCGCCGACCGGCGGCGGCTGCTGGTGGTCGCCCCGCGCGGCACCGGCGACACGGCCGCCGCGGTGGCGGTCAACCTGGCCGCGTCCTTCGCCGAGATGGGCATGGACGTCCTGCTGGTCGAGGCCGACCTTCGCACCCCGGGGCTGTCGGCGCGGCTGCGCGCGGCGGACGGCTCCCGGCCCGGCTGGGCACGCTCCCCGCAGCTCAGCGAGGGCGGCTGGCCGGCCGGCATCCAAGTGCCCGTCGACGCGGGCGAGTCGGGCTCCTTCGACCTTGTGCCGGGACGCCGCGTGCGCAATGTGGCCCGCGCGCTCACCTCGGCCGCGGCCGGCCGGCTGTTCGCGGAGGCCGACGAGCCGGGGTCGGCCGTCGTCGTCCTGGCCCCCGCGGTCCTGACGTACGCGGACGCGCTCGCGCTGGCGGACCGCATCGACGGCGTCCTCGTCGTCGCCGACCCGCACGCGGTGCACCGTGCCGACCTGGACCGGGTGCGGCAGCTGATCAGCGGCGCGGGCAGCACCGTGCTGGGCTCCGTGCTGCACAGCTCGCCGGGCGGCGGCTGGTGGTCCCGGCGGCGGGCGGCCCGACGCGGCCGCAAGTCCGCCGCGCCGCGCGCCGCGGCGACCGCCGCGGGTGCCGCGGGTGCCGCGAGCGGCGCCGGTACGGAGACCCCCGCGGCGGGCACGGCACCGGCTCCCGCCCTCACGGCCGAGGACAAGACCACGGACACCATCCCGCTGCGCACGGTGACCCGGTGACGGGGCGGCCGGCGCCCGGCGCCAAGGCCGCCATCGTCTGCTCCGTCCTCGACCAGGGCGTCGCCGCGCTCACGAACATCCTCGTGCTCGTGGTCGCCGCCCGGCTGTCCAGCGCGGCCGGCTTCTCGGTCTTCTCGATGGTCTACGCCGTCTTCTCCGTGCTGCTCGGCGTCAGCGTCTCCTACGTCGGCCAGGCGCTGGTGCTGGAACGCGGCGAGGACTCCGCGGTGCGCGCCGCGTGCCGCTCGGCGGCCGGTTTCGTCGCCGTCGCCTCGGCGGTCGTCGGCGCCACGATGGCGGCCGTGCTCGTCCTCGTACCGGGCACGACGGCACGGGCGCTGGCGGTCCTCGGGCTGGTGCTGCCCCTGGTCCTGACGCAGGACGGGCTGCGCTACTGCTTCTCCACCCTCCGCCTGCCGCATCTCGCCCTGGCCGGCGACGTGCTGCGGCTCGCGGTGGCGCTGCCCGCCCTCGCCCTGCAGCCGCACGGCGCCGGGCCCGCGCGCCTGGTGGCCGTGTGGGGGCTGTCGGCGGTGCCCGCCCTGCTCGCGGGCATCGCGCTGCTCGCACCCCGGCTGCGCGGCGCGCCGTCGGACCTGCGGCGCTTCCTGCGCAAGGGGCACCTCGGGCGCCGCTTCGTGGTCGAGTACGGGGTCGGCAACGCCTCCAGCCAGCTCGCGGTCGTCGGACTCGGCCTGTTCGCCAGCCCGTTGGCGGTCGGCGCGCTGCGCGGTACGACCACCCTCTTCGGGCCGATGAACGTGCTCTTCAACTCCGCCACCGCCTTCGGGCCGCCGCTGCTGGGCCGGGTGCCCGGCATGCGCGGCCAGGTCCGGGCCACGGCCGTGCTCGCCGGGGTCCTGGCCGCCGTCGCCGCCGCGTGGACGGCGGTGCTGACGGCCCTGCCCGACCGGTTCGGCCGCCAGCTCCTCGGCGCCACCTGGTCGGCCGCGGAGGGTCTGCTCCCCGCCACCGGCACGCAGTACGCCGCCATCGCGGCGGGCACCAGCGCCCTGCTCACCCTGCGCGTCCTCCAGCCCCGGGCGACCCTCCCCATCCAGGTCGTCTTCTCCCTCGCCTCCATCGCCTTCATGATCTGCGGCTACGCGCTGGCCGCCGTCCCCGGCGCCGCCTGGGGCCTCGCCCTCGGCTCCGCCCTCAAGGCCGCCGTCCTGTGGACCCGCGTCACCGTCGTCCGCCGCACCCCCGCCGCCCTCGGCCAGGACCCCCACCCCGAACCGTCCCCGGCGGGCGCGTGACCGTGCCGGGCCCGGCGCCCCGACGTGCGCGACTGCCCCATCACCTCGGCCCGTTCACGATCCCCGGCTGCGCCCCGGCCGTCGGCTCCGCCTCAAGGTCCACCGGTAGACCGTACGAACGGACAGCGCTCGACATCCTGACCGGGCAGTGCAGCCCGGCGCACGGTCGCTTGGCGCCAGCAACTCGGACGCCGTCCGTGGCACAGGCCCCTTGAGCCTTCGCTTCCTGTTGCTGCCCGTTGGTCGTCAGGGATGCCGGGTGAGCAACCATGGCCTGGCCGGGACCGTCCGTACCTCGTGCCGCTGATCATCGGTCAACCCGGCATCAGCGATGAGCCGTTCGGCGACGGGATACCTGGAGGACCCCAAAGGCCGGTCGCGTCGTCAGGAGGGTGGAGGGAGTGCAGTCGTGGTGGCGAGCGCTTCGGCGTGCAGCCCGGCCGCCACGCGGCTGACGCATTGCTGCGGCGGGTTGGGAAGTCGGGCCAGAACCAGGCGCCGCTGTTCCTGGGGGCCGCCGCGGACGGTCACGATGCGCACCCCGGGGGGTATGACGGGTGCGAGGGAGACCGGCACCGTGGTGAGCCCGCAGCCGGCGGCGACGAGGTGGAGCTTGGCCAGCCAGTCGCGAGCAGTGACGACGATCTCGGGTTGCTCGTCCAGGCCCTTCCACACGCCCATGAGCCGCTCTTCTCCCGAGGAGGAGCTGGTGATCCACCGCTGTCCGCGCAGGTCGGCCACGTCCACGTAGTCGCCGCGGGCCAGGGGGTGGCCGGCCGGCACTGCAAGGCACAGAGCGCGTTCGGTCAGCGTCTGCAGGACGAGCGGGGGCGACTCGGAGTCCGGCGCGCGAAACGGCGGCACCGATGAGAGCAGCGCCAGGTCGATGCTGCCGGCCCGCAGGGCGCGCGCCAGTGCGGGGGTCCCGCCCTCGCGCCCGATGACATGCAGGTCGGGGTCGGTGCGGCGGAGCTCGGCAAGTGCTCGGGCCACCACAACAGCGCCCGTGCTGGGCACCCATCCCAGGTGTACTGTGCCGCCCTGCCCCGGCAGGCCTGACAGTTCACGCGCGGTGGCCTCGATCCCGTCGAGCACCGTCGTAGCGCGGCGCATGACGATGCGGCCTGCGTCGGTCAGCCGAACGCCGTCGCGCCGTCGCTCCAGCAGTTCCGCGCCGGCCGCCTGCTCGACCGCGGCGATCTGCCGGGAGATCGCCGACTGGGTGTATCCGAGCGACGTCGCGGCCGCGGTGAAGGTTCCTTGTTCGACCACGGCGCGCAACACGCGTAGCGCGGTCAGCGACACATTGGTGAAATCCATGACATTTCAGCATACGCCTCATGCCGAACTTTCGTTGGACTCATGGGTTGGCGGTTCATAACGTCGAGAGCAGGCCGCGTCCTCACCGAAGAGTCGTTGCCCACGCGGGCCGGGACGGCCCGGTTCCGCTCACCGCCCGCAGTCGTCCGCGGGGTGAAGGGGGGACGCGTGAGGTCGCCCAGGCGCCTCGACCCGGGCGCGTCGCATGTCGTGAAAATTGCGCTTGAGTCGGGATGGGACGAGGCCATCCTCGACGACTTCAGCCGCGCGGCCAAGGCAACCCTCTCCGGGAACATCACCGAACTCCACAAGATCTCTCCCAGGACTTCCCCGGATGAGGCCTGGCCCACCGACCCATAGCAAGGGCGCGCATTAATCGCATCGAGGCGGTGAGATCAAGGAACCTCCCGGACCCCGCCTTAAACACGATGGAGATTTGATGATGAGCACTCAGGGAAAAACCCTTTACGACTACATAGTTGTCGGTGCAGGGGCCGCAGGCTGTGTCGTAGCCACCAGGCTGACCGAGGACCCCTCAGTGAGCGTGCTGCTGCTTGAATCCGGCGGAGAGGACGCGGATCCAAACATGTCCATGCCCGTCGGGGCGCTGAGCACATGGCGGGGTCCGGCCGACTGGTGCGATGTCACCGTGCCGCAGCCACAGCTGTACGACCGGCGCATCAACATTTCCGCTGGCCGGGTGCTTGGCGGGAGCGGCAGTATCAACTTCACCGCCTGGTCCCGCGGACACCGCGCCGACTACGACGGGTGGGCGGCTCACGGAATGGAGGGGTGGAGCTGGGACGAAGTGCTTCCCTCCTTCAAGAGGAGCGAGGACCACGAACTGGGGGCATCGGCCGCGCACGGAACAGGCGGCCCGATCGCGGTGACCACCCCCAAGGACGTGAACCCGCTGTCCTTGGCCTTCATTACAGCCGCTGTGGAGAACGGACTGCCGCTCAACCGAGATCTCAGCGGCGGTGACTTCGACGGGGCAGGACTTCTCTACAGCAACGTACGCGGCGGTGAACGCAGCAGCGGAGCACGCGAGTATCTCCGTCCGGCTCTGTCCCGACCCAACTTGACCCTGCGTACGAACGTGCAGGTCGAACGTGTTGTGGTCGAGTACAACACAGCTCGTGGCGTAATCGTCTGTAATGCAGAGGGTGTACAGGAGACTGTCCGCGCCGAAACCGTGGTGCTCTGCGCAGGTGCGATGCGCACCCCTCAACTGCTGATGCTCTCCGGAATCGGGCCGGCCAACCATCTGGCGTCCCTCGGCATCCAGGTCCACCTCGACCTGCCGGGAGTCGGCGGCAACTTCCAGGACCACCCGGTCGGGATGATCACCTATCCGGTCACCCGAGGTAGCACTCTGCTTGACGGGAACAAGGACCAAGCCGCTGATCTCTACCAGACGCAGCGCCGCGGACCCTTGGCATCGCTCGTTCAGGTAGCAGCCTTTATCCGTACCGCCAGCGACGCCCAAGCACCCGATGTGGTCCTGACCCCCATGCTGTTGGATCTGGCGGCGGGCCAGAGCTCGACAGTCACGTGCCTGGTCACTGTTTTGAAGCCGGAAAGCCGGGGCACAGTGCGTCTGCAGTCCGCAAACCCTCAGCACAAGCCTCTGGTCAATCCGCGCTATCTGCAGAAAGCTCAAGATCGGCAGACCATGGTGGACGGCCTGCACCGCGCCCTTGAGATCTACGCCAGCCCCACCCTCCGGTCCGCGCTGGGACCGCTCAGCGTCCCTATGGCAACAGACGATCACACACTGCTGGCGTCCACACGTGCATTGATGATCTCCATGAACCATCCAGTCGGTACCTGCCGGGCGGGAACGGACGACATGTCGGTGGTCGACCCCTCTTTGCGAGTGCACGGAGTCGAGCATCTGCGCGTCATCGACGCTTCCGTCATGCCCGACCTCCCGCGGGCCTTCACGCACGCCCCATCCATCATGATCGGCGAGCGCGGTGCCGAGGTCCTGCTCGATCAGTAAATTGCTCCACACAGCAAACCCCGGTTGGCTGACGGTCACCAGCTGTGCGGATGCCGGCCTCCAACGCCGCCAAGAGGTCTACGGCCGGAACCGGCTCGGCCAGGCCTTCGCCCGCCATCTTCGCGACGACCAGCTGCTCCGGCACAGCCGCGTACTCGTCGTGCAGGCCCTCGATGTCGACGCCGGCCGACTGCTCGATCAGCACCTCGGCCCGTTCCAGTTCACGCTCGGTCACCGGGGCCGCCGACGACAGGTCGTCAGGCTCGCGGATATCCTCCGGCCACAGCAGCGTATGGAGCACGAGCATCCCGCGCCGTGGCCGCGGCACGGCCAGGCGCTCCCCGGTCCTCAGCGTGACCTTGGCGACGGCCACCGTCCCGTGCCGGGCCAAGGCCTCGACCAGCAGCGCGTACAGGCGCTGGGCCGGCTCGCCGGACGCCCCGACCCAGTACGACTCGGAACGGAGCACCGGGTCGACGTCGGCCTCGTCCACGAAGCCCAGCACGTCAACGGTGCGCTTCGTCGGGAGAGAGAGCGGCCAGGTCCTCATCGAGGAGCACGACGGTGCGGCCGTCCGGCCACTCCCGCTGACCGCCCGGCAGCGCGCCGCAGCCCGGCCTCCGGGACGGCCCACGGCGCGCGTCACAGCTCACGGCGCCGGTGGCGCCCCCGGTGCCGGTGCGAGACGGGGGAAGAGCGGGACGGGCGCCGGGAGGGTGCCGTCGGGGGCGGGGGCGCATTGGGCGGTGATGCGGGACGCGGCGTGCGGGAGGAAGGGGGCGAGTTCGTCGCCGAGGGTGCGGCAGGCGTGGAGGAGGGCGGCCAGGACCGCGTCGAGGCACCGGCCCGCGGAGGCGTTGCGGTGGTGGCGTTCGGCGCGGGCGAGTTCCCAGGGGCGGGTCTCGTCGATGCAGCGGTTGGCCTCGTCGACGATCCGCCACACGGCCGCGGCGGCGCCCCGGAAGTCGACCTCGTGCAGCGCCCGCGCGATGTCCGCCCCGGCGCCGTCGCAGGCCGCGCGCAGGCGCTCCGTACCGGGCTCCGGGACCCCGCCCGCGCCGGCGGGCTCCGTGCCGCCGCGGAAGCGGTGGACCATGGTGACGACCCGGTTGACGAGGTTGCCGAAGCCGCCCGCGAGGTCCGCGTCGGCGCGGGCCACGAGCCGTTCGCGGGTGAAGTCGGCGTCCCCGGTCCTGGGCACCTCGCGCAGCAGCCACCAGCGCACGGCGTCGGTGCCGCAGGCGGCGGCCAGTTCGACCGGGTCGACGGTGGTGCCCGCGGACTTGCTGATCTTCCGGCCGTCGACGGTGAGGTAGTCGTGGACCAGGATGTCCGTGGGCAGCGGCAGTCCGGCCGACAGCAGCATGGCCGGCCAGTAGACGGCATGGAAGCGCAGCACGCCCTTGCCCACCAGGTGCACGCGGCGTCCTTCGCCGGCCCACCACCGTTCGTACGCGGGAGACCCCGCACCGTCCTCGCCGCCGTAGCCCAGGCTGGTGACGTAGTTGCCCAGCGCGTCCCACCACACGTACACGACCTGGCCGGGGTCGCCGGGCACGGGGATGCCCCAGCCGCGGGCGCGGTGCTGCGAGCGCGAGACGGAGAAGTCGCGGAGCCCCCGGCCGAGGAGGGCCAGCACCTCGTTGCGGCGGGCTGCGGGCTCGATCCGCAGCCGGCCGTCCTCGATCAGCTCGCGCAGCACACCGGTCCAACGGGACAGCCGGAAGAACCAGTTCTCCTCCGCGACGGGCTGCGGCTCGGTGCCGTGCTCGGCGCAGCGCCCGTCGACGAGTTCGCCGGGCGTCCAGAACTGCTCGCAGCCCACGCAGTACAGGCCCTCGTAGTGCGTGCGGTACAGGTCGCCGGACGCCGCGCAGCGGTGCCAGAGCCGCTCCACGCCCGCGCGGTGCCGGGGGTCGCGGCTGGTGCGGATGAAGTCGTCCAGCGACAGCGCGAGCGGCCCGTCGAGCGCGGCGAAGGCGGCGGCGTTGCGGTCGACGAACTCCTGCACGGGGACGCCCTCGGCCTCCGCGGCGAGCACGTTCTTCAGCGAGTTGTCGTCCGTGCCGCTCAGGAACCGCACCGGCTCCCCCGCACGGCGGTGGTGCCGGGCCAGCACGTCGGCCTGCACCAGTTCCAGCGCGAAGCCGAGGTGGGGGCGGGCGTTGACGTACGGAATGGTCGTGGTGACGTAGAACGGGGTCGGTGCGGGACCCGGGGAATGCGTGGTCATCGGAACCTCCTGCGAAAGGGGCGGGGCTCCGACGCGCACAACAGCCGAGGCCCCGGTCCAGGGCCTCGGAAAACGCGACGCGTCCGACTCAGCAGCCCCGGCAGCGGGGCATCATGCGGTGGGACGAGGCGGTCGCGATCATGCCCCGATGGTAGCGGAGCACCGGCCGGGAGCGGCGGCCATTTACCGCGGCACGCCCCTCAGCGCAGCTCGCGGAACCACTTCACCAGGAACGCGGCCAGGTAGAGCGCGTACACCGCGAACAGGGCGGTGTAGGCGGCCAGGAAGACCCGCGGTGCGCCCAGGGTGAGGAAGAGCAGGCAGAAGACGCCGTAGTCGACGGGGAGCAGGGCGACCGCGCGCAGCCGCGACGGCGCGGGGGCGGCGGCCGCCGCACCGGACGCGGGCGCGGCCTTGGGCTTGAGCTTGTCCGCCAGCAGGCCCCCGCAGAAGAGCAGGACGGCGGCGAGCTGGAAGCCCAGGGGCACCAGCAGCCACCCGTCGGAGGGCAGTTCGAAGAAGCGGTAGAAGGAGACGAGCACCGCGGAATGGACCGCGGTGATCTTCGCCGCGTCCACGACGTGGTCCAGCCACTCCCCCGCCGGGCTGCCCCGCCCCAGCAGCCGGGCCAGTTGACCGTCCGCGGAGTCGAAGGCGAAGCCGACGACCAGGCCCAGCCAGACCGCGACGGCCAGCGGCCAGGACGGCCCGGCCAGGGCCAGCGCGGCCACCGCGCCCAGGCTGAACGCCGCGCTCACCAGGGTGACCTGATTGGGCGTCAGGCCCACCCGGTAGGCGCCCACGGCGAGCACCCGCCCGGTCGGACGGTTCACGTACCGCGAGTAGAGCGACACGCCCTTGGCGGACTTCTGCGCGGTGCGCAGCTCGCGCAGCGCGCCGGCCATCGTTAGCGTCACGTATCCCCCCACGCAATGCCTCATTCGTGCGCTTCACATCATGTCAGGGTCCGGCCGGATCAGGGGCCGGATGTCAGGTCACGCGGGTGAGCAGCAGGGCGATGTCGTCGCTGCGGGGCGCGGAACTGCGGGCCTGCTCGACCAGGGCGTCGGCGAGCTCCTCCAGGGAGAGGTCGCCGGCGCGGTCGACGTGGTCGGCCAGGGCGGCGGTCGCCTCGTCGAGGTCGACGCCGCGGGCCTCGACCAGGCCGTCGGTGTACAGGACGAGCAGCGTGCCCGGCGGCAGCGGGATCTCGATCGTCGGGTACCGCGCGTCGCGTTCGACGCCGAGCAGCGGCCCCGGCGGCACCCGCAGCAGCTCGGTACCGCCGCCGGGACGCCGCAGCAGTACCGGCGGGTGGCCGGCGGTGGCCAGGTGGGCGCGGTGCCGGGCCAGGTCGAGGTGGGCGTAGACGCAGCTGGTGAGCAGGCCGGGGTCGAGGTCGACCAGGAGGCGGTTGGAGCGCGCCAGGACCTCGCTGGGGGACGCCCCGGCGGTGGCCCGGACGGCGGTGCGGACCTCTCCCATGAGGGCGGCGGCGTTGACGTTGTGACCCTGTACGTCACCGATGGTCAGGGCGGTCATCTGCGCGCCGAGGCTGATGACGTCGTAGAAGTCGCCGCCGATGTCGATGCCCTGGGTGGCCGGGACGTAGCGGGCGGCCACGTCCAGGCCGGGGATCTCGGGCAGGGCCCGGGGCAGCAGGCGCGCCTGCAGGGTGATGGCGAGGTCGTGCTCGGCGTCGTAGAGCCGGGCGCGGTCCAGCGCCTGCGCGATCAGGCCGGCGATGGAGGTGAGGACGCTGCGTTCGCCCGGCGGGAAGGGGTGCGGCCGGTCGTAGGCGAGCACCATCGCGCCGACGGGGCGGCCGGAGGCGATCAGCGGCAGGAACGCCCAGGCGGCCTTGGTGTCGCGGACCTCGACGGCCGGGTAGAACCGGCGCAGTTCGGCGACGGTGGCGAAGAAGCCGGGGACGCCGGTCCGCATGACCCGCACGGCGGGGTTGCCCATGGTCAGCGGGGCCATGTCGAGCTCGGCCATGAGCTCCTCGGTGTACCCGCGGTAGCCGATGATCCGCAGCCGGTCCCCCTCCGTGGTCAGCAGCGAGACGCCCTGCACCCCGAAGAGGGCCAGCATCTGCTCCATGACCTGGTCGATGACGTCCTGCACGCCCACGGCCTCGGTGAGCGTCGCGGCCAGGTGCAGGAGGTGGTACAGCGCCACGGCCCGGTCCTTCCCGGCGGCCTCGGGCAGCCGCGCGGCGGGGGTGTCGGCGTCGACGGGGGCGGGCGCCGCGGTGACGCGGGCACTGATGCCGGAGGGGTCCGGGTACAGCTCGAAGGACAGCCAGCGGTCGGGCGGCCGCAGCGTGGTGAGGGAGGTCGGCCGCAGGCTGATCAGCGCGCCGCGGCAGCTGTCCTCGAAGAGCGGGTCGCCGAGCCAGGGCAGGGCGTTCCAGGGCCGTGAGCCCAGGAGTACGGGGATCTCCGCCCCGAGCAGCCGGGCGGCGGCCCGGGTGACGAAGGTGAAGCGCCCGTCCAGGTCCAGCGCGAAGGACGCCTCGGGGAACCGCTCGGCGAGGCCCGCCGCCGCCAGCGCCTCACCGGGTCCGTGGAGGCGGGTCCGCGGGGGGCACAGCGCCCTGGGTTCACGCTCCCAGGGCAGCGGGCATCCCTCCTCGGCGGCCTCCCGCAGCAGCACGCCGATGCGGTGGCAGGCGGCCCGTACGGTGCTGCGCTCGCGCAGCGACAGCTGCGGGTCGTGGGCGCCGGGCAGGAAGAGCACGAGCCCGCCCCAGGACCTGCCGCCGGAGGTGATGGGGGCGGCGGCCAGCGAGAAGTCGTAGGGGAGCACCAGGGAGAGCCGGGGGTAGGTCCGGGCGGTGTCCTCGGGGCCGCCGAGCCAGACCAGGCGGTCGTCGCGGACCGCGTCGGAGACGGGGGTGCGGTTGGCCAGCCCGACCCGCGCCCACAGCCCGGCGAACGACTGCGGGCCGCCGACCAGCGTCGCCAGGCGCAGCGTCTCGTCGGCGGGGTCCAGCAGGTAGAGCAGGCCGATGGACGCGCCGGTCTCGCGCGTCACCTGGAGCATCGGGGGGTCGATCAGCTCCGGGCCCGGGCCCGGACCCACGGCACCGATGCCGTCGGCGTCCGTGGCGACTCCGGCGGGGTTCCGCATGCTTTCCCCTTCCGGCCGCGGACCTCACCCCCCGAACAAGCGAACCGCCCCCTTACTGACGATATTCCTCTTTTGTCAGGTCGGCGGCACCACACGGGCACCGGGCTCACACGACCCCGAGCGCCCGGGCGAAACGGGTCCCCACGACCGCCCGCGGGGCGCTCCCGTCGCGCCAAAGGCGGCAGGGGTGCACGGAGTTGGCGAGCAGCACCAGGAAGGAGTCGGTCGCCGGGTCGATCACCAGGCTGGTCCCGGTGAATCCGGTGTGCCCGGCCGCGCCGCGCCCGGCGAGGGCCCCCATGAACCATGCCGCGTCGGTCTCGAAACCGGGATAGCCGGAGTGACCGGGACAGGGCCCGCCGGCGTCGAGCAGGGAGCGGCACAGCAGGGCCAGGTCCCAGGCAGTGGAGAACAGGCCCGCGTGGCCGGCGACGCCGCCCATGGCGTACGCGTTCTCGTCGTGCACCGAGCCGCGCAGCATGCCGCGGTCCAGCCGGCCCCAGGGGCGGCGCTGGTCCTCGGTGGCGGCGATCCGGGGGAGCCAGGAGGCGGGCGGGTTGTAGCGGGTGTCGTGCATGCCGAGGGGGCCGGTGATCTCCTCGCGCACCAGGGCGTCGACGGACTCCCCGGTCTCGCGTTCCAGGGCGTGCTGGAGGGCGATGAGGTTGAGGTCGGAGTAGATGCGCGTGCCGCCCGGCGCGGCGACCGGCTCCTCCTGCCACAGCAGCCGGGCCCGCGCCTGCGCGTCGGCGTGGTTGTGGAAGGGCAGTTCGGGACGGAGCCCGGAGGTGTGGTCGAGCAGCTGCCGGACGGTAATGCGCTGCTTGCCCGCGGCCGCGAACTCGGGCACGTAGGCGGCCACCTCGCGGTCCGGCTCCAGCCGGCGCACCGCGACGACCGCGGTGAACAGCTTGGTCAGCGACGCCAGGTCGAAGACCGTGTCCGGCCGCATCGGGACCCACTGCTCGCGGGGCAGTTCGACACCGCGGCCGTCCCGCTCGTCGTACCCGCGGTAGCGCACCGCCCAGCCCACCGCCTCGTGCAGGGCGACGGTGCCGCCGCGCCCGGCGAGGACAACGGCCCCCGCGCACCAGGGGTACGCGGAGGCGGGCGAGGCTTCCAGAAAGGGGGTGAGGTCCCCGACGAGCCGGTTCAACTCGTCCGCGCGCAGCTCCGCGTCAGGGCAGGTACCTCTCGACAGCCGCGGGGCCATGCTCCTCCAGCAACTTGCGGGCCTTTTCGAGCCGGGCCGGGGTCGGCTCGCGGCCGGAGGCCATCACCAGGTCCTCCGGATCGATCATGTGTTCGGACCCGGTGTGCAGGCAACTGTCCGCGGTCTTCCAGGCCCACTTGCTCTCGTCGATCGGCTCGGTCATCACTGCCTCCTGACTCGGCACGGCAATGATCGCAGGGATCACCGTGCATCCACAGTACGCCGCCAGGGGCGGCACAGCCCGACGAAACAGGCCGCCGCGGCCAGCACGCTTCCCAGCTGCACCAGGGCCATCGGCACGGCCGAGTCCTCGCCCGCGACACCCACCAGCGGCGAGGCCACGGCCCCGACGAGGAAGGAGGTCGTGCCGAGCAGCGCGGAGGCGGAACCGGCCGCGTGCCGGGTGCGCATCAGCGCCAGGGCGTTGGCGTTCGGCATCACCAGGCTCATCGCCGACATCAGGACGAACAGGCCCGCGGCCACCGGCACCAGCCCGGCCCTCCCGAACAGGCCGGAGGTCATCGCCAGCAGCGCGAGCGCGGCCAGCGTGATCACCGCCAGCCCCACGGCGATCACCTTGTCCATGCTGACCCGGCCCACCAGCACCTTGCCGTTGACCTGGCCCAGCGCGACCAGGCCGACGGAGTTGACGCCGAAGAGCAGGCTGTAGGTCTGCGCCGAGGCCCCGTAGATCTCCTGCACCACGAAGGACGAGGCCGAGACGTACGCGAACAGGGCGGCGAAGGTGAAGCCGGCGGTGAGCATGTAGCCGGTGAACGCCCGGTCGGCGAGCAGCCCGCGCATCGTGTGCAGCGTCTCCCCCAGCCCGCCGCGGTGCCGGTCGGCCGGGTCCAGGGTCTCCGGGAGGCAGCGCCACACCAGCAGGATCAGCAGCGCACCGACCACGGTGAGCACGACGAAGACCCCCCGCCAGTCGGTGATCCGCAGCACCTGGCCGCCGATGAGGGGGGCCACGATCGGGGCCACCCCGGAGATCAGCATCAGCGTGGAGAAGAAGCGGGCCATGGCGACCCCGTCGTACAGGTCACGGACGACGGCCCGGGCGATGACGATGCCCGCGGCGCCGGTCAGCCCCTGGAGCAGCCGGAAGGCGATCAGCAGCCCGGCGCTGGGGGCGAACGCGCACACGGCGGTCGCCAGCACGTACAGGACCATGCCGGCCAGCAGCGGCCGGCGGCGCCCCCAGCGGTCGCTCATCGGGCCGACGACCATCTGGCCGAGTGCCAGTCCGGCCAGGCACGCGGTCAAGGTGAGCTGCACCGTGACGGCCGGGCTCCGCAGCGACTCCGTGACCTGCGGCAGCGCCGGCAGATACATGTCCATCGACAGCGCGGGGAGCGCGGTGAGGCCGCCGAGCACGAACGTCACCAGCAGTCCGGTACGGCCTCCTGGGCGCTCTGCGGCGCGTCGTACCGGGGTTGACGCCCCCGGTGTGGATATCTGGTCGGGCGGGATCGGGCCGGCTTCCGGCATCTGCATCTCCGTGGTCGATGAATCGTTCTCTATGCTCTCAGCCATCACAAGGTGGGTGAGACCAGGTGGGGGCAGATCCGTGAGTGATTCAGTCGGTGGTTTCGGCGGTGCTTCCGCCGCCGGGTCCGGACGCAGGATCCGGTGGGGCATCCTCGCGACCGGCGGCATCGCGTCGGCGTTCGCGAGCGACCTGCGGGAGCTCAAGGACGACGCGGAGCTCGTCGCCGTCGGCTCGCGCAGTACCGGGGCGGCGCGCGCCTTCGCCGACCGCTTCGACGTACCGCGCGCGTACGGCAGCTGGACCGCGCTCGCCGACGACGAGGACGTGGACGTGGTGTACATCGCCACCCCGCACTCGGCGCACCGCGTCGCCGCGGGCCTGTGCCTGCGGGCCGGGCGGGCGGTGCTCTGCGAGAAGCCGCTCACCGTGAACGCGGTGGAGGCGCGCGAGCTGGCCGACCTCGCGCGCGGGCACGGCCGCTTCCTGATGGAGGCGATGTGGATGTACTGCAGCCCGGTCATCCGCCGGCTCACCGCGCTGGTGGCGGACGGGGCGATCGGCGAGATCCGCGCGGTGCACGCGGACTTCGGCCTGGCCGGGCCCTTCGAGCCCAGCCACCGGCTGCGCGACCCGGCCCAGGCCGGCGGCGCCGTGCTCGACCTCGGCGTCTACCCGGTGTCCTTCGCCCACCTGCTGCTCGGTGAACCGGACGAGGTCCAGGCCTGGGGGCACCTCACCCCCGAGGGCGTCGACGACGCCACCGGCATGGTGCTCGGCTACGACAGCGGCGCGATGGCGGTGCTGAGCTGCTCGCTGGCGGCCGACACGGCCCGCACCGCGGTGGTGACCGGCACGACCGGACGGATCGAGTTCCCGCGCGGCTTCTTCTACCCCGAGCACTTCGTGCTGCACCGCGACGGCGTCGAGCCCGAGGTCTTCGGCCCGCCGGCCGCCCCGGCGGGCGAGCGTCTGCACGGGCTGCAGTACGAGGCGATGGAGGTCATGCGCTGCCTGCGGGCGGGCGAGACCCAGTCGCCGCTGGTGCCGGTGGAGGGCAGCCTCGCCGTGATGCGCACCCTCGACACGGTCCGCGACCGTATCGGCGTCCGCTACCCCGGCGAGGCCTGAGCGGCGCCGTCCGGCAGGTCCCCCTCCGCCGCCCGCCACCTCGGCGGTGCGGCGGGGGCACGGGCTGCCGCTGACCACGTCGCCGGTCGTGCACCGGGCCATGCCTGGCCGCGAAGGCGGGATGCCCTCCTCGCCGACCGGCCGCCCCGTGGGGAGGGGCTGCACGAACTCCGGCACGAGGTGATCGAGGCCGTCCGCTGCCCGCGCGCGGGCGGGACCCCGTACCGCCGGTCCCGGCGCGGGGCGAGCCACGCGCGGGCGGGATGCCCTCCTCGCCGCCCGGCAGCGACACCGAAGCGCGGGGCATGCCCCTGCGCCGCACATGGCCGCCGCACATCTTCGGGCCGCCCGCCGCGTCGGCTGCACGGGCCCGGTACGCGGCGACGAGGTCGTCCGCTGCCCGCGCGCGGGCGAAGCCCCCTCACCGCCGGTCCCGGCGCGGCGGCCGCGGGACGCCCTCGGCGTGACATCGCGGGCCGAAGGCGCCAAGGCGCGGGAACGGGCCGCCGGACGGGCGTTCCGGGCGTCTCCCGCCCGCTCCCGCCGGGGCACGCGTCGCCCGTGCGCAGACGGGACCCAAGGTCGCCCCCTGCGCGGGGAGGGCGGCCTCCCCGTGGCGCGGGCCGCGGGCGGCCGCCGGCCCGGCGGGACGCCCGTGGCGCCCCGCGCTTCCGCCAGGCAGCGCTACGCGGCCCCGTGGGCCGGGGCGATGTCCTGGATGCGGCGGGCGAGGTCGAAGTCCTTGGCCGTGAGCCGGCCGCCCGCCGCGTGCGTGGTGACGGAGACGTCGACCCTGTTGTAACGCAGCGTCAGGTCGCTGTGGTGGTCGGCCTCGTCCTGGATCTGGGCGATGTGCACCACGAAGACCGCCCCCGGCAGATGCGGGAGCCGGTAGCTGCGCTGGAGGGTCGCGCCGTCGTCGGTCAGGGACCAGCCGGGCAGTTCGGCGAGGCGGTCCTCGATCTCCTTGTGCGACAGGGGTTCGGCGTAGGGCGGCATGTCGTCATGGTCCCACCGCCTACGCTGCGGGGCCATGGACGTGAACAAGGCCGCGGACAGGAAGATCGCCGTCGTCACGGGCGCCGGCTCGGGCATCGGGCGGGCGGTGGCGCACGAACTGTCCGCCGCCGGCTGGACGGTGGCGCTGGCCGGACGGCGCGAGGAGGCGCTGCGGGAGACCGCGGCGACGGCGGCCGGTGAGACCGCCGTCATCCCGACGGACGTCACCCGGCCGGAGGCGGTGGAGGCGCTGTTCGGCGCCGTCGCCGCGCGCTGGGGCCGGGTGGACCTGCTCTTCAACAACGCGGGCCGGGGCGCGCCCGCCGTCGGTCCTGACGAGCTGTCGTACGACGACTGGCGGGCGGTCGTGGACGTCAACCTGCACGGCGCCTTCCTCTGCGCGCGGGCCGCGTTCGCCGTGATGCGGGCCCAGGACCCGCAGGGCGGCCGGATCATCAACAACGGCTCCCTGTCCGCGCACGTACCGCGTCCGCTGAGCATCGCGTACACCGCCACGAAGCACGCCGTGACCGGACTGACCAGGTCCCTGTCGCTGGACGGCCGCCCGTACCGGATCTCCTGCGGCCAGATCGACATCGGCAACGCCGCGACCGACATGACCGAACGCATGGCGGATGGAATCCTGCAGGCGAACGGCACCGTCGTGCCCGAACCGCGCATGGACGTGATCGACGTGGCCCGCACGGTCGTGCACATGGCATCTCTGCCGCCGGAGGCGAACGTGCAGTTCGCGACGGTGATGGCGACCGCGATGCCGTACATCGGACGCGGCTGAGCCTGGCAGAGAACGACCAATTCGCCTACGGAATCGGTCAAGTGCGAAATACGTCCCATAGGACCGCTTGCGTCGCGTTACGTTGCGGCATGCTCTCCAAGCACCACCGTGACGTATGGTCAGAACCACCGCCCGTGGACGATCCGGAAGCCGGCGCCGGGATCGACGATCCCGAGACCGAACTCATATCGCTGCCCGGCCCCGTCTTCGTCGATTCCAGCGGGCGACGGGCCCGCGTGGTCCGCAGGGCCGGCTGGGCGATCGGGGCCGCCTGTTCGCTCTACACGGCCGCCCTCGTACTCAGCCTCTCCGGCGCGACGCCGATCGCGCCGAAGACGCTGTTGCCGCTGCCGGGAGTACCGAGCACAGCGCCGGACGACGCCGGCTCCTCGGGGACGGGAGAAGTCGACGTACCGGCCGACCAGGCCGCTCCCCCGGCGACGGCAGGGCTGTTCCGGGCGGGGACGGACCCGGCTCCGTCCCCGTCCGGCGGCGCCCGGCCGCACGCGACCACCTCCCCCAGCCCGCGTACCTCGCCCACCGGCCACGCCGGCGTCAGCACCAGTCCGAAGGCCAGCACCTCTCCCTCGCCGCGCACCACCAGGACCGCCCCGACCTCCGTGTCGTCGACACCCAGCGCCTCGGTGAGCCAGTCGGCCGGCCCGTCGGCCTCGTCGTCGCCGCAGCCCTCCGGCTCCTCCGCACCCGGCCCCGAGGTACCGCCCGCCGGCGGTCCCGACCAGCAACCGCAGGGTGGCTCGTGATACCCCTGCGGCCCCGGCTCGTCATTCCCGTCCTCGCCCTCGTCGTACTCGTCTGCGTGCTGCTGCTCGGCGGCTACGTGCGCGGCGACTTCGAGGCCGACCACCGGGTGCACCCGCCGGTGGCCACGGACAAGGTCCCCGAGGCGGTGCTGGACGGCGGTCCGGTGGTGGACTCCACCGGCGACCGCCCGCGCTCGTACCGCACGCCGGACCACACCATCGCCCTCACCTTCGACGACGGACCGGACCCGGTCTGGACGCCGGAGGTGCTCGACGTGCTCAAGCGGCAGAAGGTGCCGGCCACCTTCTTCGTCACCGGCAGCAACGCCGCCCGCCACCCTGACCTGATCCGCCGGATGGTGCACGAGGGGCACGAGATCGGCGTGCACACCTTCGCCCACCCGGACCTGGTGTACCAGTCCCCGGGTCGGGTCGACCGCGAGCTGTCGCAGACACAGCTGGCCCTCGCGGGGGCGGCCGGCATCCACAGCTCGCTGTTCCGCCCGCCGTACTCCTCCACCGCCGACGCCCTGGACGACCTGTCCTGGCCGGTCGTCCAGCAGGTCGGCCGCAAGGGCTACGTCACCGCCTTCATCGACCAGGACGCCGAGGACTGGCGCCGGCCCGGTGTCCAGGCGATCGTCGACGGCTCCCTCCCCAAGAAGCCGGGCAAGGGCGCGATCGTGCTGATGCACGACGCGGGCGGCGACCGCTCGCAGACGGTGGCCGCGCTGGACCGGCTGATCCCGCTGCTCAAGGAGCGCGGCTACCGCTTCGAGACGGTCGGCGAGGCGGTCGGCGCCAGCTCGACCAACCACCCCGTCGCCGGGACGGAGTTGTGGCAGGGGCGCATCTTCGTGGCCGCCGTCGAGCTGTCCGAGGCGGCCGTGCCGGCGCTCGCGGTCCTGCTGGCCGCCGTGGGCGTGCTCGTCCTGGCGCGGTTCGCCGCGATGCTGCTGCTGGCCCGACGGCACGCCCGGCGGCGCCGCAGGCGCGGCTTCCACTGGGGGCCCGCCGTCACCGAACCGGTCAGCGTGATCGTGCCGGCGTACAACGAGAAGGAGTGCATCGCCCACACGGTCAACTCGCTCGCGGCCGGGGAGCATCCGATCGAGATCGTGGTCGTCGACGACGGGTCCAGCGACGGCACCGCCGACATCGTGGAGGCCATGGGCCTGCCCGACGTCACGGTGGTGCGGCAGCCCAACGGCGGCAAGCCGGCCGCGCTCAACAACGGCGTCGCGCACGCCCGGCACGACCTGATCGTGATGATGGACGGCGACACGGTCTTCGAGCCGGCCACCGTCCGCGAACTCGTCCAGCCCTTCGGCGACCCGCGGGTCGGCGCGGTCGCCGGCAACGCCAAGGTCGGCAACCGCAACCGGATGATCGGCCGCTGGCAGCACATCGAGTACGTGATGGGCTTCAACCTCGACCGCCGCATGTACGACCTGATGCGCTGCATGCCGACCATCCCCGGCGCCTGCGGGGCCTTCCGGCGCGACGCGCTGCGCGACGTGGGCGGCATGAGCGACGAGACCCTCGCCGAGGACACCGACGTCACCATGGCCCTGCACCGGGCCGGCTGGCACGTCGTCTACGCCGAGCGGGCCCGCGCCTGGACCGAGGCCCCGTCCACGGTGCGGCAGTTGTGGAAGCAGCGCTACCGCTGGAGCTACGGCACCATGCAGGCGATGTGGAAGCACCGCGGGGCGGTGCTGGACCGCGGGCACTCGGGCCGGTTCGGCCGGGTCGGGCTGCCGCTGGTGGTGCTCTTCCAGGTGCTCGCCCCGCTGCTGGCACCGCTGATCGACGTCTTCGCGGTGTACGGGCTGGTGTTCATGGATCCGTTTCGCACCGCGGTCGCGTGGGCCGCGGTGCTGGGAGTGCAGGCCGCGTGCGCCGCGTACGCGTTCCGGCTCGACGGCGAGCGACTGCGGGACCTGTGGCCGCTGCCGCTCCAGCAGGTCCTGTACCGGCAGTTGATGTACCTGGTGCTGCTGCAGTCGTGCATCACCGCGATCAACGGCGGCCGGCTCGGCTGGCACAAACTGCGGCGCACGGGCGAGGTCGGCACCCCGCCCGTGGCCGCCGGGACCCAGCGGTGACACCGCGTCCGCCCGCTCATCCCTTCCCGGAGGACCCCATGCACGCCCACGACCCCCGCGGCGTCCGCCCGACGGGACCGGCGCCGGTGCCCGCGCCGGTCCCAGGCCCCGGGGGCGGGCGGCGGCGCGCCCGCGTCGCGGCGGACCACGGCGCCACCGTCACCGTCGACGCCGACGCGCCCGAGCGGGACGCCACGGTCGCCGTCCCGCCGCCGACGCGGGGCGGGGCAGCCACCGCCGGTCCCGGCGCCACGGCGGGTGCGGCCGGGGGAGGCGGCGGGGGCCGGGACCGCTACCTCGATCTGCTCCGGGCGCTGGCCCTGGTCCGGGTGGTGGTCTTCCACACCTTCAACTGGGCGTGGCTGACCTTCGCCTTCCCGTCCATCGGCGTGATGTTCGCGCTCGCCGGTTCGCTGATGGCGCACTCGCTCAAGCGCCCGGCGGGCTCGGTGCTGCGCAGCCGGGCGCGGCGGCTGCTCGTGCCGTACTGGTTCTTCGCGGCGGTCGTCGTGGGCGCCATGCTGGTGCACGGCTGGCGCATCCACTCGTGGCCGCGGATGCTGCTGTGGGTCCTGCCGCTGGCGGACCCGCCGCGCATCGCGTGGGCCGAGCAGGTGACCGACCCGCTGTGGTACATCCGCACCTACCTGTGGCTGGTCCTGCTGTCCCCGTGGCTGCTGAAGGCGTTCCGCGCCGCGCCCCGCGCGTGCCTGGCCGTGTGCGGGCTGCTGGTCGTCCTGGCCCAGTACGACCGGCTCCCGCTGACCGAGCCCGCGCTCACCCCGGCCGTCGACCTGGCCACCTTCGCGGCCTGCTGGCTGCTCGGCTTCGCGCACCGGGACGGGCGGCTGGACGCGCTACGGGCCCGTACGGTGCTGGGCCTGGCGGCGCTGTGCCTCGCGGCGGGCGGCTGGTTCGCCCTCACGCACCCCACCGACGAGGGCCTCGACCTCGGCGAGATCCCGCTCGCGCAGGCGCTGTGGTCGGTCGGTTTCGTCCTCGTACTGCTCCGCTTCCGCCCGCGCCGGCTGAGCCGGGTACCGGTGGCGGACGGCGCGGTGGGGCTGCTCAACGCCCGTGCGGTGACGGTCTACCTGTGGCACGAGGTCGCGCTGGTCCTCAGCGTCCCGCTGATCGACCGCATGTGGGACGTGCCCTTCTTCGAGGCCCATCTGCCGCTGGACGCCACCTGGTTCCAGTTCCTCATGGCCTGGCCGCTGATCGGCGCGGCCATCGTGCTGACCGGCTGGGCCGAGGACGTCGCCGCCCGGCGCAGACCGCACCCGTGGCCGACCGGCGGCGGAGGGCGCCGCGACCGTGCACGCGCCCGCCGTCGCATGTGAAGGTTTCGTGCGCTGATCGCGCACATCCTGTGTACGCTAACCGTTCGTATTCGCACCGCCCTTGGGGGGAACCCGCACCATGCGCACCCGTACGACGCTGACCTGCCTGCTCACCGCGATATCCGCGACCGCCGCCACGCTCACCCTCGCCGCCCCGGCCGCCGAGGCCGCCAGCTCCGTCCACCTCGCCAAGATCTACTACGACAGCCCCGGCGTCGACCGCGGCTCCGACGCGAGCCTCAACGCCGAGTGGGTCACGATCACCAACTCCACGTCCCGCGCGGTCAGCCTGAAGGGCTGGACGCTCACCGACGCGTCCAACCACAAGTACACCTTCGGCACCTACTCGCTCGGCGCCGGCAAGACCGTCAAGGTCCACACGGGCCCGGGCCGCGACACGACGGGCAACCGCTACCAGAACCGCGGCTGGTACGTCTGGAACAACGACAAGGACACCGCGACCCTGCGCAAGGCGGGCGGCGCGAAGGCCGACACCTGCAGCTACAACAGCACGCGCTCGGACTACAAGAACTGCTGATCTGCTCCCGCGGTGCCGGGATCTGTTCCCGCCGTGCACATCCACGCCGCCGGCGCCCCCGGGCCCGGCGGCCTTCGCGGGGGTGGGGCCGTCAACCCCTCTCGCGAGGAGGGGTTCCCGTGACCGCTGCACACGACGGGCTCTTGGCTGCTGCCCAGCAGCTGGGACCGCCGGGCCGCGGTGTTCGAGGAGGCCGGGTACGCCCCGGTCCCCCGGATGGCCGTGCCGCTGACCTACGACCGGTTCCGGTACTCCTTCGCTGTACCGGACCTTCGCCGTGCCCGCCCCCGGCTAGCCGCTGTTCCAGGCCGCCGTCGCCGACGTCACCCCGTGGAGCGGGACGAAGAGCGACTCCGAGAACCCGGACCGCGGGCCGCTGCTGCCGATATCCGGCGAGAAGGACCACACGCTTCCACTGAGGAAGCCGGGGCCCGGCGCAGGCCGGGCCGACAGACGAGCCTGAGCTGTACGCCGGGTTCTGTGTCCCGGTCGGCCTCGCGGCCGGCCGGGTGACGGCCATCCATCTAGGACCGGCGTTGCCGCCGGCCTCGTGCGGTCTACCCGCGGACTCGGGCGGGCAGCCCTCGAACGTCCGCGCAGAGCACCTGTGACAGCGCTCCTCTTGACCTTGCTCCAGGTGGGGTTTACCTAGCTGCCCAGGTCACCCTGGGCACTGGTGGTCTCTTACACCACCGTTTCACCCTTACCGAGTGCCTTGCGGCCCCCGGCGGTCTGTTTTCTGTGGCACTGTCCCGCGGGTCACCCCGGGTGGGCGTTACCCACCACCTTGCCCTGTGGAGCCCGGACGTTCCTCGGCAGGACCGTGGTCCTGACGCGGCCGTCCACTCGGCTCGTCTGCCGTGCCGCCATGTTACCCGGCGATCATGCGGGCGCGAAAAGCAGCGTGTGCCGCGCGACGTCGGCCTCGGTCAGGCGTACGCGCAGCGGCTCGCCGAGCGCGAGGGGCGTGTCGCCGCCCCTGACGCGGGCGACGACGGCGGGGTCGCGCAGGTGGACGGTGCCGGCGGTGGGGTCGTTCTCTCGGACGTCGATGACATAGGCGTCGAAGACCTCGCCCACCCTGTCCTCGAGGAGGGCGGCCTCGACGATGGAGACGGAGGCGCCCTCGATGCGGGAGGCGAGCTGGGAGCCGGTGCGCATCCGGTGCGGCAGGTCGCGGTACGCGTCGGTGACCCACTCCGGCGGGGTGCGGCCCGCGGAGGCGGCGAGGCAGAACTCCCCGGCGTAGCGGTCGACCAGCCGGCGCAGCGGCGCCGTGCAGTGGGTGTAGGCGTCGGCGACGGCGGCGTGCAGCAGCGGCGAGGCCGGGTGGCCGGGCCAGAACGGGGTGTAGTCGGCGCCGCGGAACAGGCTGGTGGCCTCGTGCAGGAAGGCGGCGTGCCCGGTGCGGGCGGGGTCCAGCGAGCGGATCAGCTCCGCGTACGAGGTCATGTGCGGCCAGTCGATGTGCAGGGCCTGGGCGACCCTCCTGAGCCGGGCGACCTCGCCGTGCGGGGCGAGCGGGAGGGTGCGCAGGATGCCCGTGCCCGCGGCGATCATCAGGCCGGCGGCGGCCATGCCGGCGAGCAGGGAGATCTGGGCGTTCCAGGACTCGGCGGGCAGCGGTGCGCGGTACTCCAGGGCGTAGCCGTCGCCGCGCTCGATGACCTCCTGCTCGGGCACGTCGAGGGAGATGCCGCCGCGCCGCCGTTCCTGTTCCTGGCGCAGCCGGCCGATGGTGCGCAGCAGGGTCAGCGGTTCCTCCGCGGTGCCGTCGTCGAGGTCGCGCTGCACGCCCGCGTAGTCGAGCCGGGCGCGGCTGCGCACCCGGGCGCGGCGGACGTCGACACCGGTGACGCCGCCGTCCGCGTCCAGGTCGATACGCCACAGCAGCGCGAGCCGGTCCCGGCCGGGCAGCAGGCTGGCGGCGTCCTCGCTGAGCACGGTGGGGTGCAGCGGGACCCGGACGTCGGGGAAGTAGAGCGTGGTGACCCGGCGTTGGGCCTCGGTGTCGATGGCGCCGCCGGGTGCGACGAAGGCGGCGACGTCGGCGATCGCGTAGTGCACGCGGTAGCCGCCGTCGCGGCGGGCCAGGTGCATCGCCTGGTCGAGGTCGCGCGAGCCGGGCGGGTCGATGGTGAACAGGGGCAGGCCGGTGGCGTCCTCGTGGCCGTCGAGGCCCGGTGCCCCGGCCGCCTGTTCGGCCTCGGCGAGCACGGCGGGCGGGAAGGCGGCGGGCACGTGGAGTTCGGTGCGCAGGGCGCTGAGCGCGGTGCGCAGCGGCTCGCCGTCGGCGGCCTTCACACGCAAGGGGCGACGAGGCATGGAGCGAGCGTAATTCCGGCGGCCGTAGGCTGCACGAACACAGGTGAACGTGAAGGAGAACCACCGTGCTCGTCCTGCTGCCGCCGTCCGAGGGCAAGGCCGCTCCCGCCACCGGGAAGGCCGTGGACCTGGGCACCCTGTCGCTGCCCGGCCTGGCCGCCGCGCGGCGCACGGTACTGGACGAGCTGGTGGGACTGTGCGCGAGCGAGGATCCCGACGCCGTCGCCAAGGCCGCCGACGTGCTGGGGCTCAGCCCCGGGCTGCGCGGCGAGGTGACCCGCAACGCCGGGCTGCACGGCGCTCCGGCGCGCCCGGCCGGGCAGATCTACACCGGGGTGCTGTACGACGCGCTGGGCCTGGCCACGCTGACCCCGGCGGCGAAGCGGCGGGCGGCGCGCTCGCTGCTGATCTTCTCCGGGCTGTGGGGCGCGGTCGGCGTCAAGGACGCGATCCCCGCCTACCGCTGCTCGATGGGCGTCCGGCTTCCCGCGACGGGGGCGCTCGGCACGTTCTGGCGGGACGCGATGGCGGACGTGCTGCCGGAGGCGGCCGGGGCCGCGGGCGGCGGTCTGGTGCTGGACCTGCGCTCGGCGGCGTACGCGGCGGCGTGGAAGCCGAAGGGGGCGCTGGCCGGGCGGACGGCGACCGTGCGGGTCGTGCAGGCCGAGACCCGCAAGGTCGTCAGCCACTTCAACAAGGCGACGAAGGGGCGCATGGTGCGGGCCCTGCTGGAGTCGGGGGCCCGGCCGGGCGGCCCGGACGAACTGGTCGACGTGCTGGGGGAGCTGGGCTTCCGGGTGGAGGTGCGGGGTCCTGGGCGGATCGACGTGCTGGTGTCGGACGTCCACTGACCCTGCCGCCGTTGCGCAGGTCGCAACGACCGTTGCGCGAGCCGCGTCGCCCCGGCAGCATCCCGGGCATGCTGCTCGACCTCGCCCCCGTGATCCCCGTCGTCGTGCTGGAGGACGCCGCCGACGCGGTGCCGCTGGCCAGGGCCCTGGTGGAGGGCGGGCTGCCGGTCGTGGAGATCACGCTGCGCACCCCGGCCGCACTGGAGGCGATCCGGGCCGTCGCCCGCGAGGTGCCGGAGGCCTTCGTCGGGGCCGGGACCGTGGTGCGGGAGGAGCAGGCCGCCGCGGCGGTGGACGCCGGGGCGCGGTTCCTGGTCAGTCCGGGCTGGACGCCCCGGCTGCTCGGCGCCGCGCGGGCGACGGGGGTGCCGTACCTGCCGGGGGTGTCGACCGCGTCCGAGGTGGTGGCGCTGGCCGAACTCGGCGTGACGGAGCTGAAGTTCTTCCCGGCCGAGGCGGCGGGCGGCACGGCGTACCTCAGGGCGCTGGCCTCGCCGCTGCAGGCCGTGCGCTTCTGCCCCACCGGGGGCATCGACCAGGCCCGCGCGCCGGAGTACCTGGCGCTGCCGAACGTGGCCTGCGTGGGCGGGAGCTGGATGGTCCCGCGGGACGCGCTCCGGTCCCGGGACTGGCCCCGCGTCCGCGCGCTGGCGCGGACGGCGGCCGGTCTGCGGGGAGCCTGAACGTTCCGTCCGGCTCAGTCGTCGTCGCCGGAGCCCTCCGTGCGGCGGTGCCGGCCGTGCGGCGCGGCGGGTACTTCCTCGGAGGAGGCGGGGCCGCGGTGGCGGCCATGGAGATCCGCCGCGTCCTCGTGGCGCGCGGCGGTGGTCTCGATTCGGGAGTCTGACATGCGAGGACTCTCTGTCGGTGGCTTACGGGTCGCAGGAACCGTGCTGCCGACGCGCCGTCGTACTACCACCGCACGCCGAAACGGCAGCGCAGCCCCCGGCGGGAGTTTACCGGTCATGATCCGGCCGCCAGCGGCGCCTTCTGCAGAGGAAGGACCGGACTGCTCCTGGACTCCTCCGGCGCGGGCTCCAGGGCTCCCTCGGGGACCGCGGCCAGGGGCGGCGGGAACGGCGCGGGGGCGGCGTAGTCGACGATCCCGCAGGGGCAGTGCACACACGCGTACGGCAGCCGCAGCACACCCTGCGGCGTCCACATGCCGGTCCCGGCGAGCCAGCCCTCGGGGCCGCCGAGCCAGGTGGCGCGGCGCTCCCCCGGCCGCCACACGGCCAGCGACGTGCCGTGCGGGCCGTCGGCGCGCAGCGCCACCGCGCACGACTCGGGCATCAGCACCTGGCCCGGCTGCGCGGCGAACGGGGTGAGGACGGCGTCCGGCACCCGCAGGCACTCGGCGAACCTCATCGGCTGCCGGCTGCCGAGCACGCCCCAGCCGATGCGGTCCTCGCCGGTGGCGTCGCTGCGGACTATGAGGAGCCCGCTGTCGGGTTCGGCGAGCAGCAGCCGGTCGTTGCTGTCGTCGGTGATCTGCAGCAGCGGGCTGACCGCGCCGCCGCCCCGCAGGTCCACGGCGACGGTCTTGACCGTCCCGTCCGTCTCGCGGTCCAGGGCCAGCACGCCGCCCGCCCGGTCGAGCCACGCGCCGCCCCCGCAGCGGCCGTGGATCTCCGCGAGCCGGCGCGGCGGGCCGTCGCGGCCGTCGTGGACCAGCCACACCGAGGTGCGGCTGGTCGCCGCGTCGTACGCCAGGGCGAACGCGAGCCCGGACGCGGGCGGCGGCAGCAGGCGCACCTCGCTGCCGGAAGCGCCGGAACCGTCCGGACCGTCGGAACCGCCCGGCACCGAGCCGAGCAGCAGTTCGCCGGTGCCGGGGCCGGCCGGGTAGAGCAGCGCGAAGTCGTGCCGGTCGGCGACACGGCGGCGGATGAGGACGCGGCCGTCGGGCAGCGGCAGCACCTCGGAGCACTCCTCCTCGGGCTGGTTGCCGGGCAGCGGAACGGTGTACGGCTCCGGGCCGCCGAGCGTCCAGCGCTCGGGGTACCAGCCGTCCCCGCCGTCCGGCGTCCGGGCCAGGCACGCGGCGTACGAGCCGTCCGCGGCGATCGTGAACCCGGCCCGCGGCACGGCTCCGGTGCCGGTGGCGGTCTCGGTTGCGCAGGCTGTCATGGTGTCGCTCACCTCCTGACCACGACGCTAGTTTTCGTACGCGCAACCGCCCGACACGAGTCGGTGTGCTTCACACATAAGGGTGGCTCTCGTCCCGTTCCGTCGGACTTCGTGCGGTCGGTGTGCTCATGACCAGCCGGGAATTCCAGCCGCCCGGTACCGGCGCGGTAACCTCGACCCCGTGCCGAAACTGTCCGACGTCATCGCCGCCCTCGAAGTCCTCTGGCCGCTGGAGTGGGCCGAGCAGTGGGACGCCGTCGGCCTGGTCTGCGGGGACCCGGACGCCGAGGTCGGGCAGGTGCTCTTCGCCGTCGACCCGGTCCAGGAGGTCGCCGACGAGGCGATCCGGCTCGGCGCCGGCCTGCTGGTCACCCACCACCCGCTCTGGCTGCGCGGCACCACGACGGTGGCCGCCACCGGCTTCAAGGGCCGGGTCGTGCACTCCCTGATCAAGAACGACGTCGCGCTGCACGTCGCCCACACCAACGCCGACCGCGCCGACCCCGGGGTCTCCGACGCCCTCGCGGCAGCCGTCGGACTGCGCGTCACCGGCCCGCTGGTACCGGACCCGTCCGATCCCGCCGGACGCCGCGGCGCGGGCCGGCTCGGCGAACTGCCGGAGCCCATGACGCTGGCGGAGTTCGCCGAGCGGGCGGCCCGCGGTCTGCCCGCGACGGCGACCGGGCTGCGCGTCGCCGGCGACCCCCGGCGGCAGGTGCGCACCGTCGCGGTGTGCGGCGGCAGCGGCGACAGCTTCCTCGACGACGTGCGCAGGGCCGGGGCCGACGTCTACCTGACGGCCGACCTGCGCCACCACCCGGCCTCTGAGGCGCAGCAGGCAGGTCCCCCGGCGCTCGTCGACGCCGCCCACTGGGCCACCGAGTGGCCCTGGTGCGCGCAGGCGGCCCGCCGTCTCGACGAGGTCGCGGAACGGAACGGCTGGGCGCTGCGCACCCATGTGTCGCACACCGTCACCGACCCGTGGACGGCCCACGCCCGTGCCGCCGCCCCTCCTCACGTCCCGCACGTTCCTCACGAACCCACCACCTCAGGAGCCCCCCGCTGAACGCCGCGCCCGCAGACCAGATCCGACTCCTTGAGGTCCAGGCACTCGACGCGCGCATCGCGCAGTTGGACCACAAGCGGCAGACCCTTCCCGAGCACGCGGAGATCGAGCGCCTCTCCTCCGACGTGACCCAGCTGCGCGACCTGCTGGTCGCCGCCCAGACCGAGGAGAGCGACACCGCCCGCGAGCAGACCAAGGCCGAGCAGGACGTGGACCAGGTGCGCAAGCGCTCCGTCCGCGACCAGGAGCGGCTGGACTCCGGCGCCGTCTCCTCGCCGAAGGACCTGGAGAACCTCCAGCACGAGATCACCTCACTGGCCAAGCGGCAGAGCGACCTGGAGGACGTCGTCCTGGAGGTCATGGAGCGCCGCGAGTCCCTGCAGGAGCGGGTCCAGGAGCTGACCGAGCGCCTGGACTCGGTGCAGGGCAAGGCCCGCGAGGCCGAGACCCGGCGGGACGAGGCGATTCGGGGGATCGACGCCGAGGGCATGTCGGTCACCAAGGAGCGGGAGATCATGGCCGGTTCGGTCCCGGCCGACCTGCTCAAGCTCTACGAGAAGCTGCGCGCGCAGTCCGGCGGCGTCGGCGCGGCCCGGCTCTACCAGAAGCGCTGCGAGGGCTGCCGGCTGGAGCTGAACATCACCGAGCTGAACGAGGTGCGGGCGGCCGCGGCCGACACGGTCGTGCGCTGCGAGAACTGCCGCCGCATCCTGGTCCGCACGCCCGAGTCGGGCCTGTAATGGCCCGTACGTTCACCGTCGAGGCCGACGGCGGGTCCCGGGGCAACCCGGGCCCGGCCGGGTACGGCGCCGTGGTGTGCGACTCCGCCACCGGCGAAGTGCTCGCCGAGGCCGCCGAGTTCATCGGCACGCACACCAACAACGTGGCCGAGTACCGGGGTCTGATCGCCGGCCTGCGGGCCGCGCGGGCGCTCGACCCCGAGGCGCAGGTGCGGGTGCGGATGGACTCCAAGCTGGTCGTGGAGCAGATGTCGGGCCGCTGGAAGATCAAGCACCCGGACATGCGCCCGCTCGCCGCCGAGGCCCGCTCGATCCTGCCGGCCGGGCAGGTGACGTACGAGTGGATCCCGCGGGAGAAGAACAAGCACGCCGACCGGCTGGCCAACGAGGCGATGGACGCGGGCAAGCGCGGCCGGCAGTGGGAGCCGAGCCGGTCCACGGCCGCCCTGACCACGGCCGCGGCGCCGGCGGTGGTCGAGGCGGTCGAGGCGGACGAGGACCCCGAGCCCGCCGGGGAGTCCGAGACCGCGGTGGGCTGGGGCGACGCCGACATGGGCACCCCGACCACCTTCGTGCTGCTGCGGCACGGCGAGACCCCGCTCACCCCGGAGAAGCGATTCTCCGGCAGCGGCGGCACCGACCCGGAGCTGTCGGAGAAGGGGCTGTGGCAGGCCCGCCGGGCGGCGGACCTGCTGGCCGACCGCGGCACCGTCCAGGCCGTCGTGTCCTCCCCGCTGAAGCGCACCCGGCAGACCGCGGAGATCGTCGCGCAGCGGCTCGGCCTCGACGTGCGCGTCGAGGAGGGCGTGCGCGAGACGGACTTCGGCGCCTGGGAGGGGCTGACCTTCGGCGAGGTCAAGGAGCGCTTCCCGGAGGAGCTGACCGCCTGGCTGGCCTCCCCCAAGGTCGCGCCGCCCGGCGGCGAGAGCTTCGCCGCCACCGCGCGGCGGGTCGCGCTGGCCCGCGACAAGATGATCGCGCGCTACGCGGGCCGCACGGTCCTGGTCGTCACCCACGTCACGCCGGTCAAGACCCTCCTGCGCCTCGCGCTGGGCGCACCGCCGGAGTCGCTGTTCCGCATGGAGCTGTCGGCCGCGGCGTTCTCCGCGGTGGCGTACTTCGCGGACGGGAACGCGTCGGTGCGGCTGTTCAACGACACCTCCCACCTGCGCTGAGGAAACGGATTCCGGCGCCCCGCACCGCCGGGGGCGCCGGACACCCGACCCGCTGCCGGGCGCCAACTGCTGACGTGACGTCAGCCACCGCCGCACCCATGACATTTGTCCTGGGGAACCGCGTACTTTCCCCTCTGCCCCGGCCCGGCCCTCCCCCCGTACCGTCGTGGGCATGACGACGACTGTGAGCTTCACCCGGGCGGTCAAGACCTTCGGCGCGGTACGCGCCGTGGACAAGGTGGACCTGGAGATCCGTCGCGGTGAGTCCGTGGCCCTGCTCGGCCGCAACGGGGCGGGCAAGTCCACCTCGATCAGCCTGCTGCTGGGGCTGGACGCCCCCGACAGCGGCGAGGTCCGGCTCTTCGGCGGCACCCCGCAGGAGGCGGTGCGGGCCGGACGCGTCGGCGCGATGCTCCAGGACGGCCGGCCGATCCCCCGGGTCACGGTGCGGGAACTGCTCACCTTCGTGGCCCGCACCTACCCCGACCCGCTGCCCGTCGCCGAGTCCCTGGAACTGGCCGGGCTCACCGACTTCGCGGACCGCCGGGCCGACCGGCTCTCCGGCGGCCAGTCCCAGCGCGTGCGCTTCGCGGTGGCGCTGGCCGGCAACCCCGAACTGATCGTGCTGGACGAGCCGACCGCCGCCCTCGACGTCGAGGCCCGCCGCTCCTTCTGGGAATCCATGCGGGCCTACGCCGCGCGCGGCAACACCGTGCTGTTCTCCACGCACTACCTGGAGGAGGCCGACGAGAACGCCGACCGCATCGTGGTCATCGACCGCGGCCGGATCGTCGCCGACGACAGCGGCGAGCGCATCAAGCGCGCGGTCGGCGGCAACCTGGTCGCCTTCGACCTGGCCGGCGCCGCCACCGAGGGCCTGCGGCAACTGCCCGGCGTGGTCTCCGTCGAGGTCCGCGGCGACCGTGCCCACCTGCGCAGCTCGGACTCCGACGCCACCGTGGTCGCGCTCGCCGACCGCGGCATGATCCGCGGCCTGGAGGTGAGCGCGGCCAGCCTGGAGGACGCGTTCCTCAGCCTCACCTCGCGCGACGCCGACGACGCGCCGGCCGACTCCCCCGCCACCCCGACCACCCCGGCCACCCTGAAGAAGGAGAACGTCTGATGCTGTTCGCCTACGTCACGCTGGAGATCCGCCGCACCCTGCGGGACACCGGCTTCGTGATCTTCGGGATCGGCATGCCGGTCATGATGTACCTGCTCTTCACCAACCTCGGCGTCTCCGGCTCCGACGAGGACAAGGCCGCCGCGCTGACCGCGATGATCGGCATGGCCGCGTACGGCGCGCTGGGCTCCGCCCTGGCCGCCGGCACCGGCGTCGCCGAGGACAAGGGGCACGGCTGGCTGCGCCAGTTGCGCATCACCCCGATGTCGCCGTTCCAGGTGGTCGTCGGGCGCTGCCTCAGCGGCTCGGTCACCGTGCTCCCCTCCATCATCGCCGTCCTGCTCGCCGGGGGCGTCGTCAACGGCGTCGAACTGCGGCCGTGGCAGTGGGCGGCGATCGCCGCCCTGCTGTGGGCCGGCACCGCGCCCTTCACCCTGCTCGGGCTCGGCAACGGCTACCGGCTGACCGCGCAGACCACCGGAGTCGTCAACGTCGCCTGCAACCTGGGCCTGTCCGTCGTCGGCGGTCTGTGGTTCCCCACCTCGCTCTTCCCCGGCTGGCTGCGGGCGGTCTCCCGGTGGACCCCGTCCCACCGCTTCGGGGAGCTCGGCTGGAGCGTCACCGGCGGATCGGCGCCGCACCCGGGCACCGTCGCGGTCCTGGCGGGCTGGACGGCACTGTTCGCGGTCTACGCGATGTACGCCTACCGGCGCTCGGCACGCACCGTGTGATGAACCCCCCGCACAGCACCCACGAGGAAGGCGGACCGGTCATGACCGTGTCGGAGGAGTGCGAGGCCGCACGGGAGCCGTGGACGTCCCGCGCCTGGCGCGCGTGGGAGCGTCGCCGCCCGCGCGGTCCGCGGGACATCTCGGAGGCGATCGAGGACCTCAAGGCCCCCACACCCCTGAGCTTCCTGCCCTGGCTGCTCATGGGGGTGGGCGCGCTGTCCCACCTCCTCCAGGGCGACGCGTCCAACCCGTGGCTCGGCGCACTCGGCCTTCTGACCTTCAACTCCCTCTATGTGGGCGTCGCGTTCACCGCCTTCAACCCCCGGGCCGTGGAGCGCGGGGTGCCGCGGCTGCTGCTGCTCCCGCTGGGCGCCCTCACGTACGCGCTCGCCATCGGCTACGGCGGCAGCTGGCTGCTCTTCTTCCCGCTGCTGTCGCTGGCCGTCGGGATCGTCGTGCGCGGCCGGCACATGGGCCTCGTCCTCGTCGGACTGGCCGTGTCCGCGGGCGTGCTCTCCGGCTGGCGCAGCGACGACCTGTGGAACGGCGTCTCCATGGGCTACGGATCGCTGATCTCGGGCCTGGTGACCGCCGCGATGCTCCGGCTCTTCGACGCCGTCGCCCAACTGCGGGCCACCCGGCAGGAACTGGCCCGGCACGCCGTCGCCGAGGAGCGGCTGCGCTTCTCCCGCGACCTGCACGACCTGCTGGGCCACACCCTCTCGGTGGTCGTCGTGAAGTCCGAGGCGGCCCGCCGGCTCGCCCCGCGCGACATCGACGCCGCGCTGGCCCAGGTCGCCGACATCGAGGCGGTCGGCCGGCAGGCCCTCACCGAGATCCGCGAGGCCGTCACCGGCTACCGCGAGGGCAGCCTGTCCACCGAGCTGGACCGGGCCCGCTCGGCGCTCACCGCGGCCGGCGTCGAGGCGGTCGTCGTGGAGACCGGCCCGCCCCTGCCGCCGCAGGCCGAGGCGCTGCTGGGCTGGGTCGTACGGGAAGGGGTCACCAACGTCGTACGGCACAGTGGCGCCACCTCCTGCCGCATCGAACTGGCCAGCGGCGGCGGGCAGGTGCGGCTGGAGATCACCGACGACGGGCAGGGCGTAGGCTCGGAGCCGATCACCTCCGGTTCGGGCCTGAAGGGCCTCACCGAGCGGCTGGCGGCGGCGGGGGGCTCCCTGCGGGCGGGACCGGCGCCGCGCACCGGGTTCCGGGTGGTCGCGGAGCTTCCGGTGGAGGAGGAACAGGCCGCATGAGCAGCGTCGTGAAGGTCCTGCTGGCGGAGGACCAGGGCATGATGCGCGGCGCCCTCGCGCTGCTGCTCGACCTGGAGGACGACATGGAGGTCGTCGCGCAGGTCTCCGCGGGCGACGAGATCGTGGCCGCGGCGCTGCAGGCCCGGCCGGACGTCGCGCTGCTCGACATCGAGCTCCCCGGACGCAGCGGGCTCGACGCGGCGGCGGACCTGCGGGAGCGGCTGCCCTCCTGCAAGGTCCTCATCCTCACCACCTTCGGCCGCCCCGGCTACCTGCGCCGCGCGATGGAGGCCGGCGCGGCGGGCTTCCTCGTCAAGGACGGCCCCGTCGAGGAGCTGGCCGCGGCCATCCGCCGCGTCCTGGCCGGCCACCAGGTCATCGACCCCGCGCTCGCGGTCGCCGCCCTGAGCACGGGGCCGAGCCCGCTGACCGCGCGTGAGCAGGACGTCCTCAACGCGGCGGTCGACGGGGCGACGGTCGCGGACATCGCGGCGCGGGTGCGGTTGTCGGAGTCGACGGTGCGGAATTATTTGTCGTCGGCGATCGGGAAGACGGGGACGCGGAATCGGATGGAGGCGGTTCGGGCGGCGCGGCACAATGGGTGGCTCTGACGTCACCCACCCACCCTCCCGAGCGCCCGGCGCGGTCAGTCACCCCGACGCGCGTTTCGTGGGGTGCCGGGGTCGGGGCCTCCGGGGCTGGCCATTCTGGACAGCACATTTACGTGCGTTTCCAGCACCTGCCCCTCCCATCCCTGCCCGGATACCGCACACAAATATGCTCCACAGTCCAGAACACCCACCCCTACGCCCCCGCCCCCTCCGTAGTTGTATGCGCCTGATCCCCGGAGGGGGGAGAAGCGGCACCGTGCACGGGCCACACGTTGGCGCAACGCCGCCCACGTGCGCAGCCGTCACCGCCAACACCCCCTCCGCGGATCAGGCGCAGGACGAAGCGGAGGGGGCGGGGGAGGTGAGGGCACCCCCGGCCGGAGGCTGGGGGAGGGTGGATGTTCTGGATGGTTCGGGACATTTGTGCGCAGGGCCCGGGCAGGGACGGGATGAGCAGGTGCTGGAAACGCGCGTGAATATCACAGTCCAGGACGTGCAGCCCCGGAGGCCCCGACCCCGGCCCACCCACCACGCGCGCCGAGGCACCTGACCGCGCCGGGCTGGGGGTACCCCCCGGCCGAAGGGTGGGGGAGGGCGGGGAAAGTACCTCACGCGGGATGCGGGAGCATGGTCCCCATGCGCACGCCATCCGCTGACGTCCTGGCCTCGTTCACTGCCGCCAAGGGATTCATGCCCCCGCACGAGGGCCTCGCCCTGTACGCCGCCGCCGCGGACGCGGCCACGCGGCTGCCCGGGCTGCCCCTGCTGGAGGTCGGTACGTACTGCGGCCGGTCGACGATCCTGCTGGCCGCCGCCGCGCGGGAGGCGAAGACCGTCGCCGTGACCGTCGACCACCACCGCGGCAGCGAGGAGCAGCAGCCCGGCTGGGAGTACCACGACCCGACGCTGGTGGACCCGGAGGTCGGCCGGATGGACACGCTGCCGGCGTTCCGGCGGACGCTGCACGCGGCCGGCCTGGAGGAGTACGTGATCGCGGTGGTGGGCCGCTCCCCGCAGGCGGCGGCAGTGTGGGGGACGCCGCTGAGCCTGGTCTTCGTCGACGGCGGCCACACCGACGAGCACGCGACGAACGACTACGAGGGCTGGGTGCCGCACCTCGCCGAGGACGGCCTGCTGGTGATCCACGACGTGTTCGAGGACCCTGCCGACGGCGGTCAGGCGCCGTGGCGGATCTACCGCAGGGCCCTGGAGTCGGGGGCGTTCACGGAGCTCTCCGTGACCGGTTCGCTGCATGTCCTGCGCCGTACGGGCCCGGGAATCGGGCCCGGCCGATAGCATCGCGGACGTGTTCAAAACGATGGGCAGCACCGCCGCGGTCGTGACCGCGGCACTGGTACCGACATGTGCGGCGGCGTGGCTGGTGTGGGGCGCGACGGGCGACCCCTCGGACCAGGGGCGCGACAGGGCCGTCCCCGAGAGTGTGGCCGCGCTGCCGTCGGGGCGGATGTCCGCGCCCGCGCGCGGGACGTCGGACGCCAAGGCCCCGATGAGCACGAAGCCGCTGGCGGGGCGGGTCGTCGTGCTCGATCCCGGCCACAACCCCACGAACAACCGGCACACGAGCGCGATCGCCCGCAAGGTGGACATCGGCACCGCCCGCAAGGAGTGCGACACCACCGGTACGGCGACCAACGCCGGGTACCCGGAGGCGTCGTACACCCTGGACGTGTCACGCCGGGTCCGCAAGATCCTCGCGGCACGCGGGGCGACGGTGAAGTTCACCCAGGACGGCAACCGCGCCTACGGCCCGTGCATCGACGAGCGGGCCCGGATCGGCAACAACGCGAAGGCGGCCGCGGTGGTGTCGGTGCACGCCGACGGTTCGGCGGCCGGCAACCGCGGCTTCCACGTCATCCTGCCCGCCTCCGTCCACAAGGGCGTCGCGGACACCCGGGCGATCACCAAGCCCTCGCGGGCGCTCGGCATCGCCCTCAGGGACCACTTCAAGAAGGCGACCGGGACCAAGCCGTCCAACTACATCGGCGGCGGCACGGGCCTGGACGTCCGCAACGACCTGGGCGGGCTGAACCTCAGCAGGGTGCCGAAGGTGTTCATCGAGTGCGGCAACATGCGCGACCCCAAGGACGCGGCCCTGGTCACCAGCGCGGCGTGGCGCCAGAAGGCCGCGCAGGGCATCGCCGACGGCATCACGGCGTACTTGGAGGGCCGCGGGTGAGCGGCAGGTGAGCGTTGGGTCCCGATCCTGTCACCGGAGCCCCTACCGGGCGCACCCGTCGGCAACACCCCCCATACGATGGGGAACACGTGGCTAGAGCGACGACGAGACGACTGAGAAGGACCCCTAGTGAATAACCGCTCCCTCACCCGAGGAGACGGCGCGGCGATCGGCGCGGCGCTCCTGCTGCTGATCGCCTCGTTCCTGAACTTCTACACGCTCAAGGGATGCAGCTCCTCCGAGTGCGGGGCCAGCGCGTGGAAGAGCGAGCTGTTCCCGCTGCTGCCGTCGGTGCACCTGCTGGGCCTGGTCGCCGCGGGGCTGTTCATCGCCGCGCGCTTCCAGCCCGAGGGCCGCAAGGTGCTCGGCATCGGCCTGGAGCAGTGGGGCGCGGTGCTCGCGGTCGCCGCGGCGTGGGACGCGCTGTGGTCGCTGTTCAACGGCCAGGAGGCCTGGGAGCTGGGCGCCGGCGCCTACCTGTCGTTCGTCGCCGCCGCCGCGCTGGCCGCGGTGATACTGCTGTCGCTGCAGGGCCTGCCGGCCCTCAAGGCGGGTCTGCTGCCGGCGCCGCGCCCGCAGCAGCCGCAGGCGTACGGGCAGCCGGGCCAGCCCTACCCGGGCGCCCAGCAGACGGGGCAGACCGGTTACGGCCACCCCGGGCAGCAGCCCGCCCCGGACCAGTCCTTCGGCAGCGGTGCGCCGCAGTACGGCTACCCGCAGCAGAACCAGCAGCCGGCCCAGCCGCAGCACCAGCAGCCGGCGGCGGAGTTCGCGGCGTTCTGGTTCGCGGTGCCGGTGGCCCGCCCGCTGTACGCCGAGGACGGCTCGGGCTCCCCGATCGCCGAACTCACCCCGGGCACCTGGTACCTGGCGGTGGACCAGCACGGCCAGTCCCTGGTCGCCCAGACCCAGGACGGCCGCCGCGGCGTCCTCCAGGACACCAGCGGCATCCAGCGCGGCTGATCCGTTCCGGCACGCTTCGCCCCCTTCGCCCCACCGGCCTGCCGGTGGGGCGAAGCGCTTTCCCAAATGCCGGTAAATAAAACATATGAATTTTGACAGGGACAGGTAAGGTACGCGTCTGTCCCTCGATCACACGATCGCCACATCTGCACACGGGAAACTCAGTGAATCTCGACTTCAGCGCCGAACCGCTCTTCTCCTGGTACGTCGTACTCCTGATGGTCAGCGGTATCGCGATGATCGTCATCGGCGCGGTCAACTCCGGAGGCCTCAGCCGCGGCTGGCGCGCCTTCAACGTGCTCGCCGGTGTCGCCTTCACGGGCTACGGCATCTACCTCGGATTCATCTTCCACGGTGGCGAGTACGTCATCTTCTTCAAGGCGTTCATCCTGCCGGTGCTCATGGTGGTCAACTTCTTCCGCGCGCTGGCCGCCCGGACCAGGGTTCCCTCCGCCCCGCAGCAGATGATGGCGCCCCCGGCGCCACCCGCCTACGACGCGGCGGGCACGGTGCCCGCGCCGGCCGCCGCCCCCGTGGCGAGCCCCACGCAGCAGGCCTGACACGCGAGAGCCGTGCCCCGGACCGTACACACGGTCCGGGGCACGGCTCTGTCGCTTCCGGGGTGGCGGAGCCGAAGGGGCTCAGCCGCCCGCGAGTTGGCCCAGGGACGGGATCTGGTCGGTGACCTTGGCGCCGCCCTGCCGGCCGGCGGACTTCACGTTGGTGATGGTGTCCTGGAAGGTGCTGACGACGTCGTCCGTGCCCTCGCCCTTGCGCAGCTTGGACGGCAGGTCCTTCAGCGCGTCGATGCCGGACGTGAGCGGCGCGACCAGCTTGGACAGGGTGGGGTCGGCCTTGGCGTTGTCGGAGGCGGCCTTGAGCCGGTTGTAGGCGAACGCGCCGGCCAGGGCCGCCTTGACCATCGCGGTCCTGCGGCCGTCGGCGCCCTTCTTGAACTTGCCCGCCCGGTAGGGCTTGACGATCCACTGGTAGGTGGCACCGGCGGCGAGACCGGCGTTGGCGACGAAGCGGGTCTTGGCCAGCTTCTGCTTCTGCACCGAGGCCGTCGGGCTCGCGGTGCCGGCGCTGCCGGTCGTGTCGGAGTCGCCGCCGCAGGCGGGAACGAGGAGGAGCAGACCCGCCATCAGGAAGGCGGTCAGGACGCGGCGCAGGGGCATGAAGGACTCTCCGGTGGGGGATGCGGTGCGTGATCGCATCCTCACCCGGGGCCCGGCGGCCGGCCAGCGCAGCGGGCCGTACGGGGAGTCATGCACTGGCCGGGGAACGACGTTTCAGTCACCCGATCGGGGCAAGACGGCAGGTATGTCCAGACGATATCGCGGCAATCTCGCCGCCACCATCATCATGGTCGTGGCGGATGTGGCGGCATTCATCCTGATCCTGTGGATCGTCCTGTGGATGCTCGACGCCAACCGGGCCAACGATCTCGTGGAGTGGATCCACGACATGGCGACCTGGCTCGGCGGTTGGGCCCACAACATCTTCTCCCCCGACTCGGCGTGGGCGCGCACCCTGCTGAACTACGGTCTGCCGGCGGCGGTCTACCTGATCATCGGGCACGCCGTGGCAGGGCGGGTCAACCGGGCCTGACCCACGAGGCACCGGCCCCCGGCCGGGCTCAGCCGGCGGAGCAGCAGCCCGCGGCCTCCGGAACGAGCCCCAGGGGAAGCCGGTCGCCCCCGAAGACCGCCGTCGTCGCCTCGTCCCCTCCCAGGGCGGCGACGGCCAGCAGCACGGCGCCCGCGGTCCAGGTCGTCCGCTCCTGCGGCCAGAAGGCCGGGGCGCCGTCCGTTCCGGCATCCCCTTCGAAGACGTACCCGGTCCAGTACATGCCGTCCTCGGCCCGCAGGTGCTGGATCGCGGCGAGGATCTCCACCGCACGGTCGGACTCGCCCATCGCCCACAGGGCGAGGGCGAGTTCGGCGCTCTCGCCGCCGGTCACCCACGGGTTGGGGACGACGCAGCGCACCCCGAGGCCGGGCACGACGAAGTCGTCCCAGCGGGACTCCAGGCGGTCCTTCGCGGCCGCTCCGCGCAGCACGCCGCCCAGGATCGGGTAGTACCAGTCCATCGAGTAGCGGTCCTTGTCCAGGAACCGCTCGGGGTGGCTCAGCACGGCGTGCCCGAGCGCGCCGGTGGCCAGCTCCCAGTCCGGCTGCGGGTCCTCGCGGTGCTCGGCGACCGCCAGCGCGCAGCGCAGCGCCTGGTACATCGACGAGCAGCCGGTCAGCAGCGCCTCGCGCGGGTACGTCCCGTCCGCCTCGCGCTTCCAGGCGATCGCGCCGCCCGGCAGCTGGAGCTCCAGCACGGACTCGATCGCCGCGTACAGCACCGGCCACATCCGCTCCAGGAACGCGTCGTCCCCGGTGGACAGGTAGTGGTGCCAGAGGCCGACCGCGATGTAGGCGCAGAAGTTGCTCTCCCGGCCCCGGTCGGTGGGCTCGCCCTCCGCGGCGTCGGCGTAGCCGTACGCCGCGTACCAGGAGCCGTCCTGGTTCTGCCGGCGGGCGAGCCAGGTGTAGGCCGCGTCGGCGCGGTCGTGCTCGCCGGCGGCGTCCAGCGCCATGGCGGCCTCGACGTGGTCCCACGGATCGAGGTGGCCGCCGTCGAACCACGGTATGGCGCCGTCGGGGCGCTGCACCGCGAGGATGCCGGCGACGGTGGCCGCGGCCTGCTGCGAGGTCAGGACGCCGGGCAGGACGAGGTGTTCGGTCCGCCTCACGCGTCGACGCCCGCCTTCGGGGCGTGCGGCTTGGTGGCGTAGGCGACGAAGCTCTTGCCGATCAGCGGGTTGAGCGCGTTCTCGGCGAGCCGGGTGGCCAGCGGCTTCTTCATGATGTCCCACACCAGCAGCTTGTGGTACAGCTTCACCGGCAGGGCCTTGTCGTTGTCCACGCCGACCGCGCACTTGATCCACCAGTACGGGGAGTGCAGCGCGTGCGCGTGGTGGCTGCCGTAGGGGCGCAGGCCCGCCTCGCGGATCTTGCCGAGCAGCTCGTCGGCCCGGTAGATGCGGATGTGACCGCCCTCGACCTCGTGGTAGGCGTCCGACAGCGCCCAGCAGACCTTCTCCGGCCCGTAGCGCGGCACCGTCACGGCGAGCAGCCCGCCGGGCTTGAGGACCCTGACCATCTCGGCGAGCACGCCCTTGTCGTCCGGGATGTGCTCCATGACCTCGGAGATGATGACCCGGTCGAAGCTGTCGTCGGGGAACGGCAGATTGAGCGCGTCGCCCTCCATGGCGGTGGCGGTCGCGCCGGCCGGCGCCTCACCGGCCTCCTTCATGGCGGCGAACCACTTGGCGACCTCGCGGATCTCCTCGCCGTTGCGGTCCAGGGCGACCACGTCCGCACCGCGCCGGTAGCACTCGAAGGCATGGCGGCCCGCGCCGCACCCGAGATCCAGGACGCGGTCCCCCGCGGCGAGGGGGAACCGGGAAAAATCGACGGTCAGCACGGAGCGTCGCCTTTCTCTTGCGGCGGTCGTGTGCGGCGCGGCATCAGATCCGCGCCGCCTGCGGGGCGGGGGTGCGTGCGGTCTGCGGCCGTGGGCCGCCGGCGGCCTCGATGACCGCGCGGTAGTGCTCCGCGGTGCCGATGGCGGCCCGTTCCCAGGTGAAGCGGGCCAGGACGCGTTCACGGCCGGCGCGGCCGAGGCGGTGGCGCAGCGCGGAGTCGGCCAGCAGCCGGCCGAGCGCGGCGGCCAGCGCGCCGGAGTCGCCCGGTGGGACGGCCAGGCAGGTCTCGCCGTCGGGTCCCGCCACCTCGGGGATGGCGCCGCCGGTGGTGGCGACCAGCGGCGTGCCGGTCGCCATGGCCTCGGCGGCGGGCAGCGAGAACCCCTCGTACAGCGAGGGCACGCAGGCGACCTGCGCACTGCGCACCAGGTCGACGAGTTCCGCGTCGCTGATGCCCTTCACGAACCGCACGGCGCCGGACAGGCCGAGGCGTTCGATGGCGGCGGCGACCGGGCCGTCGTCGGCGCGCCTGCCGACCACGACCAGGTGCGCGTCGGGTTGCTCGGCGCGGACCGCGGCGAGCGCCTCCACGAGGTGGATCAGGCCCTTGAGCGGAACGTCCGCGCTGGAGGTGGTGACGATCCTGCCGGACACCTCGGGCACCGAGGGGTCGGGCGAGAACAGCCCGGTGTCGGCGCCGATGTGCACCACGTGCACCCGGTCCTCGCGCACCCCGAGGTGGTCGACGATCTCCTGGCGGGAGGTGCCGGAGACGGTGAGCACCGAGGGCAGCCGACGGGAGACCCGCTTCTGCATCCGGGTGAAGCCGTACCAGCGGCGCACCGAGGCACGGCGCTTCCAGCCCTGCGCGGCGTCCAGATCCAGCTGCCGGTCGACGGTGATGGGGTGGTGGATGGTCGTCACCAGCGGCGCGCCGAGCGCGCCGGGGCCGCCGAGCAGGCCGTAACCGAGCGTCTGGTTGTCGTGGACGACGTCGAAGGCACCGCGCCGCGCGGCCAGATGGCGGCGGGCCCGCAGGCTGAAGGTGAGCGGCTCGGGGAATCCGCCGGTCCACATGGTGGCGACCTCGAGCGCGTCGACCCAGTCGCGGTACTCACCGCGCCCCGGCGTGCGGAACGGGTCCGGCTGCCGGTAGAGGTCGAGGCTCGGAAGTTCGGTGAGGGTCACTGCGCCATCGGGGTCGTCCACGACGTCCAGGACGGGGTACGGCTGGGAGCCGATCACCTCGACGCTGTGGCCCAGCCGGGCGAGTTCGCGGGACAGATGGCGGACGTAGACGCCCTGACCCCCGCAGAACGGGTTCCCCTTGTAGGTGAGCAGCGCGATCCGGAGCGGCCTGGCCTCTGCGGTCACTCACGGCCCCCTTCTCGCTGCACGTCGGCCGGAGCGTAGCCGCCCGCGCCTTGCTAGAACAAGTTCCAGATTCGGTTACTCGGGAGTTGCCCGAGAGCTTGAAGATACCTGCCCCGGTGCGGGCACCCTGGGCCGGGACAGGTGATTCGCGCCACTGTGCGGAAGCCCGCCGGGAAAACCCCCGGCGCACCGCCCGCGACCGCCCGGCGGCACGGCCGCGGGAGCCCGTGACGGGGCCCCGGGCAGGGCGCCTGACGGGGCCGCCGGCGGGACTGGGGGCGGTACTGCCGGGGACCCCGGACGGCCCGCCGCGGGTGCGCGGGGCGCGGTAATCTGGCGGGAATCTCCGCGCCGCACACCGGATTGGGCCAGATGACCGCAGCTCCCCAGCCGTCCCCGGTGCCGCTGACCGAGCGTCAGGAAGCCCGTCGCCGCCGCATCCTGCAGGCCAGCGCGGTGCTCGCGGGCCGGGGCGGCTTCGACGCGGTGCAGATGCGCGAGGTGGCCGAGCGCTCGGACGTCGCGCTGGGAACGCTCTACCGGTACTTCCCGTCCAAGATCCACCTGCTGGTCGCCACGATGCAGGATCAGCTGGAACGCCTCCACGAGGCGCTGCGCAAGCGCCCGCCCGCCGCGGCCGGGCCGGCGGACCGGGTGGCCGAGACGCTGATGCGGGCGTTCCGCGCGATGCAGCGGGATCCGCATCTCGCGGACGCGATGGTGCGGGCCCTGAACTTCGCGGACCGCTCGGTCAGTCCCGAGGTGGACGCGGTGTCACGGCTGACGACGGCGATCATCCTCGACGCGATGCGGCTGGACGGGCCGCCCGGCGCCGAGTTGCTGTCCGCGATCCGGGTCATCGAGCACACCTGGCACTCGGCGCTCGTCACCTGGCTCTCGGGCCGCGCCTCGATCGCCCAGGTCAAAGTCGACCTCGAGACGGTCTGCCGCCTGATCGACCTCACCGCTCCCCCGGAGCCGGCGGCCCGCTGAGCCGGTGGCGCGGGAGCGGAGCCCATGGCGGGGCGGGCGTGAGGGCAGTCCCAATGACGCCGTGAGGAAGGGGCGTTGCACTCGGACCAAGCCTGGTGCGGGACTCCGATCGCCTGCCGCCCGGCGGGAGCGCCGCTGGAACACGTGCCGACCGGGGTGAGCCCGCACGGCCGGCCGGGCGCCGGTCCCGGCGCGGGCCTGCGACGGCGGGCACGTACCCGCCGGCGGTAAACGGTGCCTTCCGGGTCCCGGGCGGCCGCCCGCCCTCGCTGACGCATCGTCGGAAAGGCGCGCGGCCGGACTGATACCCGTTCCAGTCACGAGGGCCCCTCGCGGCAGGCGCGTACTCCGCCCTCCCGGTCCACGCCGGTCGCATACGCGGCGGTATGAGCCGTTCCGGTAAGGGCGTTGTGAGGGTCGTGTGAGCATCGCCGCACGGGGTGGCCACAAAGAGGTGGCGGCACCCGGTTAAGGTGTGCTCGAACGACCCGTCCGGTGCCGTGTCCCGCGCCCTCCCGCCGCGCGCGACCGCTCGACCGAAAGGCACCCGCCGATGCTTCTGCGCCGCACCGCGGCGGCGGCCCTGGCCGCCTTCAGTGCCCTGGCGATCGCCGCCTCGCCGGCCCCCGCGACGCGCCCCGCCGCGCTGTACGGCGCGGCGGACCCCACGTACGACGGTGTGTGGCGCCAGTCGTACGCGCTGCTCGCGCTGCACGCGGCGGACACCCCGCCGGCCGAGGGCGCGGTGGCCTGGCTGGCCGGGCAGCAGTGCGCGGACGGCGGCTTCGCCTCGTACCGCGCGGACCCGACCGTGCCCTGCGACGCCGCGGCCGAGGACACCAACGCCACCGGCATAGCCGTGCAGGCCCTCGCCGCCCACGGCGAGGACTTCGCCGCGAAGCGGGGCGCCGACTGGCTCGCCAAGGTGCAGAACCCGGACGGCGGTTGGTCCTACAACCCCGGGGGCACCACCGACGCGGACTCCACCGGCGTCGCCATCGGCGCGCTCAAGGCCGCCGGGACCGACGTGAAGTCCGTGACCACCGACGGCATGGGCCCGTACGACGCGCTGCGCGCGCTGCAAATACCCTGCGGGCACCAGGACGGGGGCGCCTTCACCTACCGGCGGCAGGCCGGCACCGGCGCATCGGCGGCGAACGCCAAGGCCACCGTGGACGCGGTGCGCGCCGCCGAGGGCGCCGGCTTCGTGGTCGAGGCCCCCGCCCAGGACATGCCGCCGCGCTCGGCCTGCGAGGGCAGCGCCGCCGACGCGGGCGCCGCCTGGCTCGTCCGGCAACTGGGCGCGGGCGGAGGTTACTTCAGCTCCGCCCCGCAGACGCCCGATTTCGGCACGACCGCCGAGGCGGTCGTGGCACTCGCCGCCGGCGGCCACCTCGACGCCGCCCGGGACACCTACAACTGGCTGGCCGGCCACGCCGAGGGCTGGTCGCAGGACAATCCCGCCGCGCTGGCCCAGTTGGCCCTGGCCGCGTACGCCACCGACAGCCCCACCCGCGATCCCGTCACCCGGCTCAGCGCGCTCCTCCCCCCGCAGCAGCAGGCCGAGTCCTCCGGCGGCGACTCGGTGTGGTGGCTGGCCGGCACCGGCCTGGTCGCCGTCCTCTGCCTCGGTGTGCTGCTCGCGGGGCGCAAGACCCGTATCTGACCGTCCGGTCCGGGGCCGCGCTGCCGCGTTCAGATCCGCTGGATGATCGTCCCGGTCGCCTGAGCGCCACCCGCACACATCGCGATCAGGGCGAACTCCTGGTCCGTGCGCTCCAGTTCGTGCAGCGCCGTGGTGATCAGGCGAGCACCGGTCGCACCCACCGGATGGCCCAGCGCGATGGCTCCGCCGTTGACGTTGACCTTCTCCAGGTCCTGGCCGAAGACCTGTGCCCAGGACAGCACCACGGAGGCGAAGGCCTCGTTGATCTCGACGAGGTCGATGTCGTCCAGGGTCATGCCGGCCTTGCCGAGCACGGCCCGTGTCGCGTCGACCGGCCCGTCGAGGAGGAATCGGGGGTCCGCGCCGACCAGCGCCTGGGCCACGATGCGGGCCCGCGGGCGCAGCCTCAGCGCCCGCGCCGTCCGCTTGGACGCCCACATCACGGCCGCCGCGCCGTCGGAGATCTGCGAGGAGTTCCCCGCGGTGTGCACGGCCGCCGGCATGACCGGCCGCAGCCCGGCCAGCGCCTCCATGCTGGTGTCGCGCGGGCCCTCGTCCCGGTCGACCAGCCGCCCCGCGCCCTGCCCGGCGAGCTGCTCCTCCTCGGTGGTGGGCATCTGCACCGCGAAGGTCTCCCGCTTGAAACGCTCCTCTGCCCAGGCACGCGCCGCCCGCTCCTGGGAGATCAGCCCGAGCCCGTCCACGTGCTCCCGGGTCAGTCCGCGGCGCCGGGCGATGCGCTCGGCGGCCTCGAACTGGCCGGGCAGGTCCACGTTCCACTCGTCCGGGAGGGGCTTGCCCGGCCCGTGCCGGGAGTCGCTGCCCAGCGGCACCCGCGACATGGCCTCCACGCCGCAGCCGATACCGATGTCGATCACCCCGGCCGCGATCATGTTGGCGACCATGTGGTTGGCCTGCTGCGAGGAACCGCACTGGCAGTCGACGGTCGTCGCCGCGGTCTCGTACGGCAGGCCGCGGGCCAGCCAGGCGGTGCGCACCGGGTTCGCCGCCTGCTCCCCGGCCTGCGTGACCGTGCCGCCGACGATCTGCTCCACGGCGTCGGGCTGGACACCGGTGCGGGCCAGTAGTTCGCGGTACGTCTGGCCCAGCAGATGGGCGGGATGGAGGGCGGCGAGCGCGCCGCCGCGCCGGCCGATCGGAGTGCGTACGGCTTCGACGATGACGGCTTCGGAGGCCATGTACCTCGCCCTTCCACGGCGGCAACCCGTACGCGTTCCCGTTTCGTCAGGCAGTCTGCTTACCGCCGGTACAGGGGCGCAAGGGTCGTGCACGCGGTGGAGTGCCGGGTGGGCGATGAGTTCGGGCGGCGAGCCGGGTCTGCCCTCACATGACACGCATCATCGCCGACATCTCGGTCTCCCTCGACGGCTTCGTCACCGGGCCCGACGCCGGCCCGGACAACGGTCTGGGCGACGGCGGCAGGGCCCTGCACACCTGGGTGTTCTCCGACGACCCCGACGACCGCCGGTTCCTGCGCGAGACGACCGCCCGCTCCGGCGCCGTCGTCCTCGGCCGCCGGCTCTTCGACGTGGTCGACGGACCGAAGGGCTGGAGCGACGAGATCGGCTACGGCGCCGGCGAGGTCGGCAGGCCCGCGTTCGTCGTCGTGACGAGCTCGCCGCCGGAGTCCGTGCGACTCACCGGCCTCGACTGGACGTTCGTCACCACGGGCCTGCCCGACGCCGTCGCCGTCGCACGTGAGCGGGCCGAGGCGGCCTCGTCGCGACAGGGCAGGGACCTCGACGTCGTCCTCATGGGCGGCGGCGCGACCGTCGGCTCGGCGTTCGAGGCCGGGCTGGTCGACTCGCTGACGCTGCACCTCGCACCCGTCGTGCTGGGCGCCGGGACACCGCTGTTCACCGGAGGATCACCGCGGGCGCTGGTGCAGCGGAGCGTGACCGTGACGTCGACGGCCACGCACCTGACGTACGACATCGTCTGACGGGGCGGGAGGTCCTTGCCTCGCGGCGGCCGCGCAATTAGCGTCGACGCTCCCAGTTGACGGTCCGTCATTTCCCAGGGGGCCGTCGGCCTCCTCCCCCGCCTGCCGGAAGGCTGCCGCCGATGCCCGCCCCCACCGGCCACGCCCGCCCCACCTGCCCCGCCCTGCCGGACGGCTTCGACCCCACCGACCCCGACCTCAACCAGGAGCGCGTCCCGCTCCCCGAGTTCGCCGTCCTCCGGGAGACCGCCCCCGTCGTCTGGGTCCCCCAGCCGCACGGCCTCGCCGGCTTCGGCGACGACGGCTACTGGGCGGTCACCCGGCACGCCGACGTGCGGACGGTGTCCACCGACCCCGAGACCTTCTCCTCCCGGGCCAACACCGCGATCATCCGCCTCCACGAGCACATGCGGCGCGACCGCATCGACGCCCAGCGGCTGATCCTGCTGAACATGGACCCGCCCGAGCACACCCGGCTGCGCCGGATCGTGCAGCGCGGCTTCACCCCGCGCGCCGTCCGCGCCCTGGAGGACGCCCTGCGCGAGCGCGCGGGCCGCATCGTCACCGAGGCCGCCGCGCGGGGCGGCGGGGACTTCGTCACCGACATCGCGTGCGAGTTGCCGCTGCAGGCCATCGCCGAACTCATCGGCGTCCCGCAGGAGGACCGGGCCAGGATCTTCGCGTGGTCCAACCGGATGACCGGCTACGACGACCCCGAACTCGCCGTCACCGAGGAGACCGCCGCCCAGGCCTCCGTCGAGCTCATCGCGTACGCCATGGGCATGGCCGCCGAGCGCAAGGCCCACCCCGCCGACGACATCGTCAGCACGCTCGTCGCCGCCGAGGACGAGGGCAGTCTGACCGGCGACGAGTTCGGCTTCTTCGTACTCGTCCTGGCGGTCGCGGGCAGCGAGACCACCCGCAACGCCCTCACCCACGGCATGCACGCCCTGCTCACCCACCCGGAGCAGTGGGACCTCTTCCGCGCCGAGCGCCCCCGCACCACGGCGGACGAGATCGCCCGCTGGGCCACCCCGGTCACGTCCTTCCAGCGCACCGCCACCCGGGACACGGAACTCGGCGGCGTCGAGATCGCCGCAGGCGACCGCGTGGGCCTCTTCTACGCCTCCGCCAACCACGACCCGGAGGTCTTCACCGACCCGGGCACATTCGACATCACCCGCGACCCCAACCCCCACCTCGCCTTCGGCGGCGGCGGCCCTCACTTCTGCCTCGGCGCCGGCCTCGCCCGCCTGGAGATCGACCTGATCCTCCACGCCATCGCCGACACCGCCCCCGCCATCCGCCTCGCCGGCACCCCCCGCCGCCTCCGCTCCCCCTGGCTGAACGGCGTAAAGGAACTCCCCGTGACCTACGCCTGACCGCGCGCGTGCGATTGCTGGGCAGGGGGTATGGCAGGGTAGGGTGTGCTTTCGCGTGTCCAGCGGGCGTGTAGCTCAGCGGTAGAGCGCTGCCCTTACAAGGCAGATGTCGGCGGTTCGAAACCGTCCACGCCCACCAGCGAAAAGACCCCCAGCCGGTGATGGCTGGGGGTCTTTGACATCCCGATCCGACATCAACGGCCACGCTCACTCACGGCCGGGACGCCTCCGGAGCAGCCGGTCCATGTGACTCAAAGCCTCACGCTGGGTGTCCTGCACGACGTGCGTGTAGACGTTCATCGTGACGGCGATCTGGCTGTGCCCGAGGATCTCCATCACCACGCGGGGCGCGACGCCGGCCGCGGTGAGGAGCGTGGCGCAGCCATGCCGGGCATCGTGCAGCCGGATCACGCGAAGGCCCGCGCCGCCAGCGACGCGCGTGAACGAGCGGTACAGGTTCCGCGGCTCGACGGGTCGCCCCGTGCGAGTGGTGAAGACGTAATCGGTCTCCGCCCACTGCTCCCCCGCCCGCTCCCGCATGGCCGCCTGGCGCATCCGCTGCCACCGCAGAGGCGCGACACACATCGCCGGCAAAGGCAGCGACTGCTTACGGCGGCGTCCCTTGGGATCGTCGTCGTACAGCTCCCCATGGACCCGCTGACGCTGCTTGCGGACCCGGATCACGCGCTGCTCCAGGTCGACGTCCTGCCAACGAAGACCGACGATCTCCCCGCGCCGGAACCCGAGTGCGATGGCGATGACGAAGGCCGCGTACAGCGGATCAGTCCGAGCCGCCGCGAGGAAGTCGAGCGTCTCATCCAGCGACCACGGCGACAGGTCGCGCTGCTCGACCTGTGGCGGCTCGACGAGCGACACCACGTTGCGCGCGATCAGCTCCTCGCGGCAGGCAGCCGACAGCGCGGAGCGCAGCACCTTGTGCGACTCCTTGGCGGTGGCCGCGGTGGTCTGCTGCTCCAGACGTGCGAGGAAGCGGCGGACGTCGGCGACGCTCAGGGCGTCCAGCTTCTTGGCGCCGAGCATGGGCACCAGGTAAAGCCTGACGTGCACTTCGTACTTGGCGAACGTCGTGCGCTTCCGCCGGGGCTTGATGACGTTCTCCAACCAGTACGGCAACCATTCGCCGAGCTTGGCCGACCGGGTAGGCACCGGGATGCCGGACTCGACCTTGGCCAGCAGTTCCCGGCGCTTGACGTCACACTCGACCCAGGTCTTGCCGTAGGCGAACTTGCGGGCCCGGGTGCCGTCCGGCTGGAGGACGTAGACGGCGGCTTGGTAGCGGCCGTCCTTGCGCTTGGTGATGGTGCCGGCGCCGTTGGGGTTGCGCTTGCGCTGTCCGGGCATCAGGCAGCGGCCTCCTCTGTCTCGCGGGTGATGAAGTCCCGTAGGGCGTCGGCGGGGATGCGGCGGGCGCGGCCGATGGTGATGGAGACCAGGCGGCGCGAGCGGATCAGGTCGTAGACGGTGGAGCGTCCGAGCTTGAGCCGGGCCATGACTTCCGGCACGGTCAGCAGCTCTGCGGTGGCGGTCGTCATGTTGCGGTTCCTTCCAGGGCCAGTTGGTCGTGCAGGGCTTCGCGGGCGGTCTCGCGGTTGAGCTGGAGGTCCCGGGCGATGGTCGCGGCGAGGGCGGATTCGCCGGGTGTGTGGCCGTGGCCGGCGTATTGCCAGTCGGCCAGGACCAGGACGGTGTCCGGTTCGATGGGCTCCAGGCCGAGGTCGGCGTGTTCTTGGGCGGCGCGGTAGTCGGCGCGTTCCTGGCGAAGGGCGCCGAGGGTGGTGGAGTAGGCGCGGGATTTGGTGGAGAAGTGGCCGCGGAAGCCGAGCATGTGTGCCCAGGGCCACAGCCGCCGGTCGGGGTAGAGGTCGTCGAGGTCGCGGCAGGCTTGGATGAGGCGGCGGGCGTGGTCGGGCACCTGGTGGCGGTCGAGTTCGGCGAGTTCGCCGATGCGGCGGTCGAGGGTGCCGGTGTTCTCGGCGGCTTTGGTGGCGTACTTGGCGACGTAGGACGCGACGGCCTGTTCGGTGATGTCGGAGCCGTCCCCGAACGCCTTGACCGGTCGGACGTCGAGCTGGGCGCCCCAGCGGAAGGTCCGGGCAGGTTGGTCAGCAGCCGCCGGGACGCTGACGCTCGTGTACGCGTGGTGGGCGGCGGCGCGGATGGCGTCTTCCAGTAGGCCCGTGGTCGCCCAGGCCGGGGGCGTGGTGTCGGGACCGTCTGGGCCGTCGAGGCGGATGACGGCGTGGAAGTGGACGGCTCCGCGTTTTTGGAACTCGGCGACCTTGCCGAAGGAGACGCGCAGGACCTCGGCCATGGCCCGCTGGGTGAGGCCGGCGCGGGCGGCGATCTCTCGGCGGAGCCGGTTGGTGAAGCGCTGCCACAGTTGCCCGGCGTGGTTGTTGAACAGCACCGCTCCCGCGTAGTCGTACGTGGTGGGGTCGAGCGCGGTGCCGAGCGCTGCATCGTCGGCGGGGTGCTGGGTGCCGCAGCGGCAGCGGCCGGTGTCGGGCCGGTTGTGCACGCGGCCGAACGAGGGGGCGGTGAGGGTGGCGAAGACCCGGGGGTGATCCCGCACCGTGCCGGGGATGTCGCGGCGGTCGTCGCCAGCCAGGCCCGCGCGGATGAGGTGGTAGGTGTCGCCGGCGTAGGTCCAGGCGCAGGCCGAGCAGCGGGAGGCGCGGCGGTTGCCGCAGGCGATACGGAGGCGTCCGCCGGGTTCGTTCTCTGTGGAGTAGTGGTGCAGGGTCTCGCCGCTGGTCTTGTCTTTGGTGAGGGTCCAGCCGGTCAGGTGGATCGGGTCGGAGCAGCCGCCGGTGCGGTGGACCTGTTCTTCCCAGCGGTGGAAGCCCGGGGACCCGGCCACCCGCAACAGGTCGGTGAGGGTGGTCGGGTCCAGGCCCGCGAGGGTCGCGGTGTCAGACACGGGCGCCCTCCCGCGTCCGCCCCGGGTGGAGGGTGCCGGCGCCGTGGCAGGCCGGGCAGTGGACGGTGAGGGTGCGCAGGTGTCCGCGGTGGTCGCGGCCACCGAGGGTGACGGCGGCGGAAGCGAAGCCGTCGCAGGCCGGGCAGATCCGCGGCGGGGGCGGTGTGGGGTGGGTCATGATGGGGGTTCCTTCCGGATCTCTGGTTCGGGCAGGGGCACGGCTCCCGGGGCGGCGGATACTTGGCGGTTGAGACCGCCCCGGGGGCCGGTCAGCGCTGACGCTGGCCGTTGAGCATCGAGCGCAGAACGACGGCGCACACGGCGACCGATGCGGCGGTGACGGCGACCGCCAGAAGCAGCGACACCAGGACCGTGCCGACGACCAGGACCACGGCCGTGCCGCCGCCGACGAGCGCGACCAGAGCGCCCGGGGTGAGCTGCACGACGGGCCGGGACGACACCGGAGCAGCCGGAGCAGGCGCGGGAGCAGCGGTCGGGGCGGACGGCACGATGGCGGTCGCCTCGACCGGCAGCGGCATCACGGTGCCGGTGGGGACGGGGTTGGTGGGGATCTTCGGCCGGAGCATGAGCGGTCTCCCTACTTCTCGATGAGGGTGTCGATGACGGGGGCGAGGAGGCTGTCGGCGATGAGGTAGCCGCCCAGGAGCAGCACCAGGACCAGCCAGAACGGTGGGCGGATGAGCTTGCAGCCGAGGTAGCCGACGACGATCAGGGCGAACCAGAGCGGGACGTCCACGGGCGGGGTCTCCTATCGGGCCGTGCAGCGGTGGGTGCGGGCGGCCAGCTGAGCGGCGGACTGGCTGGAGTAGTCGGCGGACCAGCCGCAGCGGTCGTTGGTGCACACCGCGGCGTGCTTCGTCTGGCCGTGCCGGTCGCGGTGGGTGCCGATCTGCACAGGGCCGATCCGCATCACGGAGTGGAAGAAATCGCGGGCAGGCATGACGGTGGTTCTCCTCTCGGATCAGGTGAGTTGAGCGGCGATCGCATCGGCCAGCGACGCGGGGACGCCGAGCCGCACGCGCAGGATGTCGGTGTCGATCGCGGTCCCGGTGCGGGCGTGGTGGTCGTCGGCGACCTTCCGGGCGTGCGCGACGAGTGCGGCCGGCACCGGTGGAGCGGCCGGCGCAGAAGCGGGCTTCGATGCGGGCAGGGCCGGGACGGGCTCGGCTGCCTCGACGGCCTCCGGCACCGGCGCGGGCTCAGGGGAGCGTTCCACGCTGGCCGTCGCGGTCGGCTCGGGAGCCGGAGCCTGGTGGCCGGGGGCGTGGACCAGAAGGGTGCCGCCGAGGAAGGCCAGGGCGGGCCATCCGGCCACGAGGATGCTCAGCCAGTCAGGCACGTGATCCAGGTCGAGGAGCCCCGCGGTGGCGACGTTCGCCCCGAGGGAGGCGGACAAGGCCACCGCGAACCACAGCCACGCGGCCCGGACAGGGGCACCATCCGTACGCAGGATGCGAAGCCGTCGCCAAGCAGCAACGAGAAGCAGGTCCACGCTGATCGGGTAAGCCCAGGCTTTCCAGCCGCTCTGTCCGGCAGCGGCGGCGAGGTCGTGCAGGTGGGCGAAGGACAGCGCCCCTGCGATGACCGCTTGCACGAGCACCGCGTCCACGCGCAGAGACCGCATGATCGTTCTCCTTTCGGGTCAGGCAGCGTCCGGCAGCCGCACGGGGGCGGGGGCGCGGAGCGGCTTGGGCGGGGCCACGGGCGGCAGAGCAGGCCGGAAGGCGGCGAGCTCGGGCAGCTCCGGGGTCAGGTCCGCAAGGCGGTTGCAGACGTTGGCCGCGTGCCGCAACGAGGTGAGCGGTGTCCGGGTGCGGACCCAGCCGCCGGCGGAGTCGGCGGCGACGGCGACGCCGGGCGTCTCGGTGGGGATCTGGATCGCGGCCAGCACTGCGTCCGGAGCGATGTCGCCGAAGGCCATGTTGGCGCTGGTCTCGTCGTTGACCCGGTGCGCGGTCCGGCCGGTGAGCTGGGCGCGGAGCATCGTGATGCCCTTCCCGAGTTCCGAGCCGAAGCGCTGTCCGCACACCTCGACGTAGATGCCGGCGGCGCGGCCGAGCTGGGCGAGGCTGACTAGGTTGGTGATGATCCGGTCCCGGCGCTTCTCTTCCTCCTTGGTGGCGTAGAGGGCCAGCTCTGCCACCTCGTCGATGAGGAGCACGACCGGCACGGGCCGCAGGCTCTCGGGCAGGTCCCAGATATCGGCTGCGATCTCCGCGTCGGAGGTGTCGGCGCTCACGCGCTGTTCGCGGCGTATGAGCTGGTAGACGTCTGCCATGCGTCCGATGAGCGCTTCCAGCAGGTCGGCGGCGGAGTCGGGGTTGTCGGCCAGGGCCGAGAACCGGCGGGCCAGCGGGGAGAGTTCGACACCCTGTTTGCAGTCGATGCCGACCAGGGCTACGTGCTGCTTGGCGAGTTCGCTGACGAGCCTGCGCTGATAGACGGACTTGCCCGACTGCGTGGCACCGATGTTCAGCGCGTGTGGCACCTTTCGGTAGTCCCGGTAGTGGACTTCGCCGTCGTCGCGCAGGGCGACGGGTACGCGCATCGGTGTCGTGTCGACCTTCGCGGGCATCTGCACGCGCTTGAGGACGTCGTAGCCGGTCATCCGCAGCTCGACCACACCGGAGCGGATCTCGCGGGCGGTCACCGCGTACATGGCGAAGGAGTGCCGGAGCCGGTCGGAGGCCGCCGAGAAGTCGAAGGCGCCCTGTCCGGGGCGCATCTTCAACCGCAGGACCAGGCCGGTCCGGGTGGGCCGTGCGCGGAGGATACGGGGCGCCCGCGGGCCCGGTACAGGGCGGTTCGCGGCCCGAGCGAGCGCCATGCGCCAGCGGGACGGCGGGACGGTCAGCCCGCAGGCGTCCATCACCGAGCTGTAGCGGACGGCGACCCGCAGCAGGGCGAGCGAGACTCCGAAGGTCAGCCAGTACCAGGAGGGGCGCCACCAGCGCAGAACGAGAGCGGTGGCGACGAGCAGCAGCAGCAGCGCGACCGTGAAGTTGGTCATGGTCAGGCCGCCTGGGCGTTCGTGCTGGCGGCGGCGAGGGAGGTGACGGCGACGGCGCGGAAGCTGATGCCGTGGCGGCGTTGACCGTTGAACTCGTTCTCCCACGGCCGGGCGACCAGCCCGGTCAGCGCGACGGGCGTGCCCATCACCAGGTCACCGGAGATGCCCGGCTCGGGGACCGTCACGGAGAGGATCTCCACGTCGCCGTTGGCGGCGAACATCACGTCGACGGTCATCATCGTCGCGCCGGTCTCGGCGTCGGTGGCGATCTCGCCGGTACGGCGGTCGCGGACCTTGGGCTGGGGTGCCTGGGCCACCATCACGGTGGCGGCGGAGGTGTCCACGGGGATCTGACGCATCGTCTGTCTCCTGTTGGAGTGGGCGTTCCGCCGTCGTTCGGCGGTGACTTCAGGAGACCGCGAGAGGTAGTGGACGCATCACGGTCCGTATGGACGTTTGGGGACGTCTGAGCTATCGTCAAAACGTCCCTAGCGTCCCCCGGAAGGGCACGGCGATGGCGAACGAGCGGTTACGAGCGGCGATTTCGGCAAAGGGCGAGACGATCCAGTCCGTGGCGGACCACGTCGGGGTTGATCCCAAGAGCGTGGAGCGCTGGATCAGCACCAACCGGACACCGCACCGAGGCCACCGCTGGAAGGCAGCGGGCTTCCTCGGCGTCGACGAGGTCTACGTGTGGCCGTCGGTCCAGAAGCAAGCCGAGACGGCGAGCGCATCCGAGCTGATCACGTACTACCCGCACCGTGGAGCGGTCCCGGCGGCCCTGTGGTCATCGCTGATCGAGCAGGCCACCAGCCACGTCGAGATCCTGGTCTACGCAGGGCTGTTCCTCTTCGACAGCCACCCCGACCTCCCCGAGTTGCTGGCGCAGAAGGCCGCCGCCGGCGCGCAGGTGCGGATACTGCTGGGCGACCCGGACTCGGACGCGGTCCGCCAGCGCGGCGAAGAGGAGGGAATCGGCGGCGACCTGGCCGCACGGGCCCGGATTACGCGTCGCTACCTCGAACCGACCATGGCCACGCCAGGCGTGGAGGTCAGGTCGCACGACACCATCCTGTACAACTCCATCTACCGCTTCGACGACGACATCCTCGTGAACCCGCACGTCCTCGGAGCCCCCGCCGGCCAGAACCCGGTCCTGCACTTCCGCTACCTGCCCGGTGCCCGCACCTTCCGGCACTACATGCGCAGCTTCGACTACGCATGGGAGCGCGGCCGACCGGCGTAGGCAGTTCATCCACCTGCCGCGATGACGACCAAACGCAGGTGAGAGCATGACCCTATGCCTCTGCCTTACCCCGACGATCTCGCATCTGTGGTCATGCGCACTGACTTCAGCAACGACTCAGCGTGGGACGCCCTGCGAGAGGCGATCAACGCCGCGGAGGACGGAGTCGCGACCTACGTCGACGACCCGCGTTTCGCTGACGTGAGCATCCAGGCCCTGGTCGAGGAGGATGCCGCAGCCGAGGATGACGACAAGATCACGTACGTCTTCCTCGCGGATGCCATAACCATGACCGATACGACACGCCCCCTCCTGGCCGTCGACCTTTACGACGAACCAGGCCGGACTTTCCGTGTACCGGCCGAGTGGTTCGCCGAAATCTCCGCCAACCTGAGCATCGCCAACATGGACTTCGCCGACTTCGCTGACTCCACGGACGCAACTGACACATTCCGCGGCTGGTGACAGCGGAATCTTGGAACAGCCCAAGCACGCTCGCAGGTGAGGGTGGTAGCAGCAGCACTAACCGGCACCATGCAAGGCTGGAGTCATGGCTCGCATCGACTACTTCAACGACCCGAACGCCCCGAAGGCGAACAGCATCGTCCCCTCAGTCACGGCCGTCGCCCTCAACGAGGCCGGGGAGATCCTGCTCATCCACAAGACCGACAACAACCTGTGGGCACTGCCGGGCGGAGGCATCGACGTCGGGGAGTCCGCGCCGGCCGCAGCCGTGCGAGAGACGAAGGAAGAGACCGGGTTCGACGTCGAGGTGACCGGCCTGATCGGCATCTACACCAACCCGGCCCACGTCATGGCCTACGACGACGGCGAGGTACGCCAGCAGTTCTCCCTCTGCTTCCACGCCCGCATCACCGGCGGCGAACTCCGTACCAGCAGCGAGAGCAAGGAAGTGGCATTCGTCCACCCGAGCAAGCTGGATGGACTGAACATCCACCCGTCCATGCGGATGCGGATCGACCACGGGTTGGCCCGACGCGCCGAGCCCTACATCGGCTGATCGACGAGACGAGCCTGCGTTCTCTCCACAGCTGCCCGCAGGTACGGGCGCGCGTTGCTGATCGCCGTGTGCACTTCGCTGCCTGGCGCGTACCGGACCAGGATCTCGTCGATGCGCTGCTCGAAGTCGAGGGACTGGCCGGCAGGCCCCGTCGTCATGTCGGCGCAGATGAGGGCATCGAGCAACGGAGAGTCCTCCCGCTCATACACGGCCAGCTCCACCGACAGTCCCCGCTGTTCCGCTTCATAGACGGCGCCCGAGTGATGGGCCACCAGGCGCACGAGCCGGTCGGGTGCACCGAGAGACTCCAAGTGCCGTGCACCGTCGACCGGATGAAAGCCGGTGTCCCGCAGCTGTGGGGCGTAGCCGATGTCGTGCAGCCAGGCGGCAGCCACGAGGAGATCCCGCTCACCCGCTGGCACGGCCGCGGACACCTCGCGGGCACGCGCTGCAACGGCCTGCGTATGCAGCCAGCGGTTCCCAAGCGGCGGCAACAACGACTCGGCCAACTCGGCCGCTCCATGGGGCGTGTCCAGCGCAGAAGACATGGACCGCACGGTATCCGAACGGTGTGGACAGCCGACAGCTCCAGGAGGCTCGCGAATCGATCAAGCTAGTGCGCTTCTCACCGGCCGAGGTGACCTGAGTCAGTCGAAGAGGGCAACGACTCCATTCACCCAGATCGCAAGGAACGCAAGAGCCCCCACCAGGCATCCGAGGCTGGCCAGCACACTGCCGACCGTCCACGGCTCGGAAGTCGCCTCGTACTCCTCCTCCAGGCCGTCCCGGTAGGAGGCGGGGTCGTCCCAGTCGACGGGGTGCCCCAGTTCCTCGGCACAGGCGGTCCGCACTGCGGCCAGCTGCCCCTCGGCGAAGGCGGTGGCAGCCATCGCCTCGGGGCCGCGCCAAGCGAGGGCCTTCATCCGCCACGCGGGAGACCCGTACCGCGCCTCGAAGGCGGCAGTCTCATCGGCGTTGCGGTCCTCTTCGAGGTACATCCAGCGTCCAACCTCGGCGGCGTCGCCGTAGAGCCGGTACACCTCGGCCAGACGTCGGCGGAGCGTCAGGTCGTACGGGAAGGACGAGACGAGACCGCGCAAACGCTGGCGCGCGACAGGAACCCGGCCCGCGGCCAGGTCTGCATCGACTCGGGCAAGGGTCTCTCTTTGGGGCATGAACACATGATCCGGTATAGCGCTGATCTGCGGCGACCCGGTTTTTACGCACAGCACTCGCTTGCAACGGCACCGGCTAAACCTCACTGACGAGCCCTAGGCGATCATGAAGCGACCACAGCGCGGTAAGACTTTCTCTACTTCATCAAGACACCCGGCGTCGCTCACGCTCCGCCGGGCGCGCGGCCCGCGTCCGGCCGCGCCCACGCTCCTGCCTCCGTCCCGCTCGGCACGGCCGTCCGCCGCCGCGCGCCCACCAGGTAGGCCCAGGGGCATGAGGTCAGAACCCCTGTGGCTGGGGCGGACGCCGACACGATCTTTAGCCACCTCCCCGGTCCGGGACCCGACGTCGAGCAAGACCAGGGGGCCGATCGGGCTTGTTGCGGGCAGGCAGGAGCCAGCCCGATTCGCGGCCAGCGTAAGGCCCCCTGGCCATGCTCGACCCCAGCCCAGGCAGGCCACCGGCCAAAGATCGCGCCAACGCCCGCGGTAGCGTGCAGCCAATGCCGGCGGTGAGAGCGGAAGAGGCGCGATGGGGATGACGGAGCCAGATGCAGTTCTGGGATTCCGGGAGGGATATCGGTACGCCAATGCCGTGGTCAGCGCTCTTGAGGCCGTGGATCACGCACCGTGTGAGAGGTGGGAAGAGGCGGCCGGAACCGCATTTTGGTGGACAGCGGGAGCTCCTGGTCTGTCACGTGCGATATGGGCATACGGGCTCGTCTTGTTCTGGCGGCGCGATGGAGGATGGCTGTGCATGCCGCTCGATTCCGAAGAGAATCCCGATCGCAGCGCCCGTGTACCGCTGCCGTTTCACGTAGTCGCGAACCCGGCCTCCTTGGCAGTCGCGGTGCCACTGCTGCTTCGCCACGGGATAGAGGGGCTATCGCCGATCAGCGAGCACTGGCCAGAGCTCGACACGTTGGCCTCGGGCCGTGGTGGGGCCGTGCAAGGCGAACCGATAACACGCAACGATGACAACCGTCGACAGCCGCGATCCAGCTCAGAGGGATGATCGACAATCGCACCGCAGGTCGCAGGACCAGCGCACTACTTCCAGAAGAACTGATCGACGTGCCCGACTCGGATGGAGCGAACGTGCAGAGGCGAGCAGGGTAGACAGGTTGAGTAATGGGCTAAGGGTTGCACCGCTCGATTGACTAGGCTCGCGCCGTGGCTGGTCCAGTGTTGGTGATTGAGTTGCCCGAGGCGCTCCCTGGCGCAGTGGTCAAACAGCTCCGTGACCTTCTTGTGGGCACTTCGGCTTGGTTCGAGGAGAAACGTCCCGGCGAGTACGACATCAACGTCATCGCGGACCGTCTCGGCGTCATGAACTCAGGGGACGTCGACAAGCGCCGGCCCTTTCTGGTTTCCGTCATGGGACCTGGAATCGGGGACGCAGAGATCTTCGAGGGTGAGCACGCGGATGGGCCTGATCTGGCGCCACTCATCGGATTCCGCCCAACGCACGCCGTGGACGTCATCGCCGGGTGCAACAGCCAGATCGATCACATCACGACGGCCTTGTTGACGGCTTCCATCATGGACGTGGTTGGCGGCGTTGCCAGTGCCGAGCTATGGGATGGTCAGATGACTGTCGTAGCGGGGCTACCGGGTGTGCTGGCGATGACGGACGAGTCGTGGCCGACTGTGTTCGCCACAGCGGAGTTTCTGCGTGCATGGGCTGCTCAGCCGGGCTTCCGGCTCCTCAAATAGCCATATCAAGGGGCGCGTGCCACACGCGTGCCACGTACGGCGGTGCCGAACGGGGAACCACGGGGAACAGCGGTAACGAGACCGCTTTGCCGCAGGTCAACGTCCGCCCGGGTGAGGCAGGGTCCGCAGCCTCAGTCTTCCCAACTGGGGCTCACGTCGCCTTTGCCCGACCAGCGATCACCACGAACAGGGCCGCTGCAACGGGCACTCCGATGATCGCGCCAACCTGAAACCCGACATTCCTCATGGTGGGAAAGAGCCATCCCTGAACCGCCATGCCGAGCGCTGCCATCGCCACGACCGTCAGGAGAGCAGCGGCACAACCAACGCGCCGACGCGGTGGTCCCGCGATGTATAGCCCGACCAGCGGAGCACCCGCGAACAGCTCGACCCCAGTGGTAAGCGTTCTGACGGGCCCCTCTACGAATCGCCACAGTGCCAGCGTGGCTACCGTCCAGACAGCAAGACCGAGCAGGGTCCGGAGTGCGACAGAGGCCACCACATCCCACGGTCGCTGTCTCTTCGGCCCAGTCTTAACGCCATACTCCGTGATCACGCTGGGAGAGTAGCCGAGCCAGCTTATGGCGGAAGGTCGCGGTACCTCCCCTGGCGTGCCATCCACGTGCCATTCGAGGCGGTAAACCCCGGCCAACAGCGGGCACTCACGGGAACCCGAGAGCAACGAGCCCCCGACCTGCACTGCTGGTCGGGGGCCGTTCACGTGCGGAGAGTGTGGGATTTGAACCCACGGTGACATCGCTGCCACGACGGTTTTCAAGACCGTGTACGGATCGACGCTCCCAAAGCGTCGAGTGCACCCACGGCCCCGTGGATATGGGCCGGGCCGCGACGCAACCGTTCTCCCGCGCACCACCAGGACAGTCGCTCTTCTGTGTCCTCCCTTGGATGCATGCCCAGGCCATGCTCGGGGCACAGAGGCCACGCCTTCCACAGAAGCTCCATGACGGTCTCCTGCGCGGCATCGGCGACGCTCGCCAGTGCAGAGGCAAGGCTGTCCTGTGAGTTCGGGTCCAAGTGGTTACCGTGCCACTCGCCGTTGGCCATGGCGACGTAGACGTTCTCCGGCTCATCCGCGTCGTAGGCCGGAAGGGCCAGCAGCTGCAGGGGTTCCAGCTGGGGAAGCGTCACCGCTAGGTCCCGGTTCAGAAGGGCGAGAGCCTGGTCCCACACTGGGTACTCGCCCGGCGAGACGCCGCGAGGCTCAGGGGGGTCGAAAAGAGCGCACATGAGCACCATCCTCCGCCACGCCAGGGACAGCCCCAATCGCTCAACAGCGTCGCCCCCCTGCAAAGACCGCGTGCGGGGGCTGACATCAGCGGCTGACATCAACGACGCTGGACAGGTGCGTACTCCAGCACCTCTGCCCGGCCGTCGCACCAATCGACGAAAGCCGCCGCAGCGGACCCGGATCGAACTTACAAGGCGCGTGTCAGCCCGTGTGATCCGGACGGCCGGAGGTCACGTAGTCGTAGTACTCGTCGCTGACGAAACCGAGGTTGACCCACCGATCAGCAATCGCGCCGAACTCCCGCTCGGCCAGGCTGATGGCTTCCTCCGGAGTCGCCACGGTGGTGATCTCCTTGCCCCACGTCTCGTCGTCCCGGTCGAGCGGTAGCTGGTAGGTGATGTCACGGAAGGGGTCGGAGGGGATGTCCTCCACCTCCTGCAGATAGACCCCGACGCCGGCACGGCCAGGGCTGAGCGCGATCCAACGAACGCCACGCCGGCCGCCCCGCTCCACCGGGCCGAGGAACTGCTCGATCTCCTTGCCGCGACGCAACGCTCCCAGCGCGAACATAGGGGTGAGATGCCGTACCAACGCGAATCCTTTCTCGCTGCCCCAGCAAACGCCGCACGGTCTTTGGAGGGGCACCAGAAATCAGGTATCACCCTCACAGGCCTGGGAGCCAGTTGTTGACACGCACCCGCGCGTGCCACAACCGTGCCACATCGGGCGGTCAGCCACGGTCAACGACGGATCGCCGCGGTCGCGATGACTGGCCGAGCCGGAGACTCGCCCAAGCCACTCTGACGTGCGCACCCTCAACAACCCTGACCACCAGGCTTACAAGGCAGATGTCGGCGGTTCGAAACCGTCCACGCCCACCCCAGTGAACAGGGCTTTCTAGCCCGACAGCCCAGGTCGCCCGGCATATCGGCGCCCTGGGCCGCTGCATTCGCTGCATGCACCGGAGACCCTTGGAAACCCTCGGAGACCCCCGCAATACCCGATCCCGTCTCCCACATCTCTCCCAGATGATCAAGGGGACGCCGCAGGTCAGACACTCCAACCCGGGTGCCACGTCTCCCGGATGACCGGGCGCCGCCTCCTACGCGACCAGGCTGGCAACCCCTTGCGGCACATTCGGGTTACGGCCACCCTTGCGGGAGGGACGCGGCGAGTCGGGCACGCCGGAGCCACGTACTCACGTTGGGAAGACGTCAGCCCCCTCCCGTCCACAGCGGGAGGGGGCTGCGTTCGCGACCGGGCCACCGGGAGCGGGGGCCACCCTTCACGGCGCCCGGCGCGTCTATGCCCCGCGATTTTTGCGGTCCACCAGTTCAACTCATGGATCCGAGTGGCGTCGATCACCCAAAAGCGTGAACAGTTGTTCGGTTATCTTCGGCGGAGCCGTAGGCCTGGTAGTGGACGAGGTCACCGAGGACTGGCCTGCGGCCCACCGCTCACCCCCAGGTACTCGTCGACGTGAGCGTGGAATGGCGACAGAACGTGGTCACGCCAAGGCCGACCGGCTGCCGCAGGCCGTACTTCGGCCGGTGCCGGAGACGTTCGGGCCGGTCCTGGTCCGCGCGACCTCGGCTGGGCGTATGGCGGAGGCCAGCGCGGCGGCTGTCTGTCCTCCCCATGGTCCTGGCGGCCAGGGTGGGCGGGGAGCCGGGCACACCGCCCGGTCCTTGGAAGGCGCTGGAAGCCGAGGCCGTGAACTGCGGCGACAATGGCCGAAATTCGGCCTTCTAGGCAGACGGTTGCCTGTCAGACTCATCGCGTTTCGACGGCAGAGAGCAGGGGGAGAGAATATGCAATTCCGCACTATAAGAATCAATCTGGCCGCAGGCGTGGTCGGCGCACTGACCGCCGCCACCCTCGGTCTGAGCGCCACGCCGGCCTCCGCTGCCGAGGTCCATTGCGCCAACTTCACCACGCTGCAGAGGGGCGGGACCATCGATGGGGGGTCGTTGTACATCCACAGGCCGTCGACGACCCCGGAGTCAGGAAACTACAACTGCGTCGTGGCCCGGGGGGACCACAACTGGGCCGTGCGGGCCTTGCAGGAGACCCTGAACACCTGCTACAAGCAGGGCCTCAAGGAGGATTCGGACTTCGGCCCCGCCACCGAGCAGGCGGTAAGGAACGTCCAGATAGCACTCAACAATACGTGGCACGCGGGGCTGAGCGAGGACGGCCGTTTCGGCCCCCTTACCAGCTCCTGGTTCTCCTTCAAGCAATTCAAGGCGGACGGCACCGCCACAAACAGTTGTTATTGAGAGCGCGCCTGAAACGTTCAGAACCTGTTTTCAAGCCCCCGAACTGCCGAGCTCGGTAGTCCGGTATCAGGTGGGCTCCAGGGCAAGTTGGTGGCCACCAACTTGAGAACGATCAAGGCCGGGTCGGTCCGCCGACCGAGTTCGTCGGCCTCCGGGGCGCTGTCCCCACGGGCACCGCGCCCCGGAGAACCACGGGCCCCATGGACCCCACGGGGTTCGTTCGCCGAAGGTCACGGTGACCGTTCGGTGAACACTTCCACGAACTTCGCGTTTCGGACACCATCCGGTTGACCTGCAGCTTCCGGGTACAGAAACAGGTAGTCAGGTCGGCGGCGAGGACGAGCGTGATCCCCCGCCGGGGGTCGATACAACCGGGGCCTCCGGCATCCGGACGTTGATGGGCATGCAGAGTTCCGCGTCGCATTCCGGGCATTGGACTACGTAGGCGCCGACTTCGGCCATCAGGCACCGGTCCTCGGCGGCCAGGACCAGTTGCCGTTCTGGTCGCCGAGGTGCCGGGACGTCGCCCAGTACACGTCGGGACCGTCGAGGTGGACGTGGAGACTGCATGCGGCCTGCGGAGTCTCGCCCCAGACACGCACGATGACCGCGGGGTACTGCTCGCCGGCCTTGAGCGGGTTGCCGCAGATGCCGGCGTCGTCGCGCTCCCGGGCGAGGGCGCGCACGTCATCGGCCGACAGGCGGTACCAGACGATGCGGCCGATGCTCGGGACCGGAGGCTGACTCGAGGGGTAGAAGATCGCGGGCTCGGACACGGGGGTTTCTCCTGGGCCGTTGGTCGGGTGGGGCAACGCGTGAGGGAAGCGGTCCCGGGGAGCGAGGGCCGCGCCCAGGCGACGTTGCGGCCCGCTGCCCGGTGGCCCTCGTTCCCCTCGATGGCCATCCCCGCATCCGCACACAGGGTTGCCGGACAGCGGGAGTTGACAAAGCTGGGCGACGCCAGCAGGGCTGGTCCCTTCCCCGCGTGTACGCAGAATGCGACTGTCCCCCCTCATCGGGGGGATGCGGCCGAGCAGAGCCGCTGGTCAGGGAGAGCGTGTCAGGAGTGAGGTGCTGCCCCCGGCATCCAATTGCCTTTGCGCGGCTGCGATAAACGCTTGCTCCGCGGAGAACAGCCTGGCGCGAGCCCGACGGTTGTTAGCGGTGAGATCTGGGTCGTCGAAGGAACTTCCCTGTCGCCACGGATACGCGCACCCGAACAGTGAGTGGAGTGCCTCTGCGAGGTCGTCCGCCAACGCTGCCATCTCGGCCGGACCTTCAAGGTGGACCGCCGTTCGGGCCACCTCGACCGATGGCTGCAGTCTCCATGCCTCGGCCATGTGCGGCTGCCCGGTCTCACGGTTGAGTTCGAACTCATCTAGGGCGGCCGCCAGGGCTCCTCGCGCGGCACGTACGGCGTTGAGCAGGCCCAAATAGGTCTCCCGGCGTATCTCCCGCTTCCAGCGCTGGAGATCCGCCTGTAATTGGGTCTTGAGCTGCGTGCGCGTGATGGCCCACGTCAGGGCACCTGTCATCGCCGATCCGATAACGCCCACCGCCGCCCCGAACACGGCCGCCAGCCCCTGGTCCACGGGGTCCATCGTTCCCAGATGCCGCCGGACTAATGCGAGGCTGGGTCGATATCAGGGCGTTGGATGTCCGTCGCCGGTTGGCGACCCTCGGCGCTTCCCGACGACGGACGGTCCCCGATCTGCGGCCGGGGCCCTGGCCGTGGATCGGAGTCAGTGGTGGCTACGCCTCCGGCGGCTGCTCGAGGTCGCAGGGCGCGGTGTAGCCGAATGGCGCCGGCGGGGGCGTGGGTGAGGGTTCGGGTGGCGGCCTCGGCGCGGATGACGTCGACGGGCCGGTACAGCGGCTGGCCGAGGTGGTTGCGGCTGGCCTGCTCGAGGTGGCCACGGGACTTCCACGCGCGGACCACATCGGCCCGGACGCCGGCGGCCCGGGCGGCCTCGGCCGTGGTCCACAGGCGGGAGAAGTCAGGCTGCTGGTCCACGGGGCTCACCTCCGGCGAGAAACGCCAAGGGCCCCTCTGCCAGTTGCGGCGGGGGCCCTGTTGGCGCGTTGTGTTGTGAACACACTGCTCCGCGCTCACTGTGACGCGTCACGTTGACCCCCGTCAAGCTGCAGTTCCTCCGGGCGCGCCGTCCGGGTGACCCGGTGGCGTGCGGTCGTCTGTGAGGACGCCGCGGAGGACCTCCTCGACGGCCTGGCGGACGCCGGCGTCGAGCGTCACGGGGCGCCGGGCGGGGGCTTGGGTGGGGACGCCGCCGATGAGGCTGCGGACGTGCTCGTCGTACTCGGGCTGAGTGAGCAGGGCGCCGCAGTCGGTGTTCTGGCACTCGATGTAGGACAGGCCGTTGACGAGGCGCAGGTCTCGAGCCTCGGCGAGCCAGGGGCCGCCGCAGCGGGGGCAAGGGGCGAGGCGCTGCACGGCGTGGGCCTCGTCCTGGTGCGTGAAGCGGACCATGGCGCGGTGCCAGTGCGCGATCTGCGCAGCGGGGTTGCCGGAGGCGATGACGACCGTGCCGGTGCGGGTCGGTTCGTGGGACTCGGTGGCGAGGGGGTGCTCCTGCAGGAGCCACTCGAGGTGGCGCTCGAGGATGGTGATGGCCCGGTTGGTGCGCCTCTCTTCCCGCACGCCGGTGGCCAGGAGCCGGTCGGAGCTGATGCCGCGCAGGCGCAGCAGCTCGGCGGCGGTCTCGAGGAGGCCTCCGGCGACGAGGTCGATGAGGAGGCGGGCGGACTGCCCGGGCCAGGGGCGTGGTGTCGGTCGGCGCGCTGCGCGTGGTGGAGACCGACGGGGCGCGGGTGGCATGGAGCGGCTCGCGGGCGACGGCGGGGAGTTCGTCGAGTTGCCGGTGGGTGCGCATGACGCAGCCGGGGCAGTGGACGGGCGTGCCCCACGACGCGGGGATGTCGTGGGGGGGTGCCGTTGACGGCGAGGGCGTGTGCGGCTCGGCGCCACGCGGTGTTGCAGAAGCCGGGACAGAGGGCGGGAGTGGGCATGGGGCCCCCGGGGCAGAGTGTGCGGTGTCACCCCGCTAAACGATCAACAGGCCCTCTGCGGCGGCGGTCCGCGCTACTTCCCGGCGAGTACGGCCCGTACGTCGGAGTCGCACTTGCCCAAGGCCGTGGTGACGTCCTTGGGCTCGGGCATGGCTGACTTCTGCGCCGTGTCGAGGGTGTTCTGCTGCGCCCACTGGTTGATCGCATCGCCGACGGCCGCGATGTCGCTCTGCCAGTTCCGGATGCCGGCGGGCTCGTTGGTTGCGTCGAAGTGCCCGTCGGCCTTGCGGAAGGCGTCCAGGTAGCTCAAGTCGTTCAGGGCCTTGGATTGCCAGGAGCCGAAGTCGGGCGTACCCCAGGCGTTGCGGCCCTCGTCCAGGAGGCTCCGGTAGTGGTCGTTGCTGGCCCGGAGGATCTTGGCTGCTGCTTCGCGGGCTGCCTTTGAGGCAGTTCCGGTGGGGTCGGGCACGACGAGGTCGCCGAGGCTGGAGGCCGATGGGGAAGCGCCGGCGGGCCGGGGTTTGTCTTCGGAGGTGTCCGGGCTGGAACTGCAGCCGCTGACAGCCAGGACGATCAGCGTGGCAGCGGCGGCGAGGGTGCGGAGTTTCATGGCGCGATGCTGGTGGCTACCAGCTCGGTCGCGCCGGAGAGTGACAGGTTCGTGACGGTGCGTTCGATCCGCTCGGGCACTGCATCCCTCCACTCGGGATGCGCCTGAATTTGCCTCGTGGGAGCGCGGATACACAGGGCCATTTGCCACCACGCGGGGCCCCCTCGGCACATTAGTCACCACGATGATCACCAGGCCCGTGCCTGTTTGCTGCGCACCCCAACCAGTCACAACCCGACCAGCCGGACGACCCCGAACTTGCAACCACCCTGGGTCGGCAGGGAACGGCCGCAGGTAGGGTGTCTATTCACGGAAGTGTCGTTTGCAGTCCTCGACGAAGCCGGAGAACTCGCGTAGCGCCCAGATGATCTCGATGTCGAGATATTCTCTCAGCGGGAGCGTTGCCATGAAGATACGATCCAGCTCATCTGCGGATTCCGCATCGATCACGGCGATGACGCGCCGCTGGCCAGCCACTTTGTACATGTGGACGACATTTACCTTACCGCCGACCTCCTCTTGCTCTCTTACTTGATAATCCCACATTTCATCGAAGCTCATGCGACCCTCGATGTTCCAGCGCATCTGGACGTAGAAAAGCATGCCGCACACCCCGAGTCGTCGTCCGCATCAGCCTTTCCGTACAGTCCTCACACTCGTGTTGAAGATGCGACGCACCTTTTTCCGTCGTCACATCACGAGCCGACTGGGTAACTCCACGCTATTCCTCTCGACCGCAACCGGCATCTTGGAAGCGCGAGCGCGCGGACAGCGGGTTGGGAGCCGTACGAGTCCGGAAGTCAGGGTGGTTGCAAGTTCGGGGGTCGTCCGGCTGGTCGGGTTGTGACCGGTTGGGGTGCGCAGCAAACAGGCACGGGCCTGGTGATCATCGTGGTGACTTTAGAAGACATCTCATTTGGTGAGTCTGCGGTAGCAGACGAGGGTGCAGGCGATGGCTGTGAAAGCAAGGAAGTGGTCGGCCTTGCGCTCGTAGCGGCGATGAAGGCGGCGGCAGCCGGCCAGCCAGCCAGCCAGCCAGGCCATGGTGCGTTCGATGGTCCAGCGGTGGCGGCCCAGTCGCTGTGAGGACTCGACTCCTTTCCTCGCGATGCGGTGCTGGATGCCGCGCTGGCGCAACCATCGCCGCAGGTGAGCGTAAAGGTTGTCCCGTAACTGCGAGCCGCCGCCATCCCTCGGCGGTGGGTCGCGACGCGCTCCCGGATCAGCCGAAGATGAGGTCGACGTTCTTGTTCACGCAAGACTGCAGGACGGTGACCAACTGACTGACGTCTCCGATGCGCCGTCGTAGGACAGGGTCGCTGGGGTCCGGCAGACGGTGATCGAGGATTGCTTCCAGACGGGGCAGCATGGCCGCGCATTGAGCGGGCGTGAGGTCGGGGCCATCGTCGTCTGGATGGTTGAGGAGTGGCTCCAGCGTGGTGGAGACGCTGGACCAGTCGCGGTCTCCGCCGAAGCCGTCCATCTCGGCGAGCGCGAACCCCTCGGTCTGGGCCAGCCACTCCCTGAACATCCCGAAGCCGGTGTAGGACCAGGAGACGTCTGGACTTGTCACGTCGTCGTCACCTGGGAAGAGCATCAGCCCCATCTCGCCCACCCTCCTTGCTGGGTGCCCAGGATCGCCGATGGGCGGGCCGTCGGCAATTGAAATGATCTCCGGATGGCTGGTGTGATCACGGCGGTGGAGACGTCCTGGATAGCCCCGTTCACCGGGCTGAGCCCACGTTGCTTCAGCAGGCTGGTGACCGCGGTGCGTCGCGAAGTCGCCAAGGAGCCGCGGCGTGGACGGCCGTGGGGTCTACCACTGGAGGATCGCCTCCTCTTGGTCACGGCCTACTGGCGTACGAACTTGACCCTGCGTCAGCTCGCTCCGCTGTTCGGTCCTGCACCCGCTGCTGTGGCCGGAAGAGATCCGGGAGCCGGATGACCTGTCGAGCGCGGCCCTGGTGACGGAGCGGGAGCTCGAGCTCGCCGAGCTCCTCATGCACTCCTTGGTCGGCGTTGAGATCCAGGAGCTCCACGACGAGTACGCCGCAGCGCTGGAGCAGCCGGTGGTGGCGAAGATGGCGGGCGAGGGGCTGGAGGAGCCGGTGCCGGCGGATCTGATGGCGGCGCTGGAGGCGGGCATCCGGGCGGCGAACAGAGGCATCCCGAAATCGTGACGGTCACCCCGTCACTCGAATCCACCGTCCTACTCAACAGGATTGCCGCCGGGGCGCTGGGGAGTGTTCGTCATGAGAGACCCCTGGCTCCCGGAGTCTCGTCGAGGAACCGGGCCACCATCTCGTTGAAGTCGGCGGCGTTCTCCCAGAACATCAGGTGGCTCCCCTTTTCGCGTTCTGTGAAGACCCGGCACTGGGCGTCGGGGATGCACGCGGCCACCTCGGGGGCGACCGTGGGAGACGTCATGCTCGCCTCGCCGCCGACGACCAGAGTTGGCACGTCGATCCGATGAAGTACGTCTCGCCAGTCGTTGTGGGCGTAGTCCCGCAGGAGGGCGGCGGCGTGGGCGCCTGACAGGGTGAGGTTCTCGCCGAGCAGATGCGGACTCGCCGATGGGCCCCTGGTCGACGAGGATCGGTCGCGAGATCCGGTCGCCCCCATAAAGGTCCCAGTAGGACCAGATCACCGTGCACGCCAGCGAGTGGGCCAGCACCGCTACGTCCCGCAGGTCGAGCATTACCAGGAGGTCGCGTAGATCAGCCGCGAACCGCGCGACGCGGTAGCCGTACGCGGGCTTGTCTGACACGCCGTGCCCGCGTAGATCGACGGCAAGGCGTGGTGGGCCATCGGCATTGCGGCGACCGACTGAATCCCCCCGTGGTAGCCGGTGTTCGGACTGGACGGCTCGCCGGTCGGCGAGGCGAAGAGGTATCCCTTGTCCTGCCCGTCGGCGCCGGCCGCACCGCGCTCCCGCGCCTGCTCCTCCTGGTGCCGCCGGAGAAGCCTGATCATCGCCGGTGGCGACCTGGATCGTCCGGTGAACGTGGTGGGCGCTGCCTGCCGAGCTGCCGGACGCCTGCAGGGCCAGGCCGTCAGGAGTTGCCGTCCGTTGCGGTGACTGCCATCTGGCGTTCATGCCTGTCCCGCCGCGCCGGTCGTCCGTGCTTCCTAGCGTCCGTGAGTGTGCTCACCACTGGCCTGCCGCAGCCCGCTGTCAGGTTCGAACCGCTGCTGTCCGGTCGGTGTTCGACTGCACCCGAAGACGCGAAAGGCCCCCGGAATGTCCGAAGAACCCAAGCAAACTCGCATCTCTCGTCGTAACGCGCTCGGCCTGTTCGGCGCGACAGTGTCCGGCGCCGCCGCCGGGCCACTGGTCCTCGGCGCCGGAACCGCCGAGGCGGTCCCCTCTCAGTCGGAGGTCACCGGTCTCACCACCGGCTCGGCCACCACCCCGGTCCAGGGCCTGCACCTGACCTTCGGCGCCGACCCGCGCAGCCAGATGGTCGTCTCGTGGGTCACCGACGCGGCCGTCAAGAACCCGCGGGTCGTCTACGGCACGCTGAGTGGCGGCTTCGGCTCCACGGCGCGCGCGACGACGAAGACCTACGTGGACGGCACCTCCGGGCGCACCGTCTGGGTCCATCACGCGCTGATCAGCAAGCTCAAGGCCGACACCGACTACCTGTACGCGGCCCAGCACGACGGCGCCACCCCCGACGCCGGCACCTTCCACACGGCGCCGTCCGGCAGAGCTCCGTTCACCTTCACCAGCTTCGGCGACCAGGGTGCGCCCAGTGTGACGTGGAAGACCGGAGCGAACCCGGCCGACGCCTCGGGCCGCGACTTCGAGCCCAACGCCACGCCCGCCGCCGCCGACATCGTCACCGGCATCGAGAAGGTCGGCCCGCTGTTCAACCTCCTCAACGGCGACCTCTGCTACGCCAACACCGGGCCGGACCGCGTCCGCGTCTGGCGCGACTTCCTCACCAACAACAGCCGCTCGGCGCGATTCCGGCCGTGGATGCCGGCCGCCGGCAACCACGAGATCGAGCTGGGCAACGGCAAGCTCGGTCTCGACGCGTACCAGACCTACTTCGAGCTGCCCTCGACCGAGACCCAGCCCGAACTCGACAACCTCTGGTACTCCTTCACCGTCGGCTCGGTGAAGGTGATCGTCCTGCAGAACGACGAGATCGCCCTGCAGGAGGGCGGCGACATCTACATCAAGGGCTACTCCGGCGGTCGGCAACTCGCCTGGCTGGAGAAGGAGCTCAAGTCGGCACGGGCTTCGAAGGACGTCGACTGGATCGTCATCTGCATGCACCAGGTGATGATCAGCTCGGCGACCGCCGCGAACGGCGCCGACCTCGCGCTGCGCGCGGCGTACGGCCCGCTGTTCGACAAGTACGGCGTCGACCTGGTGCTCTGTGGCCACGAGCACGACTACGAGCGCTCGTTGGCGGTGCGCGGCGTCGTCCCCGGCAGCGTCACCCTGACGCCCAACCCGAGTCAGAACGCGCTCGACGTGATCGAGAGCGAGCACGGCACCACGCACATGATCCTCGGCGGTGGCGGCGTGTCCGGCATCACCAACAACAGCTTCACCAACGACGACGCGGACGGTCACGGGCACCACTCGGCGTACGTCCAGACGGAGCACGTCGGCAAGTTCAACTCCGTCAAGGAGAAGGAGACGGCGGTCTGGATCGGTGTCCGCGACGCGGAGCATCCGTACGGCTTCGCCGAGTTCAGCGTCGACCCGGGCCGTCACCCCGGCGACATGACCCGCATCTACGTCACTTACTACAACATCATCACGCCCACGGGTGAGCTGTCGGTCTTCGAGAAGTTCACGCTCCAGCGCCAGCGCAGTGACGGCGGCAACGGCCACGGCCACGGCCACGACCACCACTGACCCAGCGCGGCCAGCAGCAGTAGTCGGCAACGCCTGGGCCGGGACGACGTCCCGGCCCAGGCGTTGCTCCGCGTGGAGGGCGCCGGGGCTTGAGGTTCCGGCCGCGGTGGGGGCCTGGCCTTCAGCCCTCGCGCCGCGGATGGATGGAGGACCGGCGCCACAGGGCCCCGGCGTGGGCGTTCCCCGCAGACTGTCGCGGCGAAGGACAGGCGCAGCGCGACGACGGGCGGCACCGAGAGCTGCGGGAGCGCGAGATCCGCGATCAAGCAGATGAGCCACGCGAGCACCAGCGAAGACATCACCAGATGACATCAACGCAGGAGGACGGCCGCGGAACCAGGGTGTCGGCACCTTCGTGCAGGACGGACGGAGCCTGACGCGAACTTACGCGTCAGGGATCGGCAACGACGCTTGCATCGCGACCCCTCGGGCGGCCGGCCACAGTCGACTACGGGCGCCACGATGGCGATACCCATGCAGCGGACCAGCGGCCCCGAGCCGGCATGCGCGTGGTGGCGCGCTGTTCTAGTGTCGAACGGAGGGGTGGTCTGCCGAGCCGACGCATACGGGGCCCGGTTTCACGGTAGTGCTGCGGTCGTGTCCGCCTCGGCGCCTCGAATCCCCGACCAGCCCCGGAGAGCAGGTGCCTCCCATGCGCACGTCGATCCGAATCGCCCATGTCCTCACCGGTCTGACCGTCGCCCTCGGTGGTGTGGCTCTCGCCGTGCCCGCCGCCCACGCGGACATTCCGACCTGCCAGAACATGGTCCGGCAAACGGGCGTCGAGGTCTCGGGCGCCGTCACATCGGCGTGCACCCGCGGGGTGCACGGTGACCTGCAGGGCTGTGTGAGCGGCCTGACCGCGGTCGGCGTACCGGGCGGCGCCGCCACCGGTGCCTGCCGGGCAGCGGCCAACCCGCCGTGACGGCGCCTCTCGGCCCACGTCACCGTCAGATCCCTTCGTCGGGTCCCGAGCGGCGGCACTTCGGCTCGGCCGGATCGGCCGCCCCCTGGGACGCGTCCAGGCCGTCCGTCGGGATGCGCACGCACGCGGGCCCCACCCGCCGTAACGCGGGAACGCGGTGACAAGCGGCGCGGATCAAGCGCTCCCGAGAAGGCAGATGGAGCGCCGACGGCTGCACGGATGTCTCGGCATGGCAGTGGGGACGGCTCTCGCGGTACTTACCGCGTTGCTTCCGGGCAGGTCGTGGAGCGCCTGCGACGTCGGGGTGAACAACGCGGCCGACAGCACCTTCCTCCTCTTCCTCTCCATCACGGGCCTCGGGTCGCGGTGGGGCTCCTCGTCGGGGAACGGCCGCTTGTGCACGCCCTCGTCCTCGCGGTGACGCTCCTCGCCGTCGTGTGGTGCGTCGCACTTCGTGCCCGGCAGTGTCCCTCCCTGGCGGCCGGGCTTCCTGCCGGCCCCGGGATTCTGATCGACGCAGTCGCGCCGCCGCCGCGTGACATGGACCACATCCGACGGAATCCTCGGTTCGGGCTGTAAGAAACGCGCCGCCTCGCGCATTGCTCGGTGAGAGAGCCGAGATGGAGGGACGGCGCGTGACACATGCCCAACGCTTCCGGGACGTCTACGAGGAGTGCTATCCGCGGGTCCTTGCCTACGCCACCAGCCTGGTGGGGCGACAGGTAGGCGAGGACATCGCCAGCGAGACGTTCACCGTCGCCTGGCGGCGCGTGCGGGACATCCCCCACCCGGCGCTGCCGTGGCTCCTGGGCGTGGCCCGCAACCTGGTGCGCGAGCTGCGCCGCCGGGACGCGCACCAGTACCTCCTCGCCGCCGAGGAAGCGCGGCGCATCAGCAGCGGCACCGGGACCGACGCCGGGGACGTCGCGGCGGAGGTCACCGATCGGCACGACGCGCTGCAGGCCCTCGCGAGCCTGCCGGAGGCCGACCGGGAGCTGCTGACGCTGATCGCCTGGCACGGCCTGAGCGCCAAGGAGGCCGCCCAGGTCCTGGGCTGCACCACCGCGACGCTGACCGTCCGGCTGTACCGGGCCCGCCGCCGTCTGGAGAGGGCCCTGGAGGCGACGCCCGTGCCGGAGGCCGCCTCCGCACCTGCCGTAGAGGCCCCGTACCCCACCCACCGCGAAGGAGCACCCGCGTGAAGAACACCCACAGGCCGTCCGGGCGGCCCGACGTCATGAAGGTGCTCGCCGACGCGCGGCCGGGCGAACTGGACCCGTCCCGGCTGGTGGACCCCGTACGGCAGCGGGAGGACCTCGCACGCATCGTCGCCGGGGAGACGGACGGCCGCGCGGCACGTTTCCTCGCTCCCCGCCGCAGAAGTGGGTTCCGGCCGCTGGGAGCCGTGGCGCTGGCGGCCGTCGCGGCGTCGGTGGTGGTCGTCAGCACGCTCGACTCGCAGGATCCGGCCGATCGGCCGGTCGCACAGTCACCGTCCTCCGCCGCGGCCCCCTCGGACGGGGCGGACGGAGCGGGACCGGCCGCCGGTGAGGACGTCCGTGTCGACGGCCACTTCGAACTGCTCAGCGCGGCCCGGAAGGCGGAGACCTCGGTCGCCGAGGGCACGTACTGGCAGACCACGACGCGCTCGGAGCACCTGGACGTCACCGAGGCGAAGGGGCGGATCTTCGCCGTGCGCAGCACCTCGACCGACGAGTGGTCGGTGGGCGTGCGCCCCGGCACCGGCAGCCTCATGGTCACCGGCCTCGATGCGGCGACCGGGCCGCGGACCGCGGCGGACGCGGCGCGCTGGCACGCCGCGGGCTCGCCGCGCTCGATCGAGGTCAAGGTCTCGAAGGCCAACGGCCCCGGCCGGTTCGGGGTCACGATGGGGACCGGGCGGCGGCCGCTGGTCCTGCGGACGAACGTCGACGACAAGATCTACGCCGTCGGCCCGAACAACGTCACCTACAAGGACCTGCGCGCCCTGCCGTCCACCAGCGGTGAGTTGCGCCGCTACCTGGAGCGGCTGTACGCGCGGGACAACGGCGCCGACACGGGTACCGGGAACCGCAGTGCCTGGATGCTGCGCCAGGCGGCCGATCTGGTCACGATGCCGGTGAAGCCCGGCGTCCGGGCGGCCGCGTACCGCGTGATGGCGGGTCTGCCCGGCGTCCGGGTGACCGGGAGCGTCACCGATCCCCTGGGACGCGAGGGCGTCGGCGTCGACTTCCCCGTCACCTACCGCACGGCGCTGGGGACCACGCGGCAGCGGCTGGTCGTGGACCCGTCCACCGGTGCGATGCTCAGCGACGAGGTCGTGCTGGTCGAACCCTCCGCCCAGGCGAAGACGGCGGGCCTGCGCGCGGGCACGACGGTCAACTACTCGGCGACCACCCGGATGAGCTGGGGCGAGCGCCAGATCACGGTGCCGAAGAACGCGCACAGCTGAACCGGGCGGCCGGGCCGCGCGGCGACGCGCCCCCGGCCCGCACCCACCGGCGACCCGGAGATCCGCCGCCGACCGCCGCCGACCGGCCGCGGCAGATCTCCGGGCGACGCCCACGACCGCGGCCCGCTGAGGCCGCCAGGCCGCCGGCGGCAAACCCGTTCCCGCGTCCCGACCGCGTCCCGACCTCCAGGCAACCCGAACCGGCGTCCGCCTGGTTGAACGCGTGTGGAACCACCCCCGCGGCCCTGGACCGCCCCCACGACGTGGGCGGCGACGCCAGGAGTGCCGCACCCCCCACGGACGCCGGCAGGCCCGCCGGACACGCGCGCCCCGACACAGGGCTGCCCCCGCAACGTCCCCCCTCCTCTTGAGAAAGCCCGCACCCATGCGCCTCCACAGGCCCTACATATCCATGTCCGCCGCGGTCGTCGTCTCCTCGCTGGGCATCGCCACGTACCTCCAAGCACCCGAGGGCAATGCCCACTCCGCCCCCGAGACGGCCTCGGTCGTCCAGGACGCCGTCGCCCCCGCGACCGGTCGGCCGGCGGCCGCCCCCGCCGCACCGCGGACGACGGCCCCGCCGGAGCCGGAGTTCCCCGCCCGGCTGCCGGGGCTCGGCCCCAAGACCCTGTCGCAGGTCCCGGCCCGCACCCGGCAGGTCGTCCTGGTCACGGGAACCGGCAAGAAGTCGTCGTCCTCGCGGGTCGTGCTCTGGGAGCGCGTCGACGGCGGCTGGCGTCCGGGCGCGGTGTGGGCCGCGCACAACGGCTACAAGGGCTGGACCGACGAGCACTACGCGGGTGACCTGCACAGCCCCATAGGAGTGTTCGGTCTCACCGACGCCGGCGGACGGCTGCCCGACCCCGGAACCAAGCTGCCCTACCACCACTCCGGTGCCTTCTCCATCAGCGGTCCCGGTATCGAGGGCGAATCGCTCGCCGGATCCTTCGACTACGTCATCGCCATCAACTACAACCGGCAGCCCGGCACTTCACCGATGGACGGTGCCCAGCCGATGGGCGCGAACCGCGGCGGGGGCATATGGATCCACGTCGACCACGGCGGCCCCACGCACGCCTGCATCAGCCTCTCCAAGGCGCACATGAGCCAGCTGCTGCGGGCCCTGGACCCCGCCGACCACCCCGTCGTCGTCATGGGCGACGCGGCCTCTCTCACCCGATGACAGTCCCGCGGTCCACAGGAGTAAGCGTGTCGTCCCTTCCCCACCGCACCGTGATCGCCCTTGCCGTCGCCGGGGCGTCGCTGCTCACCGCCTGCGCGGGCCCGCACCCCGCCGCCACGCCCGCCGCGCAGGCGACGGCGCCGTCGCAGGCCGCCTCGGGCGAGCCACGTTCCGCGGCGGCCCTGCGGCTCACCACGGGCGCCGCCGACGGCGAGCGGCACGCGTCCGTCGGCAGCGCGGCCGACGTCGAGGTCTCCGGCGGGAAGATCTCGTCCGTCACCCTCACCAGCGCGGCCGGACAAGAGGTTCGCGGGACCGAGGCCGGCGACCACCGCCGCTGGTCCCCGGACGCCGCCCTGGCGTACGGCACCGCGTACCGCCTCGTCGTCCGCGCCGCCGACGAGGCGGGCGGGGAGCAGACACGCAGCCTGTCCTTCACCACCCTCGCGAAGGACGACCGCCTGGTCGGCACGTTCACCCCGGAGGACGGTTCGACCGTCGGGGTCGGCATGCCCGTGTCGCTGACCTTCAACAAACCGGTCACCGACAAGAAGGCCGTCGAGGGCGGCATACGCGTCACCGGCGACAGCGGTCAGGAGGTCGTGGGCCACTGGTTCGGCGACCAGCGCCTGGACCTGCGCCCGCAGGCGTACTGGAAGGCCGGCACCCGGGTCACCCTGAGCCTGCGCCTGGACGGCGTGAAGGCCGCGGGCAATGCCTACGGAACCCAGGACAAGACGGTCCGCTTCACGGTCGGCCGCCGTCAGGTCTCCACCGTCGACGCCGCCACGCACACGATGCGCGTCGTCCGCGACGGCCGCACCGTCCGCACGATCCCGATCACCTCCGGCGCGCCGGGCCGCACCACGTACAACGGGCAGATGGTGATCTCCCAGAAGCTCATCTCCACCCGCATGGACGGCGCCAGCGTGGGATACGCCGGCGAGTACGACATCCCCGACGTCCCGCACGCGATGCGCCTGTCCACCTCCGGCACCTTCATCCACGGCAACTACTGGGCCCCGGACTCGACGTTCGGCCACAGCAACGTGAGCCACGGCTGCGTGGGGCTGAACGACGTCCGCGGCGGCGGCGACTCCGGGCAGGACGCGGCGTGGTTCTACGACCACTCCCTCCTCGGCGACGTGGTCGTGGTCGAGCACTCCCACGACCACACGATCGCCCCCGACAACGGCCTCAACGGCTGGAACATGACCTGGGACCAGTGGAAGTCCGGCTCGGCCCTCGCCTGAGGCCTGTCCCGCACGGACCTTTCAGCAGCGTGCGCCCGGCCGGGGCCCGGGACCCCATCGGTGGGGTTCCGGGCCGCTGCGCCGGGGCTCCCGCCCAGAGTTGTCGACATCAGGGTCTGGACGGACGGGACCGCGAAGGACGTCTGTGCGAGGCTGGGCGCATGGCCCGCGTCGACTACTTCAACGACCCGAACGCCCCGAAGGCGAACAGCATCGTCCCTTCGGTCACGGCCGTCGCGCTCAACGAGGCCGGGGAGATCCTGCTCATCCACAGGACCGACAACGACCTGTGGGCGCTCCCCGGTGGCGGCATCGACATCGGGGAGTCCGCGTCGGCCGCGGCCGTACGGGAGGCGAAGGAAGAGACCGGGTTCGACGTCGAGGTGGCCGGCCTGATCGGCATCTACACCGACCCCGCCCACGTCATGGCCTACGACGACGGCGAGGTGCGCCAGCAGTTCTCCCTCTGCTTCCGCGCCCGCATCACCGGCGGCGAACTCCGTACCAGCGGCGAGAGCAAGGACGTGGCGTTCGTCCACCCGAGCGGGCTGGACGAACTGAGCATCCACCCGTCCATGCGGATGCGGATCGACCACGGACTGGGCAGCCGCACCGAGCCCTACATCGGCTGATCGACGGACCAGGAGCTCGTCCTCGTGACAGACAGCGGAATTCAGTGGATCTCCACGGCCTTCGACACCTACTGCCTGACCTTCGCGCGAGGGCTGGAGATCGACGAACTGGTCCGGCGGATGGGGGGTGACGCCGGTGCGATCCGTGAGGGACTCTCGGCCGACGAGGCCATGGACTGGTCCTACGAGAAGGGGTCCGTGGCCCGGCTGGGCACCTGCGGTGGGTGGGCGTTCGCGCTGGAGCACTGGAGCGCCGAGGGCATGGAGCGGAAGGCGCTCCGCGATGTCTCCCGGGGAACCGAGGCGGTCGTGTACCTCAACTCCGGCACTCCGCCTCGCTGGTTCCTGTACGCCGAGGACGGATGCCTGATCGGCGACTTCGAGCCGGGGTGGGGAGCCGACCAGCTCGGCGGGGACGATCCGGGGCGACTGGTGCCCGCCATGCGCGAGGTGGGACTGCTGCTCCCCGACGGCACCGCCGCCCCCGATGTGAACGCGGAGATCAAGATCCTCGAAATGGGCGAACGCCACTTCGGCCTGACCCTGCCGCGCGAGGTCGTGGAGCACGGCACCCTCGCCGCGGTGAGCTTCGTCCCCTTCTAGCCGCCTACTGGCTGCTCTTCGATCAGGAACCCGACCGCGCCCACGACGAACTCGCCGTAGCGCAGGACCGATCCGATGTTCGCCGGTCGCGTGTGCGGGCCCCTCTGGCAGCGGGCGGGCGATAATGCGTTGTCGGCCTCAGCCGGGTCGCGAGAGCATCCCGGCATGGATGACGAGCCTGCCGAGCGTCTCCGCTTCGACCGGGTCGAACTGCGCCGGTGGCGGATGACCGATCTCGACGCCCTGGACCGGGTGACCACCGAGGCCCTGGACACGCTCCTGCCGTGGATGGTCTGGGCGGCCGCCCACAGTCGGCAGGAGGTCGCCGACTTCCTGGCGCGGACCCACGACGACTGGGAGACCGGGCAGGCCTACGGCTACGCGATCACATCGGGTGGTGCCGTGATCGGCAGTTGCGGCCTGCATCGCCGCATCGGTGCCGGCGGCCTCGAGATCGGCTACTGGATCCACCCCCGTTGGACCGGACAGGGACTCGTCACGATGGCCGCGGCGGCCCTTGCGGACCAAGGCTTCCGCCTGCCCGGCATCGACCGCCTCGAGATCCATCACGATGCCGCCAACGTGGCGAGCGGAGCCGTCCCCCTCCGTTTGGGCTTCACCGAGGTCAAACGGTTCCGTGTGCCGGACGGGCCTGCCGCTCCCGGTGAAGTGGGGATCGACGTCGTGTGGCGGATGACGGTCGACCAATGGCAGGACGCGAAAGCAGTGACCCACGGAACCCGCGCCGACCCGTCATGAGCGGATGATCCCCATCGAATGGGCCATCGCGCTGGTCGAGCAGGTCCTGGCGCGTGAGGAGGCGGAGTCGCCTCACGCCGCGGCCCATCCCATGGTCGTCTGGAAGACCCAGAGGCACGGACTTGGCTGGCTTGTGTTCGCTCAGTCAGCGGCATGGGTCAGGACCCGTGACAGCAGGGACATGTTCCTCGGTGTCGGCCCCTACCTGGTGGACGCCGTTGACGGCAGCGTCCACACGATCCACTCCGTCGCGTACCTCATGGGCGAGTGGGAGGACGACTACCGTCACCGTGTGAAGGGGCTCCCCCGGCCGGCTGCGCCGGACGACCTGCGGGTCGCGGTCGCCCGCGTCCTGGCGGCGGACGGGCGGGTCGCGGCCATGCGGTTGCTGCGCAGGCGTGCGACTCTGCTGCCCCTGAGCCAGGTCCGCGAGTACGTCGCCGCCCTCAGCCGTGGCGAGGAACCGCCCGAAGACCTCTCGGAGCGGGCTGCCGGGCCCCGTGAAGCCGTTCCTTTCCTGCCGGTCTCCACGGTCGCGGGCCCTTCGGTCCCTCCCGTTTGACCGCATCGCCGCGCGGTCCCGATCCCGTCCGGCCGGAGGTCCCGCCCCGCAGGAGGGCGCCGCCGACGACGTAGCGGCTCCCGTGGGCGTTGACGCAGCTGCCGGGTCGGGCAGCGCGGAACGGCCGCAGCCGTCGATGGCGAGCAGCCGCGCATCGGCTGAACCGCCGCCGTCCTTCACCGCGTCCGCGCTGCGCGCCTCAGTTCACCGTGGTGTCGAGGATGACCGCGATGACGATCCAGACGAGATAGGCGGCCAGGACGACGCCGGTCATGGCGAGCGCCTTGAGCGGCGTCGGGAACTGCTTCCTGGCGAGGGAGGTGTTCGCGGCGATGCTCAGGAGGCCGATGCCCGCGCCCAGTGCTCCGCCGATGAACAAGCCGAACGGCAGTACCGACAGCGCCCACTGCCACCAGGTGAGTCCGCGGAACTTCGACCAGTAGTCGGTCTTGCCGAGATCCGGTGCGGCACCTTTGACCCGCTGCATGTGAAGACCCCTCCCCTGCTCTTCGAGGGCGCAGTATGCCACGGACATATGTCGCGCCGAAGACCGTGGTGCGAGCGGCGTCTTGACGCCGGGGGGCGGACACGGCTGGTGGTGGTACCGGCGGCCGGATCCGCTGCCGTGGCACGACGCCTGATGCCCGGGGCGGCGGTGGGCAGTGGTGGGCGGCAGGTCAAAGCGTGTGCCAAGCCCGTGGGAACCGGGCCGGATCGCGACTAGGCTGTCCCGTTACTGCTGGTGGGGAGCCGGCGGACGAACGGTTGGGTGGGACGACGGTGTCCCGGGGGAGGACGTGTACCGCCATGAGTCGTCGTTCCAGCGGACTGGCCGGGATCTGGGCCGAGGCGCAGCGCCAGCAGCAGCGGCAGCGGGAGGCGCAGCTGCGTTCGCAGGTGCAGCGGGAAAGGGACGCGGAGCGGCAGCAGCGGGCCTACGAGCGCGACATGGCGCGCGGTCATCGTGAGCAGCAGGCGGCGTACCGGCGGCACCGGGAGGCGGACGCGCGTCGCCGTACCGAGGAGCTGGACGCGCAGGTCGCGGCCCTGGGAGGTCTGCTGGCCGCGGGGTGCCGGGCCCCGGCGTTCCGGTCGGCCGCGCTCGTCCGGCCGGAGCGGATCGAGGCGTTCGCCCCCGGCCCGCTGGCCCACCCCCTCGCGATGCCGGACCCGAACCAGTACCAGGCCCAGGGCGGTTGGGGCCTGGGAGCGCATCGGCGTGCCCAGGCGCAGGACGAGGCGCGGGCCCGGTTCGAGCGCGACTGGCACGCCGCGCAGGCGGCCGAGCAGCAGCGGCAGCGGCAGTTGGCCGAGTACCGGCAGCAGTACGACCAGTGGGCGAGCGGGCAACTGGCCGAGATACGCCGCCACAACGCCGCGACAGCGGAGATGGCCGCGGCGCTCCGCGACGGGGACCCGGAGGCGGCCGTGGAGTACTTCTCCGCGGCGCTGTACGCGTCCTCGGCCTGGCCCGAGGCGATGCCGCGGCAGCTGTCCGCGGCCTACGACCCGTCCGGGCGGGAGCTGGTGGTGAACTGGGAGCTGCCCAAGTACGACATCGTCCCGGAGGCGAAGTCGGTGCGCTACGTGCCGTCCGCCGACCAGGACAAGGAGACGGCCCGCCCGGTCGCCCAGCGGCGGGCGCTGTACCGGGACGTGCTGGCGCAGAGTGTGCTGCTGGTGCTGCGCGAGCTGTTCGCGGCCGACGAGTTCGGGGCGCTGGAGTCGGTGGCGCTGAACGGCTTCGTCGACGACCACGACCCGGCGACCGGCCGGCGCGCCGAGATCGTCCTGGCGACCGTCATGGCCGCGCGTCCGGCCTTCGTCGCGCTGAACCTGGAGCAGGTCAACGCGGTGGACTGCCTCATGGACGGCCTTCACGGCCGGCTCTCGGCGCGTCCCGACCAGCGCGTCGCGGTCAGGCCGGGCCGGCTGCCCGGCGACGTCGGCGGGGACGTCGTCACGCACGGAGGGGACGACGGGCCGGACCTCTTCACCATGGATCCGGTCGCCTTCGAGTCGCTGGTCGCGGACCTGTTCCGCGCCATGGGGATGCGCGCGGTGACGACGCAGCGCTCGAACGACGGCGGCGTCGACGTCGAGGCCGACGACCCCACCCCGATACGGGGCGGGAAGATCGTCGTGCAGGTCAAGCGGTACCGCAACACGGTCCCGCCGACCGCGGTCCGTGATCTGTACGGCACCGTGCAGGACGCCGGCGCCAACAAGGGCGTGCTGGTCACCACCTCCGGGTTCGGCCCGGGGTCCCGTACGTTCGCGAACGGCAAGCCGCTGGAGCTGGTGTCCGGCAGCGAACTGGTCGACCTGCTGCACCGTCACGGGCTGCGCGGCAGGCTGGGCGACGGCGGGTCCGGCGGTCCCGGCCGGCCTCCGGCTCCGGCGCCCTCGGCCGGCGAACAGCCCGTCGACCACAACGTGTTGGGCATGTCGTGGTCGGGCGCGGTCGCCGTGGACGTGTGCGCGCTCGTCTGCCAGGGGTCCCGGGTACTGAGCGACGACCACTTCGTCTTCTACAACAACCCCCGGACCCCCGACGGAGCGGTCCGCTCGATCGACGACGCGGCCCCCGACAAGGCGGCGCTCCGCGTCGCCTTCGACGCGCTGCCGGAACGGGCCGACCGGCTCGTCCTCGTGGCCGCGATCGATCCCGTCGCCGACCCCCGGGCGGACCTGTCGGGTTTCACCGACGCGGGCATCCGGCTCCTCGACGCCTCGGGCGCCGAACTCGACCGCCTGGAGGTGTCCGACGGGCGCCCGGGCGAGACCGCGCTGGTCCTCGGCTCGTTCCGCCGGCGCGCCGCCGGCGACTGGGACTTCGTCATCGGCGGCAAGGGCTACGCCGGAGGCCTGGAGGCACTGGTCCAGGAGTACGGCATCGAGGTGGCCTAGCCCCGGGAAGTCCCGTCGGCCCCGGGCGTGTTCGTTCGTCCTTCACCTGTCCGTCGTCCCCGGTTGCCACGGGGCGCACATCCTGACGCGATGCGGTCGGGGCCCCTGGGGAGGCGGTCCCCGGAGAACGATGGGCGGACGATGGCACGGTCGGACCGGGCGGCGGTACAGGGCAGTTCCTCGCGGGTGTGGCGCCGGCGCGGATTCAGGGGCGCCGTGGCGACGGTCACCGCGGTGTTCGTCGTCGTCCTCAACGGCGCGTCGCCCGCCCGGGCGGACACCGGCGCGCCGATCGACGGAGCCGGTTCGACGTGGGCCCAGGACCAGATCCAGGGGTGGGGAGCCGCAGTCCAGAGGCAGGGCTTCGGCACGGTCCACTACGAGGGGACCGGTTCGATCGACGGGCGCAGCCGGTTCCGTTCCGGGACGCTGGACTTCGCGGCCTCGGAGCTGCCGTACGGCCTGAACGAGGACGGGTTCACCGACCCGCCGCCCTCCAGGCCCTTCGCCTATCTCCCCGTCATGGCGGGCAGCATCGGCTTCACCTACAACGTGCAGGTCAACGGCAGGCGCATCACCAACCTGCGGCTGTCCGGCGCGACCGTGGCGGGGATCTTCACCAGGACCATCACCCGGTGGAACGATCCGGCGATCCAGGCGGACAACCCGAGGACCACGTTGCCGGCCACGGCGATCACCCCGGTGGTCCGCGCCGACAACAACGCCACCACGGCCGGTCTGACGCAGTGGCTGGCGGCCGAGCAGCCGTCGGTGTGGGGCGCCTACTGCTCGGCGGCCGGGCGTGGCCCCGGATGCGGTACGACCGCGGTCTTCCCGACCGTGCCGGGGGACCTGGCCGTGGCCGGCTCGCTCGGTGTGACCGTCGAGACCAGGTTCACCAGCGGTGCCATCACCTACGTGGAGTCGGGCTACGCGTCGTCGGCGGGCCTGCCGGTGGCCAGTCTGCTCAACACCTCGGGGTACTACACGGCGCCCACCAGCGGCGCCGTGACGGTCGCCCTCTCGTCCGCCACGGCCGGGCCCTCCGGCCTCGTCGATCTCACGCCCGTGTACACCGCGCCGGACCCGCGGACCTACCCGCTGCCGCTCGTCGGCCACCTGATCGTCCCGACGACGACCGGCACCGGGTTCACCGAGGAGAAGGGACAGACGCTCGCCTCCCTCGGTTCGTACGCCCTGTGCCACCAGGCCGCGACGGTGGGCATGGAGAGCGCGCCTCTGCCGCCCGACCTGGTGTCCGCCGGTCTTGGCATCGTGCGCCGCATCCCGGGTTCCCCGCTCAGCGAGGTCGACACGTCGAACTGCGTCGGCGCGGCCGCCGAGGAACTCCAGAACGCGCCTCAGCCGCGGGCCTGCGACCGGGTGGGCGGTCCGCCGTGCACCGACACCAACCCGGGACACCGGATGCAGACGATCACCACCACCCTCGAACCCGGGGCGCTGGTGATCTCCGTCGCGGGCAGCCCGCACGTCGTCCTGCCCACCCCGGTGCTCGACGCGACGGGCGAGTTCCTCCACACCTCGGGGCAGCTGGCACCGGTCACCGTCACCGACACCCGCCCGGGCAACATCGGCTGGACCGCCACCGCCCAGGCGGGCGACTTCACGTCGGACCCGGCCGGCGCCACCATCGACGCGAGCCACCTGACCTGGACCCCCGCCGTCATCGACCGCGGCAATGCGCAGTCGGTCACGGCGGGCGCCCCGGTCGCCCCCGGCGACGGCAACGGGCTGAAGGGCATCAGGACCCTGGCCACGGGTACCGGCCCCGGCACCGCGAGGGTCGGCGCCGAACTCGACCTCGACGCACCGACCTCCACCCCGCCCGGCACGTACACCGCGGTGCTGACGCTGACCGTCATCTGACGCCCGGCCGCCCCCGGACACACGGCCCCGTGGGTCAGTGGGCGGTCCACCTCTGGCCGGCGTCGGCGCCGCACGTCCACAGGTGCAGTCGGGTGCCGTTGGCGCCCGAGGCGTCCTGGAGGGTGACGCACTTGCCGGCCTGCAGATTGACCAGCCGGTGCGCGGAGTCGAACCGGAACTGCTGGGCGCCGGTGCCGTTGCAGTCGGCGAGCTGGATGCCCGCCCCGTCGTCCCGTGAGCCGTTCACGACGTCCAGGCACCGGCCCACGGACCGGATGCTGGTGTCCGGCATGACCTGCCAGGTCTGCTGGGGGCTCCCCGTGCAGTCCCACACCTGCAGCGGCGTGTTGTTCGGGGTGCTGTTGTCGATGCAGCGGCCGGAGGCGGGGTTGACGATGGCCCCGTCCGGCACGGTGGCGTCCGCCGGGACGCCGGTGTGCGAGGTGTTCGAACTGTTCGACGTGGGCTGGTGCGCGGTGCCGCCGGGCTTGCCGCCGTTGCCCGGCTTCCCGTTCCCGCCGGTCGGGTCCGAGGTCGAGGACGGGGTGGCGCCGGCACTGTCAGTGGCGCTCGCGCTGTTCCCGGGCGATTGCCGCGGACTGCTCGCGGCGGAGGGCGACACCGACCCGGACGGGCTCGCGGGAGCCGCGACGTCCCCGGGGGCCTGCTCGCCCGAGGCGGCGTCGGTGATGGTGACCGTCGCCGCGCCCCGGTCGTTCCCGTCGACGGCGCGCACGACGAAGGGGACGCAGGCGAGGACGCCCGCGGCCAGGACCGCGCCGACGAGGACGGTCCTGCGGGACCGCGGGCGAGGGGTGGGGGGCGGCACCGCGTCGGCGGCGGCCGGTCCCGCGGCGCCGGTCTCCTCGGCCGCCGGGCGCGGCGCGAACGCGAGCCCCGCCGCGAACCCGTCGGCGAAGGTGGACCCGGACGCCCCCGAGGGGTCCTCGGGCTCCTCCGGGATCTCCGCGGCCCGCCGCGAGCGCTCCGTCGCGGTCCGCCCGTCGCTCCAGCCCGGGGGCGTCGCACTCGTACCGGCGGCAGCCCGAGCGATAGCGGTCGTCCTCTGCGTCCGGCGGGGCAGCGGCGTGGAGCCTGCGGACGCAGGCGTCGCCCGGGTCTCGTCGGCTGCCGCCGTCCCGTCGTTGGGAGAAGCCGTCATTGCGTCCTTCCAGGATCAGAAGTGGCGAGAAGAAGCCCGGCCGCACGAAGGGGGAATCCGCCCCCTCGTCCGTCCTCGGGCACCCCGCGCCCGCGAACCGGCACGCCGCGAACGGCCGGAAGGCATGCGGGAACCCCATCTGCCCGGGGACGCAGATATGGCGAGGGGCGCCGACCGTGCTGCGCCTTGTGCCTTGGAGTACGGCGCCTCGGGGAGCGCCACACGGACCCTAGCACCCGGCGTCCGTTGACACGGTGTGGGAGGTGGCACACTCCCCTGCCGGGCGAGAAGCCCCGCGGCCGACGCTCCGGCGAGGTCACGCGGCGGTCCGCGAACCCTGCACTTCCCGGGCCGGATTGGGGAGCCGGCGGCGGGCAGGACACCGCGCCGCGCCCCCTCCGGTCGGGACCTCCACCCACATTGCCACGGTGTGCGTACGCACCGCCGCGTGTCACACCGTCCCGGTGGCGATGCCGGAGGCCGCACGTACAGTCGCGGGCATGGCGACGAGACCTTCCGAACACTGGCGTGACGGCGTGGCCGAGGAGGCCCGAGAGCTCGCGGCCGGGACGATCGGTCCCGAATGCGCCTTCATGGCCCGGCTCTTCCCCGAGTCTCTCCTCGCGGCCACGGACCGTGTGACGGCGTCGTTCGAGGCGGAGGTGAGGGCGATGGGCGGCCCTTGCGACGGAGAAGTCCTCGCGGCGGTCGAGCACGTCGTGCTCGCGCTGAACGCCGTCAACGAGGAGCACGGCGGAGGCGGCTACGAGACGGACGAGCGGGAGGAGTTGTGCAGGTACATCGATCTCACCCTCGCCGAGCACGGCATCGACGTCCCCGCCCTCGCCGCGCGGGGCGGCATCGGCCCGGACGGGGTCACGGACCGGTGGCGCGAGTGGTGAGGGTGGACGGAACGCGGCGCGGCTGACGGCCCACCCGGGCCGCACGGCCCGCCCGGTCAGCCGCCGCCGGGCCCGCGGGGGCGCGGCGCGGCGCGGACGTGCATGCGCTCGCCCTGGCGGCCGAAGAGGCTCAGGATCTCGACGGGGTGCTCACCGGCGCTGCCGAACCAGTGCGGCCGGCGGGTGTCGAACTCGGCCGCCTCGCCGACGCCGAGGACCAGGTCGTGGTCGTCCAGGACGAGGCGCAGCCGCCCCGCCAGGACGTAGAGCCATTCGTACCCCTCGTGCACGCGCGGGTCCGGCTCGGTCTGGGAGGCGGGGATGATCACCTTCCAGGCCTGCAGGGCGCCGGGCCCCTCGGTCAGGGGGACGACGGTTCTGCCGTTCACCCGGCGCGGGGCGGGGCGGACGCGGGGGTCGCCGGACGGGGGCGCGCCGACCAGTTCGTCGAGCGGCACCCGGTGCGCCCGGGCGATCGGCAGCAGCAGTTCGAGGCTGGGGCGGCGCCCACCGGTCTCCAGCCGGGACAGCGTGCTCGTCGAGATGCCGGTGGCCTCGGACAGTCCGGCCAGCGTGACGCCCCGCCCGGTGCGCAGGCGCTTGAGCCGGGGCCCGACCTCGGCGAGGGTGGCGGTGATCGCCGGTGCGTGGTCCACGCCGCCATTCCACCCCGTCCGTCCCGGGATCGGCAATCCCGGCCGCCGTTCAGTCCGTGAGCCGGCTGTCCAGCACCGTCTCCAGCCGGGCCGTGGGCTCCTCGGCCCGTGTCTGGTCCAGCCGCAGGTGCGCGGCGCGCCCCCGCAGGGTCAGCGTCATCAGCTGGTTGCCGAACCAGGGGCCGCCGAGTCTGCTCCACGTCAGGGAGGTCGCGGGGGCGCGGCCGTGGCGGGTCAGGACGCGGCCGAGGAGGCGGGCGGGCCGGGTCCAGGCGAGGCGGAAGGCGACGCGCATGAAGCCGGGGATCGTGTTGTGCACCGGCGAGCAGGTCAGTTGGAGGACCCGGGACCGCAAGGGGGTGCCGGACCGGTGGGCTTCGGCGGTGTAGGCGTGGTGGACGTCGCCGGACAGGACGCAGATGGTGGCGGGCGCGTCGGGGTGGTCGGCGGCCGCGGTGAGCAGTCCGGCGAGGTCGTCGAAGGAGTTGGGGAACGCGGACCAGTGCTCCAGGTCGCCGGCCCGGCGCAGGCGTTCGCCGCGCCGGCTCCAGCGGTGGCCGCGGTTGCCGCGGACGAGGGCGGAGCTCCAGACCTCGACGTCGTGGACGGCGTGCGGGAGCAGCCAGGGCAGCGACGTGCCGATGAGCAGGTGGTCGAACGCGCCGTCGGGGTGGGTCTGCCGGCGCAGCCAGTCGAGTTCGTCCGGGTCGAGCATGGCGCGGCGTTCCTCGGCGAGGACGCGGGCGGCGCGGGAGTCGACCATGAGCAGCCGGGTGCGGCCGAGGTCGCGGCGGTAGCTCCACCGGTTGTGCGCGGGGTCGGCGTCGGCGCGGGCGGCGAAGGCGCGCAGCACCTCGGTGCCGTCGTCCTCGGCCCGTATGGCGGCGAGGAGTTTGTCGCCCGCGAGTTCGGCGGGGCTGAGGTTGCCCAGGTGCTGGTGGACCCAGTACGAGGCGAGGCCGCCGACGATGCGCTCGTTCCACCACGCGGTGTCGCGCATGGCGTCGCGCCAGGTGTGCGAGGTGTTCCAGTCGTCGATGACGTCGTGGTCGTCGAAGATCATGCAACTGGGCACGGTGGACAGCAGCCAGCGGATGTCGGGGTCGAGCCAGGACTCGTAGTAGAGGCGGGTGTATTCCTCGTAGTCGGCCACCTGGTCCCAGGGCGGTTCGCTCAGGTCGCGGCGCCGGGCGAGCCAGGCGCGGGTGGCGGCGGAGGTCTCGTCGGCGTAGATCTGGTCGCCGAGCAGGACGAGCAGGCCGGGGCGGGGCGCGGTGCCGTCGGCTATGTGGTGGGCGAGGGTGTCGAGCGCGTCCGGTCCGATCGGGTCGGGCTCGTCGGGCGGCGGCGCGGCCCAGCGGCAGGAGCCGAACGCCACGCGGAGTTCGCCGTCCTCGCCGGCGGGGGTGTCGATGGTGCTGGGCGGATAGGAGGATCCGGGCAGCGGCCAGACCTCGCGGCCGTCGAGCAGCAGCCGGTAGGGGGTGCTGGCGCCGGGGCGCAGCCCGGTGACGGTCACGATGGCGTAGTGGTGCCCGGCGATCTGCCAGGTCCGTTCGCTGCCGGCGGAGCCGTCGTCGCAGCGGATCTCGGCGGTGGCGGGGCGGTCGGCCTCCAGCCAGACGGTAGCGGTGTCCTCGTCCACGTATCTGAGCAGCGGGCCCAGGCGCAGCTCTGCCATGCGGTCGGCCTTCCCTCCGTCGTCACTGGGTACGGACGTCGGAGGGAAGGCGTGAGTTCCCGGTCGCGGTCCCGGCGGCCGGACGGTGGGGGGACGACGGCCGGGCGCGGGGGGGTCAGCAGCCGCTGAGGACGCTGCTGAGCTTGTTCTTCTCCGCGGTGTCGACGGACAGGCCGTAGTAGTACTTCACCTGGACCCAGGCGCGGACGTAGGTGCAGGCGTAGGCGGCGCGCGACGGCATCCACGTGGCCGGGTCCTGGTCGCCCTTGGACTGGTTCACGTTGTCGGTGACGGCGATGAGCTGCGGGCGGGTGAGGTCGTTGGCGAAGGACTGGCGGCGGGCGGTGGTCCAGGCGGAGGCGCCGGAGTCCCAGGCCTCGGCGAGCGGCACGAGGTGGTCGATGTCCAGGTCGGAGGCGGCGGTCCAGGTGGCGCCGTCGTAGACCGAGTACCAACTGCCGCTGGTGGCCGAGCAGGAGGAGTTGGTGACCACGCCGCTGCCGTCGCGCTTGAGGACGGTCTCGCGGGTGTCGCAGGCGCCGCTGATGGTGATCCAGTGCGGGAAGAGGTCGCGGTTGTAGCCGGTGCGGTTCTCGGTGGCGACCTTGAGCGAGGCCAGGTAGGTGCGGGCGGTGGCGGCGCTCACGGGCGTGGGGAGCGCGGCCTGGGCGGCGGGGCCGTTGAGGGTGCCGAGGGTGGCGAACAGGCTGGTGAGAGCGGCGAGCAGACCAAGGTATCGACGCGCGTAGACACCGGGGCGCGTGAAGGCGAGGCGTATCCGGGACATGGAGAACTCCCTTGGATGTGGGGGTGTTGGCCGATGGAGCCGACGGCCATCCTTGTGTCGCGACGTTGCGTGGGGGCGTGCGGCAGGTAACAGCCTGCCGACATGGACACGTCATGTCGAGGGGTGCGACAGGAGTGGATCCGCCCCCGGCCCCGATGTGGTGTCCGTCACACCGCCGGCCGGGCGGGGCCCGCACTCCCCGCGCCCAACCCCCGCCCCGGACACGTCCTTTGCCCCCGCTCCCCCGACGGGCGGCCCCGAGGCGCACCGCCCGGCAGCCGGTAGACTGGGAGCAGCAGAAGGGGAGTAGCTCCTCGCCGGACCGTCGACATACTGCCCGTCCGTCGCCCGTCCACCAGCCGGTGGAATGTGCTCAGGCACAACGGATGACGGCCAGGCCGGCGCCCGGAGCCCGGTACACGCGTCATCGTCGCCCGCGAGGCACGGCGGCGGACCGGGCCAGCGAGACCTTCGGCCGCAGTGTCAGACGCTGCCGTGCCGAAGCGACCCCTTCACGGAGTTCCTGGTGCGGCCCGAACCCAGAGGAAGTCCGTTGTTCAGCCTCACCGTCGCCGCCATCACCTTCGGCGTCATCTTCCTGGCCGAGTTGCCCGACAAGACCGCGCTGGCCGGGCTGATGCTCGGTACGCGCTACCGCGCCTCGTACGTCTTCTGCGGAGTGGCCGCGGCCTTCCTGGTCCATGTGGCACTGGCCATCGCCGCCGGCAGCGTGCTGACCCTGCTCCCCCACCGCTGGGTGCAGGGGGTGGTGGGCCTGCTCTTCCTCGCGGGCGCGGCCGTGCTGCTGTTCAAGAAGGACGAGGACGAGGAGGAGGTCAAGGCCCCGGCCGACCAGAGCTTCTGGAAGGTCTCCGGCGCCGGCTTCATGCTCATCCTGGTCGCCGAGTTCGGCGATCTCACGCAGATCATGACCGCCAACCTCGCCGCCCGCTACGACGACCCGATCGCCGTCGGACTCGGCGCCGTGCTGGGCCTGTGGGCCGTCGGCGCGATCGGCATCCTGGGCGGCCGCACCCTCATGAAGTACGTCCCCCTGCGGCTGATCACCAAGGTCGCGGCGGCCGTGATGGTGCTGCTGGCCGGCTTCAGCCTGTACGAGGCGTTCGCCGGCTGAGTCCCGGGCGCCCGCGCCCGCCGCGGGTCAGCTCCCGGAGCGCTGCCCGGTCCCGGCCGTCCCCGCGGCCGGGGCGGGGAGGGCGACCCCGGTCAGACGCTCGGCCTCGGCCCACAGGCGGGCGTTGACCGCGGCGTCCTGGGCCCGGCGGGTGATGCGGGCCGGGGCGGAGGCACCGACCAGGCCGAAGCGCCCGCCCGGCCCGTAGTAGCCGCCGGCGACGGCGTCCGGGCCGGTCGCCGCGTACAGCAGCGGCTCGGTACCGGGCTCGACGGCCTGCGAGGGCAGCAGCGCGTTGAGGGCACGGAGGGCCGGGTTCGGCCGGTACGGCGTCTCGCGCCCCAGGCTCGCACCGGCGGTCTGGAGGTTGGTGCGGGTGTATCCGGGGTGCGCCGCGGTGCTCAGCAGCTTCCAGCCGCGCTCGGCCGCGACGCGGGCGAGGTGGACGCTCATGATCAGGTCGGCGAGCTTGGACTGGCCGTAGGAGAGGAACGGGTGGTAGCGGCGGCGCTCCCACTGCAGGTCGTCGAAGGCGATGCGGCCGAAGTTGGCGGAGCCGCTGCTCATCGTCGCCACGCGGGGCGCGGAGGCCGCGAGCAGGGCGGGCAGCAGGCGCACGGTGAGCGCGAAGGGGCCGAGGAAGTTGCTGCCTATCTGCAGCTCGAACCCGTCCGCCGTGGTCATCCGGGTGGGCGGGGACATCACCCCGGCGTTGTTGACCAGCAGGTCCAGCGGGGTGCCGTCGGCCACGATCGCCTCGGCGAACGCCTCGACGGAGGCCAGGTCGGCCAGGTCGACCCGGCGCACCTCCAGCCGGGCGTGCGGGTGCCGGGCGAGTATCTCGGCGCGGGCCTGCTCGCCCTTGGCGGGCGTGCGTACGGCCAGGACGACCCGGGCGCCGGCCTCGGCGAGACGGCGGGCCGCCTCCTTGCCGGTGCCGCTGTTGGCTCCGGTGACGACGGCGAAGGTGCCGGTGCGGTCGGGGATCTCGTAGATGGGCACTCCCGGGAGCGAGAACGGGCGAAGCATCAACAGACCGTCGGTCCGTTGAATGGGAAGCTAGCAGACCCCCGGTCCGATAACAACAGACCGGGGGTCTCTAGGCTGCGCGTGCTGCGCTGCTTCGCGTCGCGCGAGGCCGTGCCGGAGCGCGATGTCTCCGCACGGGTCGCCGCGGGCGGCGAGCAGGACGGGACGCGCCTCCCCGGCCGCGACGCGGTCAGGCGGCCGGGCGCCCGAACTCGCTCAGCGCGTCCTCGACGATCGCCTCCAGGCGGGCGTGGTGGGCGCCGCGCCAGTACAGCCGCTCGCACGCCGTGCAGCGCGCGAAGACGTCGTAGCTGCGGCGCGTGCCCTGCTCCAGGTGCTCCAGGACGGCGTGCTTGTCGGCGTCCTCCAACTGCCCGTTGCAGGCGGTGCAGCGCGTCCACGGCGCCAGTTCCGGGGCGAACCGGCTGAGCACGTCGCGCAGTTGCTCGTCGGGCCGGTCGCTGTAGACGTACGCGCCGGCCCACAGCTCGCGCCGCCGCAGCAGCCCGCGGTCCCGGGAGAGCAGTACGCGCCGTTCCGCGGCCGACCGCCGCGCGAGCGCCGGGTCCCCGATGTCCGCGCTCTCGTACGCGGCGTCCACGCCCAGCAGCCGCAGCCGCCGCGCCAGGGTGCCCAGGTGCACGTCGAGCAGGAAGCGCAGCGGCGCTCCGGGCACCGCCTGCGGGCGGGCGACGGGGCACACGTCCACGTGCTCCCCGGCGCGCGGCACGTGCGAGAACGGCGCCTCGCGGCCGTCGACCACCAGGCTGCCCACCTCGGTGAGGGGCACCCCCAGCGACTCCACCACATGCCCGAGCGAGGACACCCCGTCGGTGACCACGCTCGTCCGTCCCTCACGCCGTGGGGCCGCGGCGAAGAGCCGCAGCCCGGAGGCGAAACTGATCCCGATCTCCGGCCCGCTCACCCCGTCAGCATGTCACCGCGCCGGGCGGATCACACGCAGGTTTCCGGCCGCGTCTCCCCGGGCGTCAGCCGATGTGCAGGACGAGGCCGCCCTCCGGCGCGGTCTCGACGCGCACCTGCTCCAGGGAGTCCACGTGCGCGGTGGGCGCGTGCGCGGCGGCACGCGGGCCGACGCCGACCACGCGCATGCCGGCGGCCTTGGCGGCGGCGATGCCGACCTCGGAGTCCTCGAAGACCACGCAGTCCTCCGGGCCGAAACCGAGTTCCGCGGCGCCCTTGAGGAAGCCCTCGGGGTCCGGCTTGCTGGCGCTGACGCTCTCGGCGGTGATCATCACGTCGGGCAGCGGCAGCCGCGCGGCCCCCATGCGGGCGCGGGCCAGGGCGTCGTCCGCCGAGGTGACCAGGGCGTGCGGCAGATCACGCAGCGCGGTCATGAAGGCGGGGGCGCCGGCGATCGGCACGACGCCGTCGACGTCGGCGGTCTCCTCGGCCAGCAGGCGCTTGTTGTCGGCGAGGTTCTCCGCCATCGGGCGCTCCGGGAGGAGCACGGCCATCGTGGCGTAGCCCTGGCGGCCGTGGACCACCTTCATCACGGCGTCGCCCTCCAGGCCGTGCTCCGCGGCCCAGCGGCGCCAGCAGCGTTCGACGACCACGTCGGAGTTCACCAGCGTCCCGTCCATGTCCAGCAGCAGCGCGCGGGCGGGAACGGTGGTGGACGGCGACATGAAGGCTCCCTCGGAAGAACAGGACAAGTGGCCCGCCCGCCGGTCAGGGGAAACGGGCGGAACCACTTTGTTCCTACACGATACAAAACCGCACGGGCATCGCGCCAGGGGGCCCCTCGGTCCGCGTCAGGTACGCGCCGGCAGGACCGCGTCCGCCGACATCTCCCACAGCCGCGCGGCCGCCTCCGGGTCCAGGGCGTGCGCCGCGACCCCGCCGTGCATACCCGGCTCGTGCGGCAGCGCCTCGTTGCCGTCCTCGAAGTAGCGGCCGCCCACCCCGTCGAGCGCCGCCCAGGTCGCGACCAGGACGGACGTCGCCGCGCCCTGCTCACGCGTCTTAAAGGTATAGCCCCCGTTCGCGACCGCGCCGTCCAGGGCCTCCTGGCTCATGTGGCGGCTCAGCCCCGTCTCCAGGATCGCGCCGGGGTGCACGGCGTTGGCGGTGATCCCGTCGTCCGCCCAGCGCCGCTGCGCCTCGACGGCGAAGAGCGCATTGGCCGTCTTGGAACGGGCGTACGCGACGGACGGGTCGTACGGCTGCCGCAGGAAGTGCGGGTCCTCGAAGTCCACACCGGAACGCAGATGCGCCACGGAACTCAGCGCGACCACCCGCGCGCCGCCGGCCGCCGCCAGTGCCGGGTGGAGCCCGGTCGCCAGCGCGAAGTGGCCGTAGTGGTTGGTCGCGAACTGCAGCTCCCAGCCGGACGGCGTACGGGTCTCGGGCGTCATCATCACGCCGGCGTTGTTGACCAGCAGGTGCAGCGGGCCCGACCACGCGGAGGTGAACTCCGCGACCGACGGGAGGTCGGTCAGGTCCAGGTGCGCGACGTGCACCCGGGCGTCGTCGACCGACGCCCGGATGTCCTCCGCCGCCCGCTCGCCCGCCGCGGTGTCGCGCACCGCCAGCGTCACCTCCGCGCCGGCCCCGGCCAGCGCCCGCGCGGTCTCGACGCCGATGCCGGAGGCTGCGCCCGTGACGACGGCACGGCGGCCGGTCAGGTCGACGCCGGCGATGACCTCGGCGGCGGTCGAACTGCCGTCGAAGGGCGTGGTGATACGGGGTGTTCCAGTCATGGGGGTCGCCTTTCCGCGATGCGGGGGGCGCCCTTCGCGCCCCGTCCGCGACCTCCAGGCAACCAGTCCGTTTCGCGCTGTGGGCGCGCCAACGGGGCCCTGCCAGTTCCCCTCTGGCGCGATTCTTTCCCCGCCCTCCCGCCCTCCCCCCAACCTCCGGCCGGGGGTGCCCCCAACTCCCCCGCCCCCTCCGTTGTTTGTGGCGCCTGATCCCCGGTGGGGGTTGGTTGGCGGTGACGGCTGGGCACCTGGACAGCGCTGCGCCGACGGGTGGCCCGTGCACGGTCCCGTCTCCACCCCCCTCCGGGGATCAGGCGCATGACGAAACCGAGGGGGCGGGGTCGTAGGGTGGGCGTTCTGGACTGTGGAGCATATTTGGGTGCACGACCCGGAGTGACCGATCCAGGGTGCCCGAGGCACCGAACCCGGCCCACCCACCACGCGCGCCGGGGCACCCTGACCTCGCCGGGCACCCGGGAGGGCGGGCGGGGAAAAAACCTAGACGCGGTCCACGGACTGGAACAGGCCATACGTGAAGTGCGCGATCCGCGTCCCCCCGTCAAGGGGATCCGTGAACGCCATCCGCCACCGCGTCGGCGCATCGCCCTCGAGAGGCGTCGCCGGCGGGAACGCGTGCGCCAGTTCGTCGACCGTGCAGGACCACGGTTCGATCTCGTCGGCCGTCGCGGGCCGCGGCCCGACCTCCCCGGGGGCGCGCACCAGCCACTCGTTCCAGACCGCGCCGCCGCCGGGGGCGCACAGCACCTCGAAGCGGAGCGTCGGCCAGAGCGGCACGGGCCACAGGGAGGCGGGGCAGACCAGGTCGCCGACGCGGCGCTGGGTGATCGCCTCGGGCGGGCCCAGTACGGCGCGGTAGCGCCGCTCGCCGCGCGGGAAGCCGCGGGCGTGGCCCCAGGCCTGCCAGCGGCGGTTGGCCTCCCGCATGTCGGTGCGGCTCACGCCGAGCGTGCGCAGCGCCTCCTCGACCAGCTCGGGCCGGTGGTCGGCCATCCGGCGCAGCAGCACGAGCTGGAAGCCCACCGGTCCGAAGTCGTCGATCGCCACGGGACAGATCCTGCCAGCCCCGCGCGCCGGGAGGCGCGGCGGGCTAGGCGGTCGCCTCCTCCAGGGCCTTGCGGGTGTTCGGGCCGTAGACGCCCTCCGGATCGCCCGTGACGTGGTGGAAGTACTGGAAGCGGGAGACCGCGCGGCTCACGCCCTGGTCGTACTGGCCGTCGGAGTCGCGGTAGTACAGGCCGGCCTTGCGCAGGCGGTCCTGGAGCTCGACGACCTGGGCTCCGCTGTCGCCGGGCCGGAGCGTGGCGGGGGCGGCGGGGGGCGTGCTGGCGGGGGGCTCGGACGTCGCGCCGGTGGCCGGGGCGGACGCGGAGGCGGGCGCGGAGGCCGGGGCGTGCGACGCGGAGGGTGTCGCGGTGACGCCGGGGTACTGGGCGGTGGCCGAGCTCAGCCCCTTGCTGGAGGCCAGGGTGGACGGGCTCTCGCTCGGGGAGGCGGACGCCGACGCGCCGGCCGCGGCGGTCGGCCGTGCGCTCGGCGGCAGTTCGAGCGCGGGTTCGGAGGCGCCGCGGTCCGGGACGGCCTCGGTGCGGTCCGGAACCTTCGTCAGGTGCGCCGTCAGCAGGACGGCCCCGACGGCGAGGACGACCGCGGCGCCCGCGGCACCCGCGATCACCGCCGCCCGGCGCGGTCCCGCGGCACGGCGGCGACGGGCCGGACCGGCAGGGGCGGTGGCAGGGGCGGTCCCCGCCGGCACGTACCGTTCCATTTCGCGCGAGGCCTGCGACACCGGGACGGGCAGCCGGTCGGCGGACGAGACCGTGCCGAGGTCGATGAAGTCGACGTCCGCCGCGGCGGCTTCCTCGTCGGCGTCGCGCAGCGCCTTGGGCAGTGGTGCCGGCTCCCCGCCGTGCCCGTCGGGGTCAGGCCCCGGAACGTACGGCCGCACGCGCAGCGACTCGTACTCGTACTCGTCCTCCGGAGATCCCGGCCCCTGCGACGCCACCGGCGCCCCCTCCCGACGTCCTGACAGTCGCAGTGATTATGCAGACAGGCCGCCGGAGCCGCGCAGCCGCCTCCACCTCCGCCGGTCGTACAAACCGCGCGCATGATGTGGAATGGGTGTGAATCTTCGTGAAGAAGTGACGGGCAGGCGGTACCGGGCACCCCGGTGCCCGAGCGGAGCGACATGGCGCGGGACGACATCGAGGACACCAAGGCCCCCGGGGGACCGGCCCCGGCCGGTCCCGTCGAGATCGGCGACCGGCGGGCCGTACGCCTGGCCATCGGCGCGCTCGCCCTCGGCCTGCTGCTGGCCGCCCTGGACCAGACGATCGTGTCCACGGCGCTGCCCACCATCGTCAGCGACCTCGGCGGGCTGGACCATCTGTCCTGGGTGGTGACCGCCTACCTGCTGGCGTCGACCGCGGCGACCCCCTTGTGGGGCAAACTCGGCGACATGTACGGCCGGAAGAAGCTCTTCCAGGCCGTGATCGTGATCTTCCTGATCGGCTCGGCGCTGTGCGGACTGTCCCGCAGCATGGGCGAGCTGATCACCTTCCGCGCGCTGCAGGGCCTGGGCGGCGGCGGTCTGATCGCGTTGTCCATGGCGATCGTCGGCGACATCGTGCCGCCCCGTGAACGCGGGCGCTACCAGGGCGTCTTCGGTGCGGTGTTCGGTGCCAGCAGCGTGCTCGGGCCGCTGCTCGGCGGGCTGTTCGTGGACACCCTCAGCTGGCGCTGGGTGTTCTACGTCAACCTGCCGATCGGGCTGGTCGCGCTCGCCGTGATCGCCACCGTGCTGCACATCCCGGTCCGCCGCACCTCGCACCGCATCGACTACTGGGGCATGGCGGTGGTGGCGGCCGCGGCGACCTGCCTGGTGCTGGTGACCTCGCTGGGCGGCACCACCTGGGCCTGGGGCTCGTGGCGGATCATCGGGCTCGCCGTGCTGGGCGTGCTGCTCGTGGCGGCGTTCGTACTGATCGAGCTGCGGGCGGAGGAACCGGTGCTGCCGCCGCGGCTGTTCCGGATCCGCACCTTCTGGCTCTGCTCGGTGATCTCCTTCGTCGTCGGCTTCGCCATGTTCGGCGCGCTGACCTTCCTGCCGACCTTCCTCCAGGTCGTGCACGGCTACTCGCCGACGTGGTCGGGCGTGCACATGATCCCGATGGTGGTCGGCATGCTGGTGGCCTCCACGGGCTCCGGCCAGATCGTCTCGCGCACCGGGCACTACAAGGTCTTCCCGATCTCCGGGACCGCCGTCACCATCGTCGGCCTGTTCCTGCTGCACCGGCTCGACGAGCACACCGAGGTCTGGGTGCTGAGCACCTTCCTGCTGGTGTTCGGGCTGGGGCTGGGCCTGGTGATGCAGGTGCTGATCCTCGCCGTGCAGAACGCCGTCGGCTACGAGGACCTGGGCACCGCCACCTCGGGCGCGACCTTCTTCCGCTCCATCGGCGCGTCCTTCGGCGTCTCCATCTTCGGCACGATCTTCACCACCAGCCTGGCCCGCGGGATCACCGACGCGCTCTCCGGCCGTACGCTGCCGCCCGGCTTCGACCCCGCGGTCGTGCAGGCCGACCCGCGCGGGGTCGGCGCGCTCCCGGCAGACCTGCGCGGGCCGGTGCTGCACGCGTACTCCACCGCCATCACCGGTGTCTTCCTGTGGGCGGTACCGGTGTGCGCGGTCGCCTTCGTCCTGGCCTGGTTCCTCAAGGAGGAGCCGCTGCGGCGGTCGGTCACCGTGCCCGACGCCAGCGAGACCATCGGCACCAACCCCGTGAGCCGTTCCTCGCTCGACGAGATCGCCCGCTGCCTGAGCGTCCTCGGCGGCCGCCAGGCCGGCCGCGACCTGTACGTCCGCATCGTCCGGCTGGCCGGGCTCGACCTGCACCCCGCCTCCGGCTGGCTGCTGCTCTACCTGGCCCGGGCCCGCAGCGCCGACCCCGCGGAACTGGCCCGCCAGACGACGGTCCCGGCGGAGGTCATCGACCGCGCCGCCCGGGAGGTCGAGGAGCGCGGACTGGCCGTGCGGGAGGGCGATCCGCTGGTGCTCACCGAGCGGGGCCAGGAGATCGCCGCGTTGCTGACGGAGGCACGCCGCAAGCTCCTGGCCGACCTGCTCGGCGACTGGGACCCCGAACGGCACGACGATCTGGCGGCCCTGCTCACCCGGCTGACCGGCGAGCTGTGCGGCCAGGACCAGGACCGCCCCGGGCACGGCCCGGGGCGTGCCGCGTAGCTACCCGCCCCCGGCGAAGGCGGCCGGCGCGGCGAAGTCCGGCTCGCGCAGGCCGACCCGGGGATCGACGTGGTGCAGCAGCGCCGGCGCGGGGTGGTGGGCGGCGACGTACGCCGTGTCCGCCGGGCTCTGCTCGTCGTCCACCCAGGCGAACGGGCGTCCGGCGGCGTGCGCCACCAGCGTCGCCGTCTTCCAGTGCACGAGGTCCGGCCGGTGGGCGAACAGCACGTCGGTGAAGTCGACGTACGGCAGCCGGGGCAGCCCGAGGACCGGGCCGATCCAGGTGTTCGCCTCCGCCATCCACGTGGTCGCCCAGCACAACTCGTAGCCGAGGGCGAGCAGCGCGGGGCCGTGCGCCGGGTTGAGCCACACCCGCAGCGGCGCCGTCGCCAGGCCCACCGGCGGCACGCGCAGCGTCGCGTACCCGTCCGGCGGGCGGGCCGGCCTCGCCGCGTACGGGTTGAGCGGCCCGTCCACGTCCAGGAAGAGCAGGGGCCGGGCCGACGACGCGCTCACCGGCTCACGTCCGGCCGGGGCCCTTCAGGCCTGCTGGGGAGCGGCCTGCTGGACGACCTCGAAGGACCACAGCGTCGAACCGGTGGCGGCGGGCTGAGGGCGGCCCTCGCCGCCGCCCTGGTGGGCCTCGCGCATCGAGCCGGCCATCCAGTTCTTGAAGTCCTCCTCACTGCGCCAGCGCGTGTAGACCAGGTACTGGTCGGTGCCCTCCAGGGGGCGCAGGAGCTCGAACCACTCGAAGCCGTCGGAGTTCTCCACGGCGCCGGCGCGGGCGGCGAAGCGCTTCTCCAGGACCTCGCGCTGCTCCGCCGGAACGGTCAGGGCGTTGATCTTCACAATGCTCATGCCCCCATCGTGCCAGCCGGAATTCAGGTGCCGGGGCCGGGGCGGGCGTGTCAGGCTGCGCAGCAGTCGCCGAATCGTCCGTACGAAGGAGAGTCCCGTGACCGAGACCGGTGCGCACGCCGTGTCGGCCCTGTTCCGCGACGGGCGGCTGACCGTCGTCCCCCGCCGCGCGGCGCGCCGCGAGCAGTTGCTCCGGCACCTGGCCGAGACGTTGTTCGTGTCCGGCCGCGCCTACGGCGAGACCGAGGTCAACGGGGTCCTGCGCACGGTGCACGACGACTGCGCGGCCCTGCGGCGGTACCTCGTCGACGACGGCTGGCTGGAACGTTCGGCGGACGGCACGGTCTACCGCAGGATCCGCTAGAGCACGTCAGCGGGCCTGCTCGGGCTGCGGCTGACGCCGCCGGGGCGGTCCGGCGAGCCACACGCTCACGGCGATGATCCACAGGCCGGCCAGGCCGAGGCCGATGAAGCCGGCGAACGGGACGAACATCAGCACGCCGAGGACGAAGGCGATCCACCCCAGCCAGTGCGGCAGCGGCCCGGAGGACCGGGCGGTGCTGATCCCGGCGGCCAGCAGCATCAGGCCGACCCCGCCGAGGAACGGCATGAACAGGTCGCCGCTGAGCACGTTGAGGGCCTGCAGCGCGCCGCCGCCGACCATCTGCTCACCGCCCGCCTCGATGAGGCAGAGCGTGAGCCCGGCGCTGATCCAGAAGCCGAGGGCGGCGAGCGCGCCCCCGACGAGGGCGACATCGGGCAGCCAGCCGGAGCGGTCGGTCCTGGCGAGCGCGTGACGCAGGCTCCCGGCGAAGAAGACCAGGAAGATCCCGGCGACCAGGAGCAGGTACAGGCCGATGCCCTGGGCGGTGTCGTGCTCGGTGTAGAAGAGCCGGACCGTGAAGCCGGAGCTGCCGACGCCGGGGGTGTCGCCCTGGAGGGCGAAGGCGATGGCGGCGAGGATCACGGCCACGAGGCCGTTGAGCGGCCCGAGTCGCATCCGGGGCCTCCGTCCGTGCGTCCGTGCAGCTGCCGCCCCCGGCACCGGCGATGCCCGTAATGATGTTTGCACGGGTGCCGGGGGGCCGCCATCGGCGGACGGGGCCTCAGTGGGCCTCCGCCACCGCCGCCCGGTCGGGGGTGGCCGTGGCCTGCACGGGCAGGGTGACGGGCACCACGGAATGGGTGCGGCGCTCGCGCTGGAAGACGTACGCCGCGATCGAGCCGGAGCCGATCAGGGCGACGGCGGAGGTGGCGGTGCCGAGCCAGCCGGCGCCGAGCCAATGGCCGCCCGCGTAGCCGAGGCCGACGCTGTACGCGGCCCAGACCAGGCTCGCCAGCGCGGACCAGGGCAGGAACTCGCGGACCCTGCGGTGCGAGGCACCCGCGGTGAGGCTGACGACGGAACGGCCGGCCGGTGCGAAGCGGGCCAGCACGACGAGCGCGCCGCCGCCGCGGGCCAGGACCGCGCCGAGGACCTCCTGGGCGGAGGACAGCCGGCGGGAGTTGGCGACCCGGTGGTCGAGCCAGTCCCCGCCGCGCCAGGCCAGCCGGTACGCGGCCAGGTCGCCGAGGGTGGAGGCGGTGGCGGCGCACAGCAGCAGGACGACCACGTCGAGGATGCCGCTGGCGCCTCCGGCGGTGGTGCCGGCAGTGGCGGCCGAGATGAGCAGGACGCCACTGGGCATCACTGGCACGAAGACGTCGAGCACGATGGACGCGGCGACCAGGGCGTAGATCCACGGTGAGTCGAACAGCGAGCCCGCTCCGGTCAGCACCGCGCCTCCTCTCCCCCTCTGGTGCGCGGCGCCCTCCGGGGGTGTGGCGGTGTCGCGCAGAAGCGGTTCTTCTGCGACCCGCCCTCAGCCGTACAGCGTACGCCAGAGACCCGCCGAGGATCCCCCCGGGGGCGCGTGACGTTTTCCTCATCATCGATGGCGGGGTTGGGGAATAGCACGCGAATTACCGGGGAGTCACCTTGATCACCCTGCGATGGCGCCGTTCCGCGCGCTCGCCGCGAGGCCGTGACCTCAGCCGATGCGCGACCGCCCGACAGACCCCCGCCCATGGTCACGATTCGGTACACGGGAGCCGATGGAAGAACGGAAGCCCTCGGATCTACCCAAGTCGCCCATTCCGGATTCTCATCCATACGAGTGAGTGCAGGTCGCTCTGTCCCCTGGGTAGCTTCCGTGAGGACAGCGGCCGAGGGCAGGGGGCTCCCACAGCGAACGTCGTTTCACGGTGAATTGATTGCATTAACCACGCATTTGAGCGCGTGGGCCACGAGGCCGCAAGGGAAGGACCATTCATGACGGTTGAGCCGGGTGTCGCGTCGGAGTCGGCGACAGAGAACGGCCAGTCTCAGCAGAGTCTGAGCACCGCTGCGGCGCGGAATTTGGCGACGACCACCAAATCCACGCCGCAGATGCAGGGAATCACCTCGCGCTGGCTGCTGAAGGTACTGCCGTGGGTCCAGGCGGCGGGCGGCGCGTACCGGGTCAACCGGCGACTGAGCTACTCGGTGGGTGACGGGCGCGTCGACTTCGTCCAGACCGGCTCCCAGGTGCGGGTGATCCCCGCGGAGCTCGGCGAACTGCCCCTGCTGCGCGGATTCGACGACGGCGCCGTGCTCGCGGCGCTGGCCGGTCAGTTCGAGCAACGGGAGTTCGCGCCCGGGGAGGTGATCGTCTCCGCGGGGCAACCGGCCGACCACGTCTTCCTGGTCGCCCACGGAAAGATCAACAAGCTGGCGCCCACCAAGTGGGACGGCCAGGGCGTGGTCGGCACCATCGCCGACGGCGACCACTTCGGCTCCGAGGGGCTGGCCGCCGCCGACGCCACCTGGGACTGGACCGCCAAGGCCGCCACCACCGTGACCGCCCTCGCCCTGCCGCGCCAGGCCTTCCAGGCCCTGATGCAGCAGTCCGACGGACTGCGCGAGCACGTCGCCGGATTCGTCAGCGGCACCCAGCAGGCTCAGAACAAGTACGGCGAGAAGGCGATCGCCCTCGCCTCCGGCCACATCGGGGAGCACGAGCTGCCCGGCACCTTCGTGGACTACGAACTCTCGCCGCGCGAGTACGAGTTGAGCGTCGCCCAGACCGTGCTGCGGGTGCACAGCCGCGTCGCCGACCTGTACAACCAGCCCTACAACCAGGTCGAGCAGCAGTTGAAGCTCACCATCGAGGCGCTGCGCGAGCGCCAGGAGCACGAACTGATCAACAACCGCGAGTTCGGGCTCCTGAACAACGCCGACTACCGGCAGCGCATCACCACCCACTCCGGGCCGCCCACCCCCGACGACCTCGACGAGCTGATCAGCCGCCGCCGCGGCGCCCAGTACCTGCTGGCGCACCCGCGGGCCATCGCCGCCATCGGCCGCGAGTTCAACAGCCGCGGCCTCGTGCCGCACACCGTCGACCTGCACGGCAACCACGTGCCCTCCTGGCGCGGCCTGCCGATCCTGCCGTGCAACAAGATCCCGATCACGAAGGAGAACACCACCTCGATCCTGGTGCTGCGCACCGGCGAGGACAACCAGGGCGTGATCGGCCTGCACCAGACGGGACTTCCGGACGAGTACGAGCCGGGCCTGTCCGTCCGCTTCATGGGCATCGACGAGAAGGCGATCATCTCCTACCTCGTCAGCGCCTACTACTCGGCGGCCGTCCTGGTCCCCGACGCCCTCGGCGTGCTGGAGAACGTCGAGATCGCCCGCCGCGGGGAGTAGCACGCACCGGCCCGGCCGGCCCGACCCGCGTCCGGGGACCGCGCGACCGCGGCCCCCGGGAGCGGCGGCGCGTGCTCGCGGCGCACGGCGGCCCCACGCGGCCCACCGTCCGCCGCGAGCACGGCCGTTGACCCCCGCGCCGAACGGGGGGTTTGCCCCACCCCGCATCCGGTGGGCGGCCTGATTCCGGCTCCGCGGCGCTCTCCGTACCGTCCTTGACATGACGGACACGACGCAACGCAAGCGCATCCTCAGGACCCTGGCCGCCACCGCCGGCGCGGTGGCACTCGCCATGACGGTGTCCGCCTGCGCGGACTCCTCCGACGACACCCGGCCCGAAAAGCGCGACTTCGCGCTGGACGGCACCCGGCTGACCATCGACGCCGCCGACAGCGCGGTCGTCGTCAGGCCCGCCGACGTCCATGACGTCGAGGTCACCCGCTGGTTCGACGGCTGGTCGGTGCTCGGCGACACCCCGAAGGCCACCTGGTCGATGGACGGCCACACCCTGAAGTTCCGGGTCTCCTGCCAGGGCGTGATGCAGAACTGCTCCGCCCGGCACGAGGTGCTGGTGCCGCGCGACGTGACCGTGACCGTGACCAACGGGGACGGCCGTGTGGAGGCCAGTGGCTTCACCACCCCGCTCACGCTCACCACCAAGGACGGCTCGGTCCGGGTCCGCGACGTGACCGGCCCCCTGGAGCTGTCCAGCGGCGACGGCCGGATCGAGGCGACGGGCCTGAATTCCCGACGGGTCACCGCGCACACCTCGGACGGCTCGCTGACGCTGGCGTTCGTACGGGCCCCCGACAGCGTCGAGGCCCGCAGCGGTGACGGTTCCGTGCGGGTCTCCCTGCCCAAGCAGGGGTACAAGGTGAGCGCGAGCTCCGGCGACGGGCATGTGCGCGTCGACGTGCCCCGCGACGACCACAGCCCGCGTACGGTCACGGTCCGGACGTCCGACGGATCGGTGAACGTCGTCGGGGCGGACGCCGGCTGACGCAACCGACCGGCCCGTGTATTCGTCCCTGCCGGGTGGGAGACTGGAGCGGACAACCACCGGCGGCGGACCTGCGGGAGAGGGCGACTGTGACGACGGCACGCTCGTGGTGGCGGCGTGGGGACAATCTGCGCGCCGACGCCCAGGCCGCGAAGGACGCCGCCGCGCAGGCTTTCTACGAGCTGGACACGGCCCAGCGCGACCTCGTGATCTCCATAGAGACGGTCACCGCGGTCGACGACACCCCGGCCGCGCGGCGCGCCGTCGCGGACTTCCGGGCGCTGGGCGAGCGCATCGACCAGGTCAGCGCCGGCTACATCGCCGCCGTCGACGCCTACGACCTCGACCACGACGAGCTGGACGCCTCGACCGCGGCCCGCGCGCGCACCGAGCTCACCCGCGCCAAGGACGAGCTGACCCGCGCCAGGACCGACCTGGACACCTTCGCCGGCAACCTGACGCCGCTGCTGGAGAAGGCCGAGACCCAGCTCGCCCGGCTCGCCCCCGCGGTCGAACGCGCCCGGCAGGCCCTGCTCGCCGCCTCCAACGCCCTGGACGCGGTACGCGCGTCGGGGCTGCGCGCGGACGACCTGGCCGCCCGGCTCGCCGCGCTCGGCCCGGAACTGACCAAACTCAACCAGGGCGCCGGCCGGCACGGCATCCAGGAGACCATCCGCCGCGCCGACGAGGTCCTGCGCACGGCGGAGGGCATCCGCGCCGAGGCCGAACGGCTCCCCGAGCGGGCCCGCGAGATCGACAAGCGCCTGGTCTCGCTGCGTACCCGCACGCAGGCCCTGGCCACCCGCAGCGAGGGCGTCACACCGGTCCTCAGCGAGCTGCGGCGGCGGTTCTCCATGGCCTGCTGGGAGGATCTCCAGCCGGTCCCGCAGCGGGCCGCGGAGGCGGTCGGGCACGCCGAACAGAAACTGGTGGAGGCCGCCAAGGCCCGCGAGGAACAGCGCTGGCCGGACGCCACGGCGCTCCTGGCGACCGTACGGGCGCAGCTCGACGACGCCGACGGCGCCGTCTCCGCGGCCGGGGACCGGCTGCGCCGGCTCAACGAGGTCAGCAAGGACCCCCAGGGCGAGATCGAGCGCACCCGCTTCGCCCTCCGCGACGCCCAGCGCCTCGCCATGCAGGGGCGCTCGACCCCGGAAGCGCGGCACGCGCGCCCGCTCGACGACGCGGTCGGGCGGCTCGACCGCGCGGTCGCCGGTCTGGAGGGCCGCCACCCCGACTGGTGGCACTTCCTCCAGGAGATGGCGGCCGTACGCGATGCCGCCGCGCACGTCGTCGCGGCGATCCGTGAGGACCGCGCGGCGGGCCGCCCCTAGCGGTGCCGCTGCGCTGGCTGTCCGGGTAGGTTTTTTCCCCGCCCGCCCTCCCGGGTGCCCTGTGAAGTCAGTGACCCCGGCGCGCGCGGTGGGCGGGCCGGGTTCGGGGCCTCCGGGCTGGCCATTCTGGACAGCACATTTAGGTGCCTCGAGCACCCTGGATCGGTCACTCCGGGTCGTGCACCCAAATATGCTCCACAGTCCAGAACACCCACCCTCCGACCCCGCCCCCTCCGTAGTTCCAAGCGCCTGATCCCCGGAGGGCGGGTGGAGACGGCACCGTGCTCGGGCCATTCGTTGGCGCGGCGCTGTCCAGGTGCCCAGCCGTCACTGCCAACCACCCCCCTCCGGGGATCAGGCGCGACAACTACGGAGGGGGCGGGGGTGCAGGGGTGGATGTTCTGGACGGTGCGGCATATTTGTGCGCAGTATCCGGGCCGGGACGGGATGAGCAGGTGCTGGAAAGGCGCGTAAATATGCCAGTCCAGGACGTGCAGCCCCGGACGCCCCGAACCCGGCCCACCCCGCAACACGCGCCGGGGCACCTGACTTCACAGGGCACCCGGGAGGGTGGGCGGGGAAAAAACTCAGGCGGCCAGCGCCGCGCGGATCTCGGCGGCGGGACCGCCCGCGTGGTACACGCGCTCGCTCCGCTCGATGTTGTCCAGGAACTCCTGGTACCGAACGGCGTACAGCAGACGCGCCAGCGGCGCGCCCACCGCGAGCGCACGCCGCGGATCGGATCCGGGCACCAGCCGCGACCAGGCCTGGACCCACGCGTCGGCGGCCTGCCGCCAACTGCGGTCGTCCAGGAAGTCGCGCGGTCGCAGACCGTCGAGCACCGGGTGGCCGAAGTGGCTGTCGGCGAAGTCCATCATCACGATGCGCCGGCCGTCGCTGCGCCAGTTCCCGGGGTGGAAGTCGCCGTGCACGACGGTGTGCGGGAGCCCGCAGGCGTCGAGTTCCGCGATCAGCGCGGGGAGCCGCGCGGTCAGCCGGCGTGCCGCGGCTGCCTCCTGCGGGGCGAGGTCGCGGCCGGCCTCGCCGTCGAGCAGCCGGTCCAGCAGGCCGGGCAGGGTGGCCGGGGTGCGGTCCGGCAGCCCCGGCGGAGGCGTCGTCGAGGCGATGGCGGCCTGGGCGGCGGCCAGTCGCCGCACGGCGGCGCCGGCGACGTCCGGGGCGGCCCCGTAGCAGTCCTTGCCGTCCACGTGACCGAGCAGCACGCGCCGCTGCGGTGTGTCGGCCGCCACGACGTCGGGGACGAACGCCCGGTCCCCGGCGGCGAAGAGGCCGATGGCCGTGGCCTCGCAGGCGTTGAAGCGGGGGTTGGTGGTCTTCAGCCACACCGTGCGGCCGTCCTTCGGCGTCATGCGGAACAGCCCGGACAGGTTCCACGTCCTGACCTGCTCGGCCGTGCCGCCGCCCAGCGCGTCGAAGGCCCACGTCAGGCCGGACCACAGGCCGGTCGTCGTCGCCCAGTCGGCGCGCAGGTCCGCCGGTCCCAGGAGGCCGTCGACGTCCGGCCCGGCCGCGTCCTCGCGGAGCGCGCCGTCGCGGGGCCGGCGCAGTGCCTCCGCGTGGTAGGTCACCGACCCGTCGCGGCCGCCCTCGCCGCCGTGGGTGCGGAGCAGCCGGAGCACGACCACCGGCACGCCCAGCAGGGCCTCCAGGTGTGCCACGACCTCCGTGACGTCGGACCACCACCGCGTCACGACGGGGAAGGGACCCGTCCCGCCGAGCCGTTCCCCGTCGTACGTCACCACGACATCGACCGTGCGCCCTGTTGCCCGCTGTTCCGTCACGCGGGCAGTGTCCCGCCCGGGGCCCGTGCCCGCGAGCGGTTATCGGACGTTGCCGCGGCGCGTCAGCCGCAGCACCCGCCGCCGCAGCAACCCCCGCCGCCGGACGGGCCGGTGGCGGCGCCCGCGGCGGAGGCGGTGCCGCCGACGGCGACGGCCGACAGCAGCTTGACGGTGTCGTCGTGCCCGGACGGGCACTGCGCCGGGGAGGAGGACTCGGCCATCGGCCGGTTCAGCTCGAAGGTGGTGCCGCAGGACCGGCAGCGGTATTCGTATCGGGGCATGTGCACAGGTTAGCCAGGGCTCAGCGCTTGCGCGCCAGGGTCAGCCCGTCGGCGACCGTCAGGAGCAGGGCCTCGACGCGGGAGTCGGCCGCGACGTGGTCGTTGAACCGCCGGATGGCCCCCGCGGCGCCGCCCGCGGCGGGGTCGGCCACCCGGCCGTGGAACAGGGTGTTGTCCGCCGCGAGGACCGCGCCCGGCCGCATGCGGGGCACCAGTTCCTCCCAGTAGGCGACGTAGTTCTCCTTGTCGGCGTCCAGGTAGACGAGGTCGATCGCGGGCTCCTGGGGCAGCGCCCGGAGCGTGTCGAGCGCGGGCGCGATCCGCAGGTCGATGCGGTCGTCCACGCCCGCCTTGGCCCACGCCTCGCGGGCGACGGCGGTCCACTCCTCGGAGATGTCGCAGGCGAGCAGGCGGCCCCCGGCGGGCAGGGCCTGCGCCATGGAGAGCGCGGAGAAGCCGGTGAAGGTGCCGACCTCGACGATGTTCCGGGCGCCCAGCAGCCGGACCAGGAAGGCCAGCAGCGGTCCCTGTTCCTGGGCGGACTGCATCCCGGCCGCGTCGCCGAAGCGGGCGTGGGTGATCTCGACCAGCTCGCGCTGGACGGGGTCCAGGGGCGGGTTGTGGTCCAGTACGTAGGCGTAGAGCTCGGGGGTGAGCGGGGGATTCTTGGTGTCGGTCACGGCTGCTCCTTAAGGTGGCGGGCATGTACGTGGATGACGCCGTCGCCTTGGTGCCCAGCATGCCAGGAAGGCGGGTGCTGCTGGGTGTTGCCGGAGCTCCCGCCGCGGGCAAGTCGACCCTGGCCAGGTCGCTGGTGGACGGGGTGAACGCGCGGCTCGGCGCGGACACGGCCGTGCACGTCCCGATGGACGGCTTCCACCTGGCCAACGCCCAGCTGGACCGGCTGGGGCTGCGCGGGCGCAAGGGCGCGCCGGAGACCTTCGACGTGGACGGCTACGTCCATCTGCTGCGGCGGCTGCGCGCGGCGCAGGGCCGCACGGTCTACGCGCCGGACTTCGACCGGGCGCTGGACGAGCCGGTGGCCGCGGGCATCGCGGTGCCGGACGACGTCCGCCTGGTGGTGACCGAGGGGAACTACCTCGCCGACGACGGCCCCGGCTGGCACGAGGTGCGGGACCTGCTGGACGAGCTGTGGTTCCTGGAGACCGACCGGGCGGTGCGCGAGGAGCGGCTGCGCGTACGGCATGTGACGGGAGGTCGCACCGAGGACGAGGCGCGCGCCTTCATCGAGGCCAGTGAGCGGCCGAACGCGCTGCGCGTCGAGTCGACGCGCAGCGCGGCCACCCGTGTGCTGCGGATCAGCGACGGGACACGCTGAGCATCCGGCGCAGGATCTCCTCGCCCGCCGCCGCGCCCGCCAGGGTGAGCGGGTCGATGTGCGGGGCGGTCCAGCCGGAGTCGGCGAGCTCGCCGTGGCCCGGGCGCCAGCCGGTGTGCGCGGCGAGCAGCAGGTCCGCGTCCAGGAGGGAGTCGCCGGCGGCCAGGACGTGCTCGGCGCCGGTGCGGCGGACGACCTCGGCCAGGGCGGCGGACTTGGTGAGCGGCCGGGGCACGGCGTAGATCTTGCGGCCCTGGAGCGACACCGTCCAGCCCCGCTCCTCGGCCCACTCGGCGAGTTCCTTCACCCAGTTCTCGGGCAGCGCGGACCGCTCGACGACGAGGTAGACGAACAGGTCCTCGGCGACGCGCTCCTTGCGCAGCCAGGACTCGTCTGAGGTGCGCGCCATGTACTCCCGCACCTCGTCCAGCGGCGCGCACCCCTCGGCGAGGCGGCGGCGCATCTCGGCGTTCCAGTCGTGGTCGGTGTGGCCCTTGACCAGGATGTGCCCGCCGTTGGCGCAGATCGCGTAACGCGGCACGGGGCCGGGCAGGTTGATCCGCCGGTACTGCTTGCGGGTGCGCGTGGTCGCGGGGACGAACTCGGCGACCGCGGCGAGCTTCTGGAGCAGGCCGGCGGCGGTCTCTGTCATGAAGGACAGCGGCCGTCCCTCGTGGACCTCCACGCACAGCAGGCGTGGCGCGTCCTCGTCGGGCACGGTCAGGGCGAGCGCCGACGGGGAGTAGACGAGGGTGCGGTCGAGGTCGCTCGCGACGAGCGTGCGCTGGTCCGGACGCTGCTTCACTGGGCCGTCACGGCCTTTCCGTTGGTACCGGTCGCGCCCCGGGTGAAGCGCGGGTGGATCAGCCCGACGCACGAGTACGGCAGGTCGTCCACCTCCTCCACCGGGACGCCCCGCTGCTCGGCGAGCAGCCGGATGTGGGCCAGGTCCGCGCCTGCCCCGCGGCGGGCGAGCACCCGCCAGGGCACGCGGCGCAGCAGGACCCGGGTGGTCTCGCCGACGCCGGGCTTGACCAGGTTGACGTCCCCGATGCCGTACTCCTCGCTGATCCGCTCGACGGCCTTCCAGCCCTCCCAGGTGGGCGTGCGGTCGGCGGCCTGGAGTTCCTTGAGGTCGCGGGCCACGTCCTCGGCCACGTCGTCGAAGCGGGCGGCGACCGTGTCGAGGAAGAGCGTGGAGACGTCCGAGCCGGCCAGCTCGCGGTAGAACTTCGCGCCGTGGAAGTCGTCCGGGCCGATCAGGTCGGAGCGCAGCACGGTGCGCGAGATCAGGCCGGAGACGGTGGAGTTGAGACACGCGGACGGGATGAGGAAGTCGTCCCGGGTGCCGAAGGTGCGCACGCAGGACCCCGGGTCGGCGAGCACCGCGATCTCCGGGTCGAAGTTCCCGAAGGGGGCGACGGCCTCGGCCAGTTCACGGGTGATCGCGCCCTTGCCGGTCCAGCCGTCCACGAAGACCACCCGGGCCGGGTCGTGGTGCCCGGCCAGCCAGCGAAGCGCGGTGGTGTCGATGCCGCGGCCGCGCACGATGGAGACCGCGTAGTGCGGCAGGTCCAGGCCGTGGGCGTGCCGGGCCCAGCGCCGCATCAGCACGCCGACGGGCGTGCCCGCGCGGGCCAGCGACACCAGCACCGCGTCCGGGCCGCGCTCGGCGAGCACCAGGTCGGTGACGGCGCCGACGGCGCGGGCGATCCGGTCCGCGGACTCCTCCAGGGCGGCCCGGAACAGCTCCTGGTACTCCGCGCTCGGCTGGTACTCCTCGGGCAGCGACTCCGCGTAGTGCGCGCCGCCGCTCTGGATGGCCTCCTCGCGCTCCTCGGTCGGGGCCTCCAGCTCCACGTCCGACAGGTCCTTCAGCAGCCAGCCGACCTCTTCGGGCGCGTAGGAGGAGAACGCGGGGCCGCGCAGCGGCTCCGGCAGCCCCGGGGAGGTGCGGGGTTCGTACGAAGGCACCACGGCGAGCAGCAGCCTTTCTGTGTGTGCGGCGAGCCGCGCGAGCAGCCCGTCCGGGGCGTGCAGCGCGGGCGTGTCCCCCGCGCTGTCCACGACCGCGACGATCGTGTCGAAGGCGGCGCCGGCGACGTTGTAGGCGTAGCGCTCGCCGGGGCCGTCGGCGGGCGCGTCGTGGTCGGGGAAGACGATCCGGGTGCGGATCGCGTACCCGGGGTCGTCGACCGCGAGCACGGGCGAGCGGGTGGTGGTGGAGAAGCGGACCTCCGCGTGCGGCAGCGCGTCCTGGAGGGCCTGGGCGAGGCGCAGCGGGGCGTACATCAGTTCCTCGTTGCCCAGCACCAGGATCCGGCCGCCGCCTGCCGCGCCCCTCGCCCGTGCCGCCAGTGCGGCGGCCATCGCCGGGAGGGCCGCCTCCAGGCGCGCGCGGTGCTCGGGCGTGAAGCCGTGCCGGCCGCCGTCGGGCACGCCGGCCGGCCAGTCCAGGGGTACGCGTTCCGGCAGCGGGCGGGCGCCGTCCGGCACCGGGTGCGCGGCGGGGGCGTCGCCGCCGTGCGCGGCGACCAGCGCCCGGCCCCGCTCCAGCACGTCCTCGGGGAGGTCGACCCCGCCCGAGGCGAGGGCGACCAGGTCGACCGCGGCACCCAGTTCGGCGGCGACGGCGGTGAGCCGTTCCCGGTCGGCGGGCGAGCGCATGTCGACCAGGGCCACCACCACGTACCGGTCCCGCGGGTAGCGCGCGTGCAGCGCGCGGACGGTGTTGAGCACGGTGCGCCCGGTGGAGAACTCGTCGTCGACCAGGACCAGCGGCCCGTCCCCGGCCAGCAGCGCGGGGTCCTCGGGCAGCAGGAGGTGGGAGGTGGCGTGGCTGTGCTCCTCCTCGAAGCCGCCGACCGGCGTCACGCCGGGCACCGGGCGCCGGGTGGAGTGCAGGTAGGGGGCGGTGCCGAGGCCGTCGGCGACGGCGTGGCCGAGGCCGGTCGCGGTCTCCGCGTAGCCGAGCACGACCGCGCGCGCCGCCGCGTCGGCGCCGAGCAGGTCGCGCACGCGCACGCCGAGCCCGTGCCCGGCCGCGTAGACGGCCCCGGGCCGCTGCGGGACGTGTTTGCCCAGCACATTGGAGACGAGCAGGTGCGCGCGCTTGGGGTTGCGCCGCAGGGCGAGGCCCAGCAGATCGCTCAGGCCCTCGCCGCGCAGGGCGATGCCGAGGCGGTCGGCGACCCACTGCCCGGACCAGACGGGCTCTGCTGCCATGGGGACGGCCCTTTCCCGGTGGATGCCGGTCATGACGGCACGCACGCGGCGAGGAGCTCCACGAAGTTGGTCTCCTCCCGCGCCACGCCGAAGACCTCGGCACGCCGCACGGTGCGCTCGGCCCAGGCGCGGTGCGGCTTCACCTCGTTCATCTTGTTGGTGTAGGCCGAGCGCAGGACGCCGCCGCCGCTGCGGTCCTCGTGGAGGATGTCCGCGGCGTCGGTCCACTCCTCGTGGGAGACGACGTTCAGCGCGTGCACGGGCTGCACGTGCGAGGGGTGGATGCAGGTCTTGCCCTGCAGTCCGTTGGTGCGGTCGAGCTCGATCTCGCGGAGCAGGCCGTCCATGTCGCGCTGGATGAGGGCGTCGCGCAGGTCGACGGCCTCGGGCACGAAGGGGCTGTGCCGCAGCAGCGGCTTGAACATGCGCTCGGAGTGCCGGAAGTACTCCCACACCGGGCCGGTGATCGTGAAGCCGGTGCCGTCGGCGCGGCCGAGCACGTTGACGACGTCGGCGATGACGGAGGCCACGATGCGGACGTCGTAGGCGGTCATGTCGGGCGAGCGGCGCAGTCCGTAGGCGGAGCAGAAGTCCGTGACGCCCAGGCGCAGCGCGAGGACGCGTTCGCGGTACTTGTCGACGGTCCGCGATATGCCGTACAGCGTCTCGGTGCGCGACTCCAGGTGCAGCAGCTGCGGCGATTCCAGGACCGGCATCGCGAACAGACGGCGGCCGCACATGCCCTCGGCGGCGGCGAGCGCCTCCAGGAAGGGGACGCCGGACTCCTCGGTGAACTTGGGGAGCACGAACCCGGACAGCAGGCGCACGGTCTCGCCGAGGCGCCGCACCAGGTCGGTGATCTGCTCCGGGGTGCGGACGCGGATGAAGAGCAGGGGCGGGTCGGCGTCCCCGATGCGGGCGGCCAGCGCGCCGAACTGGAGGACCAGGTTCTCCTCGCCCGCGACGACCTCGCGGTCGTCTATCGAGTCCTCCAGGCACAGCACCATCGAGACGACGCCGCGGGCGGACTGCTTGAGGATGTCCTCGGCCAGGCTCGGGCGGGTCGCCGGGCTGTAGAGCGTCGCCCCCAGGGCGACCGCGAGCGTGGCGGCCGGCGAGTCGGCGGTGAACTCGCCGGGCTCGCGGTGGAAGAGTTCGTTCCGTACGTCCGGCGCGAGGTGCGCGAAGTGGCGCATACGTTCCCCCGTGGCAGGTGGTGGGTGGTGGGGCGGGAAGCGTCCCCCGACGCCGTGGCCGATTATCGTACGTGTGGGGTCACCCGGGTCGTTCCCGTCATGCATGAAAATCAGGTAACCCCCTCGCGTCGGCGGGATGTCGGCCGGTCCGTGGCGGGCGGTCCCGTTGTGCCCCGCGTTGTGACCGCGGCCCCCGGGAGGGCAGGATGACGGGCATGACGCAGGCGATGGTGAAGGGCTCGAACATCCCGGTGCCGGCTTCGGGCGTGCGGGCGGTACTGCGCTGGAGCCCGGGCGCGGGGATACCGGACGTCGACGCGTCGGCGCTGCTGGTCGGGACGGACGGGCGGGTGCGCTCCGACGAGGACTTCGTCTTCTACAACCAGCCCCGGCACCCGGCGGGCGTGGCACGGCACCTGCCCAAGCGCAGCGAGCCGGCCGGGCTGACGGACGCGGTGGAGGTGGACCTGTCCGCCCTCGACGCGAGCGTCGAGCGGGTGGTGATCGCGGCCTCCTCCGACGGCGGCCCCTTCGCGCTCGTCTCGGACCTGCGGGTGCTGCTGTACGACGTCGCCGCCACGGCCGGCTCCGAGGGCGAGCCGCTGGCGTTCTTCGACGTCGTCCCGGACACCGGTGACGAGTCGGCGCTGATCTGCGGGGAGCTGTACCGGCGCTCCGGCGGCTGGAAGTTCCGCGCGCTGGGGCAGGGGTACGTGTCCGGCCTCGAGGGTCTGGCCACCGAGTTCGGGATCGCCGTGGACGAGGGCGACCTGGTCGAGGCCCCGCCGCAGCAGCCGCGGCCGGACGGCGAGGTGACCTCGCTGCCGCAGCCGGTGCCGCCCACGGTCCCGGTGACCGCCGAGCCGGAGGCGTACACCCTGCAGGCCCCGGCCCCCGCCCCGGCCACACAGCCCGCGTACGGCTACCCGCAGCAGCCCCAGCCGACCGTGCCGGCCCCCGCCTACGGCTATCCGCAGCAGCCGACCGCACCGGCGCCGGCCTACGGCTACCCGCCGCAGCAGCCGGCCGCCACCGCGGCCGCGCCCGGCCCCGCCTACGGGTACCCCCAGCCGCAGCAGGGCGTCACGCTGCCCCCGCAGGGCCCGCAGTTCCAGGAGCGCCGCTGACCGCGGGCCGCGGGCGGGCCGGCGTCACACCTTGCTCTTGTAGCCGCGGCCCCACTGCAGCCCCCAGCCGTACAGCCGGTCGAGTTCGGCCTGGAAGCCGTAGACGTACTTGACCTCGCGCCGCACGGTCAGATCGCCCTTCTTGTTCTCGATGAGCACGACGGCGCAGGACCGGGCCTGCGGCTCGCGCTCGTTGAGCGGGATCTCGATGCGCGGCCCGGAGCTGGGGAAGATCTCCACCTTGGCGTGGGTGCGGTCGAAGGCCGGCGTGCCGTCGTAGATGTAGACGAAGACGAGCATGCGCTTGAGCTCGTCGCGTTTGTCGAGGTTGATGTAGAGCGTCTCGCCCGAGGAGCCGCCGAAGCGGTCGTCCCCGCTCATCTGGATGTACGGCGGGGCGTCCAGGTCGCCGAGGAAGTTGCCGAGCGGCTGGACGACGCCCTTGGTGCCGTCGGCGAGTTCGTACATGCAGGCCAGGTCGAGGTCGACGTTGACCATGGCGGGACCGGCCGCCTGCACCGGCTCGGGCCGGAACAGGTGCATCTGGCGGTTCAGCCAGGAGCCGCCGCGCTGGTTCCAGCCGCCGGTGTCGGAGGTGCGCATCTGCCAGGACAGGTTGATCCGCAGATTGCCGACGGCCGCTCCCTGCTTGGTGAGCGAGACGACCTGGTGGCGCCGGGTGAGTTCGATGGTGTGCGCGTTCGCCAGGTCGAACTGCACGTTGAAGCCGCCGCTGGGCCGCAGAAAGTTCCACATGTGGGCTCCGCCCCTCCCCTGACGTACCGCCGCCCTCCGCCCTGCGGGCGGAGGGCGGCGGCCCGGACCGGTCGTGCGCCGGGGCTCAGACCCCGCTCGTCACTTCCGTCTTGTCGTTGTCGTCCCGCTGCTCGGAGCTTTCCCCGAGGCGGCGGTTTCGCACCACCGACGACCAGTAGGAGGCACCGATCAGGACAACGCCGACGAGGCCGGTGATGACCTCGTTGATCTCGTACTTGATGGTGACCAGGAGGATGACGGCCAGGGCGCCGATGGCGTAGTGCGCGCCGTGCTCCAGGTAGACGTAGTCGTCCAGGGTGCCCTTGCGGACCAGGTAGACGGTGAGCGACCGGATGTACATCGCACCGATGCCGAGGCCCAGCGCGATGATGAAGATGTCGTTCGAGATGGCGAACGCGCCGATGACGCCGTCGAAGGAGAACGAGGCGTCGATGACCTCGAGGTACAGGAAGAGGAAGAAGGCCGCCTTGCCGGCCAGGCCCACGGCGCTGGAGCCGCTGCCGCTCGGCTTGCCGCCGCCGGCCACCTCCTCCAGCTCCTCGTCCGCCTCGTCCGCCTCTTCGTCCAGGCGGTCCTCGAAGTAGCTGGAGATGCCGCCCACGACGAGGTAGGTGATCAGACCGCCGACGCCGGCGAGCAGCACGGTGGAGGTCTTGTCGCCGCCGCCGTGGGCCACCGCGGTGGCCACGGTGGTGGCGGTGACCAGCAGCACGACCAGGGCGACGACCACCGAGAGCATGTCCAGCTTGCCGAGCTTGGACAGCGGGCGCTCCAGCCAGGACAGCCAGGTGTGCTCACGGCTCTCGAAGATGAAGTCCAGGAAGATCATCAACAGGAACATCCCGCCGAACGCGGCGATCGCCGGGTGGGCGGAGGTCACCAGGTGTTCGTACTGGTCCTTGTTGTTGATCGCCAGATCGATCGCGTCGATCGGGCTGATCTTGGCGGTGATCGACACGATGATGATCGGGAAGACCAGCCGCATGCCGAAGACGGCGATCAGGATGCCGATCGTCAGGAAGATGCGCTGCCAGAAGGCGTTCATCTTCCGGAGGATTCCGGCGTTGATCACCGCGTTGTCGAACGAGAGCGAGATCTCCAGGACAGAGAGGATCGCGACGAGTGCGAGACCTTCCGCACCCCACAGGAAGCCGGCGAGGGCCAAGCCCACGGCGGTGACGCCGAGCGACCAGCCGAATGTACGGAGGAGCACTGGATATCCAATCCCTTTACGAAACGTTGACCCCGAAGTCTAGGGCGATGCCCCTCAGACCTGACGCGTACCCCTGGCCAACGGCCCGGAACTTCCATTCCCCGCCGTAGCGGTAGAGCTCGCCGAAGATCATGGCGGTCTCGCTGGACGCGTCCTCGGACAGGTCGTACCGGGCCAGCTCGCTCTGGTCGAACTGGTTGAGCACCCGGATGTAGGCGTTGCTGACCTGGCCGAAGGTCTGGCCGCGGGTGTCCGCTTCGTAGATGGAGACCGGAAAGACGATCTTGTCGACCCGCTCGGGGACCGCCGTCAGGTCGACGATCAGGATCTCGTCGTCGCCGTCGCCGTCACCGGTGAGGTTGTCCCCGGTGTGCTCGACCGAGCCCTCCGGGCTCTTGAGGTTGTTGTAGAAGACGAAGTACTCGTCGCCGAGGACCCGCCCCGAGGCGCACAGCAGGGCGCTCGCGTCCAGGTCGAAGGGCGCTCCGGTGGTGGAGCGCGCGTCCCAGCCGAGTCCGATCATCACCTGCGTGAGGTTCGGTGCGGCCTTGGTAAGGGAGACATTGCCTCCCTTGGCGAGCGTCACGCCCATGCTGTTCTCCTCCCCCAGTCGGGGTGCGCGGCCCGCCCCGGGCGGGCGGGCCGCACGACCCTGGACATCAGACGTTGACGCCGAAGTCCTGCGCGATGCCGCGCAGGCCGGAGGCGTACCCCTGGCCGATGGCCCGGAACTTCCACTCCGCGCCGTGCCGGTACAGCTCGCCGAAGACCATGGCGGTCTCGGTGGAGGCGTCCTCGGTGAGGTCGTAGCGGGCCAGTTCGTTGTTGTCGGCCTGGTTCACCACGCGGATGAACGCGTTGCGGACCTGGCCGAAGGACTGCTGACGGGTCTCGGCCTCGTAGATCGACACCGGGAAGACGATCTTGGAGACCTCGGCCGGGACAGTGGCCAGATTCACCTTGATCTGCTCGTCGTCGCCCTCGCCCTCACCGGTGATGTTGTCGCCGGTGTGCTCCACGGAGCCGTCGGGGCTCTTGAGGTTGTTGAAGAAGACGAAGTGCTGGTCGGAGAGGACCTTGCCCTCGGCGCCCGTGAGCAGCGCACTGGCGTCCAGGTCGAATCCGGCGCCCGTGGTGGTGCGGGCGTCCCAGCCGAGGCCGACGACGACGGCCGTGAGGTTGGGGGCCTCCTTCGTCAGCGAAACGTTGCCACCCTTGCTGAGGCTGACTCCCACGAGTCCTCCCATGTCATCGCGTGTCGCTCGTAACAGGATCAACGCCCTGAGGGTAGTACCCGGTTCCCTCCGACTACAGGGCTTCGAGCGCCTTGACGTACTCGTTCAGGTCACGCGCGTCCGGCAGGTCGTTGACGACGCTCCAGCGGACGACGCCCTCCTTGTCGATGACGAAGGTGCCGCGCACCGCGCAGCCCTTGTCCTCGGCGAAGACGCCGTAGGCACGGGAGACCTCGCCGTGCGGCCAGAAGTCGGAGAGCAGCGGGTAGTCCAGGCCCTCCTGCTCGGAGAACACGCGCTGGGTGTGCATGGAGTCGTTGGAGACCGCCAGCAGCTGGACGTCGTCGTTCTGGAACGCCGGGAGCTCGTCCCGCAGCGCGCACAGCTCGCCGGTGCAGACGCCGGTGAAGGCGAAGGGGAAGAAGAGCAGCACGACGTTCTTGGCGCCCCGGTAGTCCGAGAGCCGCACGGTCTGGCCGTGCTGGTTCCTCAGCCCGAAGTCGGGGGCGATCTCTCCTGCGGCGAGCGCCATGCGGAACACACCTTTCCGGTGACGGGGGCTGCGACGGGACCCTCGCGGCCCGGCCGTCCGGTGCCCCAGTCAACCACTGCCCGCGGGACGCGACGCAAGACGCCCCCGCGGCGCGGTGCCGCGGGGGCGTGGGGTCCGTCCTAACGCCTCAGCGCTTGGCGGCCTTGGCCGACTTGGGGGTCACCAGCCGGCTGGCGGTCCAGTCCTTGGAGACGTTGACACTGCTGGTCTGAGCAAGGCCGGCAGTCTGTGCGGCCTCTCCGATGTCACTCGGCTCGACGTGCCCGTCACGGCCGGTCTTCGGGGTCATGAGCCAGATCTGGGCGCCGTCGTCGACGGCGGACGTGGCATCGACCAGGGCGTCGGTCAGGTCGCCGTCATCGTCGCGGAACCACAGGACGACACCGTCTGCGACGTCGTCGTAGTCCTCGTCCGCGAGCTCTTCGCCCGTGATCTCCTCGATACCCTCACGGAGCTCCTGATCGACGTCGTCGTCGTAACCGAGCTCCTGGACCACCTGTCCGGGCTCGAAACCAAGCCGGCTTGCCGGGTTGGTCCGCTCCTCCGCGTGGCCCGCGGTCGCGCTCACGCTCTGCCTCCTGTCATGGGGGTTGTCTTCCCGCTCCTGTGCGGGGTTATGGGCGGTAGTCCACACGGGCGCGGCGGATCGCGCAAGTACCCGGCCGCCCATCCCGCCCAAACGTTGACGTGTCACCGCAACCCGAACTGCGAAGGGTGACGTGGCTCACTCCACTATGCCAGCATTTCTCCCGAATCGGAGTCGCGGTCGGTCGTACGTCCGAGTGGGCGTACAGTTGCGATTTGGTCGCTCGGCCACCGGAAGCCACGCAGGAGCCCCGCCAGGGGCCTTGTAGGTGGGTCTGTCTCGCTACATGACGGTTACCGCTCAGTAGAGATGACGTATCCCGAACGCGCGGTACACGATGGAGGCGGCGTGACCCCGTAGAGCACTACCTAGCAGCGAAGGATTAGCGTGGCTTCCGGATCAGATCGCAACCCGATCATCATTGGCGGCCTTCCCAGCCAGGTCCCGGATTTCGATCCCGAGGAGACGGCGGAATGGCTCGACTCGCTTGACGCCGCTATCGACGAGCGCGGACGCGAGCGCGCCCGCTACCTGATGCTCCGGCTGATCGAGCGAGCCCGCGAGCGGCGCGTGGCCGTGCCCGAGATGCGCAGCACGGACTACGTCAACACCATCGCGACCAAGGACGAGCCGTTCTTCCCCGGCAACGAGGAGATCGAGCGTCGCATCCTGAACGCGACCCGCTGGAACGCGGCGGTCATGGTGTCGCGGGCGCAGCGGCCCGGTATCGGCGTCGGCGGCCACATCGCCACCTTCGCTTCCTCGGCCTCCCTCTACGACGTGGGCTTCAACCACTTCTTCCGGGGCAAGGACGACGGCAAGGGCGGAGACCAGATCTTCTTCCAGGGACACGCCTCTCCGGGTGTCTACGCGCGCGCGTTCCTGCTGGACCGGCTCTCCGGAACCCAGCTCGACGCGTTCCGCCAGGAGAAGTCCAAGGCCCCGTACGGCCTGTCCAGCTACCCGCACCCGCGGCTCATGCCGGACTTCTGGGAGTTCCCGACCGTGTCCATGGGCCTCGGCCCGCTGGGCGCGATCTACCAGGCCCGGATGAACCGCTACATGCAGGCGCGCGGCATCGCCGACACCGAGCAGTCGCACGTGTGGGCCTTCCTCGGCGACGGCGAGATGGACGAGCCGGAGTCGCTCGGCCAGCTGTCCCTGGCCGCCCGCGAGGGCCTGGACAACCTGACCTTCGTGGTCAACTGCAACCTGCAGCGGCTCGACGGCCCGGTGCGCGGCAACGGCAAGATCATCCAGGAGCTGGAGTCGCAGTTCCGCGGCGCCGGCTGGAACGTCATCAAGCTGATCTGGGACCGCACCTGGGACCCGCTGCTCGCCCAGGACCGCGACGGCGTGCTGGTGAACAAGCTCAACACCACGCCCGACGGCCAGTTCCAGACGTACGCCACCGAGACCGGCGCGTACATCCGTGAGCACTTCTTCGGCGAGGACCAGCGGCTGCGCGCGATGGTCGAGGGCCTCACCGACGACCAGGTGCTGCACCTGGGCCGCGGCGGCCACGACCACCGCAAGATCTATGCGGCGTACAAGGCGGCCCGCGAGCACAAGGGCCAGCCGACCGTGATCCTGGCCCAGACCGTCAAGGGCTGGACCCTCGGCCCGAACTTCGAGGGCCGCAACGCGACCCACCAGATGAAGAAGCTGACGGTCGACGACCTCAAGCGCTTCCGCGACCGGCTGCACCTGCCGATCTCCGACAAGGAGCTGGAGTCCGGCGCCCCGCCGTACTACCACCCGGGCCGGAACTCGGAGGAGATCCAGTACATGCACGACCGCCGCAAGGGCCTGGGCGGTTACGTCCCGACCCGCGTCGTGCGTGCCAAGCCCCTGGCGCTGCCGGACGACAAGGCGTACGCGGCGACCCGCAAGGGCTCCGGGCAGCAGACGATCGCCACCACCATGGCGTTCGTCCGGCTGCTGAAGGACCTCATGCGGGACAAGGAGATCGGCAAGCGCTTCGTGCCGATCGCCCCCGACGAGTACCGCACCTTCGGCATGGACTCGCTCTTCCCGTCGGCCAAGATCTACAACCCGCTGGGCCAGACGTACGAGTCGGTCGACCGCGAGCTGCTGCTGGCGTACAAGGAGTCCCCGACCGGCCAGATGCTGCACGACGGCATCTCCGAGGCGGGCTGCACCGCCTCGCTGATCGCCGCGGGCTCGGCCTACGCCACGCACGGCGAGCCGCTGATCCCGGTCTACGTCTTCTACTCGATGTTCGGCTTCCAGCGCACGGGCGACCAGTTCTGGCAGATGGCCGACCAGCTGGCGCGCGGCTTCGTGCTGGGCGCCACCGCCGGCCGCACCACGCTGACCGGTGAGGGCCTGCAGCACGCCGACGGCCACTCGCACCTGCTCGCCTCCACGAACCCGGCCGTGGTCGCCTACGACCCCGCGTACGGCTTCGAGATCGCGCACATCGTGCGGGACGGTCTGCGCCGGATGTACGGCGGGACGCCCGAGGCGAACGAGGACGTCTTCTACTACCTCACCGTCTACAACGAGCCGATCGTCCAGCCGGCCGAGCCGGCGAACGTGGACGTCGACGGCATCGTCAAGGGCCTGTACAAGTACAGGGCCGGCGAGGCGGGCGTGGTCCCGGCGCAGATCCTGGCGTCCGGTGTCGCGGTGCCGTGGGCCCTCGAGGCGCAGCGCATCCTCGCCGAGGAGTGGAACGTGCGGGCCGACGTCTGGTCCGCGACCTCCTGGAACGAGCTGCGGCGCGACGCGGTCGCGGCCGAGGAGCACAACCTGCTGCACCCGGAGGAGGAGCAGCGCGTCCCGTACGTGACGCGCAAGCTCTCCGGCTCCGAGGGCCCGTTCGTGGCGGTCTCCGACTGGATGCGGGCCGTCCCGGACCAGATCGCCCGCTGGGTGCCCGGTGCCTGGCAGTCGCTGGGTGCGGACGGCTTCGGCTTCGCGGACACCCGCGGCGCGGCGCGGCGCTTCTTCCACATCGACGCGGAGTCGGTGGTCCTCGGCGTGCTCACCGAGCTCGCCAAGGCGGGGAAGATCGACCGCTCGGTGCTGAAGCAGGCCATCGACCGCTACCAGCTGCTCGATGTGGCCGCCGCCGACCCCGGCGCGGCCGGCGGCGACGCCTGACGGTCCCCGCTTCGCAAGGGCCCCCACCGCGGTCGCGGTGGGGGCCCTGCCCTTTCGTCCCTTCGCCCTTTTGCCCCCTTGCCGCGGGCTCAGGGGTGACCGGTCACTGGTCGACGATCTGGAAGGCCCGGATCGTGTGCCGGGACTGCGGCACCCAGGTGCCGGACGGGAACGTCACGAAGTCGCCCTCGGTGGAGCACTCGGCGCTCTGGTAGGTCGTCACGAGCTTGCGCGTGCGGTTGACGAAGGACTTCGCGGTGACGCCCGCGGGCAGCGGCACGCAGGAGTTGACGTCGGTGTCCGCGAGCTCGTGGACGGTGCGGGGGCCGCCGTAGTCCGGCCGGGCCCACAGGCACAATTCCCCCGGGTCGCAGCCGCCCGCGGGGGCCGCGCCCGCCGCGGCGGGGGACACCAGGGCGGCGGCGCCCGCGGCCAGCGCGAGCGGCAGGGTCAGGGTGAGGGTCAGGGCACGGCGCATGTGGATCACTCCCCGTTGTCGGTACGGCGCGTACGGAGCACCACCGTGAACGACGAGGCCCGGGGCCGCCAAGGGCCCCGGGCCTCGATCACCCTGATAGGGAGTCCGCCGGCGTCAGACGTGCACCGCGCCGCCGGCGGCGTCCGCGTTGACGCCGCGCTTGGTCAGGAAGGCGACGCCCGCCGCGAAGGCGGCCACGATGCCGGCGACCATGAAGGCCAGCCCCATCCCGGACAGGAAGGTCTCGTGCGTCACCTTCGTGATCACGGCGACGACCTGGGCCGGGGTGTTCGGGGCGACCGGCGGCACGCCCACCACGACCGCGTCCGCGGCCTGGGCGGCCTGCTCGCCCTTCAGCGGGGGCAGACCTGCGGCGGCCCACTTCTCGGGCAGCGCGCTGTCCACCCGCGAGGCCATGATCGTCCCCAGGACGGCGGTGCCGAGGCTGCCGCCGACCTGCATGGCGGAGCCCTGGAGACCGCCGGCCACGCCGGACAGCTCCAGCGGGGCGTTGCCGACGATGACGTCGGTCGCGCCGACCATCACCGGGGCGAGGCCGAGACCGAGGAGTGCGAACCACAGGGACATGACCAGGGAACCGGAGTCGGCCTCCAGGCCGGTCATGCCGAACATGGCGACCGCCGTGCAGACCATGCCGCCGACCAGCGGCACCTGGGGGCCGAACTTGGTGATCAGCAGGCCGGCGACCGGCGAGCTGACGATCATCATCGCGGTGAGCGGCAGCAGATGGACACCGCACTCCACCGCCGACATCCCGTGGACGTTCTGCAGGTAGAAGGTGACGAAGAACAGGCCGCCGAGGAAGGCGAAGGCCATCAGCACCATCAGCAGGGTGCCCGCGGACAGCGGCACCGAGCGGAACATCCGCAGCGGGATCAGCGGCTCGGAGGCCCTGGTCTCCCAGAGCGCGAACAGCACGAACAGCAGCACCGAACCGATCAGGAAGAGCAGGGTCTGCGCGTTGCCCCAGCCCCACTCCGGAGCCTTGATCAGGCCCCACACCAGGCCGAACATCGCGCCGGAGAGCAGCACGATGCCGGGGATGTCGAAGGACCGCGGCGCCTTGTCGGCACGGACGTCCTTGAGGATCACCAGGCCCATGGCGAGCGCGATCAGGCCCACGGGCACGTTGATGAAGAAGACGGACTGCCAGTTGACGTGCTCGACCAGCAGACCGCCCGCGATCGGCCCGGCGGCGGTGGAGGCACCGATGACCATGCCCCAGATGCCGATGGCCATGTTGAGCTTCTCGGCCGGGAAGGTGGCCCGCAGCAGGCCGAGCGCGGCGGGCTGCAGCAGCGCGCCGAACACGCCCTGCAGCACGCGGAGCCCGATCACCATGCCGACCCCGCTGGAGAGGCCGATCAGTCCCGAGGTGAGCGCGAAGCCCGCGAGGCCGATCAGGAAGGTCTGGCGGTGCCCGAAGCGGTCGCCGAGCTTGCCCGCGGTGATCAGCGACACGGCCAGGGCGAGCATGTACCCGGTGGTGATCCACTGGATCTGCTCGCGGGAGGCGCCGAGGTCGGCCTGGATGGCCGGGTTGGCGACGGCGACGATCGTGCCGTCCAGCGCCACGACCATGACGCCGATGGCGACCGAGAAGAGGGTCAGCCAGGGATGGCCGCGGAGTGGCTTCTTGGAAGGCGCCGGTATGGGGTCCGGGGCCTGGTCGGTGACGACGGAGGCTTGGGTCATGGGCAAGAGATTATGGCAGCATCTGACATTTGACCAAAGCATTCATCCGTCGGTAACTGTCAGGAAGCAGAACCGTTTCGAAAGGGGGCCCGGAAAGGTGGACGGCAGATGACGTACGCGATGCCCAAGACGCCCGTGTGCGGCCTGCGGGAGCGCAAGAAGCAGCGCACACGGGACGCGCTCGTGCGGGCCGCGGTGGAGTTGTTCGTGGCGAAGGGGTACGACGGGACGACCGTGGACGAGATAGCCGCCGCGGTGGACGTCTCGCAGCGCACGTTCTTCCGCTACTTCGCGGGCAAGGAGGAGGTCGCCCTCGCGCTGGAGGACACCGTCGAGGACGCCTACGTCACCGCGGTCGCGGCCCGGCCGCCCGGCGAGCCGCCGTTCGAGGCGCTGCACGCGGCGCTGGTCGCGTCGTGGGACGGCATCGGCGCGCTCATCGTCGCCGTCGTGCCGCTGCCCACGTACATGGCGATGTACCGGGTCATCGAGTCCACCCCGACGCTGCTGGCCGCGCAGATGCGCCGCTCGGCGGTGGTGGAGGGGCGGCTGGCGGCCGTCATCGCCGCCCGTGAGGGCCTGGACGCGACCGACCCGCGGCCGCGGGTGCTCGTGGGCGCCGTCGGCGGGGTGCTCAGGGCGGCCCAGCGACTGTGGGGCGGCGGCGACGAGACGAGCGTGGAGTCGATCCGCCGGATCACCGAGGAGCACCTGGCCCAACTCGTGCCCGTGTTGACACAACCGTGGGACGAACACAAGGGTGTGTCCGGAATCTCCTTCTTTCAAACGTGACTTGAGTCACGGCGTGCTCAGGGGACCGGCGCCGTCTCCTATGGTGGCACGCAGTGAATTTCGCCGACGAGCGTTTCAGCTCCCCCTCCCTGCGCGCCCTCATGGCCCTGGCCGTGGTCTTCGTCATGCTGTCGACCACCGGCTGGACGGCGCTGCGTCACCACACCGGTGACAGCGACCCCAAGTCCCTTGCCACGTCCGCCTGGCGGCACGCCACGGTGGGCGGCCGTCCGCTGCCCGATCCGCAGGCCGGGGCGAACGCGGTGGCGCGTTTCTTCGGCACGCTCGGCCCGGTGCAGGCCCAGCGCCTGACGAAGCGCTACCCGTTGATCGTGGGCAACCTCAACGGCGCCCCGCTGACGCTGCGTTACCAGGCGAACCAGATCTCGCTCGGCACCGAACGGGCCCGGGAGAACGCCCGCTCGCACAGCCCGCTGCTCAGCGCCGAGGGCCGCAAGGACGCGGCCGAACTGGCCAGCCGCTACGCCTCCCTCCAGAAACCCGGCCGGCAGATCCTCGCCTTCGACCCCGCGGGCCGGGGCCGGATCGCCGAGGTCCTCGGTGATCTGCGGCACGCGGACCGGGTCTCGATCGTGGTGCCCGGTGTCGACACCGACGTGATGTCCTTCGAGCGCACCGCCCTGCCCTACCGGGCCCCGGCGGGCATGGCGCGCTCCCTGTACGCCTCCGAGCGGGCCGCGGACCCGGGCGCCCGCACGGCCGTCATCGCGTGGGCCGACTGGACCACCCCGCTCGGCGTGGGCCTGGACGCGTCCACCGGCGAACGCGCCGAGCAGGGCGCGGTCCGGCTGACCGCCCTGGTGCGGGCGCTGCCGGCGCGCGGCGACGTGGCGCTGTTCTGCCATTCGTACGGCTCGGTGCTGTGCGGCGTGGCCGCGCCCGGACTGCCGGCCGGCCGGGTCTCGGACATCACGGTCTTCGGCAGCCCCGGCATGCGCGTGGACCGGGCGGCCGATCTGCGCACGGGTGCCCGTGTGTGGGCGACCCGGGACAGCTCGGACTGGATCGGCGACGTGCCGCACCTGGAGATCGCGGGGCTGGGCCACGGCGCGGACCCGGTCTCCCGGGCCTTCGGTGCCCGGGTCGTCAGCTCCGACGGCGCCGAGGGCCACGCGGGCTACTTCCGCTCGGGCACCGGCAGCCTCGACAACTTCACCCGTATCGCCCTCGGGCGTTTTCCGGACGTCCGCTGCGCCGAGGGCAGGTCCTGCACGGCGGGCGTGGCCTAGACCGGCCTCACCCGGCAGGCTCCCCCGGCGGGAACCCGGCCTACGATGACTCGTATGGGTGACGTATTGGCCGGATCCAACGCCGTATGGGAGTTCGATGCCGACGCGGTCCTCATCCGGTACGAGCGGGGGATGCGCAACTCCAAACTGCTCCAGGTGCTCGGTCAGCGCCGCGTCCCCTACGCCGCTCTGTCGGGCGTGGAGCTCGCGCCGGGCCGGCGCGGCACCCTTGTGCTGCGCGCCGTGCCGCGGCCGGGCGCCGACCCCTTGATGGAGGCGGCGGACGGCCAGCTCAAGGAGGCCGCCGACCCCTACCGTCTGGTGCTGCCCGCCGCCCGCGAACCGCTCGCGGAGCAGTGGGCCGAGCACCTGCTGACCGCGATCGGCGCCCTCGGCGCCGACGAGGACGAGCCGGCCCCGCGCCATCTGGTGGACGCCCCCGCCCCTCCCCTGTCGTTCAAGGCGTACGACGGGAAGGCGTCCTTCGACGGGCACACGGTGTCCTTCCGCTGGTTCTGGACCGGCGCCTCCACGGCGAAGTGGCGGGCCGGCGACCAGCACTTCCCGGTAGCCGAGCTGACCGGCCTCGACTGGCGCTCCCCCGAGGCACTCGGCGGCCACCTGCGGCTGCTCCCCCGCGACGGCGGCGGCCGCCGGCCGGGCAGCGCGGACGACGACCCGACCGCCGTGGTGTTCGGCCTCGGCTACGGCCCGGTCCACGAGTCGCTGCCGCTGGCGGCGGCCGTGCTCGCGGCGATCCAGCGGGCCACGCGGTCGCGGCCCGCCCTGGAGCGCGAGGGCTACTCGCGCGCCGCCGACGTGGACGACATGTCCGCGTAGCGGTCACCGGCGACCTGCCCCGCGATCGGTTCCAGCCGGCCCAGCTCGGTCTCGTCCAGGACGATCCGGGTGGCGGCGGCGTTCTCCCGCACGCGCTCGGCCTTCCGGGTCCCCGGGATCGGGACGACGGCCAGCCCGTGCACCTGTGCCCGCTGCTGGACCCAGGCCAGGGCGATCTGGCCGGGCGTGGCGTCGTGCGCCTCGGCGGCCCTGCGCAGCGGCTCCAGCAGATCGGCGTTGCGCTTGGCGTTCTCCCCGGTGAAGCGCGGCTGGGCCTGCCGGAAGTCGCCCGCCGTCAGCTCCGAGGCGGCCTGGAAGGAGCCGGTGAGGAAGCCGCGCCCGAGCGGGGAGTACGGCACCACGGCCACGCCCAGCTCGGCGGCGGCGCCGGCCAGCGAGACCTCCACGTCACGGCTGAACAGCGACCACTCCGACTGCACGGCCGCGATCGGGTGCACGGCGTGCGCCTCGCGCAGCTCGGCCCCGGTCACCTCGGACAGGCCGAGGTGCTTGACCTTGCCCGCCCGCACCAGCTCGGCCATCGCGCCGACCGACTCGGCCAGCGGCACGGCCGGGTCGCGGCGGTGCATGTAGTACAGGTCGATGACGTCCGTGCCGAGGCGGCGCAGGCTGGCGTCGACGGCCTGCCGGATGTAGGCGGGGTCGTTGCGGACGCCGCGGTACCGCAGGTCGTCGGCCTTGCGCTCGATGCCGAACTTGGTGGCGAGGGTGATCTCGTCGCGGTGCGCCCGCACGAAGGGGGCGAGGAACTCCTCGTTCGCGCCCAGGCCGTAGACGTCGGCGGTGTCGAAGAGCGTGACGCCGACGCCGAGCGCCGCCTCCAGCGTGGCGCGGGCGGCGCCCTCGTCGGTCGGTCCGTAGAACTCGCTGATGCCCATGCAGCCCAGGCCCTGCACGCCGACCAGGGGGCCGTCCGTGCCGAGTGCGACCGTGGCGATCGGCTCGTTGTTCGTGTCGCTCATGGGGTTCATGCCCTCTCGGACGCCCGGCGGGCGTCGGCGTAGGTGTGGATCTTGTGGTCGAGGACCGCGAGGGTGTCCTGGAGCTCGGTGATCCGCTGCAGCACATCGCGCCGGGTGGACTCCAGCAGGTCCTGGCGCTCGGGGAAGGTGTGCTCGCCCAGCCGCACCAGTTCCGCGTAGCGGACCATGTCCGCGACCGGCATTCCGGTCAGCCGCAGCTTGCCGACGAAGGCCAGCCAGTCCAGGTCGCGGTGGGTGAAGCGGCGCTGCCCGGTGTGGGACCGGTCGACATGCGGCATCAGGCCGATCCTCTCGTACCAGCGCAGGGTGTGCGCGCTCAGGCCGGTGAAGGCGGCGACCTCGCTGATCGTGTAACGGTCCCGGCCGGCCGGGAGAGGGTGCGGCGCCTCGTCGGCGCAGCTGCGTACGCTGCCGGGCTTGCTCTTGGCCACCTGCGTCACGGTCATGGGTTCCACGCTAAAACCCTGGAGTGCACTCCAAGCAAGGGCATTGGTTAGGCTCACCGTCATGCGGAGCCTGAGCAGCCTGAGCGCGATCGAGAACTGGCCTGTCCCGACGGCCGCGGCGGCGGTCGTCCGCCGCGACGGCACCGTCGCGGGAACGTACGGCGAGACCTGGCGGCGCTTCCGGCTGGCGTCGGTGACCAAGCCGCTGTCCGCGTACGCGGCGCTGGTCGCGGTGGAGGAGGGCGCGGTCGAGCTGGACGAGCCGGCCGGTCCGGAGGGCTCGACCGTACGGCACCTGCTCGCGCACACCTCCGGGCTCGCCTTCGACGAGCACCGGGTGATGGCCGCACCGGGCACCCGGCGGATCTACTCCAACGCGGGCTTCGAGGTGCTGTCCGACCACATCGCCAAGGCCACCGGGATCCCCTTCGCCGAGTACCTGCGGCAGGCGGTGCTGGAGCCGCTCGGCATGCACGCCACCGACCTGCCGGGCTCGGCGGGCGCGGGCGCGATCGCGACCGCGGACGATCTGGTGCGCTTCGCCGCCGAACTGCAGGCGCCGCGGCTGCTGGCCCCGGAGACGGTGACCGCGGCCACCTCGGTGGCCTTCCCGGGGCTCAAGGGCGTCCTGCCGGGCTACGGCGGCCAGAACCCCAACGACTGGGGCCTGGGCTTCGAGATCCGGGACCACAAGTCGCCGCACTGGACGGGCGCGTCGTCCTCGCCGCGCACCTACGGGCACTTCGGGCAGTCCGGCACGTTCCTGTGGGTCGATCCCGGGGCCGGGGCGGCCTGCGTGGTGCTGACGGACCGTGACTTCGGCGAGTGGGCGCTGCCGTTGTGGCCCGCGCTCACGGACGCGGTGCTGTCGGAGTTGTGACCAGCGTCAGCGGGATCGGTCCGCAGGACCGCCCGCTGAAGCTCCGCAGCAGGGAGCCGGCCAAGTGCCGGGGATCGGTGGAAGCGGCCACCCGGCCACGGGCGTTGACCAGTGCGGCCGGGGCGGGCAGCCGGCGCAGCAGTGGCAGCACGGCGGCCTCGAAGTGGCGCAGGTAGACGTCCGCGGCGGCCACGCCGAGAAAGCGCCCGCCGTGCTGGACCGGCACCGACAGCGTGAGGCTGTACTCGTCGGAGCACAGGTAGTCCACGTACGGCCCGGCCACCGCGCGCTCGCCGGTGGCGCGGGGCAGGGCGAACCAGTCCCAGTGCGTGTAGTCGGAGTACGCCGAGGTCTCCGGGTCGAGGTCGAGCAGCAGCGGCCGCAACTCCCCGTCGCGGTGCGTCTGCCACCACTCCAGCCAGGCCGGTACGTCGCCGAGCAGCCCGGGTTCCGCGATGAAGCCGATGCCGGAGATCAGGTCGCCCCGGCCGCGCAGCCGGTCGTGCAGCAGCGGCCGCAGTGCGGCGAGGTCGGCGGTGGTGGGCGCGCGGCCGGCCGCGCGCACGGCGGCCACGGCGGTGGTGCGCTCCGCGACCTGGCTGACGGCGGCGAAGACGTCCTCGAGCGCGGCGCGGACCCGGTCCACGACACCGGCGGCGACGTCCTCGACGACGGTTGATGAGCTCATGACCACGGCGACTGCCTCCGGTGCGGGAGGACGGGAGGTACGGGGCGCCCGGGTCAGCCGGCGGCGGTCAGACGCAGTCCGATCAGGCGCTCCATCGCGTCCTGCACCCGCCGTTCGGCCAGGGACCTGGCCCGTTCCGCGTCGCCTTCGCGCACGGCGCCGATCAGCGCGCGGTGCAGCGCGACGGCCGCCGCGCGGGCGTCGTCCTCCCCGAGTGCGAGACAGATTAGCGCTCCGATCTCCGCCTGGATACGGATCTCCTCCTTGGTGAGACGGGCCGACTGGGAGACGGCGGCGAGTTCCACATGGAGCCGGCCGTAGACGCGGCCGCGGGCGGCGGGGTCCTCGGCGGTCTCGAACTCCTCCAGGGAGCGCTGGAGCGGGGCGAGGTCGTCAGGTCCGGTGCGCTCGGCGGCCAGTCGCGCGGCGGAACCGGCGACGGCGGCCCAGTGGTCGGCGAGGTCGCGCAGTTCCTCGGTGCTCCAGTCGGCCAGCCGGTGGCCCAGCCGGGCGTGCCGGGGCTGGCCGGGGGCGGTGACGAAGCTGCCGCCGCCGCGGCCGCGGCGGGTGGTGACCAGCCCCTGCTGCCGCAGGGCCATGAGCGCCTCGCGCAAGGTCACCGTGGACACGCCCAGCCGGGTGGCCAGTTCGCTCTCACCGGGCAGCTGCTCCCCGTCGGCCAGCAGGCCCAGCTCGATGGCGTCCGCCAGCCGCCGCACGACCGCGTCCACCCGGGCGAGGTTGCCGACGGGTGCGAAGACGGCGTGCAGCGCGCCATTCGAAAGTTTGCTCACCCGGACACCTTCTCACTTGGGGAAAGTTTTACCCCGGCCAGGCCTTGTCCTCTGAAATATAACTTCATAGGTTTTCGGTCAACGGTCAACGCCCGTGCCAACAGAAAGGTTCCCGCCCATGGAGGGAACGGCCAGGGGAACAGCCACCGGGACGCCCGCCGTACGCCTGCGGGGCCTGGCCAAGTCGTTCGGCCCGGTGCGCGCGGTCGACGGCGTCGACCTGGAGATCGGCGACGGCGAGTTCTTCTCGATGCTCGGGCCGTCCGGCTCCGGCAAGACCACCGTGCTGCGCATGGTCGCGGGCTTCGAGGCGCCCACCGCCGGCACCGTCGAACTCGCCGGCCGGGACGTCACCCGCCTCGCCCCCTTCGAGCGGGACGTGAACACCGTCTTCCAGGACTACGCCCTCTTCCCGCACATGACGGTCGAGCAGAACGTCGCGTACGGACTGAGGATCCGCAAGGTGCCCAAGGCCGAGCGCACCGAGCGCGCCCGCGCCGCCCTCGCCTCGGTCCGGCTCGCGGACTTCGGCGGACGGCGCCCCGCCCAGTTGTCCGGCGGTCAGCGGCAACGCGTCGCGCTGGCCCGCGCCCTGGTCAACCGGCCGAAGGTGCTGCTGCTGGACGAGCCGCTGGGGGCGCTCGACCTCAAGCTGCGCGAGCAGATGCAGGTCGAGCTCAAGGAACTCCAGCGCGAGGTCGGCATCACCTTCGTCTTCGTCACCCACGACCAGGAAGAGGCGCTCACCCTCAGCGACCGGATCGCCGTCTTCAACGGCGGCCGGATCGAGCAGGTCGGCACCCCGGCCGAGGTGTACGAGCGGCCCGCCACCCGCTTCGTCGCCGGCTTCGTCGGCACGTCCAACCTGCTCACCGACGAGAGCGGGACCTACAGCGTCCGGCCGGAGAAGATCCGGCTGCTGGACCCGCGGGAGAAGGGCTCCGGTGCGGACGGCACCGCCGGCACCGACGACACCGCGCTGCGCACCGTCTCCGGCACCGTCGCCGAGGTCGTCTACCTCGGCGACTCCACCCGCTTCCTGGTCGACCTGGACGACGGCGGCCGGGTGACCGCGCTCCAGCAGAACCGGGAGACCTCCTCCGCGGATGTCGCCGCGTACCGGGGCACCCGCGTCCGCCTCCAGTGGCACCGCCGCCACCACGTCACCGTCCAGCCCGCCCCACCGGAAACGGAGTCCACGTGCGTCTGACCCGTACCCTCGCCGCCTGCACCCTCCTGGCCCTGGCCACCGCCTGCGGCGGGACCTCCTCCGACAAGGGCTCCGGCTCCGGCAGCGGGTTCACCCCGCCGAAACTCAGCGCGCAGAAGACCCTCGGGAAGACCGAGGGCACGGTCAACCTGATCGCCTGGGCCGGCTACGCCGAGGACGGCTCCAACGACAAGTCCGTCGACTGGGTCACGCCGTTCGAGAAGGAGACCGGCTGCCAGGTCAACACCAAGGTGGCCGGCACCTCCGACGAGATGGTCAGCCTGATGAAGACCGGCCAGTACGACGCCGTCTCCGCCTCCGGCGACGCATCACTGCGGCTGATCGCCTCGGGCGACGCGGCTCCGGTCAACACCGATCTGGTGCCCAACTACAAGGACGTCTTCGCGAGTCTGAAGATGCAGAAGTGGAACTCGGTGAACGGGGTCGCCTACGGCATCCCGCACGGCCGCGGCGCCAACCTGCTGATGTACCGCACCGACAAGGTCTCCCCCGCGCCCACCTCCTGGTCCGCGGTGTTCGACAAGTCCGCCCCGTACAAGGGCCACGTCACCGCCTACGACTCGGCCATCTACATCGCGGACGCCGCGCTGTACCTGATGAGGACGAAGCCGGAACTGGGCATCAAGGACCCGTACGCCCTGGACCAGAAGCAGTTCGACGCCTCGGTCGCCCTGCTGAAGGAGCAGAACGCCAACATCGGCGAGTACTGGAGCGACTACCTCAAGGAGATCTCCGCGTTCAAGAGCGGCGACTCCGTCATCGGCACGAGCTGGCAGGTCATCGCCAACCTCGCCGAGGCCGAGAAGGCCAAGGTCGCCGCCGTCCTGCCGAGTGAGGGCGCGACCGGCTGGTCCGACACCTGGATGATCTCCGCCAAGGCCCAGCACCCCAACTGCGCCTACAAGTGGCTGGACTGGATCGTCTCGCCCAAGGTCAACGCCCAGGTCGCCGAGTGGTTCGGCGAGGCCCCGTCCAACGCCAAGTCCTGCGCGCTGACCGCCGACAAGAACCACTGCACCGTCTTCCACGCCTCCGACGAGCCCTACTGGAAGAAGGTCCACTTCTGGAACACCCCGATCCCGCAGTGCCTCGACGGCCGCACCGACGTCGCCTGCGTCCCCTACGCCAAGTGGGTCCAGGCCTGGACCGAGATCAAGGGCTGAACCGTCCGTGACCCCCACGACCACCACCCCCGGGCGGCGGATCGCAGGCTTCCTGCACCGCCGCCCGCGGCTGCGGCTGTCCCTGCTGCTGTCCGCCCCGCTGCTGTGGCTGGTACTGGCCTACCTGGGCTCGCTGGCCGCGCTGTTCCTCTCCGCCTTCTGGACCACCGACCCCTTCACCTCGGACGTGGTCAAGGTCTGGAGCACCGACAACTTCCACGCCCTGTGGACGACCCCGGTCTACCGGGACGTCGCGCTGCGCAGCCTCGGCGTGGCGGTCGCGGTCACCGTCATCGACATCGTCGTCGCCTTCCCCATCGCCTTCTACACCGCGCGGGTGGCCCGGCCCCGCCACCGGCACCTGCTGGTGGTCGCCATGCTCACCCCGCTGTGGGCGAGCTACCTCGTCAAGGCCTACGCCTGGCGGGTGATGCTCTCCGAGGACGGGCCGCTGGACTGGGCGCTGGCTCCCCTCGGTCTGCACGGCCCCGGGTACGGGCTGCCGGCCGCCGTCGTCGTCCTGGCCTATCTGTGGCTGCCGTACATGATCCTGCCCCTGCACGCCGGCCTGGAGCAGTTGCCCGGCAGCCTGCTGGACGCCTCCGCGGACCTCGGGGCGCGGACCTGGCGGACCTTCAGGTCCGTCGTGCTGCCGATGGTGCTGCCCTCGGTGGCGGCCGGCTCGGTCTTCACCTTCTCGCTCAGCCTCGGCGACTACATCGCCGTCCAGATCGTCGGCGGCAAGACCCAGCTCATCGGCAACGTCGTCTACTCCAACATCACCCTCGACCTGCCGCTCGCCGCCGCCCTGGGCACGGTGCCGGTCGCGATCATCGTCGTCTACCTGCTGGCCGTGCGACGCACCGGCGCGCTCCAGAGTCTGTGAGGGCCGTACGCCATGCAACTGTCCCGACCCGCCCGGATCGCCCTGCGTGTCGCGGCCGCGCTCGGCTTCGCCGTCATCTACCTGCCGCTGCTGCTGGTCCTGCTGAACTCCTTCAACGCCGACCGCGCCTTCGGCTGGCCGCCCTCCGGGCTCACCCTGCGCTGGTGGGGCGACGCCTGGCACAGCGACGGCGCCCGCGCGGCGCTGTGGACCTCGGTGAGGGCCGGACTCGGCGCGACGGCGGTGTCGCTGGTGCTGGGCACGCTGATCGCCTTCGCCGTCCAGCGCCACCGGTTCTTCGGCCGTGAGGCGCTGTCCTTCGTGGTGGTCCTGCCGATCGCCCTGCCGGGCATCGTCACCGGCATCGCCCTGAACACGGCGTTCCGCACGGTGCTGGAGCCGCTCGGCGTCGGTCTGGGCCTGTTCACCGTCGTCGTGGGCCACGCCACCTTCTGCGTCGTGGTGGTCTTCAACAACGTCCTGGCCCGGCTCCGGCGCACCTCCCGCTCGTACGAGGAGGCGGCCATGGACCTGGGCGCCGACACCTTCCAGGTCTTCCGCGACATCACCTTCCCGCTGATCCGCTCGGCGCTGCTGGCGGGCGGGCTGCTGGCCTTCGCGCTCTCCTTCGACGAGATCGTGGTCACCACCTTCACCGCCGGGCCCGGGGTCCAGACGCTCCCGGTGTGGATCTTCGGCAACATGGCCCGGCCGCAGCAGGCGCCCGTGGTCAACGTGGTCGCCGCGGTGCTGATCGTGCTGTCGGTGGTCCCCATCTACCTCGCCCAGCGGCTGTCCGCGGACACCGCTTCGGGGGGCAGAATCTGAGGCGCGGACGCGCGCAGAACAGGGGTCCGTGCCATCCTTCCGCCCGGATAAGGCAGGCTTGTACCGTGCCAGAACCCGCGCAGAGCGCATTCGACCCCGCCCGCGACCACTCCCACATCGCCACACTGCGACGGCTGGAGAAGTCCTCGGGGCGCCTCGCGGCGGCGGCGATCGCTCGGATGGACGCACAGCTGCCCTGGTACCGGGCCATGCCGCCGGAGAACCGTTCGTGGATCGGGCTCGTGGCGCAGGCGGGCATCGCGGCGTTCACCGAATGGTTCCGGCACCCGGAGACACCCCAGGCGATCAGCACCGACGTCTTCGGCACCGCTCCGCGGGAGCTGACCCGGGCGATCTCGTTGCGCCAGACGGTGGAGATGGTGCGCACCACCATCGAGGTGATGGAGGCGGCCATCGACGAGGTCGCCGCCCCCGGCGACGAGTCGGTGCTGCGCGAGGCGCTGCTCGTGTACGCCCGGGAGATCGCCTTCGCGACGGCCCAGGTGTACGCCCAGGCCGCGGAGGCCCGCGGCGCCTGGGACGCCCGCCTGGAGTCCCTGGTGGTCAACGCCGTGCTGTCCGGGGAGGCCGACGAGGGCGTGCTGTCGCGGGCGGCGGCGCTCGGCTGGAGCTCCCCCGACAAGATCGTGGTGGTGCTGGGCACGGCGCCCAACGGCGACAGCGAGCTGACCGTGGAGGCGATCCGCCGGGCGTCGCGCCACGCGAAGCTGCAGGTGCTGACCGGTGTGCTGGGCGACCGGCTGATCGTGGTCGCGGGCGGCGACGACGAACCGCTGCGCGTCGCCAAGGCGCTGATCGGCCCCTTCGCGGCGGGCCCGGTGGTGGCCGGCCCGGTCGTCGGCGACCTGCTGTCGGCCTCCCGTTCCGCGCAGGCCGCGGCCGCCGGCCTGCGGGCCTGCGCCGCCTGGCCGGACGCGCCGCGTCCCGTGCAGGCGGACGACCTGCTGCCGGAGCGGGCGATGGCCGGGGACCGCTACGCCCGCGATCAGCTGGTGGAGGAGATCTACAGGCCTCTGGAGGAAGCCGGTTCGGCGTTGCTGGAGACGCTGTCGGTGTACCTGGAACAGGCGTCGTCGCTCGAAGGGGCCGCCCGTATGTTGTTCGTTCACCCCAACACCGTCCGATACCGCCTGCGACGTGTGACGGACGTCACCGGCTGGTCGCCCTCGGATGTACGCTCCGCATTCACCCTCCGTATCGCGCTCATCCTGGGCCGGCTCTCCGACTCCGGACAGACACCGTAGGTGTACGCAGGGCGTTTGTGGGACACCAACAAATCGCCCGTCGGTTCTTGGTCCCTGTCCCCACGGGCGGGGACGACCTCGCTCAAGAGAGAGTTGAAAGCGTGCTCGTACTCGTCGCTCCCGGCCAGGGTGCTCAGGCCCCCGGCTTCCTCGCCCCTTGGCTCGATCTGCCCGGCGTCTCCGACCGCCTCGCGGAGTTGTCCGCGACCGCCGGACTCGATCTCGCCCACTACGGCACCAAGGCCGACGCGGAGGAGATCCGCGACACGGCCGTCGCCCAGCCGCTGCTGGTCGCCGCCGGCCTGGTCGCGGCGGAGCGGCTGCTGCCCGGCGCCGGCGCGCCGCACGCGGTGGCCGGCCACAGCGTCGGTGAGATCACCGCCGCGGCGATCGGCGGGGTGCTGAGCGCCGACGCGGCGATGGCGTTCGTCCGCACCCGCAGCACGGCGATGGCCGCGGCCGCCGCCGTCACCGAGACCGGCATGTCGGCGGTGCTCGGCGGGGACCCGGACACGGTCGTGGCACACCTGGAGAAGCTCGGACTCACCCCGGCGAACATCAACGGGGCCGGCCAGATCGTCGCCGCCGGCACGGCCGCGCAGCTGGCCGCGCTGACCGCGGACAAGCCGGAGAAGGCGCGGGTGATCCCGCTGAAGGTGGCGGGTGCCTTCCACACCCACCACATGGCCCCGGCCGTGGCCACCCTGGACGCGCTGGCGGGGACGCTGGAGGTCTCCGACCCGTCGCTGCCCTACGTGTCCAACACCGACGGCACGGTCGTCGCCGGCGGCAAGGAGATCGTCGCGCGGCTGGTGTCGCAGGTGTCCAACCCCGTGCGGTGGGACCTGTGCATGGACACCTTCAAGGAACTCGGCGTCACCGCCGTGATCGAGCTCGTGCCGGGTGGCACTCTGGTGGGCCTGGCCAAGCGCGCGATGCCCGGCGTCGCGACCCTGGCCCTCAAGACCCCGGACGACCTCGAGGCCGCCCGCGCGATCGTCGCCGAGCACGGCGCCCAGGAATAGGAGTCCTCGCAGACATGACCGCGAAGATCAGGCCCGCCAAGGGCTCCCCGTACGCACGGATCATGGGTGTCGGCGGTTACCGCCCGACCCGCGTGGTGCCCAACGAGGTCATCCTGGAGCACATCGACTCCAGCGACGAGTGGATCCGCTCCCGCTCCGGCATCGCCTCCCGCCATTGGGCCGGCCCGGACGAGACGGTCGCCGAGATGTCCGTGATCGCGGCGGGCAAGGCCATCGCCGACGCGGGGATCTCCGCCGAGGACATCGGCGGCGTCATCGTCGCCACCGTCTCGCACTTCAAGCAGACCCCGGCGGTCGCGACCGAGATCGCGCACCGGATCGGTGCCGTCAAGCCGGCCGCTTTCGACATCTCCGCGGGCTGCGCCGGCTTCACGTACGCCGTGACGCTCGCCAAGGGCATGGTCACCGAGGGCAGCGCCAAGCACGTCCTGGTGATCGGCGTCGAGCGGCTGAGCGACCTGACCGACAAGTCCGACCGTGCCACCGCCTTCCTCTTCGGCGACGGTGCCGGCGCGGTCGTCATCGGCCCCGCCGACGAGCCGGAGATCGGCCCGACCGTGTGGGGTTCGGAGGGTGACAAGGCCAACACCATCACCCAGACCGTCGCATGGGACCGCTTCCGAGTGGGTGATGTCTCGTCGCTCCCGGTGGACGCCGACGGACAGGTGAAGTTCCCGGCGATCACCCAGGAGGGCCAGACGGTCTTCCGCTGGGCGGTCTTCGAGATGGCCAAGGTCGCCCAGGAGGCGCTCGACGCCGCCGGGATCACCGCGGACGAGCTGGACGTCTTCATTCCGCACCAGGCCAACATGCGGATCATCGACTCGATGATCAAGGCGCTCAAGCTCCCCGAGCACGTCGCCGTGGCCCGCGACATCGAGACCACCGGCAACACCTCGGCCGCGTCGATCCCGCTCGCGATGGAGCGCCTGCTGGCCACCGGACAGGCCAAGAGCGGCGACACGGCCCTGATCATCGGGTTCGGGGCGGGTCTCGTCTACGCCGCCACGGTCGTTACCCTCCCCTAGGCAACACCCCACGCGGCGCCGCACTCCCGCCCGCCGCAGCCCGTAGTAACAGCACCGAAGAAGGAGAGCGCCGCAATGGCCGCCACCCAGGAAGAGATCGTCGAGGGTCTCGCCGAGATCGTGAACGAGATCGCCGGCATCCCCACCGAGGACGTCCAGCTGGACAAGTCCTTCACCGACGACCTGGACGTCGACTCGCTGTCCATGGTCGAGGTCGTCGTCGCCGCCGAGGAGCGCTTCGAGGTGAAGATCCCGGACGACGACGTCAAGCAGCTCAAGACCGTCGGCGACGCCGTCGACTACATCCTCAAGGCTCAGGCCTGATCAAGGCCGGTTCCCGGACGACGTGTCTGTCGCCCGCCCTTCTAGACGTGGAGAGACAATCCCTGTGAGCCCGACCAATCACACCGTGGTCGTCACCGGTATCGGCGCAACCACTCCGCTGGGCGGGGACAGCGCGTCGAGCTGGGAGGGGCTTCTCGCCGGCCGTTCCGGCGTCACCGCCCTGACCCAGGACTGGGCCGCCGAACTGCCGGTGCGCATCGCGGCGCAGATCGCCGTGGAGCCGCTGGAGGTTCTGCCCCGCCCGGTCGCGCGCAAGCTCGACCGCTCTGCCCAGTTCGCGCTCATCGCCACCCGTGAGGCGTGGGCCGACGCGGGCTTCGCCGCCAAGGCCGGCGAGGACAGCTCGATCGACCCCGACCGTCTGGGCGCGGTCATCGCCTCCGGCATCGGCGGCGTCACCACCCTGCTCGACCAGTACGACAACCTGCTGGCGTCCGGCCCGCGCAAGGTGTCCCCGCACACCGTGCCGATGCTGATGCCCAACAGCCCCTCCGCCAACGTCGGCCTGGAGGTCAACGCCCGGGCCGGTGTGCACACCCCGGTCAGCGCGTGCGCCTCGGGCGCGGAGGCCGTCGGCTACGCGTACGAGATGATCCGCTCCGGCCGCGCCGACGTGGTCGTCGCCGGCGGTACCGAGGCGGCCATCCACCCGCTGCCGATCGCGGCCTTCGCCAACATGATGGCGATGTCCAAGAACAACGAGGACCCGCAGGGCGCCTCCCGCCCGTACGACAAGGCCCGCAACGGCTTCGTCCTCGGCGAGGGCGCGGGCGTCGTCATCCTGGAGTCGGCCGAGCACGCCGCCAAGCGCGGCGCCAAGGTCTACGCCGAGGTGCTGGGCCAGGGCCTGTCGGCCGACGCCCACCACATCGCCCAGCCGGAGCCCACCGGCCGCGGCATCGCCGCCGCGCTGGAGCAGCTGCTGACCGCCACGGGCATCGACCCGGCGCAGATCCACCACCTCAACGCGCACGCCACGTCCACCCCGCAGGGTGACGTCGCGGAGGTCAAGGCGCTGCGCAAGGTCCTCGGCGACCACCTCGACCACGTGGCCATCTCGGCCACCAAGTCGATGACCGGTCACCTCCTCGGCGGCGCGGGCGGCATCGAGACGGTCGCGACCGTCCAGGCCCTGTACCACCGCACCGCCCCGCCGACGATCAACCTCACGGACCTCGACGACGAGATCGAGCCGGGCCTGGTCTCCGGCGAGGCGCGGAAGCTGCCGGAGGGCCAGATCGTGGCCGTCAACAACTCGTTCGGCTTCGGTGGTCACAACGTCGTCCTGGCGCTCCGCACGGTCTGACGACAGCGCACGGCAACGCTCCGAGGGCCGGCCCCCCGCTCACGCGGTGGGCCGGCCCTCGGCGTTGCGGGCGGGCGTGCGGTCAGGGGCAGCTGACGACCTGTCCGGCCCAGGACAGCCCGCCGCCGAAGCCGAGCAGCAGCACGGGGGCGCCCGGTGTGAGGTCGCCGCGTTCGACGAGCTTGGAGAAGGCCAGCGGAACGGAGGCCGCGGAGGTGTTGCCGGAGTCCACGACGTCCTTGGCCACGACGGCCTCCGTGGCGCCGAGTTGACGGACCACCGACTCGATGATGCGCAGGTTGGCCTGGTGCGTGACGATGCCGCCGAGATCGGCCACGGCGACGCCGGCCCGCCGGCAGGCCTCCTCGGCGATCGGGGCGAGGGTCGAGGTGGCCCAGCGGAAGACCGCCTGGCCGTCCTGGGCGAAGCGCGGCTGCCAGGCGCCCGTGAGCCGTACGGCGTCCGCGCGGGTGGGGTCGGAGCCCCAGACCACCGGGCCGACGCCCTGGAGACCGCCGGGGCCGGTGGAGCCATCCGCGACCGCGCTGAGGACGGCCGCCCCGGCACCGTCGCCGAGCAGGACGCAGGTGCTGCGGTCGGTCCAGTCGGTGAGGTCGGACATCTTCTCGGCGCCGATGACGAGGGCGTGCCGCGCGGCTCCGGCGCGCAGGGAGTGGTCGGCGGCGGCCAGCGCGGTGGTGAAGCCCGCGCAGGCGTTGTTGAGGTCGTAGGAGGCGGGTGCGGCCGCCCCGAGCCGGGCGGCGACCCGGGCGGCGGTGCTCGGGGAGCGGTCGATGGCGCTGGAGGTGGCCACGACGACGAGGTCGATGTCGGCGGGCGCCAGGCCCGCGGCGGCCAGGGCCTTGCCGGCGGCGGCCGTCGCCATGTCGGCGACCGATTCGTCGTCGCGGGCGATGCGGCGGGTGGCGATGCCGGTGCGCTGCCGGATCCAGGCGTCGCTGGTGTCGACCATGGCGGCCAAGTCGTCGTTGGTGAGGACGCGTTCGGGCTGGTGGTGGCCGAGGGCGACGATACGGGTCGAGGTCATGCCCGAACTATAGCGACCGACCGATCGGACTCTAAATAGGGACGGCTCGCTACGATGGCCGCATGAGCCCACGCAAGTCAGCCACCGAGGCCCGCCACACCCGCGAGCGGATCATCGAGCGCAGCGTCGCGGTCGCCTCCGTGGAGGGCCTGGAGGGCCTGACCATCGGCCGGCTCGCGGCCGACCTCGGGATCAGCAAGTCCGGGCTGCTGGGCCACTTCGGCACCAAGGAGGCGCTGCAGATCGCCGCCCTGCGCCGGGCGTCGGAGATCTTCACCCGCGCCGTCTGGCTGCCCGCCGCGGGCAGCCCGCCCGGCCTGGTCCGGCTGACGGCGATCTGCGAGGCATGGGTGACCTACCTCGACCGCGAGCGGGAGGCCTTCCCGGGCGGCTGCCTGTTCACCGCCTCCGCCGTGGAGTTCGACGGGCGCGAGGGCCCGGTGCGGGACGCGGTGGCCCGGCTGTACACGGTGTGGAAGCGGCGCCTGGTGCGGGACCTGCGCGCCGCCGTCGAGCAGGGCGAACTGCCCCCGGACACCGATCCCGACCAGGTCGTGTTCGAGCTCAACGGCATCTACTTCGCGCTCAATCACGCCGTCCAGCTCTTCGGCGACCGGAGCGCCCCCGACCGCGCCCGGCGTGCGCTGCGCCGCGTCCTGCGCTGACGAATCAGCCCTTCGGGGGGATTGGCCCGAATTGCCGGATGGGCGGCCGTGCCGCCGCACAACATCTCGGACATGACCATATGGCTGAGGGGGGCCGGCCTCACGGCGGCCGCTTTGCTGGCTGTGCTGGGCCCAGGGGGGCCTGGGGGCGCCGGTACGGCACACGCCGACGACCGCCCCGGGGTCCCGGGACCGCCGGTCGTGCGGTTCCTGCCGGACGGCACCGTACGGGTGGAGACGGGCGGCGGTGCCGTCCGCGTGGAGACGAACACCGAGGGCGGCACCGGGGCGAACGTGCCGCGGACCCGCGTCCGGATCCGGCACGGCGGTGACACCGTGGAGGCGCAGACCGGCCCCGGTGGCTCGTCGGCGCGCGTACGACGGGAGCACTGCCCCCGCTACCAGTCCTCCGTGGACGCCTCCACGGACGCCTCGGGCGCCCGGGGCTCGGTGTCCTGGCGGCATCCGTGCGGACCGGCCCCGCGCCCGAAACCCACCCCCGCGCCCGCCGCGCCGGTACGGCAGCGGCCCGCGCCCACCCCCACCCCGACACCGACGCCCACCCCGACACCCACTCCGACCCCGACCCCGGCCCCCACCCGCCGGGTCGAACTACCGCCGGTCGCCTACCACAAGGTCACGGCGCTGCCGCCGCCCGAGGGGCCGAGCCTCGTCCATCTGATGCTGCTGATCACCGCGCCCGCGGTGCTGTCGGCCGCCGCGCTCAAACCCCGTTCCCAAGCTCGTTCCCGGAGGTGACGCATGTCGGACTGGATTGTCCTGGCCATCGGAATGGCCGCGAGCTGCGTGGTCGTGCTGAGCATCGTGGCGATCAACAACCGCCGGCTGAGCGAGGACGACGACCCCAGCGAGACCCCGGACGTCATCGAGTACATGACGATGATGATCGGCGTGGTCTACGCGATCGTGCTGGGCCTGGCCATCGCCGGCGTCTGGGAGGGGCGCGGCGCCGCCGAGGACGCCGCACGCCGTGAGGCCCAGGCGCTGCACGAGGTCCAGGAACGGGTCCAGGTGTACCCGGCCGCGGTCCGCGACCGGGTGCGCGGCGACATCGACACCTATGTGTCGTACGTCGTGGACACAGAGATCCCCTACATGATCAAGCACGGCGACAACACCCAGCGCGGCAGCGACCTGCTGGGCGTGGTGCGCCGCGACGTGACCTCCTTCGAGCCGCGCACCCCGCTGGCCAACCAGGCCTACCAGCCGGTCGTCGACCAAGTGGCCGCGGCCGACGACGCGCGCAACGCACGCGCCGACAGCTCCGGGCCCACCATGCCGGGCGTGGTCTGGTTCGGGCTGATCGTGGGCGGCCTGGTCGCGGTCGGGCTGATCTTCACCCTGCAGATCCGCCGCTCCCGCCGGGAGTTGATCCTGGCCGGGCTCTACAGCGCCCTGATCGCCTTCCTCCTCTTCCTGATCTGGGACTTCAACGCGCCTTACGGGCGCACCCCCGCCGAGGCGGCGGCGTCCTTCGCCGCCCTCTTCCCGCACGTGGGGTAGCGGGCGCCGCCCCGGCCCGCCGGGCGGCCGCCTACGCCCGCTTCGCGGCCCTGCCGTCGCCGAAGCTCGCGAACCAGGTGGCCGCCATGTCCTCCTCGCCGTGGCCCTGGGCCGCCGCCCGCCGGAAGCGCTCGGCGCCGGCCGCGGCCACGTCGAGGCGGACCCCGGCGGCCTCCCCGGCCGCCACCACCAGGCGGGCGTCCTTCTCGGCGGTCCGCACGGCGAAGCTGGGCGTGAAGTCGCCGCGCAGGATGGCGTCGGCCTTCACCCGCAGGTAGCCCATGTCGAGGCCGCCGCCGGCCACCGCGTCCAGGAAACCGCGCGGGTCGACCCCGAGTCCCTCGGCCAGGGCCAGCGCCTCGGCGGCGCCGTGGGTGACCGTGAGCACCCAGCTGTTGATCACGAGCTTGAGCCGGCTGGCCGCGCCGCCCGCCGCGTCCTCGCCCACCCAGACGGTGCGGCTGCCGACGGCCTCGAAGACCGGTGCCAGCGCCGCCCGCGCCTCCTGCGGCCCGGCGGCGAGCACCAGGAGCTGTCCGGCCTCGGCCGGCTGCTTGGTGCCGAGGACCGGCGAGTCGACCAGCACGAGGCCGTGCTCGGCGGCGAACTCCGCGAACGGGCCGAGCGCGTCGATCCCGGCCGTGGTGGCCTGCGCCCAGACCGTGCCGGGCCGCAGCGCGGGCGCGGCCTGCCGCATCGTCTCCAGCGCGGCCGGGCCGTCGTAGAGGATGGTGAGCACGACGTCCGCGCCCTCCACGGCCTCCGCGGGGGTGGCGGCGACGCGGGCGCCGTCCTCGGCGAGCGGTTCGGCCTTCTCCCTCGTACGGTTCCACACACGGACGTCGAGGCCGGCCTTGGCGAGGTTGCGGGCCATCGCGGCACCCATGATCCCGGTGCCGAGTACTGCTACTGAGGTGGTGTCGGACATGAGAGCCACCGTACGACGGACCAATCCGAACCGCTCGCGGCGCCGAATGCCGGACGGGAGACTGTGTGCCGGAGCGACGGCACGACCACGACCACGACCACGACAGCGGACACGACGAAAGCGGGAGATGTGGAGAGGGAACCGGTGCGAATCGGCATGCCCGCGCGCCAGGGGCCGGACCTCACGGAACTGCTGCTCGCCGTCGCGCGCGGCGACCAGGAGGCCTTCGCCCGGCTGTACGACGCCGTGAGCGGACCGGTGCTGGGGCTGGTCCGCGGCGTACTGCGCGACCCCGCGCAGTCGGAGGAGGTCGCTCAGGAGGTCCTGGTGGAGGTCTGGCGCACGGCGGCCCGCTTCCGCCCCGAGAAAGGCAGTGCGATGACCTGGGTGATGACGCTCGCCCACCGCCGCGCGGTCGACCGGGTCCGGTCGGCGAGCGCCGCCGCGGACCGCGAGCACAAGGCGGCCCTGCTGGACCGCACGCCCGCCTACGACGAGGTGACCGAGCAGGTCGAGGCCCGGCTCGAACGCGAGCAGGTGCGGCGCTGCATGCGTACCCTCACCGAACTCCAGCACCAGTCGGTGATGCTGGCGTACTACCGCGGCCTGACCTACCGCGAGGTCGCCGAACTGCTGTCGCTGCCCCTGGGGACCGTCAAGACCCGGCTCAGGGACGGTCTCATCCGACTGCGTGACTGCCTGGGGGTGACCGCGTGAGCACCAACGCCGAGCTGCACACCCTCACCGGGGCGTACGCCCTGGACGCCCTGGACCGGCACGAGCGTGCCGAGTTCGAGAGCCATCTGACGGAGTGCGAGCCCTGCGCCCTGGAGGTGCGCGAGCTCACCGCGACCGCCGCCCGGCTCGGCCTCGCCGCGGCCGAACCCGTGCCGCCGCGGATGAAGGACGAGGTGATGCGGCGGATCGCCACCGTCCGGCAGGAGCCGCCGCGGGTGACCGAGCCCGTCCCCGTCCGGGACCGCCGCCGCGTCCGCCGCGCCCCGCGCACACCGCTGCCCACCCGGTTCGCCCTGGCCGCCTGCCTGGTGGCCGCCGCCGCGCTCGGCGGCGTCGCCGTCTGGCAGCAGCAGCAACTCGGCGACGCCCGCCAGGAGACCCGGCAGGCGCAGGCCGGTGCCGAGTCCGTCGCCCGGGTCCTCGCCGCGCCCGACGCCGCCGCCACCACCGGGAAGCTCTCCGGCGGCGCCAGCGGCACCGTCGTGGTCTCCCGGAGCCAGGACCGCGCCGTCTTCTTCGCCCAGGGCCTCCCCTCCCTGTCCGGCGGCCGCGTCTACCAGCTGTGGTTCTCCGACACGGGCGGCACCATGCGCTCCGCCGGGCTCGTCCCCCGCCCCACCCCGGGCACCAGCGAGGCCGTCCTCCTCGACGGTCCCGTGGGCGACGCCTCCGGCATGGGCATCACCGTCGAACCGGCGGGCGGCTCCCCCCGGCCCACCACCCAGCCGCTCGCGCTCATGTCCTTCCCGAAGGCCTGACCGGGCGGGACGCGCCCCGGCGAATGCCGGGACGGGGCACGGGAGCCGCCTAGGCTCGGGCGAAAGGAAAGCAGTCAGAGGTGCGAGGTGCCCGCGTGTCCGTGGCCGTCTGTTTGTTCACCGCGGATCTGCGGGTGCACGACAACCCCGTCCTGCGTGCGGCGCTCAACGCCGGGGACGAGGTCGTCCCGTTGTTCGTGCTGGACGACGGGGTCGAGGCGGCCGGGTTCGCGGTGCCGAACCGGACGGCGTTCCTGGTGCGGTGCCTGGCGGACCTGGACGCCCGGTTGCGGGACCGCGGCGGACGGCTGGTGCTGCGCTCGGGGGACGTGGTCGAGGAGGTGTGCCGGGTCGCCGAGGAGACCGGCGCCCGGCAGGTGCACGTCGCGGCCGGGGTGAGCGGCTACGCCGCCCGCCGCGAGACGCGGCTGCGGGAGGCACTGGAGGGGGCGCGGCGGGAGCTGCGGGTCCACGACGGCGTGCTCACCGTGGTGCCGCCCGGGGCCCTCACCCCGGCCGGGAAGGACCTCTTCGAGGTGTTCACGCCGTACTTCCGGCGCTGGGAGCAGGCGGAGGTCCGGGATGTGCTGGGCGCGCCGCGGGTGGTCAGGGTGCCGGAGGGCCCGCGGTCGCTCCCGGTGCCGGACGCGCCGCACGGGGTCTCGCCCGGCCTGCCCGCGGGCGGCGAGAGCGAGGGCCGGCGCCGCTGGCGGGCCTGGCGCTCGGGCGGCGGCGTGGACGCGTACGAGGAGCGCCACGACGACCTGGCGGGTGACGGCACCTCGCGGCTCTCCCCGTACCTGCACTTCGGCTGCCTGTCCGCGACGGAGCTCGTCGCCGGCGCCCACGGCGGCTTCGTACGGCAGCTGGCCTGGCGGGACTTCCACCACCAGGTGCTGGCCGCCCGCCCGGACGCCGCCCATCACGACCTGCGCCCGCGCCACGACTCCTGGCAGGGCGACGGCCCGGAGGCCGAGGCCTGGCGCGAGGGCCGCACCGGCTATCCGATCGTGGACGCGGCGATGCGGCAGCTGCGGCACGAGGGCTGGATGCACAACCGGGCGCGGCTGCTGGTGGGCAGCTTCCTGACCAAGACGCTGTACGTGGACTGGCGGGTCGGCGCCGCGCACTTCCTGAGCCTGCTGGTGGACGGCGACCTGGCCAACAACCAGCTCAACTGGCAGTGGGTGGCCGGCACCGGTACCGACACCCGCCCCAACCGCGTCCTCAACCCGCTGACGCAGGCCCGCCGTTTCGACCCCGACGGGGAGTACGTCCGGCACTGGCTGCCGGAGCTGTCCGGCGTGGCGGGCGGCGCCGTCCACCGGCCCTGGCTGCTGCCCGAGGAGCGGCGCCGCGACCTGGACTACCCGTCTCCGGTCGTGGACCTGGACGAGGGCGCCGCCCGCTTCCGCGGCGGCCGGGGGAAGAAGCCCGAGGTGCGGGAGGCGTAGCCGGCCCAGCCGGGGCGGCCTTGCATGCGCCGCTCCAGCAGGGCCTTCCCGCTGCCGCGGATCAGCAGCAGGCTCATCACCAGCGGGGAGACCACGGTGGCCGCCGCGGCCTGCCAGGCGTCGCAGGTCAGCGCGTACAGGCCCCACCAGACGCAGAAGTCGCCGAAGTAGTTGGGGTGCCGCGTCCAGCTCCACAGCCCGCGGTCCATGATCCGTCCCCGGTTCGCGGGATCGGCCTTGAAGCGCGCCAGTTGGTGGTCGCCGACCGCCTCGAAGAGCAGGCCGACGGCCCACAGCGCCACGCCGACCGCGGCGGCGGGACCGAGCGGGCCCGGGATGTAGGAGGCCGCCTGGACCGGCAGGGAGACCAGCCAGACCAGGGCGGCCTGCAGCAGGTAGACCATGCGCAGGGCGTACAGGGTGCGGTTGCCCGGCGCCTTGTCCAACAGGGCCTCGTAGCGCGGGTCCTCGCCGTGCCCCCGGCCGCGCCAGGCGATGTGGGCGGCCAGCCGCAGCCCCCACACCCCCACCATCGCGAGCACCAGGGCGCGCCGGGCCGGGTCCCCGTGCCCGGCCGACATGACGTAGGCGACCACTCCGACGGCCGCGAAGCCCGCGCCCCACGCGACGTCGACGTACCGGTGCATGCCGCGGACCCGGCCGACGACGAACGCCACCAGCATGACCGCGAGCGCGGCACCCGCCGCCGCGAGGGTCACCATCGCCCGTACCAGCCGTCCTGGGTGTCCGGCATCCCGGTGCCGCCCTCCCCGGTCGGCCGCACGGCGAGGATCTGGTCGACGCCCATGCGCCGTTCGGCGAAGGCCAGCGCGCCGCCGGCCAGGTACAGCCGCCACACGCGGGCGGTCTCCTCCCCCGCCAGCGCGACGAACTCGGACCAGCGCGCCTCCAGCGTGGCCAGCCAGGCCCGTACCGTGCGCACGTAGTGCTCGCGCAGCGACTCCACGGCGCGCACCTCCAGCCCGGCGCCCTCCAGCAGGGCGACGGTACGGCCGAGGGGACGCATGTGCATGTCGGGGGCGATGTACGTCTCGATGAACGCGCCGCCGCCGGGCGCGACCCGGCCGCGGGACATCTGCTGCACCAGGACCCGGCCGTGCGGGCGCAGCACGCGGTGCAGCGTGTCGGCGAAGGCGGGGTAGTGGGCGTCGCCGACGTGCTCGCCCATCTCGATCGCGGTGACCGCCTCGTAGCCGCCGCTGCCCTCCAGGTCGCGGTAGTCGCGCAGTTCGACCTGGACGTACTCCTCCAGGCCGCGCTCGCGGATGCGCGCGCGGACGGCGTCGCGCTGCGCGGCGGACAGGGTGACCGCGTGCACCTGGGCGCGGTGGGTCTCGGCGGCGTACAGGGACAGCGCGCCCCAGCCGCAGCCGATGTCCAGCATCCGCATACCGGGGCGCAGTCCCAGCTTGCGGCAGATGAGTTCCAGCTTGTCGCGCTGGGCGTCGGCGAGGCTGTAGCCGGGGTCGTCCGCGCGGGTCCAGTAGGCGCAGGAGTACGCCATGGAGGGGTCGAGGAGCAGGGCGTAGAACTCGTTGGACAGGTCGTAGTGGTGGCTGATGGCGGCGCGGTCGCGGCCCCGGCTGTGCGGGGCCCCGTTGAGCCGGGCCCTGCCCCGCGGGGCAGGCGGGCGGGGGCCGACGGCGCCGAGCCGCAGCGCGGCGCCGGTCGCCCGCAGGCGGCCGGCGGCCGTCAGCCGGGGCGGTTCGACGCTGCCCTCGCGCACCGCGCGCCAGATCGCGCGCAGTCCCTCGGTGAGGTCGCCGCGTACCTCGAGGTCGCCGGTGATGTAGGCCTCGGCCAGGCCGAGTTCGCCGGGCTCCCAGAGCAGCCGGCGCAGTGCCCGCCGGGAGCGCAGCACCACCATCGGCGCGTCGCGCGGCCCGGCGGTGCTCCCGTCCCAGGCCCGCAGCCGCACCGGCAGGGGGCCGCCGGTGAACTGCTCCAGCAGGGGGACGAGGGTGTCCGCGGCGCTCTTCACCGGGCGGTCTCCCCTCTGGTCAGCAGCAGTTGCCGTACGTCGAGGTAGCCCGAGCGGAAGCCGGCCTCGGAGTAGCCGAGGTAGAGCGTCCACATGCGGCGGAAGGTCTGGTCGAAGCCGAGGGCGGCCACCTCGGCGGCCCGCGCGGTGAAGCGTTCGCGCCACAGCCGCAGCGTCTCGGCGTAGTGCGCGGCGAAGCCGGTACTGTCCTCGACGCGCAGCGCCGTGTGCTCCGCGAGGGTGCGCCCGATCGCCTCCGGGGAGGGGATGAGGCCGCCGGGGAAGATGTACTTCTGTATCCAGGTGTACGTGTGGCGGGTGGCCAGCATCCGGTCGTCGGCCATGGTGATGGCCTGGAGCGCGATCCGGCCGCCGGGGGCGAGCAGCCGGTCGAGGGCGCCGAAGTAGGCGGGCCAGTAGTCGGCGCCGACGGCCTCGATCATCTCGACGCTGACGATCGCGTCGTAACGGCCGGTCACCTGGCGGTAGTCGCGCAGCAGCACCGTCGCCCGGGCGGACTGGCCCGCCGCCTCGATGCGTTCGGTGGCCAGCCGGCGCTGCTCCTCGGAGAGGGTGACGCTGACGACCTCCGCGCCGCGCCGGGCGGCGCGCACGGCGAGTTCGCCCCAGCCGGTGCCGATCTCCAGCAGCCGGGTGCCCTCGCCGACCCCCGCGAGGTCCAGCAGGCGGTCGATCTTGCGGCGCTGGGCGTCGGCGAGCAGGTCGTACGTGGCGGGCAGGGCGCGGAAGACCGCCGAGGAGTAGGTGAGGGTCCCGTCCAGGAAGAGGGCGAACAGCTCGTTGGACAGGTCGTAGTGGGCGTGGATGTTGTCCCGGGCGCCGTCGAGGGTGTTGCGGCGCTCGGGGGGCTGCCGCCGCGCCCACAGGGAGCGCAGCGTCTGCAGCGGCCGGGGGACGAGTTCGGTGACGTGGCCGGCCAGCACGGTCAGCACCGCGACGAGGTCGGGCGCGTCCCACTCGCCGGCCATGTAGGACTCGCCGAAGCCGATCAGCCCGCCGGCGCCCAGGCGGCGGAAGAAGGCGTCGGGGTCGGCGATCTCGACCGCGGGACCGCCGGTGCCGATCACCGGGCCGCCGGGCCCGAGGCGGCAGCGCAGCGGCAGCCGGGACAGGGCGCGGCGCACGACGGCGCCGGCGACGGCGGCGCGCACGCGTGAGCGGCGCGGTGGTGCGGCGACGTCCGGCCAGCGGCGCGGGTCCACGCCGCCGTCGGAGGCGGGAGCGGGTGCGGGGACGGGGACGGACGTGGTCACTCGAAGCCCTCCTGAGACCGGTGAACGGGGCGCCGCAGCACGGGCAGTCCGCGCAGCAGCAGTCGGATGCCGTGCCGGCGGATGCCGGCCGACACGGCGGCGGTGGACCAGGGATGGCGCAGCGCGGCGCGCAGCAGGAACGGGGCGGTGCCGGGCCGCCGTTCGCCGCGCACCGTGGCCGTGAACGGCCAGGTCTCCTCGCGTTCCAGGTGGACGGTGAGACGGAGCGCGGCGTCCGGCTCCGGCAGCCGCATGCGGTAGGCCCCGTCGACGGGGAAGAACGGCGAGACGTGGAAGTCCTTGGCGACGCTCGCCGCCCCGGCCCCGTCGGTGCGCAGCAGGTAGGCGTGGCGCTCGCCGTAGGTGTTGTGGACCTCGGCGACGACGCAGGCCAGCGCGCCGTCCGGGGTGTGGCACCAGTAGAGCGTCAGCGGGTTGAAGACATGGCCGAGGACCCGGGCGTGGGTGAGCATCCGCACCGGGCCGCCCCGCAGGTCCACGCCGCGCGCGGCGAGCCAGGTCTCCAGGGCGGCCCGTACGGTGGGCTGCCGGCCGCCGAAGTGGTCCCGGGCGTCGAAGCGGGCGAAGGGGCGCAGCGGCGCGGGGAGCCGGGGCGGCCGGTCGGGGTCGATCAGCCACATGTAGGTGCGGTGGGTGAAGGCGTTGCGGACCGGGCGGGTGCGGACGTGGGTGATCACGCACTCGTACAGGGCGGGCACGTCCGGCGGGGCGACGGCGGTCACTCCCATCGCGCCCCCAGCGTGCGGGCGGCCTCGGCGCCGGAGCGGCAGCCGTCCTCGTGGAAGCCCCAGCCGTGGTAGGCCCCGGCGAAGGCGGTGACGGGGGTGTCCAGGGTGGGCAGCAGGCGCCGCGCGGCGACCGACTCCGGGGTGTAGACGGGGTGTTCGTAGACCATGCGGGCCAGCACCCGGCCGGGGTCGACGAGTTCCTCGCCGCCGAGGGTGACCAGGAAGCGCTCGGGGCTGTCCAGCCGCTGGAGGCGGTTCATGTCGTAGGTGACCCGTACCCCGCCGGGCGAGGGCGCGCAGGAGGGCATCAGGTAGTTCCACGAGCCCTGGGCCCCCGTGCTGCGCGGCAGCAGTGAGGTGTCGGTGTGCAGCAGCGTGGGGTTGCGGGAGTACGGGATCGCGCCGAGCACGGCGCGCTCCGCCGCGGTGGCGTCGGCGAGCAGGCGCAGCGCCTGGTCGGGGTGGGTGGCGACGACCACCGCGTCGTACTCCTCGCTCTCGCCGTCGTCGGTGACGATCTCGGCGCCGTCGGCGTGCCGCCGCAGGGCGCGTACGGGGGTGGCGGTGCGGATGGCCGTGAGCCGCTTGGCGATCCGCTCGACGTAGACACGCGAGCCGCCGGTGACGGTCTTCCAGGTGGGCGAGCCGGACACCGACAGCATGCCGTGGTGGTCCAGGAACCGGAAGAGGTACGCGGCCGGGTAGTCGGCCGCCGTGCGCGGCGAGCACGACCAGACGCAGGCCACCAGCGGGGTCGTGAAGTGCGCGACGAAGTAGGCCGAGAAGCCGCCCGCGCGGAGGAACTCGCCCAGCGTGGTGCTGTCGTCGCCGCCGTCCCCGGCCAGCAGCCGCCGGGCCCCGCGGTGGAAGCGCGGCACCTCGGCCAGCATGCGCAGGTACGCGGGGCGCAGCCCGTTGCGCGGCTGTGCGAACAGCCCGGCGGGCCCGCGGGCCCCGGCGTACTCCAGGCCGCAGCCCTCGCACCGCACGGACATGCTCATCTCGGACTCCTGCGTGGGGACCCCGAGTTCGGCGAAGATCCGCAGCAGGGTGGGGTAGGTGCGCTCGTTGTGCACAATGAAGCCGCTGTCGACCGCCGCCACCCGTCCGTCGGCCGAGGCTATGTCGTGGGTGTGGGCGTGCCCGCCCAGCCGGTCGTCCGCCTCGAACAACGATACGTCGCAGTCCCGTTGCAGTGCGTATGCGGCGGTCAGTCCGGCCACCCCGCTTCCCACGACCGCGATCCGGCGCCTTGTGTCGGTCATGCCGCTCCCTTCGTGCCCCGTCTCTCCCTGCCGGTGATTCGTAGGCCTGCGGCCGGCGGATTGGCCGGACGGGCAATCCGGTGGGGGCGCGGCTTCGAATCCCTGGGCAGGAAGGGCGGGGGCAGGAACAGGACGGGCGGCGGCGGAGGGAGCGGCGGATAATGACGGAGAGTACGAGAAGGGGCGATCCGATGACGTACGGTGACAGCGGCACCGACGGCGGTGCGGCGCCGCACCCGGCGCTGGTCCCGTACGCCCTCCCGGAGCGCCCGGCGGCCGCCGTCCTGCTGCTGCACGGGGGTCGCGCCGAGGGCCTGGAGCCGCCCACGCGGTGGAATCTCCCCGGGGCCCGGATGCGGCCGTTCGTCCGCGCCATAGGCCGGGTCACGGCCGGGCACCCGGTGGCGCTCGCCGGCGTCCGCTACCGGCACCGCGGCTGGAACGGCGACCGGCAGGACGCCGCACGCGACGCCTGGCGGGCGCTGGAGGCCCTGCGGGGGCGTGCGGGTGCGGTTCCCGTCGTGCTGGTCGGCCACTCCATGGGAGGCCGTGCGGCGCTGCGGGTGGCCGGGCATCCGCTGGTGCGGGGGGTGGTGGGGCTGGCCCCGTGGTGCCCGGCGGGCGAGCCGGTGGGGCAGTTGGCCGGACGCCGTCTGGTGATGCTGCACGGGGACCGGGACCGGGTCACCGATCCGGCCGCGTCGCTGGTCCTGGCCGACCGGGCGCGGGCGGCGGGCGCCCTGGCCTGCCATCTGACGGTGCCGGGCGGCGACCACGCGATGCTGCGGGGCGCCGGCACCTGGCACGCGACGACCGCCCGCGTGGTGGCGGGGCTGCTGCGGCTGGCCCCGCTGCCGCCGGATGTGGCGAGCGCCCTGGCGGCCCCGGGCGCCGGAAAGGAACGACCGGGATGACCCTCACCTGTCTGGTGACCGGCGCCAGCGGCTATATCGGCGGCCGTCTGGTGCCCGAACTGCTCGACGCCGGCCACACGGTGCGCTGCCTGGTCCGCACGCCGGGGAAGCTGCGCGACCATCCCTGGGCGCCCCGCGCCGAGGTGGTGCGGGGCGACGTGACCGACGAGGAGTCGGTGCTCGCGGCGATGGAGGGCGTGGACGTCGCCTACTACCTCGTCCACGCGCTCGGCAGCGGCCGGGACTTCGAGGAGACCGACCGCCGGGCCGCCGAGATCTTCGGCCGCGCGGCGAAGGCGGCGGGCGTGCGGCGGATCGTGTACCTGGGCGGGCTCACCCCGGCCGGGGTGCCCGAGCGGCAGCTGTCGCCGCACCTGCGCTCGCGCACCGAGGTGGGCCGGGTTCTGCTCGCCTCGGGGGTGCCGACGGCCGTGCTGCGGGCGGCGGTCATCATCGGCTCGGGCTCGGCCTCGTTCGAGATGCTGCGCTACCTGACCGAGCGGCTGCCGGTGATGGTCACCCCGCGCTGGGTCGGCACCCGCATCCAGCCGATCGCCGTGCGGGACGTGCTGCGCCACCTCGTCGGCTGCGCGGCGCTGCCGCCCGAGGTGAACCGCGCCTTCGACGTCGGGGGGCCGGACGTGCTCACCTACCGGGCGATGATGCTGAAGTACGCCGAGGTGGCGGGGCTGCCACCGCGGCTGATCGTGCCGGTGCCGGTGCTCACCCCCCGCCTGTCCAGCCACTGGGTGGGGCTGGTGACCCCGGTGCCCGCGGGCATCGCGCGTCCGCTGACCGAGTCGCTGCGGCACGAGGTGGTCTGCCACGACCACGACATCGCCGCGTGGGTGCCCGACCCGCCGCAGGGCATGATCGGCGTCGAGCGGGCACTGGAACTGGCCCTCCAGCGGATCCGGGACGCCAACGTGGTCACCCGCTGGTCGTCGGCCTCGGTGCCCGGCGCGCCCAGCGACCCGCTGCCCACCGATCCGGACTGGGCCGGCGGCAGCCTCTACACCGACCGGCGGGCCCGGGTGGTGGACGCCTCACCGGAGGCCCTGTGGCGGGTGATCGAGGGCATCGGCGGCGACAACGGCTGGTACTCCTTCCCGCTGGCCTGGGCGGTGCGCGGCTGGCTCGACCGCTTCGTGGGCGGAGTCGGGCTGCGCCGGGGGCGGCGGGACGCGACGCGGCTGCGGACCGGCGACTCGCTGGACTTCTGGCGGGTCGAGGCGATCGAACCCGGGAAGCTGCTCCGGCTCCGCGCCGAGATGCGGCTGCCGGGGCTGGCCTGGCTGGAGCTGTCGGCCGACCGGGACGACCGGGGGCGCACCGTCTACCGGCAGCGGGCGCTGTTCCACCCGCGGGGCCTGGCGGGCCACGCGTACTGGTGGAGCGTGTCGCCGTTCCACTCCGTGGTGTTCGGCGGCATGGCCCGCAACATCGCCTCGGCGGCGCAGCAGGTCGCGCCCTAGGCCCGGGGCGGCACTTCGGGGGCCGGGTCGCCGTGCAGGAGGGTGAGTTCGTCGTTCATCGTGGTCAGGAAGCGTATGACGACGGCGAGTTCCTCCTCGGTGAAGCGGCTCCTGGCCGCCTCCGTGCCCTGGGCGAGCGGCCGGAAGAACGCGCGGGCCACCGCCTTCGCCTTGGGCGCGTAGTGCAGGTGGACGACGCGCCGGTCGGCCGCGTCTCGGGTGCGGCGGATGTGGCCGGCCCGTTCCAGCCGGTCCAGGCAGGCGGTGACCGCGCCGGAGGTCAGATGGAGCCGTTCGCCCAGCATTCCGGGGGTCATCGCGCCGCCGTGCCCGTCGCCGTCCAGGATCGCCACCAGGGCCTGCACATCGGTGTGGTGCAGTCGCCGGCTCTGCGCGAAGTCCTGCGCGATGCGGTTGAACTCGCCGTTCATCCGGCGCAGTTGCACAGCGAAGGCGTGCAGCCCCGTGGGGGACTCGGGCTGCTCGGCGTCGTGGCGATCGTCCTGTACGTGTTCGGGCACTCCTCCATCGTAAATAATCTCGACGGTTAAGATAATCGATGAGTGAGATATATCCTGTGGACAGCAGAGGGAGACACCCGCACCCACCCCCACGGGAGAAGCGATGACATCCGTGCCGCGCACCGTCCGATGGCTGCTCCCCGTGGTGCTGCTGGTCGCCTGGCTGGGGATCGGCGGCACCCTCGGCCCTTACGCGGGCAAGCTGGGCGAGGTCTCCACCAACGACCAGGCGGCCTTCCTCCCGCGCAGCGCAGAGTCCACGAAGGCGCTCGCCGAACGGCAGGCGTTCCGCCGGGGCGAGACCGTGCCGGCGATCGTCGTCTGGACCGCGGACCGCGGACCCGTCACCGACGCCCAGCGGGAGGCCGCCACCGCGGCCCTGGCCTCCCTGGCCGGGACCGAGGGAATGACCGGTCACCCCTCCCCCGCGCTGCGCTCCCGTGACGGCCGGGCGCTGGAGGGCGTGCTGCAGCTCCGCCCCGACCTCGGGCGGCAGGTGCAGGACACCGTCGACCGGATCTCCGCCGCGGCCGGGCGCGTGCCCGGCACCACCGCGCACGTCGCCGGGCCGGCCGCCTCGCAGGCCGACCTGGGCGACGCCTTCGCGGGCATCGACGGGCTGCTGCTGCTCGTCGCCCTCGGCGTGGTGCTGGTGATCCTGCTGCTGGTCTACCGCGCGGTGCTGCTGCCGCTGGTCGTCATCGCCGGCTCGGTCCTCTCCCTCGGTCTCGCCTGCGGCGTGGTGTACGTGCTCGCCGAGCACGGCGCGGTCCGGGTGGACGGCCAGGTGCAGGGCATCCTGTCGATCCTCGTCATCGGCGCCGCGACGGACTACGCCCTGCTGCTGTCGGCCCGCTTCCGGGAGGAACTCGCCGCGCGCGGCGACCGGTTCGCCGCCATGCGGGCGGCGCTGCGCCGCTCGGCGGGGGCGATCGTGGCGAGCGCCGCCACCGTGGCGCTCGCGCTGCTCGCCCTGCTGGCCAGCGACCTGACGAACAACCGGGCGCTGGGCCCGGTCGGCGCCGTAGGCGTCGTCTGCGCCGTGGCGAGCAGCCTCACCTTCCTGCCCGCCGTCCTGCTGCTGCTCGGCCGGGCCGCGTACTGGCCCGCCCGGCCGCGTCCGGCGCGGGAGGGGGGCCGGGGGGTGTGGCAGCGGGTGGCCGCGCTCGTGGACCGGGCGCCGCGCCGGGTCTGGGCCGCGAGCCTGGCGGTGCTGGTCGCCTGCGCGGCCTTCTCCCCCGCCCTGACCGCCCGGGGCGTGCCGCTGGACGAGATCTTCGTCCACCAGGCCCCCTCGGTGACCGCCCAGCGCGTCCTCGGCGAGCACTTCCCGGGCGGCTCCGGCAACCCCGCCGTGGTGGTCGCCGCCGCGGGCCGGCTGCCCGAGGTGACCCGGACGGCCGAAAGCACCTCCGGAGTTTCCTCCGCCGCCGCGGTCACGGCCTCCGGCCGCCCCGGCCAGGGCGAGCCGCTGGTCGCCGGCGGCCGGGCACAGCTGGAGGTGACCCTGAGGGACGCCGCCGACAGCGACGCCGCGAAGGCCACCGTGGAACGGCTGCGGCGCGCCGTGCACGCGGTACCCGGCGCGAACGCCGTGGTCGGCGGGTACACGGCGCAGCAGCTGGACACCCAGCGCACCGCCGAGCGGGACCGCACGCTCGTGGTGCCCGTCGTCCTCGCGATCATCCTGCTCATTCTGGTGGCCCTGCTGCGCAGCCTGCTGCTGCCGCTGCTCCTGGTCGCCACGGTGGCGCTGAACTTCGCCGCCACCTTGGGTGTGTCGGCGCTGGTCTTCCCGCACGTGTTCGGCTTCTCGGCGACGGACGCCTCGGTCCCGCTGTACGGCTTCGTCTTCCTGGTCGCGCTCGGCGTCGACTACAACATCTTCCTGATGACCCGGGTCCGGGAGGAGACGCTGCGGCACGGGACCCGGCAGGGCGTCCTGCGCGGCCTGACCGCCACCGGGGGCGTGATCACCTCGGCGGGCGTGGTGCTGGCGGCGACCTTCGCGGCACTGGGCGTGATCCCGCTGGCCTTCCTGGTGCAGATCGCCTTCATGGTGGCGTTCGGCGTGCTGCTGGACACCACGCTGGTGCGTTCGCTGCTGGTGCCCGCGCTGGTGCGGGACATCGGGGCCCGGGTGTGGTGGCCGGGGGCCGCCGCGCGGTGCGGGGAGGACGACGGCACGCCGCAGGACCCCGCGGCGGGGGCCGCGGAGCCGAGGCAGCGTCAGACCACCTGATGCAGCCACCGGACGGGGGCGCCCTCGCCCGCGTACCGGAAGGGCTCCAGCTCGTCGTCCCAGGGCTTGCCGAGGAGCTTGGCGACCTCGGTCTCGAGGTCGGCCTCGCCCTTGCGGGCCCGGGCGAGCGCGGCGCGCAGCCGGTCCTCGGGGATGAGGATGTCGCCGTGGATGCCGGTGACGGCATGGAAGATGCCCAGCTCGGGGGTGCTGCTGTAGCGCTCCCCCTCGGCGGACGGGCACGGCTCCGCCGTCACCTCGAAGCGCAGCAGATGCCAGCCGCGCAGCGCGGACGCCAGCTTGGAGGCGGTGCCGGGATCTCCCTGCCAGGAGAACTCGGCCCGCCACGTGCCCGGAGAGGCGGGCTGGCGGATCCAGTCGAGGTTCACGCGCACGCCGAGCACGCCCGCGACGGCCCACTCGACGTGTGGGCACAGCGCGCGCGGTGCGGAGTGCACGTACAGAACTCCACGTGTCGTCACCGGGACCTCCAGTGTGGGACGAGGTACGCCTTCCCCAGCGGCCTCATGCCCATAACCGAGCCATCCGGGACAGCAGTGGACATTCTGCACTAATCATAACGAATGAGACAAGATCTGACTTCTGATCACCTCTTTCCCCTCAGGCGTCAGGGAAAAAGCTACCGCGCGGCGTCTCCCGAGGAGTGACGTACTGTCGGGATCACCGAGAAGTCACCCACTCGTCGGAGGGAGCAGCGATGCGGGAGCCGCTCCGGCGCGGTATGCGCGGCGCCACCGTCGCTCTGACCGGTCTGCTCACAACGGCCCTGGTGGCGGCCTGTTCCGTGACCGGCCCCGGGGCCCCGGCGGCCGCCGGGAGCGGTGCCGCGAGCCCCCGTCCGAGCGCCTCGGCGGCCCTGGCGTGGAACACCCGGCCGGCCTCTTTGGCCGCGCTCGGGGATTCCATCACCCGGGGTTTCGACGCGTGCGGCGTGTTGACGGACTGTCCGGAACTGTCCTGGGCGACCGGCAGCGGGGCCTCGGTGACCAGCGTCGCCGGCCGGCTGCTCGCCCGCCCCTCCGCCGCGAGCTGGAACCTGGCGGCCAGCGGCGCCCGGATGGCCGACCTGCCGGCCCAGGCGGAGCGGGCCGTGGCGCTGCGGCCGCAGCAGGTGGTGATCCTCATGGGCGCCAACGACGCGTGCGCGCCCAGCACCGCCCGGATGACCCCGGTGGACACCTTCCGCCAGGAGTTCGCCACCGCGTTGCGCACCCTGCACCGAGGGCTGCCCCGGACGCAGGTCTTCGTCGCGAGCGTGCCCGACCTGCTGCGGCTGTGGGACGTCGGGCGGCACAACGTCCTGGGCCGGCAGATCTGGAAGCTCGGCCTGTGCCCGTCCATGCTGGCGGACCCCGAGTCGACGGACGCCGCGGCGAACGCGCGACGGCAGGCCGTACGGGAGCGGGTGATCGCGTACAACAGCGTGCTGGGGCAGGAGTGCGCGCGCTGGAAGCGCTGCCGCTCCGACGGCGGCGCGGTCTTCGACTACCGCTTCACCTCGGCCGAGTTGAGCCCGTTCGACTGGTTCCACCCCAGCGCGCGGGGGCAGTCGCGGCTCGCGGGGATCGTCTACGGCGCGGCCTTCGGCTCCTGAGCGGTCGCCCGGCGGGCCGCCCGGGCCCCTTTGTATACGACGGCGCGGCCGGTCTCCGGCACGCGGTCCGGCCTCACTTCGGCAACAACGCCCACACGCGGGTGACTTTGCCATTGACACCGCCCGGAGCCCGTAACTACGGTCCCTTCAACATTTCGAACGGGTGACGAAATCTCGAACGACCGTCCTTAAGGGGCAACTTCCGTGCGCATCACCGGCATCAGCACGCATGTCGTCGGCACTCCCTGGCGCAACCTCACCTACGTGCTCGTCCACACCGACGAGGGCCTGACGGGCGTCGGCGAGACGCGCATGCTGGGCCACACCGACGCACTGCTCGGCTACCTCCACGAGGCGTCCGCAAACCACATCACCGGCTCCGATCCGTTCGCGGTGGAGGATCTCGTCCGGCGGATGAAGTACGGCGACTACGGCCGGGCCGGCGAGATCGTCATGTCGGGGATCGCGGTCGTCGAGATGGCCTGCTGGGACATCAAGGGCAAGGCCCTCGGCGTGCCGGTGTGGCAGCTGCTCGGCGGCAAGGTGAACGAGAAGGTCAAGGCCTACGCCAACGGCTGGTACACCACCGAGCGCACCCCGGAGGCCTACCACAAGGCCGCCACCGCGGTCGTGGAGCGCGGCTACCGGGCGCTGAAGATCGACCCGTTCGGCACCGGCCACTTCGAACTGGACCACGCGGCCACCGCGTACTCCCTCTCCCTCATCGAGGCCGTCCGCGACGCGATCGGACCCGAGGCCGAACTGCTGGTCGAGATGCACGGGCGCTTCAGCCCGGCGACCGCGATCCGGATCGCGAAGGAACTGGCGCCGTTCAAGCCGAGCTGGATCGAGGAGCCGGTGCCGCCGGAGAACCTCAAGGCCCTGGCGAAGGTGGCCGCGCACACCGACCTGCCGATCGCGACCGGCGAACGCGTCCACGACCGCTACGAGTTCCGCGAGCTGTTCGAGCTCCAGGCAGCCGACGTCATCCAGCCCGACCTCGGCCACATCGGCGGCATCAACGAGGTCCGCAAGCTCGCCGCCACCGCCGAGACGCACTACGTGCTGGTCGCCCCGCACAACGTCGGCGGCTCGGTGCTCACCGCGGCGAGCCTCCAACTGGCGGGCTGCACGCCCAACTTCAAGATCCTCGAGCACTTCAACGACTTCGCTGACTCCGAGATCAAGAAGGTCGTCAAGGGTGCCCCCGTGGTGGGGCCGGACGGGTACTTCACCCTGTCGGACGCCCCCGGCCTCGGTGTCGAGCTCGACGTGGACGCCGCCGCCGAGTTCCCCCAGCAGCAGGCGCGCTTCGACCTGTGGGCCGAGGGCTGGGAGCGCCGGCAGCCGGGTGGCGCGAAGTGACCGCCCCTTCCCCCCGCGCGGTCGTCCTCGACGGGCCCGGCCGGCACCGGATCGTGCCCGCGGAACCGGTCGCTCCCGGCCCGGGCGAGGCACTTGTCCGCGTGCACGCGGCCGGGATCTGCGGCAGCGACCGCGAGGTCCACGCGGGCACCCGCCCGAAGGGGTACGTGCGTTACCCCGTCACCCCCGGGCACGAGTGGTCCGGCACGGTGGAGGCGGTCGGCCCCGGGGTGGGCGCGGAGCTGACCGGCCGCAAGGTCGTCGGCGAGGGCTTCCGCAACTGCCAGGTCTGCGACCGCTGTCACGCCGGGGAGACCACGCTGTGCGGCGCCCCGTACGAGGAGACCGGCTTCACGCAGCCCGGCGCGATGGCCGACACCCTCACCCTGCCCGCCCGGCTGCTGCACGTCCTGGACGACGCCGCCGACCTGCGCTCCGCCGCGCTCCTGGAGCCGGCGGCGTGCGTGGCGGCCGCGCTGCTGAAGGCGCCTGCCGCGCCGGGCGAGCGGGTGGCCGTCGTGGGCACCGGCACGCTCGGGATGCTGGCGGTGCAGTTCCTGGCCGCGGTGTCCCCCGCGGAACTGCTCGTGGTGGGCGCCCGGCGCGACCGGGAGGAACTGGCCGCCTCGTTCGGCGCCACGATGTTCCGCACGGCCGACGAACTGCCGGACGCGGCCGCCGCGGACTTCGACCTCGTCGTGGAGGCGGCCGGTTCCGCCTCCGCCGCCCGTACCGGCGCGGGACTGCTGCGCCGCGGCGGCCGACTGGCCCTCACCGGAATCCCGGAACCCGGGGCCGCGTTGGGGCTGGACCCGACCGACCTGGTGGTCCGGCAGCTGACCGTGCACACGGTGTTCGGCGCGCCGCCGGCCGCGTGGGCGCACACGGTACGGGCGTTCGGCGCGGGAGTGCTCACCCCGGCCCCCCTGATCACGCACGAGCTGCCCCTGGAGGACTACGCGGGGGCGCTCGGCCTGCTGGCGAACCGGGACCCGAAGGTGGGCAAGGTGCTGCTGCGCCCATGACCCGGCCCGGCCCCGTACGGCCTTGGGCGGCGATGTCCCCCTCCGTACCGGCCCGTACCCAATGACCCGAACGTCGTCCGATATCCCGAACACGCCCTCGCAGATCTGGAACGGCACCACCGGCACCGACGAAGGAGCACCGTGACCGACGCTTCCACCACGAGTCCCGAGAGGACCGGCACCGCGCCCGGACCCCGTCACCCAGGGCAGCACGCCCTCGCCCTGCTCGGTCACGGTGCCCCGGCGGACGACCCGGCCGACGCCTCCCCGCACTCCTTCCCCGACGGCGGCACCTGGCGCACCGAGATCCCCTCCGTGGAGGGCCCCGAGGCGCTGGCCACCGTGCTCGAGGAGGCCGAACGGCTGGACGTGCCGGTGCACCGGATCAGCCAGGGCAGCGGGATCTGGATGCTGACCGACGCGGAGATCACCGAGATGGTGGCCGCGTGCGCCGAACGCGACGTCGAGCTCTGCCTGTTCACCGGTCCCCGCGGCACCTGGGACATCGGCTCCGCCACCCGCACCGACTCCCGCGGCGGGGGCCTGCGCGCCCGCGGCCACGACCAGGTGGCCGGCTGCGTCGAGGACGCCCTGCGGGCGGCCGCGCTGGGCGTGCGCTGCCTGCTCGTCGCCGACGAGGGCGTGCTGTGGCTGCTGCACCGGCTCCGCGAGCAGGGCCTGCTGCCCGCCGACACCACCTTCAAGGTCTCCGCGCTGGTCGGCCCGGTCAACCCGGCCGCCTACGCGGTGTGGGAGCGGCTCGGCGCCGACTCCGTCAACATCCCCTCCGACCTGACCCTCCAGCAGATCACCGAGATCCGCAGGACCAGCCGGGCCCCGATGGACTTCTACATCGAGGCCCCCGACGACCTCGGCGGCTTCGTCCGGCTCTACGACGCGGCGGAGCTGATCCGCCGCGGCGCCCCGATCTACCTCAAGTTCGGCCTGAGCAAGGCCCCCGGCATCTACCCGTACGGACGGCAGTTGCGGGACGTCGCCCTGGCGACCGCCCGCGAACGGGTCCGCCGCGGACGCCTCGTGCTCGACCTGCTCTCCCGGCTCGGCGCGGACGGCGGGCTCTCCCCGCTGGGCGCGCGGCTGCCCGGGCCGCTCCACCGCTTTCCCCAGGACATCACGACCGACCAGGGCCAGGCGACCGACCTCCGCCTGTCCCCCGAAAGGATCTGATCAGCCATGCGCATCGCGAGAGCCGCCCACCTGCGCACCACAGCCGCGCTGATAGCCACGCTCGCCCTCGGGGCCACCGCGACCGCCTGCGGGCAGAGCGACAACAGCGGCGGCGGCGACAAGGACGGTGGGAAGGGCGGCACCATCGGCATCGCCATGCCCACCAAGTCGTCCGAGCGCTGGATCGCCGACGGCGACAACATGGTCAAGCAGTTCCAGGCCAAGGGCTACAAGACCGATCTGCAGTACGGCGACGACAAGGTGGAGAACCAGGTCGCCCAGATCCAGAACATGATCACCAAGGGCGACAAGCTCCTGGTCGTCGCCGCCATCGACGGCTCGGCCCTCAGCGACGTGCTGCAGCAGGCGCACGACGCGGGCATCAAGGTCATCTCCTACGACCGCCTGATCCTCGGCTCGCAGAACGTCGACTACTACGCCACCTTCGACAACTTCAAGGTGGGACAGCTCCAGGCGGGCTACATCGTCGAGAAGCTCGGGCTGAAGGACGGCAGCAAGAAGGGCCCCTTCAACATCGAGCTGTTCGCCGGCTCGCCCGACGACAACAACACCAAGTACTTCTTCAACGGCGCGATGGACGTGCTCCAGCCGTACATCGACAAGAAGCAGCTGGTGGTCAAGAGCGGCCAGACCGGGCTCACCCAGGTCACCACGCTGCGCTGGGACGGCGCCACCGCCCAGGCCCGCATGGACGACCTGCTGAGCAAGTCGTACACCTCCGCCAACGTGGACGCGGTCCTGTCCCCGTACGACGGCATCTCCCGCGGCGTCATCTCGGCGCTCAAGAGCGTCAGCTACGGCAGCGGCAAGAAGCCGCTGCCGATCGTCACCGGCCAGGACGCCGAGGTCGCCTCGATCAAGTCGATCATCGCGGGCGAGCAGGCCCAGACCGTCTACAAGGACACCCGCGAACTGGCCAAGGTCGCCGTCCAGATGGGTGACGCGGTCCTCACCGGCGGCAAGCCCGAGGTCAACGACACCAAGACCTACGACAACGGCACCAAGGTCGTCCCGACCTTCCTGCTGCCGCCGGTCAGCGTCGACAAGTCCAACTACAAGGAGATCGTCGTCGACTCCGGCTACATCAAGGAGTCCGAGCTCCAGTAGTCGCGGAGCCGGACCACGACCGACGATCGTCACCCCACTCCAACCGAGGAGAACGGAAAGCAGGAATGGCCGGACCCGTCCTCGAAATGCGCTCCATCACCAAGACCTTCCCAGGGGTCAAGGCGCTCTCCGATGTCACCCTGACAGTGGCCGAGGGCGAGGTCCACGCCATCTGCGGTGAGAACGGTGCGGGCAAGTCGACCCTGATGAAGGTGCTCAGCGGGGTCTATCCGCACGGCAGTTACGAAGGGGAGATCCTCTTCCAGGGGGAGCCCTGCGCCTTCCGCGACATCCGCGCCAGCGAGCAGCGCGGCATCGTGATCATCCACCAGGAGCTCGCCCTGGTGCCCTACCTGTCGATCGCCGAGAACATCTTCCTCGGCAACGAGCACTCCACGCGCGGCGTCATCAGCTGGAACGAGACGCTGCGGCACGCCGGCCGGCTGCTGAAGCGGGTCGGGCTCGCCGACCCGCCCAACACCCGGGTCGCCGACATCGGTGTCGGCAAGCAGCAGCTCGTCGAGATCGCCAAGGCGCTGTCCAAGGAGGTCAAGCTCCTCATCCTGGACGAGCCGACGGCCGCCCTGAACGACGAGGACAGCCGCAAACTCCTTGATCTGATCCTGGAGTTCAAGGAGCACGGCATCTCCTGCATCATCATCTCGCACAAGCTCAACGAGATCGCGAGGGTCGCCGACTCCATCACGATCCTGCGGGACGGCCGGACCATCGAGACGCTGGACATGAAGGGCACCGCCGAGGACGGCACCCCGGCGGTGACCGAGGAGCGGATCATCCGCGGCATGGTCGGCCGCGACCTCGACCACCGCTTCCCCGAGCGCGAGCCCGACATCGGCGAGGTGGCCTTCGCCGTCGAGGACTGGACCGTGCACCACCCGATCGACCAGCAGCGCAAGGTCGTCGACGGGGTCTCGCTCAACGTCCGCAGCGGCGAGATCGTCGGCATCGCCGGCCTGATGGGCGCCGGCCGCACCGAACTGGCCATGAGCGTCTTCGGCCGCTCCTACGGCCGCGGCATCTCCGGCCGGGTCTACCTGCGCGGCAAGGAGATCCGCACCCGTACCGTCCCCGAGGCGGTCGCCCACGGCATCGCCTATGTCACCGAGGACCGCAAGCACTACGGGCTCAACCTGATCGACGACATCAGCCGCAACATCTCGCTGAGCGCGCTGTCCAAGGTGGCCCGGCGCGGCATCGTCAACCAGCACGAGGAGGCCCGGGTCGCCGAGTCCTTCCGCTCGACGATGAACATCAAGGCGCCCACCGTCTTCGAGACCACGGGCAAGCTGAGCGGCGGCAACCAGCAGAAGGTCGTCCTCAGCAAGTGGATCTTCGCGGGACCGGAGATCCTCATCCTCGACGAGCCCACGCGCGGCATCGACGTCGGGGCCAAGTACGAGATCTACACGGTCATCAACGACCTGGCGGCCCAGGGCAAGGCCGTCGTCTTCATCTCCTCCGAACTGCCGGAACTGCTCGGTATGTGCGACCGCATCTACACGATGTCTGCGGGCCGGCTGACCGGGGAGATCCCGCGCGAGAGCGCGACCCAGGAAGTGCTGATGCGCCACATGACCATGGACCGAGGGAACTGAGATGGGCAGCCCGGTGAAGACCGACAAGACTCCTCCGCCGCCCGCCGGAGGCGCGGCCGCGGCGGGGGGTGGACCGGCGGGGACCGCCGGCTACCTCCTGCAGGCCGCACGGCGCAACATGCGCCAGTACGGCATGATCATCGCGCTCGTGCTGATCGCCGCGCTGTTCCAGATATGGTCCGGCGGCATCCTGCTCAAGCCGCAGAACGTCACCAACCTGATCGGCCAGAACAGCTACATCCTCATCCTGGCCATCGGCATGATGGTGGTGATCATCGCCGGTCACATCGACCTGTCCGTCGGATCGCTTGCGGCCTTCGTCAGCGCCGCCGCGGCCGTGATGATCATCCATCACCATGTCTCCTGGCCGCTGGCCCTGGTGGTTTCCCTGCTGATCGGCGCCGTCGCCGGGGCCTGGCAGGGCTACTTCATCGCCTACGTCGGCATCCCCTCCTTCATCGTGACGCTGGCCGGCATGCTGCTCTTCCGCGGCGGCACGCAGATCCTGCTGGAGGGCCAGTCCGTCTCGCCCTTCCCGACCGGCTTCCAGAAGATCGGCAACGGCTTCCTGCCCGAGGTCGGGCCGCACACGAACTACCACAACCTCACCCTGCTGATCGGCCTCCTGGTCATCGCCATCGCCGTCATGCAGGAGATCCGCGACCGCCGCCAGCAGGTCGCCTACGACCTCGACGTGCTGCCGCGCCGGTTCTTCCTGCTCAAGCTGCTCGCCATCGTCGCCTGCGTGGTCGCCTTCACCATGACGCTGGCCAGCTACCACGGCGTGCCCATCGTGCTGCTCATCCTGGCCGGTCTGCTGATCGTCTTCGGCTTCGTGATGCGCAACGCGGTCGTCGGCCGGCACGTCTACGCCCTCGGCGGCAACCAGGCCGCGGCGAAGCTCTCCGGCGTCAAGGACCGGCGCGTGGTCTTCCTGGTCTTCGTCAACATGGGCGTGCTCGCCGCCCTCGCCGGCCTCGTCTACGCCGCACGGCTCAACGCGGGCGTCCCCCAGGCCGGCATCAACTTCGAGCTGGAGGCCATCGCCGCCGCCTTCATCGGCGGTGCCTCGGCGACCGGCGGCGTCGGGACGGTGCTGGGCGCCATCATCGGCGGCCTGGTGCTCGGCGTGCTCAACAACGGCATGTCGCTGGTCGGCATCGGCACGGACTACCAGCAGGTCATCAAGGGCCTGGTGCTGCTGGCCGCGGTCGGCTTCGACGTGTGGAACAAGCGCAAGGTCGGATCCTGACGTCCGCCCTTCCGTCAGCGCAGCGGCGCCGGCCGCCGTCCGTCACCGGACGGCGGCCGGCGCCGCTCCCGTGTGAAGTCGCACCGGGAACGGACGTACATTGATCACTGGCGCGGCGCTCGGGGCGGTCGCGCCCGCGACGAGCGGGACCAGCGCCCTCGCGGCCGGCACGAACGGGCCGGCCGCCCACACGACAAGGGGCCCGCGGGTGGGACACAGGTGAGCAAGGAACACTTCGGGACCCTGGAGGACGGGACCAAGGTCGACATCTGGACCGTGCGGGGCGGCGGGATCGCCCTGCGGGTGCTGTCGTACGGCGGGATCGTGCAGTCCCTGGAACTGCCCGACCGCCACGGGCACCGGGCCAACGTCGCCCTCGGCTTCGACGACCTCGACGACTACGTGGCCCGCAGCCCGTACTTCGGCGCGCTCATCGGGCGGTACGGCAACCGGATCGCGCGGGGCACCTTCACCCTGGACGGTACGACGTACCAGGTGCCGGTCACCGACGGGCCCAACAGCCTGCACGGCGGCGACCAGGGGTTCGACAAGCGGGTCTGGGCGGTGGAGAGCTTCACCGACGGCGGCGACGCGGGGCTCGTGCTGCGCCGCACCAGCCCGGACGGCGAGATGGGCTTCCCGGGGACGCTCGACGTCCAGGTGGTCTACACGCTGACCGAGGACGCGCGGTGGCGCATCGACTACACCGCCACCACCGACCGGGCGACGGTGGTCAACCTCACCAGCCACACGTACTTCAACCTGCGCGGCGAGGGCAGCGGCGGCGTCGACGACCACGAGGCCGAGATCGCGGCACACCGCTACACACCGGTCGACGCCACGCAGATCCCGACCGGCGAGCTGGCGCCCGTCGAGGGCACGCCGTTCGACTTCCGCGCCGCGAAGCCCATCGGCCGCGATCTGCGCACCCCGCACCAGCAGATCCTGTACGGGCAGGGGTTCGACCACAACTTCGTGCTCGACAAGGGCCGCACCGACCTGCCCGAGCACGTGGCCACGGTCACCGACCCGGTCTCCGGCCGCAGGCTGCGGCTCGCCACCACCGAGCCGGGCATGCAGTTCTACACCGGCAACTTCCTCGCCGGTGCGTTCGCGGGCCCCTCCGGGCACGTCTACCGGCAGGGCGACGCCTTCTGCCTGGAGACCCAGCACTTCCCGGACTCCCCCAACCGCCCGTCCTTCCCCTCGACGGTCCTGCGGCCCGGGGAGACGTACCGCTCCACCACGGTGCACTCCTTCGACGTCCGCTGAGCCGGTCGCCCGGACCCGCCGGGATCAGGACGCGTCCTGCCAGTACAGCGCGGGTCTGGGCGAGCCCGGCTTGGCGGACGCGAAGGCGGGCGGCACCTCGGTGGTCAGCGCGGGGTAGAGGTCCGTGGCCGGGGCTTGCGGCGGTTGCGGTTGCTGCTGTTGCTGTTGCAGGGGCATCTGCATCTGGGCGGCCATCGGCTGCGGCTCGTACACCGGTTGCGGGCCCATCGGCTGCGGCTCGTAGACCGGCGGCGGGGCCATCCGCTGGGGCTCGTACACCGGTTGCTGCGGCGCCGGCGGGAGCGGCGGCGGCGGCTCGTACACCGGCTGCGGGGGCTGGGCCTGCGGGAGCTGGAGCTGCTGCGGGACGGGCGCGGGGGCGGGTACCGGCTGCGGCGCGGGCTGGATCTGCGGGAGCTGCTGGACCTGCGGTGCCGGTGCCGGTTCCGGCACGGGAGCGGGCTCGGGCGCGGCCGCGTACCAGGTGCTGCCGTACAGCACCGTGCTCAGCCCGGTCAGGAGGCGCTGGACGTCCCCTTGCGGCCGCACGACCAGGCGCATGAAGCGGCTGCTGCTGCCGAGCTTGTTGCCGCACTCCCGGACCAGGACGCCGTGCTCGGCGAGCAGCCGGTCGCGGAGAACCGCGCCGTCCACGCCGTCGGGCAGCTTGACGAAGACGAAGTTGCCCTGTGAGGGGTAGACGGTCAGGCCGGGCAGCGCGGCCAGTTGCCAGATCATCTCCTGGCGGTCGCGGGAGACCATGTGCAGGCTCTGCGCGTACTCCTCGCGGTGGTCCTTGAGCATGAAGACGACCGCTTCGGCGAAGGAGTTGAGGTTCCACTTGGGCAGCATCCGGCGCACCTTCCCGGCGAGGGCCGGGTTGGCGACCATGTAGCCGAAGCGGATGCCGTGCAGGCCGAAGTTCTTGCCGAGGCTGCGCAGCACGATGACGTTGGGCCGCAGCACGGCCTCGGCCGCCACGCTGGGCCACGCCTCGGCGTCGGCGAAGTCCAGGAAGGACTCGTCGATGACGACCAGGTCGAGGTCGGCGAGGGCGTCCATGAGGCCGACGACCGCGTGCTTGGGGAGGAAGCCGCCGTCGGGGTTGTTGGGGTTGCAGATGACGGCCGTGCGCGAGCCGCGGGCCCGGACGAACGAGACGAAGGCCGCCGGGTCGAGTGCGAACCCGGCGGCCTCGGGGAGGAGGAACATGTCGACGCGCTTGCCGGTCTCCATCGGCTGATCGGTCCAGCGGCCGAAGGTCGGTATGGGGACGGCGAGGCTGTCGCGGACCAGGAGGTGGTCGATCCAGGTGATCAGCTCGGTGGAGCCGTTGCCCATGGCGACGGTCTGCGGGTTGAGGCCGAGCAGGGAGCACAGCTCGCCGGTGATGACGTCGGTGCTGCTCGGGTAGTAGGTGAGGATGTCCTGCATCGAGCGCTGCAGCTTCTCGTACATCGCCGGGCTCGGGAAGTACGGATTGCACGGGATGCAGAAGTCGACGATGTCCGCCGCCCCTTCGGGGGAGGACACGCCACCGGCGCGGCGCAGGGCGAAGTACGAGGGACTGTGCGCGGTGTTGGCGCGGAACAATTCGGTGGCATTACCGGTGACGCCGACGGCGACGGTCACGGCAGGACCTCCCTCGATCACAGAGGCCGCGCCGCGGCGGCCTGCTTCCCCTTGCCCGCGCACCTCTGTCGCATTTCCTCACAGGCGGGGCGTGTGGGGCGTATGCGGGACAAGAGGTGCGCAGGACGGCTGTCTTGCGGTCTTTCGCAGTCCTTTACGGCCCGGCTCCGGCTTCCGTTCAGCACCCTCACCGCCTGGCGGCGGCCCGGGGATCCGCCTCAGCCGCCGGCGGCCGCGGTGAGGATCGCGCGGAGCTGGGCGGTGATGGCCAGACGGTTGGCCACGAACTCGGGATCGGAGACGGTGCCGGTGCCGGGGTCGGTGTTGCCGGCGCCGAACTGCAGCACAGGGGTGTGGACATGGCCCCCGGGCGCGGGGAGCGCGAGGACGTCGCGGAGCAGGGTGGCGCGGTAGGCGATCTCGTTGGAGAGGTAGTCGCCGCCGCCCCCGGCGCGCGCCGTGGAGCCGGGTGTCGGACCGGAGTCGCCGGCGACGGGCACGGTGGCCCCGGCCGGGATCTCCGTGACCGCGGTGTTGTCGTGCACCGGGTAGGGACCGGTCCCGGCCGCGACGATCGCCCGGTACGGCAGCCCGGTGGTGGTCCACTGCGGCGCCTCGTGGCCGTACGGGACGGGAACCGGACCGGTGACCCGGACGTCGGCGTTGTCCGAATGGCCGCCGCGCCAGGCCCCGTTGAAGCGTTCGAGGTCGAAGCGGTCGGCGCGGCCCTGACTGACGGTGGCGAACAGGTCGACGCGGTGCGGGCCCGGACGGAACCACGGGCGCAGGGCGCGTTCGACGGTGCCCCCCGTGAAGTCGTCCCAGCGCACGGGGAAGACGACGGCCTCCACGCGGACCGGGCCGGCAGCGGTGCGGATCGTGACGCCGTCCAGGGCGAGCGCGGCGGCCCCCGAGGGGTTGCTGCGGCGGACGTCGACGTCGAGCCGGAAGGGGTCGAAGCCGGTCAGCAGGATGCGTCTGACGCCCGCGACCGTGGGCGGCCGGACGGTGTCCTGACCCCGGGAGGTCCGCTCCAGCCGGTCCAGCAGGGCGGCGCGCCCGTGCTCCTCCAGCGGGAAGGACGGCTGCCACACGCGCAGGGTCCGGGTGAGGGCGAGCCGGGCCCAGTACAGCGGCCGGTCGTCGTCGCGGCTGAGGTCGCCGCCGGCCGGGCCGCGCCCCTGGACCCTGCCGACCGCGTCCTGCCACAGTGCGCGGCCGTGGTGGCGCACGACGCGCTGCGCCGCCGCCCTGGACCGCGCCGCCGCCAGCGCCCGGGCGAAGCGGGGGGCGGCGGCGTCGAAACCGCTGCGGCGCAGGAGCTCCTGGGGCACGGCCCGGTCCAGCCGGGCCTCCTCCACGGTCGGCTCCGGGACGGTGCCGGCGGTCCCGGGGACGGTCGCGAAGGGGGCGCCGGCGGGCGGCGCGAGGGCCGGCACGCCGGTCCGGGTGGGGGGCCGCACTGTCCGGGAACCTCCGAGCTGATCAGGTGCGCACCAGGTGGAGCGTCCTCCCAGCATTCCGGACCCGCACGGCGGAACGCCAGGGGGCTCCGCCCCGGCGCCCGCCGGGTCAGCGCAGCAGCGAGGCGATCGTGAGCCGGACGAAGGTGATGGTGTCGTACGGGGTGGCGCTCCCGGTCTCGTACAGCAGGCCGACGTGCTCGCTGTCGATCTGCACCAGGTCCGAGTAGGCGGCCTTGGTGTCCGACACCCGGTACCCGCGCGACCAGGTCACCCCGTCGTCGAGGCTCGCCCGCACGGTCATCCCCACCCGGTCCCGGGGCTCGCCCGGGGCGGCCAGCAGCAGCGGGCCCGAGCCGCGGCCGTTGTACGTCTGCAGCAGGCTGCCCTCGACGGACGGCGCGGTGATCCCGGGAACGGTCCGGAACGGGGCCAGCAGGGTCGTGCCGCCGTCGGCGCTCCAGGCGTGGGCCCGGCTGCCGCGGTCGGTGCCCTTCTGGTCGCGGGCGTTGAAGTACACGCGGCCATCGGGGAGTTGGGCGACAGCGGTCTCGTTGACATTGATCCGGCCGTCCCCGGCGGTGTCCACGTAGCCGATCCGCCAGGTCCTGCCGCCGTCGTCGCTCAGCAGGCTGTGGCCCGCGTACCAGCGGGGCTCCGCGCCGTTGTCCCCGCTGCCCGGCGACGGGGTGACGGAGTGGTTGGCGCCGACGACGAGCCGGCCCTTGTGCGGACCGGTGGTCAGCACGATGCCGTGCCCGGGGCCGGTGGCGTACCAGCGCCAGCCGGGGCGCTTGACCTGTGCGGTGATCTCGCGCGGCCGCGACCAGGTGACCCCGGCGTCGTCGCTGGTCCGCACGAAGACGCGCCGCCCGTCGGCCGGGACGGCGTCGCCGGACATGATGTCGGCCTCGGTGGTCGCGCCGCCGTTGCGGGTGGTCAGCAGCACCAGCCGCCCGGACGGTTCCACCACCGGCGCGGGGTTGCCCAGGGTGTTCGGCCCGGCGTCCGCGATCCTGCGCAGCGCCGTCCAGGTGCAGCCGCCGTCCTTCGAGCGGCGCTCGACGACATCGACGTCACCGTGGTCCGCGCCGGACTCCCGCCGGCCCTCCGCGAAGGCGACGAGCACGGGCCCCGAGGGGCCGGACCCGGGCACCTGGACCACCGCGGGGATGCGGAAGGTGCTGTAGTCCTTCTGGCCCGAGACGAAGACCCTGGTCGGCGCGCACCCGGCACCGGAGCCCGCGGGCTCCGCCGGGGTCGCCGGCACCGGCTGGCAGGCCGCCGCCAGGGCCGCGCACACGGCCGTCACCAGACGCCCAGCCCACCGCACCACGCGTCACTCCCCGTACCGACCGGCGCAAACACTCCGGACAGTAACAAAAGGGACGCGGCTGCCCCGGCCCCGGCTGCCGTCCGGCGCGGCGTGCCGCGGGGATCACCCGCGGGGCGCGGGCGCCTACGCCGCCTTCCGCACGAGGAAGAAGATGCTCGGCCCGAACGTCACCCGAGCCAGCGGCCGCTGCAGCGCCTCCTCGGCGCGGACCAGGGTGCCCCGGGACACCACCCGCTTCAGCCGAGTGCTGCGCAGGTTCGACACCGACAGCCGCTGCTGCACACGCAGCCCGGCGGCCTCCAACTGGGCCGCCACGGTGCGCGGGTGGTGGTTGACGAAGGGGATGCTCTCGCGCTCGCGGTTGGCGGCGGAACGGATGTCGACCGGTTCCAGCGGAACACGCCGGCGACGGGCCGCGTACCGCAGCCGGTTGGCGGCGTGCGCCAGGTTGGCGCTCTCGACGACCGCGGTGCCCCCGGGCCGCAGGACCCGCGCGATCTCCGCCAGGGCGGGCGCCGGGTCGGGCAGGTGGTGCATGACCCGGACCATCGTCACCAGGTCGACGCTGCCGGAGTGGAGGCCGAGGCCGGACACGGTCGTCAGCCGCATGCTGACGCCCGCGAGGCCCGCCAGGTACTCCTCCGCGTCGTCCAGTTGACGGCGGCTGGAGTCCAGCAACGTGACCCGGTCGGCGAACTCCCGCAGCACCGGCACGAGACGCCCGTATCCGCCGCCGACGTCCGCCGCGTGACCGAAGTGGCGGCCGGCCAGCAGCCGGCGCAGCGCGGCGACCTCGGCGTCGTGCTCGTAGCCGCGGCCGTCCCAATAGGTGCGGTAGCTCCGCTGGTTGTCGTCGTACTGATCGGCCCGCTGTGCCATCGCGTCCCCCTCGCGTCCTGCCGTCACCTGACACAGTTCAGGTCACGTACGGCACCGGGAACGGTTCCCTCCGCAAGGTCAGGGCTTGCGAAGGTCCAGCGGACGCGGCGCGCTCCCGGGCGCCGCCTCCGGTCCGGCCTCCGCGGGCCGGTCGTCGGCCTGCGGCGGCAGCAGGTCGCGGACCAGCAGGGTGGCGCCGGCCACGGCGCCCGGCATCAGGAAGACCGCCACGACCGGCACGAGGAAGCACAGCACCAGCGGCACACCGAACCCGAGGCTCAGCATCATCCGGCCGCGGAGCATCCGCAGCCGCTCGCGGAGCGGCACCTCGCGGCGCTGGAAGGCGACACCGCTGAGTTCCAGGGCCAGGAAGAAACCGGAGACGCAGAAGCCGATCACGGGCACCACGGTCTGCCCGACGACGGGGATGAAGCCCGCGGCGAACAGCGCGACGGTCCAGACCGTGACGCGCACCAGCACCCGCAGGCTGTCCCAGGCGGACCGCAGCAGCTCGCGCCACAGCGGGACGTCCGGGCTGTCCGGGGCGCCGCCCTCGGTGTCGTCGACCCGCTCCGCCAGCGACTCGTAGAAGGGCTGCCCGACCAGCAGCGTCACGGCGGTGAAGGAGATCACCGCCAGTACGAGGCCGCCGCCGAAGACGACGACCGTGAGCAGACCGCGGAAGAGCCCCTGCCACGGCGAGCCCCAGTCGTCGGCGAAGGGGGTCGCCCAGGCGGTCGCGTCGTCCGCCCAGAACGCCAGCACGACCAGCGCGGCCAGGTACCCGACAAGGGTGATCAGCGCGGGCAGCAGCCCGAAACCGAACCAGCGGCCGTGCCGGACGACCCAGCGCTGGCCGTCCACGAAGTGACGTATCCCGGTCGCAAGATCTCCCATGCGCGACAGGGTATGCGACCTCCCGGGGACGGGGGGACCGTCCGGCCGCCGCGCATCGGGATCAGGCCACGATCTCGCAGTCAGCCGGTCCGGACGGCTCGGCGTCGAAGAGGCACACATCGGTGTCGGCGGCCACCCCTGCCGGGCACGCGATCGCGTCGGTGCCCTCCGTCCCCGTCACCACCGCACCCGCGACGGCCGTGCCGTTCACCGTGCGGGGCGCCACCGCCGCAAGGGGGTCCGGCGGCCCGCGCGGAACCCGTCAGCGGGGCGGAGGGGCGGGGCCGGGGGACACCGCGGCCCGGCGCACGGCCGGGCGCCCGCGCGCGCCGGAGCGGGACGGGCGGCGGACCCGCGGCCGCAGTGCCGCCGGACGCGCCAACACGCCCCGCGGGGGCCCGACGGCCCGGCGCGGGCCCGGTGAGCAGCAGCGGAACCGACGCGCGCCGTCCGTCGGCGGGCGGGGCGGGGCGGTCACACGCCGGGCCTCAGTCTTGCGTTCGGGGGCACGTCAGGTGCTCGTAACGTCGAGTGGGGAACGTGAGATCGCACGGCCGCACGTCAACGCCCCGCACCTCAACGCCCCGAACAGCATTGGAGTCCGTGTGTACGCATGGGGAGACCTGACCGTCCGCTGTCCCGCCGACCGAGGTGTGCGGGCGCTGGAGCTCCTTCCCACCGCGCTCGCGGCGGGGGCCCTCCCAGGCGACGGCCGGGCCGGTGAGCCACTGGCCACGGCCGCGCGCGCCGGCGACGCGGTGACCGAACCGTACGCGGCCGCGCGCACGTTGCGGCGCGGGGCGACGGCGTCCTCGCTGCGCGAGCGCGCGCACGAGGCCGCGGACGACGTCGTCACCACCGAACTGGCCACGGACGACGGACTCGTCCTGCGCCACCGGGTGGTGCGGGGCGACGGCTTCGTCCGGGTCCGTACGAGCGCGGTCAACGAGGGCGACCGGCCGCTGACGCTGGAACTGCTGAGCTCGTTCACCCTCGGCGGCCTCACCGTGTTCGCCGGGGATCCCGGAGAGGGCGGGGCGGGGGACCCGGAACCCGGGCGCCACGTCGTGCACCGCCTGCGCTGCGCCCGCGGGGCCGAGGCCCGGCTGGTCTCCGAGACCGTCGAACGACTCGGCCTGGAGCGGCCCCGGGACGGCGCGGCCGGCACGGTGGCGGAGCGGTTCGGGGCCACGGGGCTGCTGCCGGTCGTGGGATGGCTTCCGTTCCTGGCCGTGGAGGACACCGTGGCGGGCGTCGTGTGGGGCGTCCAGCTGGCCGCGTCGGGGCCGTGGCAGATGGAACTGCTGCGCTCCGGTGCGGAGCTGGCCATCGGCGGCGGCCCGGCCGACGCCGGCTTCGGCGGATGGCGCCTTGCGCTGCCGCCGGGCGGCAGCCTGCACGCCCCGGAGGCGGTGCTGTCCGTGGTGCGCGGCGGCCTCGACGAGCTCTGCCACCGGCTGACCTCCGCGCAGTCCGGGCATCCGCGCCCGGGCGCGGAACCCTCCCTGCCCGTCGGCTTCACCGTGGACGACCCGTCCCACGACCGGGTGCTCGCACTGGCCGACCGGCTCGCGGGCACGCCCGTCCGCCACGTCACGCTCGGCCCCGGCTGGTACGGCGACCCCGGCACCGACGCGGACCGCACCCACGGCGACTGGGAGCCCAGTGCCGCCCGCTTCCCCGACGGCCTCGCCGCGACGGCCGGGGCGCTGCGGGAGCGCGGGTTCGTACCCGGCCTGTGGTGGGAGCCGGAGACCACCGGCGAACTGTCCAAGCGGTACGGCGCCGAGGACGGGCACGTCGCCCACCTCCCCGGCGAGGGGACGCCCGCCGCGGTCGCCGGACGGCGTCTGCTGGACCTGCGCCGCCCGGAGGTGGCGGAACCGCTGGTCGACCGGATGACGGCGGTGCTGCGGGACTTCGGGTACCTGACCGTCGACTGCGGCGCGGACCTGGCGGCCGACGGCGAGACGTCCCGTCAACTGGGCGAGGCCGCCGTCGACTTCCTCCGGGCGCTCGCCGCGCGCCTGCCGGACCTCGTGATCGAGAACCGCGCGGGCGGCGGGCGACGCGTCACCCCCGCGTACACCGCGGTCACCGCGCTGTCGTACGGGACGGGCGCCGTCGACGCGCGGGAGATCCCCGTCGTCGCGGCGAACCTGCACCGCGTGCTGCTGCCCCGGCAGTCCCTGGTCCCGGTGGAGCTCGGGGAGCAGGACGACGACCGCACCCTGGTCTCCCGCCTCGCCGCGGGCTTCCTGGGCCGGATGTCCCTGTCCGGCGACCCCGCCCGGCTGGACGCGGCCCGCTGGGCACTGGTGCGGCGGGCGCTGGCGCTGTACGAGCGCGCGGCCCCCGTCATAGCGGACGGGATCTCCCTGCACGGCGGCACGCGCGCCGCCGACGCCGCGGGCAACGCCACGGGCTGCCAGTCCGTGCTCCGCGTCTCCCCGGACGGTCTGCGTGCCCTCGCCGTCCTGCACACCTTCGCCGACCCCGGGGACTCCGCGGGCCTGGTCCTCCCCGAGGGCCTGTGGACCGTCGACGCCGCGCTCACCCCCTTCGGTGCCCCGCTCTCCCTGGCCGGAGCCCGTCTCCGCTGGCACCACCCGGGCCCCTGGGCGGGCGCGGTGGCCCTCCTGTCGGCCACCCGTCACTGACGGCTCACCCGGGGAGGCGGTCGCCGCCTCCCCGGGAGCCTCCGGCCGGCGATCGGGCACGGTGCACATGCCGTGCCCGGCGTGCCTCGCGGCAGCCGTCCCTCCGCGGTCCGGCACTCACGCCGTGCGCCAGGCCGTGACCGGCCCCGGCGGCGTAAGCACCGGGCGGCGGGCGCGCCTCAGCGGCGCCCGCGAGCGGTTCCACGAAGCCGGGCCCGAACCGGCGTTCCCGCCGTCCGGCACGCACCGCCGCGCCGAGGAGGCCGGCCGTCTGCCCGGCGGCGCTTCGCGCACGTCCCAACCGGCCCCGGACAACGGACCGTTGGGCCCGGGCCGGACAGGCATCCCCCGGCCCCGGGGAAGCGGAAACTGCCTCCCCGGGGACGGGGGCGACCCCGCAGGCCTCAGCCCGTCACGGACACCGGCACCGTGAGCCTGCGGTCGAGAAGGCTGCGGCCGATCTCCGCGGTGTAGGTGCCGGGCGGGGTGCGCCAGGCGCCGGCGGTCTCGTCCCAGGTGCGGGCGGCCCGCCGGGACAGCGGTACGCGGACCTCCGTGGTGCCGCCCGCGGGCAGTTCCAAGGAGAGGAAGCCGGCGAGGACGCGGCGCGGCCGGTCGGCGGTGTCGTCCTCGGGGACCGCCAGGTAGACCTGGACGACCTCGCGGCCCGCGCGGGCCCCGGCGTTGCGCAGGCGCACCGTCACGACGCCCAGCGTGTCCGGGTCGCCGTCGGTCTCGTAACCGGCGCCGTCGTACTCCCAGTCGGTATAGCCGAGCCCGTGTCCGAAGGCGTACGCCGGGGCGACGTCCGACCGGTCCCAGGCCCGGTAGCCGATGTAGACGCCCTCCTCGTAGGCCAGGACGCCCTCCCGCGGCTCGACCCGGGTGACCGGGGCGTCGGCGAGCCTCGCCGGCCAGGTGGTGGGCAGCCGCCCGCCGGGCTCCTCCGCGCCGAGCAGGACGTCGGCCAGGGCTGCGCCGGCCTCCTGCCCGGGGAACCAGCCGAGCAGCACTGCCGCGACCTCCGCGCGCCACGGCAGCTCCACGGGGGCACCGGAGTTGACCACGACGACCGTGCGCGGGTTGGCCGCGGCGACCGCGTGCACGAGGTCGTCCTGACGCCCCGGCAGCCGCAGGTCACCGCGGTCGAAGCCCTCGCTCTCGACCCGTTCGGTGGTGGCGACGACCACGACCGCGACCTCGGCGTCGCGGGCGGCCGCGACCGCCTCCGCGATCAGCTCGTCCGGGTCGCGCCGCGGTCCGCCGTGGACGAGGGAGAACGCGACCGCCTCGATCGGCATGTCCTCGATCTTGAAGACGTCGTACGCGAGGGAGACCGCGACGGTGACGCCCGCCTCCAGTTCGACCGTCCCGCGGTCGAGGGGCGAGCCGAAGAACGCCTCGAACGGGTCGCTCTCCTGGCCCATCTCCTGCACGCCGTCGAAGACGACCGTGTCCGCGACGACCAGCCGGAAGCCGCCGAGCCCGCGGGTGCCGAAGTGGTGGGCGCCGCTCTCGCGCGGGGTGAAGGTGCCGGTGACCTCGACGGAGTGCAGCGCGTCGTAGGTGACGCCGGCGGGCAGGTCGCCGCCCATCCACTGCACCTGGCCGCTCGGCAGGGCGGTCTCCCCCAGCGGCTGTCCCGCGGCGTCCCTGCACAGCGCGCGCAGCGCGAACCCCTGTTCCGCGGCGGCCGGTTCGTCGCTGGGGTCGGCGCCGACGGCGTACGTCAGCGCGGTGCCCGCGGGGAGCGCGGCGCGCAGCCCGTCCAGCGGGGAGACGACGTGGGTGGGGAAGACGTGGGCGGAACCGCCACCGAGGACGCGGGCGTCGCGCGCGGCGGCACCGATCAGGGCCACGCGGCGAAGGCGAGCGGGGTCGAGCGGCAGCACGGGGCGTCCGTCGCGCGGCTCGTTGCGCAGCAGGACGAACGAGCGCCGCGCGATCTCCCGGGCCAGCGCCCCGCCGTCGACGGCGGCCGGCAGCGCCCCCGCGGGCACCGCGGCGGGCACGCCCTCCAGCAGTCCGGCGCGGGCGGCGAGCAGCAGCACGCGGCGCACGGCGTCGTCGACGACGGACTCCTCGACCCGCCCGTCCCGTACCGCCTGGGCGAGCGCCTCGCCGTACACGGTGCGTGGGCCGGGCATGGCCACGTCGAGGCCCCCGGTGATGGCCGCGACGGTGTCGCGGGCGGCCATCCAGTCCGAGACGACGAAGCCGTCGAAGCCCCATCCGTCGCGCAGCACCTCGTTCTGGAGCCTGCGGTGCTCGGTCATCGTCGAGCCGTTGACCCCGTTGTAGGCGGCCATGACGCCCCAGGGGCGGGCGTTCTTGACGATGGCCTCGAAGGGGGCGAGGTAGAGCTCCCGCAGGGCGCGTTCGCCGATGACGTTGTCGACGGTGAAGCGGTCGGTCTCGGCGTCGTTGGCCACGAAGTGCTTGACGGTGGTGCCGACACCGCCGTCCTGGACCCCGGCGACGTAGCCGGTCCCGATCTCGCCGGTCAGGTACGGGTCCTCGGAGTACGCCTCGAAGTGCCGTCCGCCCAGCGGCGACCGGTGCAGGTTGACCGTGGGCGCGAGCAGCACGTGCACGCCCTTGCGGCGGGCCTCCTGGGCGAGCAGCCGCCCGGTGCGGCGGGCGAGATCGGGGTCCCAGGCGGCGGCGAGGGCGGTGGGGCTGGGCAGTGCGACGGACGGGTCGTCGGCGGTGGAGCGCACGCCCCGTACGCCGATGGGCCCGTCCGACATGACCAGCGAACCCAGTCCGATCTCGGGGACCGCGGGCAGCGACCACATGTCCTGCCCGGCCAGCAGCCGTGCCTTGGTGTCGAGGTCGAGCTTGCCGAGGGCCTGCTCCACGGCGGCCGCGCGCTCGGTGTCGGTCATCGGGTCAACTCCCATGTCGGGGACGGTTGTCGTCGCCTTGCCACGGGGCCGGCCCGTTCCGGCCGCGGCACCGCGCCGGCCGGTACGCGGCGGCCCCTCCTCGTGCCACGTGCCCCGCCATCCTGGCCCTCCTCCCTGATGATCGGTAGGTGTCGTCACCCGCCCGTTACTCGGGCCCGCCACGGCCCGGTTAGGCTCGCCGTCGTGACAGCCAACGACCACGGGCGGGGCCTCGGGCGCGCGACCCGCGGCGCGGGCCGCAGGGCCGAGATCGTCCAGGCCGCCCTCGGGGTGATCGCGGAACGCGGCTACCGGGGTGCCTCGCTGGCGGCCGTGGCCGAGCGGGTCGGTCTGACCCAGCAGGGCCTGCTGCACTACTTCCCGACCAAGGAGGCGCTGCTGATCGCGGTGCTGGACGCGCGCGACCAGTGGGACATGGCCTCGGCGGCGCTGCACGGCACCGCCTGGCCGCTGGAGATGATCGCCGGCCTGGTCGAGTACAACGCGACGCGGCCGGGAGTCGTCCAGGTCTTCACCGTCCTCGCCGGCGACAGCGTCACCGAGGACCATCCCGCGAGCGGGTACTTCAAGGAGCGCTACGCGCGGGTGCGCGAGTGGGCGGCCCAGTCGCTGCGCAGCGAGTACGGCGACGTCCTGCCCGGCGGCCTCACCCCCGAGCAGGCCGCGCCCCTGCTCGTCGCCGTGATGGACGGCCTGCAGACGCAGTGGCTCCACGACCCGGAAGCGGTCGGCATGCCCGCCGCCTTCCGCGACTTCGTCGCCCTGCTGACCGCGCCCCGCTCGGCGGACGGGACGCCGGGGAGCGCCCAGCGGGCGGGTCCGCCCGGATCATGAAGTGGTGCACGACCTCGCCCCTCGGGGCCAGGGGAGGCACACGCCATGGCGAACCCCACGTACCGGCCTCGCCCGACAGCCCGGTAGCGCCCTGTGACCCAGGCGGCCGGGCAGACCCTGAACCTGGCGGTCACGGCGGGGCATTGCCACCCGCCACCACGGCACCAGGGGCGCGCCCCCGCGGGAGCGCGCCCCTGGACACCGGCCGGGAACCGGCCTACTCGGGCAGGCGGACCAGCATCTTGCCGGTGTTGTCGCCGCGCAGGACACCGAGGAAGGCCTCCAGATTGTTCTCGATGCCGTCCACGACGGTCTCGCGGTAGCGCAGCTTGCCCTCGCGGATCCAGCCGCCGACCTCCTGGACGAACTGCGGCTGCAGGTCGTAGTGGTCGCCGACGAGGAAGCCCTCGATGCGCAGCCGGTTCTGGATGAGGCGGGCCAGGTTGCGCGGGCCGGGGGCGGGCTCGGTGGCGTTGTAGATCGCGATCATGCCGCAGACGGCCACCCGGCCGCGCAGGTTGAGGGCGCCGATGGCGGCCTCCAGGTGCTCACCGCCGACGTTGTCGAAGTAGACGTCGATGCCGTCGGGGGCGGCGGCGGCCAACTGCTCCGCCACCGGGCCGTTCTTGTAGTTGAAGGCGGCGTCGAAGCCGTACTCCTCGGTGAGCAGCTTGACCTTCTCGTCCGAGCCGGCGCTGCCGATGACCCGCGAGGCGCCCTTGAGCTTGGCGATCTGGCCCACCTGGCTGCCGACCGCGCCGGCCGCGCCGGAGACGAAGACGACGTCGCCCTCCTTGAGCTCCGCGACCCGCAGCAGACCCGCGTAGGCGGTCAGGCCGGTCATGCCGAGCGCGCCGAGGTAGGTGCTCAGCGGCGCGAGATCCGGGTCGACCTTGACCGCGGACTTGACGTCGACGAGGGCGTACTCGCGCCAGCCGAGGAAGTGCAGCACGTGGTCGCCGACGGCGAAGCCCTCGGCGCCGGAGGCGACGACCCGGCCGACCGCGGCGCCCTGCATGGGCTTGTCCAGCCGGTACGGCTCCGCGTACGACTTCGCGTCGTTCATCCTGCCGCGCATGTACGGGTCCACGGACACGTACAGGTTGCGGACCAGGACCTGCCCGGGGCCGGGCTCGCCGACCTCGGTCTCGCGCAGCGCGAAGTCCTCCGGCTTCGGCCACCCGTGCGGGCGGGAGACCAGGTGCCATTCACGGCTCTGCGGCATGGGTAACGCCTCCAAAAGCTTTAGGTTCTCAACCAACCATGTACCTGGATGTTTGATGATGTCAAGCAACAGGTAGCCTGGGGCCATGCCACGCCGCACCGATCCGCTGACCGTGGAGGTCGTCGACCTCATCGCCACCGTCGTGGCGCGCTATCACGAGGAGTACGAGGAGGCCGCCGCCGCCCACCGGCTCACCGGCGCCCAGGCGCGTGTGCTGACGCTGCTCGCCCGCGACCCGCTGCCGATGCGCGGCATAGCGGCACGGCTGAAGTGCGAGCCGTCGAATGTGACGGGCATCGTGGACCGCCTGGAGGCGCAGGGCCTGGTGGAGCGGCGCACGGACCCGGCCGACCGGCGGGTCAGGCTCGCGGCCGCCACCGCCGCGGGCGAGGACACCGCGGGACAGCTGCGCGGCTCACTGGACTTCGCACGCGAACCGCTGGCCGCACTCTCGGCGGACGAGCGGGCGACGCTGCGCGACCTGCTCAGGCGGATGGCCGGCCGGCCGATGTGACGGGCGGGGACCCGTCAGCTGCACCACCACAGGAAGCGGGTGCAGGTGGGCCTCGGTGTCGGCGTCGACGGCGGGGGCGGCGGAGCGCTGGTGGTCGGGTCCGAGGCCGGGCTGGAGGACCCCGAACCGCCGCCGGGCGAGGCCGGCGGGCCGGAGCTGACCGGGGCCTGGCTGACCGCGCCGGAAGCGGTCGCGGTGGTGGACTGCTTGTCACTGGCCGAGGGGCTCGGTGACGTCGAGTCGCTGGCACTGGCCGAGGCCGAACCGGAGGCGTCGGACGCCGGTCTGGCGGGGGCGCTCGCCGACGTGGAGGCGTGGGCCGAGGACGTCGCGCCCGGTGAGGCGCTCGGGCTGGGGACTTCGTCGGAACCGGCGGACTGCGTCCGGTCACCGGTGACGTAGCCGGCCAGCGGCAGTTCCGCGACGCTCCAGCCGACCAACACGATCGTGGCGCCGACCAGGGTGCCCACCAGCAGCCGGGACTTGCGCCGGGTGCGGATGCTGCGGGTGCGGCTGCGGGAGCGGCGCGGGGCGCCGTCACGGGCAGCCGCGCGGCGGCGTTCGGCCCTGCCGGGTGCGACGCTCTCCATGGCCTCGGTGTCGGCGGACGCCGTCTGCGCCGCGGGCACGTCCGCGGAACCCTTCTCCCCGAGCTGGTGAGCGGGCGTTCCGCACCCCGGGCAAGACAGGGCGCCGTTGATGTGCCGTCGGCAGGCTGCGCAGTAGTCCATCGTCCGGGCAGCGTATGTGAGGCACCGGTACGACGTACACATGAGTCGTTCGTCGAACAAGTGAAACCTCTGTGAAAGCCGGGACATGCGGGTTTAGGAACCCGATCAGCCCCGAATCCCGCCCCAATCAGCCCGCATACGGCACTTCGGGCATGCCCTGCCCGGCCCCCGGCAGCACCAGCAGCGCCCCGGCCAGCGGCCGTGCGGACAGCTCCCGCTCCCCCAGGCCGGTCCGGGCCGAGGTGATGTAGAGATCGGTGAGCTGCGGCCCGCCGAAGGCGCAGGCCGTCGGCCGCCGCACGGGCACCTCGACCACCCGGTCCAGGACGCCGCGCGGGGTGTAGCGGCGTACCGCGGCCCCGTCCCACAGCGCCACCCAGACGCAGCCGTCGGCGTCCACGGTGAGCCCGTCGGGGAAGCCCGCGCCCTCTTCGACCGCCGCGAACGGGCGCCGCTTGCGCACCAGTCCGGTGTCGGGGTCCACGTCGAAGACGTCGATCCGGCGGGTGGGGCTGTCGACGTAGTACATGAGCGAGCCGTCGGGGCTCCAGTCGGTCCCGTTGCTGACGGCCACGTCGTCCAGGACCGGTTCGACCGTGCCGTCCGGGGCCACCCGGGACAGCGTCCCGCCGCCGGGTGCCTCGTCGTAGCGCATGGTGCCGGCCCACAGGGTTCCGGAGGCGTCCACCGCGGCGTCGTTGGCCCGCCGGCCGGGGACGGGCTCGCGGTGCAGCCAGCGGAAGGCGCCGTCGGCGTCGTACACCGCCACGCCGTCACGGAGGTTGACCACGATGCCGCCGCCCGCGCGCGGTTTGGCGGCGCCGACGTGCTGCCCGGTCGCCATGACCGAGGTCCGGCCGCCCAGCGGGTCGTACCAGTGCACGCGGCAGGCGAGGATGTCCACCCAGACCAGCCGGGCGGCGGCCGGGTCCCATGTGGGACCCTCGCCGAGCGACGCCCGTGCGGGGAGCGCGAGTTCGACGCCGGTCACCGCAGGCCGCCGCGGTGGCCCAGGCGTTCGGAGAGCTCGGCGGCGCCCTTGCCCGCCAGCGCCTCCAGCTCCGTCAGGCGCTCGTCGCTCCAGCGGACCATCGGCACGGAGATGCTGAGCGCCGCCACCACCTGCCCGGCGGAGTCCCGCACCGGGGCGGCCACGCAGGAGACGTCCGGGTTGGACTCGCGCTGCTCGACGGCGATGCCGCGCTCGCGCACCAGGTCCAGCTGGCGGCGGAGTTCGTGCGGCGAGGTGATGCTGTGCGAGGTCATCGCCGTCAGCGGCCGGTCGTCGGGGAAGCGCTCGTCGAGCGCGGCCGCGGGCAGCGCGGCGAGCAGCATCTTGCCGACCGAGGTGCAGTGCGCGGGCAGCCGGCGGCCCGCCGCGGAGACCATCCGCACCGCGTGGGTGCTGTCGACCTTGGCGATGTAGATCACGTCGGTGCCCTCCAGGACCGCCACGTGCACCGTCTCGTCGCAGGTCTCGGCGACGGAGCGGGCCACCTGCTGCCCCTCGGCGGCCAGGTCCAGCTGCTCGGCGTAGCGGCTGCCCAGCTGGTACGTGCGCACCCCGAGCCGGTAGCGGCCGGCGTGCCCCGGTTGCGGGACGAGGTAGTTGCGCGCGGCCAGCGTGGTCACCAGCTCGTGCACCGTGGTGCGCGGGAGTCCCAGCCTGCGGGTGATCTCCGGCGCGGACATCGTGCCGTCACCCTCGAGGAAGAGCTCCAGGATGTCCAGCGCTCTGGTCACGGCGGGTACGAGACGTCCCATCTCTGCTCGCTCTCTCCGGGCGGACGTTCACAGCCGTATCCGGCCGTTCGATATTCCGAAAAGCGATCGGTATCGCGAACGCAGCGTATCCGCGCCGGGCGCACCGGGCAATGGCCGCGCATCACGCAGACGCGACACCCGGGGCACGTCCGAACGACTGTCGAACCTGACGACCCATCACCCAGTGTGCTTATCTGATGGGACTATATGGGTGATCGTTCGCATCTCCGGACATCAGCGGGCGTTGATTCGGTCACGACGTTCACTGTCGGACCGATCCGAAGGGAATAAAAGTGAACCGCTTCACCAAGGCCGCCATTTCGACCATCGTCGCCGGGGTCACCGTTTTCGGCGCAGCCACGGCCGCTGTCGCCGGTGGCAACGACAGCCGCGGCGGTTACGGCGGCAACGGCCGCAACTTTGGCCACGGCGGTGGCTACGGCGGTGGCTTCGGCCACGGCGGTGGCTACGGCAACGGCTTCGGCGGCTTCGGCCGCGGCGGCGGTGCCCACGCGCGGGCGGCCGCCATCGGCTCGCCCGGCATCCTGAGCGGCAACGTCGTCCAGGTGCCGATCAACATCCCGATCAATGTCTGCGGCAACGGCATCGGCATCATCGCGCTGCTGAACCCGACGGCCGGCAACGTCTGCATCAACAGCTGACGCAGCCGCACACCACCCCGACCCGAGGCCGCCGGAGGACTCCTCCGGCGGCCTCGTCGTCGCGTCCGGCCGTCGTGTCACACGGCGTTGCCGCGAGGGGCGCCACGAGAACCGGGGCACCTGAGGGCTCCCTTGACGATCACCACGAACCGACTCCTGCTCAGACCTCGCTCATGGGCTGATATTTCCGCCCCGTCCGCCCCGGACCGCTATCCGGGTGACGCTCCGCATCCGACGGCACGGGGGCTTCGTTGACCAGTCGGCATGCAGTGATCGATGAAAGGAACAGCTCGTGAAGCGTTTTTCGAAGGCAGCGGTCCTGACCGTCGCGGCGGGCGCCGCGGTCCTCGGCAGCGCGGGCGGCGCCCTCGCCGACGGCGGTTACGGCGGCGGTTACGGCGGCGGTGGCTACGGCGGCGGTTACGGCGGCTTCGGCCGCGGCGGTGCGCACGCGGACGGCGCGGCGATCGGCTCCCCGGGTGTGCTCAGCGGCAACGCGATCCAGGTCCCGGTCAACATCCCGGTCAACGTGTGCGGCAACGGCGTCAACGTCCTGCTCTCGCTGGTCAACCCGACCGTCGGGAACGTCTGCCTCAACGACTGACGGCAGCGCCCTCGCCGGGGCGCCCGCGCACCCTCCCGTGCGACCCTGTTCGTCCCCGCCACCGGCAGCGCCGCGGCCCTCGCGCCCCTCGCCCAGGCCTCCGACGTCCACGGCCACGGGTACGCGCACCATCGGCGAACCCCTGGCTACGGCCGCCCCGCACTCGTGGGGCGGCCGTCGTCGTGCCGGGGGTCCACCGCGGGTGTCACTCCAGCGCGCCCAGCACGACCGCGCTGTTGAAGCCGCCCGTGCCGCGCGCCACCACCAGCGCCGTGCGCAGCAGCTCCGGCCGGTGCCAGCGGGTGATCAGGCGCAGCCCGTACCGCTCCCGGCAGGTCCGCTCGTCCCCGCCGCGGGTGGGCGGGACCAGGCCGGTGCGCAGGGCCAGCGCGGCGGTGGCGGCGTCGAGCGCGCCCGCGCCCGAGACGAGCCGGCCGACCGCCGCCTTGGGCACCGTCAGCGGCAGCTCGGCCAGCCGGTCGCCGAAGACCCGGTGCAGGGCGGCGGCCTCGGCCGCGTCCCCTTCCAGGTCGCCCGCGCCGTCGGCGAAGACCACGTCCACGTCCCGCGGCTCGCGCCCGGCCTGTTCCAGGGCGGTGGTGACCGCCCGCGCCAGCTGCACGCCGTCGGGCGCGGGCAGGGTGTGGTGGTACGCGTCGTGCGTGGCGGCGTGCCCCAGCAGTTCGGCGTAGGCGAGCCGGCCGCGTTCCGCGGCGTACGCCTTCTCCTCCAGCACCATCAGCGCGCCGCCCTCGCCGGGCACGAAGCCGGAGGCCTCCGGGCTGAACGGCAGGTAGGCGCGCTCGGGGTCGGCGCCCCGGTGCACGGTCGGCAGGGTCGCCTGGCAGGCCAGCGCGTACGGGGACAGCGGCGCCTCCGTGCCGCCGACGAGCACCGCCTTGCTGCCGCGGCGCAGCAGCCGCCACGCCTGCTTCAGGGCGTCGAGCCCGCCGGCCCCGTCCGAGGCGACGACCCCGCAGCCGCCGGTGAACCCGTGCCGGATGGAGATCTGTCCGGTGCTGGCCGCGTAGAAGGACGCCGCCGGCTGACGGGCGCTCGTCCTGCCGGCCCGCCCGGCCAGCAGGTGGTGCAGCTCGCGCTGCCCGTACTCGTTGCCTCCCGAGCCGCCTGCGGTGACCACCGACAGATGGAACGGGGGGTGGTCGGCCGGCTTGAGGGCGGCGTCGGTCAGCGCCATCTCGGCGGCGGCCAGCGCGAACCAGGTCCACCGGTCGGTCTGCGCCCGCAGCCGGTCGCCGATCCACTCCCCCGCGTCGAAGCCGGTGATCTCGCCGGCCACCGCGACCGGGGAGCGGCGGGCGTCGGGCCGGCCCAGCGGGCGCAGGCCGTTGCGCCCGGCCAGGGTGGCCCGCCAGTACGGGCCGGTGCCGATGCCGGTGGGGGCGATCACGCCGATGCCGCTGAGGACCGCGCGCGTGGTCATGCCGCCGCCCCCCGGTGGTCCGCCTCGTCCACGCGGCGGGCGTCGGCGGCGCCCCGGTCCTCGTCCGCGTCCAGGGCGGAGAAGATCATCGCCGACTGGAAGCCGCCGAAGCCGCTGCCGACCGACAGCGCGTGCCGCACCCGCTGGTCGCGGGCGAAGACGGGGGTGTAGTCCAGGTCGCACAGCGGGTCGGGGTGGACCAGGTTCGCGGTCGGCGGGATCTTGCCGCGGCTGATGGCCAGGGCGCAGGCGGCCGTCTCCAGGGCGCCGATCGCGCCCAGGGAGTGGCCGATGACCGACTTGATGGAGCTGATCGCCACCTTCCGCGCGTGGTCGCCGAGGGCCCGCTTGTAGGCGGCGGTCTCGTGGCGGTCGTTCTGCGCGGTGCCGGAGCCGTGGGCGCTGATGTAGTCCAGTTCCTCGGGGGAGATGCCGGCCTCGGACATGGCGGTGATGATGGCCTCGCTCAGCTCGTAGCCGTCGGGGCGCAGCCCGGTCATGTGGTAGGCGTTGGCCCGGTTGTCGTAGCCGCGCACCTCGCAGTAGACGGCGGCGCCGCGCGCCACGGCACGCTCCATCTCCTCCAGGACGAGCACGGCGCCGCCCTCGCCGAGGACGAAGCCGCTGCGGCGCGCGTCGAAGGCGGTGGACGCCCGCTCGGGGTCGCCGTCGAAGTCGGTCGTGGCGCGGACCGCGTCGAAGCAGGCCACCGTGACCGGTGAGATGGGCGCGTCGCCGGCGCCCGCGAGCACCACGTCGGCCTCGCCGTCGCGCAGTGTCTGGAAGGCGTGGCCGATCGCGTCGATGCCCGAGGTGCAGCCGGTGGAGACCACGACCGAGGGGCCGTGCAACCCGTAGCGCAGCGACAGTTCGGCCGCCGCCGAGGAGGGGTGCATCGCCCGGTGGAGGAACGGGACGCCGTATTCGGCGTGCACCTCCCAGTCGCGGCCGCCGTCGCTGGCGACCGCGTACTCCTCCTCCAGGGTGGCGGTGGCGCCCGCGGCGGTGCCGAGGCAGACCCCGATCCGGTCGGTGTCCTCGTGCTCCGGCGTGATCCCGCTGTCGGCGAGCGCCTCCGCGGCGGCGACCAGGGCGAACTGTGCGAAGCGGGCGTTGCGGCGCACCTCCTGCGGGGTGAGCCCGGCCGCGACCGGGTCGAAGTCGGCTTCGGCGGCGATCTGCGAGCGGTAGCCGGAGGCGTCGAAGCGGCTGATCCGGCGGACCGCCGGCTGCCCTCCGACGATCCGCCGCCAGAACGCCTCCCGTCCGGCGCCGCCGGGCGCGACCGCGCCGACGCCGGTGACCACGACGCGGCGCACGGCCGGGCGTCCGGTCACCGGTCGACCAGTTCGCGGCCCGGTCCCGAGGGACCGCCGGACTCGGTGACCGCGGCCTGGGCCACGGCGGCCGCGTCCTCGCGGCTCTCGGTGTTCACGTGGCCGAGGTCGGGGCGGGGAGCCAGCGGGCTGAGGAAGAACACCGCGCGGCCGACCGTCCCGGAGGCGTTCACCACGCGGTGCCGCACCTCGCGCGGGATGAGCAGCGCCTCGTTGGCGGCGACGCTGCGCGGCACGCCGTCGAGGTCGACCCGCAACTCGCCCTCCACGACGACCAGGTACTCCTGCGAGTACGGGTGGTAGTGCTCGGCCACCGCCTCGCCGGGGCCGACCGTGACCATGCCGCAGAAGCCGTCCGTCGTCCCGACCGAGCCGGTCGCCAGCAGGGTGCGGATGTCCCCGCCGCGGCGCGTGTCGGCCGGTACGTCCAGGGTGCCGACCGGCCGGGTGCGGCGGGACTCCAGGCGCTCCTTGATGAGCTGCATCTGCACCTTGGAGTTGCCGTTGATGCGCTGCCGCATGCCCTCGTCGTCGACCGGCGCGTCCGCCTTCATCCGGAAGTCCTGCACCCAGCGCAACCGCGTGCTCTCCGGCCCGAGTTCCTCGTACTGCCAAAAGATGTTCATGAACTCGAACGGGCCGGTCTCCACCCGCCGCGCCCGCACGGTGCGCGTCGCCGGGTCGGCGGTGCGCTCCGAGACCCACGACCAGACGCGGCCCTTCTCGTCCGGGTGCATCGTCAGCCGGAAGCGCACGGTGTCGCCCTCCTGCGCGATGACGTCGGCCGCCGCGTACTCGCTGAAGAGCGAGGGCCAGGCGGCGACGTCGTTCGTCCGCAACCAGACGTACTGCAGCGGCGCGTCGATGACGATCTCGTTCTCCGTGTGCGCGCTCATCGTGGGGGTTCCTCCAGAAGGACGGCGAATGATCACACAAACGGTCCCCCCGGTGACGGAACGTGTCACGCGCTCCCGGCCCGGTCCACCCGTACGGCCGTCAGGCGCGCCGCGCCAGGCGTTCGGCCAGCACCTGGGCCCGCGCCCGCTGCACGGCGGCCGCCTGGGACGCGGCGAAACGCAGCAGGCCGGGAGGGGTGCGCAGGCGCAGCACGTCGGTGACGACGCTGCCGGTCCCGTCGCCCGCGACGGCGAAGCGGTAGCCCATGCGGACCCGGCCGGGGCTGCGCACCTCGCCGCTGATCGCGGCGGCGTCCGGCAGGCCCGCCGGATCGGCGCTGATGGTGACGTCGATGGCGTTGTCGTGGCGCAGGCCGAGGAACCTGAAGCGCTCGACGGCGGTGTAGCGCACTGTGCCGTCGCCGTCGCGGCGCACGTCGCGGACGGCGACCACGAGCGGCGACAGGCCTATGTAGTGCTCCGGCTCCCTCAGGTGGTCGTAGACCTCCCGAGGCGGCGCGGCGATCCGGAAGACGTGCGTGAGTTCGGTGGACGGCACCCTCAACCCCCTTGGACGCGCGGTGCGTCGGCACCGGCGATCCTCGCAGAGGGGGGGCCGTTTCAGGCGCGGTGGTGGGGGGCCTGACTGCCGTCGACATGGGTGCCGGGGACGAGGGGCGGCGGACCGGCGTCCCCGGCGGCGCCCGCGCGGGTGGGGGCGGCGGTGGGCGGGGTGGCCGCGTGACGGGTGTGTTCCTCGTGGCGCTCGGGGTGGCGGTGCGGCCAGAGCGAGGTTTTCCTGTGCTTTCCGGTCATATCGGTCCGTTACCCGGTACCGGCCGGGCTACGCGGTGGCCGGGGCGAGGGCGACCGCGGCCTCGGCGGTGTGCACCAGGAAGGCCAGCGTCTCCTGGAAGTACAGCCGGACGCTCGTGTCGTCGTGCGACAGGTAGCCGATGGCCACGTCGGAGCCGAGGCGCAGTTCGAAGTCGCCGCCGCGCGTCGAGAGCAGGAAGGCCCCGTCGATCGCGGGGGCCCAGACGATCTCGCCGTCCAGGACGCGGGCCAGGTGGGTCTGGATGGGATAGCCGTAGTGGGACGTCTCGTTGACGGCGGTGTACGCCTCCGCGCTGAGCGCCAGCGTGTAGGGGCCGCCGACACCGGCGAGGCGGAGCGCGGAGACGGCCTGGCTGACGGCCTCGGGGTAGTCGCGCACGTCCTCCGGCAAGGTGAGCGGGGGGTTCGACGCGCTCGCGCGGATGCCGTCGATGCCCGCCGCCGCGTAGCCCTCGAAGATCGCCCGGTCCTCGGTGAAGGCCATGCGGCGCGCGGCGTCCTTGACCGGCTGCCAGTCCGCGTCCTTGGCGCCGCGCTCGACGTCGTCCACCTGGCGGCGGTCGACGGTGAACGGCACGCGCAGCTCGACGACCGGCTGCGAGCGGCGGATGTGCGCCACGACGTCCGGCGCGGGCGGTTCCACGTCGTCCAGGTGACCCGTCGTCACCGCGGCCAGTTCGGCGCCCGCCGCCTCGGGGACGTCCACGATCCGGCGGCCAGCGACATGGCGCTCGAAGGTGCGCCGCGCCTCGTCCTCCAGGTCCGCCCAGGCCGCGCCGGAGATCGGGGCGAGTTCTCGGTGCAGGTTGTTCATGGCGTGGCCGCCTTCCGGAGGTCTCCGATCCCCAGCGACTGCGGGGCCGGTACGGGCGCGGGCACCGCCGTGTCCGCCGGGGCGGGCGGGTCGGGCAGGTCGTCGAGGAAGGCCGCGGGCGGGGCGAAGAAGAGGGTGCCGGTCACGGCGGTGGAGAAGTCCAGGATGCGGTCGTGGGACGCCTCGTCGTCGCCGAGGAACATCCTGCGCAGCATGGTCTCGGTGACCTGCGGGGTGCGCGCGTAGCCGATGAAGTACGTCCCGAACTCGCCGCTCCCGACCGCCCCGAAGGGCATGTTGTCGCGGAGGATCTGCCGCTCGGTGCCGTCCGCGTCGACGACCGTGGTGCGGGCGACGTGGGAGTCGGCGGGCTTGGCGTCGTCGTCCATCTCGATGTTGCCCATCTTGCTCCGGCCGATGACCAGCTCCTGCTGCTCGACCGTCAGCGCGTTCCAGGCGTCCATGTCGTGCAGGTACTTCTGCACGATCACATAGCTGCCGCCGGCGAAGCCGGGATCCTCCTCGCCGATCAGGACGGCCGCGGTCGCCTCGAGGCCGACCGGGTTCTCCGTGCCGTCGACGAAGCCGAGCAGGTCGCGCACGTCGAGGTAGGTGAAGCCGTGCACCTCGTCGCGGACCGTCACCGAACCGCGCAGGCGCTCCATGATCTGCGCGGCCAGCCCGAAGCACAGGTCCTGCCGGGTCGCCCGGATGTGGAAGAGCAGGTCGCCGGGGGTGGCGGGGGCGCGGTGGAGGGGCCCGGTCAGCTCCTCGAACGGGTGCAGGGAGGCCGGCCGCGGACCGTCGAAGAGCCGGTCCCAGACCTGCGAGCCGATCCCCGCCACGACGCTGAGCCTGCCGCCCGGCGAGCCGAAGCCGACCGAGCGCCGCAGACCGGAGAGGTCCTCCAGCAGATCGCGGACGGTGTCCTCGCCCCCGTCGTCGACGGTGACCACGAGGAAGATGGCGGAGGTCGTGAGAGGGCTGAGCACCGGCTGCGACAGCGCCTCCGGGGACGGTTCCGCCATCGCCACGCTCCTTCGTACCCCTGATCGGCCACGCACCAGTCTGCTCCCACCGCTTGCACGGTGCATCCTGACCGGGAAACGGCGCGACATCGGCGGAGGGCGGCGGACATGGGCGGTGGACCGGCCACCGGGACGGGACGCCTGCTCCCCGCGCTGCTGCTCGTCCTCACCGTGCTGAGCGGGCTGATCGACGCGGTGAGCATCATCGGCCTGGGCCATGTGTTCGTGGCCAACATGACCGGCAATCTCGTCTTCGTCAGCCTCGGCATGGCGGGCGTCTCCGGCTTCTCCGTCGTCACCTCCGTGGTGGCCCTCGGCGGATTCGTCGCCGGCATCCTGCTCTGCCGCTCGACGGTGGGGCGGCTGGACGCGCCGTTGGCACTGGTGCGCGTCGGGGCGGGCTGCGAGACCGTGCTGCTCGGCACGGCGGCGGCGCTGTCGGCGGTGGGCGTGCCGCACGACGCCCTGGTCGCGATCTGCGCGGTCGCGCTGGGCATGCAGAACGCCATGGCGGGACGGCTGGGCATCGGCGGCCTGACGACTTCCGTGATGACCCGCACCCTGGTCGCCCTGGTCAGCGACGCCGGCGCCCCCAGGCATCCCCGCCCGCTGGCCGCGCGGCAGGCGCTCAGCGTCGTCGCGCTGATCGCCGGGGCCGCGATCGGCGCCCTCGTCGTGCTCCACGTGAGCCCGGCCGCCGCGATCGCCGCGGCGGCGGGCTGCGCCCTGGCGGTCGCCGTGACGGCCGCGGCCGCCGAGAAGTGACCCCGGCCGGGCGGCTGACGCGGCGGCCCGCCCGCCGGGCGCCGGGACCGACCCTGCCCCCGGGGGCACGGCGCACGGGCGCGATACTCGTGCCCGATCACCGGTCGCGCCCGAGTCCGGGCCGTAGCGAGGGAATCACCGTGGACGAGGCAGCGAACGGCGGGGCCATATCCCGCTCCCCGGTGGGCAAGGCCGCGGAGCCGTCCTCCGAACGGCCGTCGCCGACCTGGCGGGTGCTCGCCGGGTACGTGCGCCCGTACCGCGGGTGGCTGGTGCTCGGCGGCACCTTGAGCCTGGTCACCGGCGCCACCGGTCTGCTGCTCCCGCTCGCCGCGAAGCGCCTGGTGGACGACCTCGGCCAGGACCGGCCGGTGACCACGGCACTGCTGCTGATGACCTGTCTGGTCGCGGCCAACTCCGTGATCGGGGCGGTGGGTTCCTACGTACTGCGCCGCACCGGCGAGTCCGTCGTGCTGACCGCGCGCCGCCGCCTGGCCTCGCACCTGCTGCGCCTGCGCGTCCCGGCGGTGGACCGGTCAGAGCCGGGGGACCTGATGTCGCGCGTCACCGCCGACACGACGCTGCTGCACTCGGTCACCACCGACTCCCTGCTCGGCGCCCTCACCGGCAGCCTCACCCTGCTGGCCACGCTGGTGATGATGGGACTCCAGGACCTGGTGCTGCTGGCCGTGACCCTGGGCGTGCTGCTGTTCGCCGCCGCCGTCATCGGGCTGCTCGTCCCGCGCATCAACCGGGCCGGGAAGCAGGCGCAGGAGTCCGTCGGCCGGATGGGCGCCGCCCTGGAGCGGATGCTCGGCGCACTGCGCACCGTCAAGGCCTCCGGCGCCGAGCACCGCGAGGAGGCCCGGATCCACGCCGCCGCGCACGAGTCCTGGGAGGCCGGTCTGCGGGCCGCCAAGTGGGGCGCCCTGGCCGGGAACACCGCGGGCCTGGCCGGCCAGGTCGCGTTCCTGACGGTGCTCGCGGTGGGCGGGGCACGGGTGGCGTCCGGGGCGATCGGCGTCAGCACGCTGATCGCCTTCCTGATGTACGTCTTCTACCTGATCGCGCCGATCAACCAACTGGTGGGCGCGGCGAACGAGTACCAGGTCGGCGCCGCCGCCGTGGCCCGCATCCAGGAGGCGCAGGCACTGCCCGTGGAGCCCGCCGTGCCGCCCGCCGCGGCGCCGGACCCCGGCGCGCCGCCGGCCTCGGTCGCCTTCCTCGACGTGGTGTTCCGCTACGCCCCGGACCTGCCGCCGGTCCACCACGGCGTGACCTTCGACGTGCCACCGCGCGGCATGACCGCCTTCGTGGGCCCTTCCGGGGCGGGCAAGACCACCGTCTTCTCCCTCATCGAGCGCTTCTACGAGCCGGACGCCGGACGGGTCCTCCTCGACGGCCGGGACGTGCGCGACTGGGACCTGGCCACGATGCGCGCCGCCATCGGCTACGTGGAGCAGGACGCCCCCGTCCTGTCCGGCAGCCTGCGCGACAACCTGCTGCTCGGCGCGCCCGACGCCACCGCTGACGCGCTGCGCGAGGCCGTGCGCACCACCCGTCTGGACGGCCTCGTCGCCCGGCTCCCCGACGGCCTGGACACCCTCGTCGGTCATCGCGGCACCAAGCTGTCCGGCGGCGAGCGGCAGCGCGTCGCCATCGCCCGGGCGCTGCTGCGCCGTCCCCGCCTGCTGCTCCTGGACGAGGCCACCTCGCAGCTCGACGCGGTCAACGAGGCGGCGCTGCGGGACACCGTGGCCGACGTCGCCCGCACCACCACGGTGCTGGTGGTGGCGCACCGGCTGTCCACCGTGACCATGGCCGACCGCATCGTCGTGATGGACGCCGGCACGGTGCGCGCGGTCGGCACGCACGCCCAACTCGTCGCAGGGGAACCGCTGTACGCGGAACTGGCGGCCACTCAGTTCCTGACCGCGGCGAACTGACACGTTCCGGAACAAGCGACCCGGATCACATGCGGCGTAACTCTGTGCTCCACCTCACCGGTCCGAAGAATTCATCCAGCCTCCGCAGGCTCTCTTCCTGCACGTCTCCTATCAGCGCGGACCGGCGCTCAGAGCAAGGAGCGAAACGACATGGGCCACGGCCACCACCACGGACACGACCACAGCCACGGACACCACCACGAGCACGGCGACGCCTCGCAGTCGCTGCCGCCCGCGTTGGACATGTCCGTCCCCGACGAGGAACTGACGCCGAACCAGCTGTCCCGCCGCGGGATGCTGCGGCGTACCGGCCTGCTCGGCGCGGGCCTGGCCGCGAGCAGCGTGCTCGCCGGCGCCGCCACCGGCGCGACCCCCGCCTTCGCGGACGCCAAGACCGGCCGCAGCGGCACCTGGAACGGCGACTTCCTGTGGCTGGCCGGTGACCACCACATCCACACCCAGTACAGCTCGGACGCGAAGTACCGCGTCGTCGACCACGTCCGGCACGCCAACGGCAACGGCCTGGACTGGATGGTCATCACCGACCACGGCAGCGAGCAGCACGCCAAGATCGGTGTGGAGAAGGTCAACCCCGACATCGTCGCCGCCCGCGACGAGATCGAGGACACCCTGGTCTTCCAGGGCCTGGAGTGGAACATCCCGGCGGCCGAGCACGGCACCGTCTTCGTGCACCCCGGGGACAACGAGGTCGCCGTGCTCAAGGAGTTCGAGAACTCCTTCGACGGCGCGGTCAAGGGCGCCACCGACAACACCCCGGCGAACGAGGCGCTGGCCATCGCTGGCCTGAACTTCCTCGCCGACGCGGTCGACCAGCGCCGGGTCCGCGACGCGCTGTTCCTGGCCAACCACCCGGCCCGCAAGGGCCTGGACTCCCCGCACGAGATCCGTGCCTGGCGCGACGCCCAGCCGACGATCGCGGTCGGCATGGAGGGCGCCCCCGGCCACCAGGCCACCGGCATCCGCGCCCCGCAGGGTCCCGGCTCGGGCCGAGGCGGGTACGACAACAGCCCGAGCGCCCAGTCCTGGGGCGGCTACCCCCTGGACAGCTACCGCACCTGGGGCGGCTTCGACTGGATGACCTCCACCGTCGGCGGCCTCTGGGACAGCCTGCTCGCCGAGGGCAAGCCGTGGTGGATCACCGCCAACTCCGACTCCCACAACGTGTACGCGGACAACGCGGTGCGCGGCCCGGGCAGCGACTTCAACGCCAACGGCAAGTACAACGACCCGGTCTACGGCGGCGCGCTCAACCTCACCGACGGCGACTTCTGGCCCGGCCAGTACAGCCGCACCCACGTCGGCGCCGTCAGCTTCTCCTACCGCGCGGTGATGGACGGCATCCGCGACGGCCGGGTCTGGGTCGACCACGGCGGCCTGATCAGCGGTCTCAACGCCCGCCTGAAGGCCGGCGGCGAGGAGCAGACCCTCGGTGGCATGCTGCGCATCCGCCGCGGCGACAAGGTCGACCTGATCATGGAGATCGACCTGGCGAACGGCCCCAACTGGGCGCAGTTCGTGCCGACGCTCGCCCGCGTCGACGTCATCCAGGGCGACGTCACCGGCCGCGCCTCGGACAAGGACGCCTTCGCGGCGCCCAACACCAAGGTCGTGACGTCCTTCGAGGTCAACCAGTCCATGGGCTCGGTGCGCCTGCGCTGGTCGCTGGGCCGCGTCGACCGCCCGCTGTACGTCCGCCTGCGCGGTACGGACGGCAACCGCAGCGCCGTCGGCCTGAATGGCGCCGCGGTGGACCCGCACGGTCCGGCCATCGACGTCGTGGGCGACGCCGACCCGTGGCGCGACCTGTGGTTCTACACCAACCCGATCTGGGTGCTGCCCGCGTGACGTACGGCACGGTACTCGGCGTCGACGCCGGAACCGCCTCCCTGCGGGAGGCCGACCACCTGATCCACCGTCTGGTGGACCGGCTCGGCCTTCCCGCGGGCACGGTCGCCTGCACCCACTTCATCCGCACCGGCACCCCGCACACGGCGGTGTCCTTCACCCTGCCGGACGGGGACGTGAACAAGGCGGCCGAGGCAGCCGAGGCGGCCTGGCGTGCCCTGACCGCGCCGGACGGGGCGGCCGGGGCGGACACGACGGAGCACGACCCGGCGGGACCGGGGCCGTGGGGCGTGCACCTGGCCGGCCGCAGCCACGGTCCGGCCCCGCTCGCCGCCGCCGCCGCGCAGGCCGCGGAGGAGGCCGCCGCCCGTACCGGCGGCCGCGCCGTGGTCTACCCCGGTGTGGAACTCCTCACCGGCACGGTCACGGTGGCCGACGTGCTCGCGCACACCCCGATCACCGGGCTCCCGGTCCTCGGCTCCCCGGCGGACGAGCGCCCCGCGCCCGCCGTCGAGGTCCTCACCAGGGACCACGTCAGGCCGGAGTGGCGCGCCAGCCGGCTGGTGCTGCCGCTGGTGCCGGCCGTCGACGGGCGCCTCGCCCCCTTCGAGGTGCCCAACCCGACGCCCTGCTGCGCCGACCACTGAGTACGCCTGCCCCGTCCCGGCCCCGGCCGGGGCGGGGCGGGGCACGCGTCAGGCGAAGACCTCCGGGTGCGCCGCGACGAGTTCACGGACGCCGGACGCCGGACGGCCGATGATCTGCTCCAGGTCGTCGGTCACCCGGTCGTAGCGGTTCTCCGCGTGCAGGCGCGCCATGACGGACAGATGCTGCTGGACGTGCTCCGGGAGCCCGAGCGCGCCCAGGTCCGTCTCGACCCACTCCTCGTAGGGCACGTCGACGTACCGGACGGGCCGACCGAGCACCTCGGAGAACTCCGCCGCGATCGCGTCCATGTCCCGGGAGACCGCCCCCGTCAGCTCGCGGACCCGCCCGATGTGCGGCGCCGGGTCCTCCAGGATCGCCGCGACCGCCTCCCCGACGTCACGCCCCATGATGGGCGAGGTGCGTCCGGAGCCGAAGGGCAGCCGGATCGTGCCGTCCCGGGTGATCGAGCCGAACCCGGCGCTCAGGAGGAGCGGGTTCTCCATGAAGACGGTCGGCCGGACGTGGGTGACGGGGACCCCGGACCAGTTCATGGCCTGCTCCACCAGCCACTGCTGCCGGTGCTGGCGGGAGTCCGAACCGCCGGTGAGGTCCATCTGGGAGACCGTCATCTGCGACATGTTGACCAGCACGTCGAGCCGGCCGAAGGAGCGGGCGACGGCCGTGGCGACCAGCGCGGCCTGCAGGTACTGCGCCGACACGCTCATCCCGAAGTACATCCGCGTGCAGTCGCGCACCGCCTCGGCCACGTCCGCGGTGCTGGTCAGGTCCCCGACGAACACCTCGGCCCCGATCGCCCGCAGCGCCTCGGCGCGGTCGTCCTCACGGCGGACGAACGCGCGCACGGGGAACCCGCGGTCCCGCAGGACCTCGACCGCGGAGCGGCCGACGCCTCCCACGTTCCCCGCGGCACCGGTCACGAGAATCCTCGGCTTGCCGGGCATCGCCTGCTCCTCTTCCGTGGGGGGTGCGGAAACCACAGGATCGCAGCCGCACCCCGCGCCGACCGGCAACGGCGAGCGCGGGAGTGTCCCGGACCGGCGGGGTTCCACGGGCGGGGTTCCACAGGCAGGGGCCCGTACATTCGTGCGAATTGCCGATTGGCAGAAGGCCCGTCGACGCGGTCTCCTGTACGCATGGCCCAGAACCCGATCATCCGTTTCACCACCGAACTGATGCGCCTCACCGACGACCTCGACCAGGCGACCGCCGCCGAGTTCGTGCAACGCGTCTACGCCGCCGGCCGCGAGGACGGCGCGGCCGAGGCCGCGGACGGGGCGCCGGGAGCGCGCTGAACCGCCGGTGGCCGCGGCGCCGTTGCGCGCCGCGGCCATCGGCGGCTCCCTGTCCCGGCGGTCGACCGCCCCAATCGTTCACATACACAAACTCGTGCCACGTATATGTACTTCGCGGTGAACGCCGTGCAACCCTTGCCTCGCCTCTTCGTGATCCGTCCCCCCACTCGAAACGGCGGGCACCCATGAGCATTTCCCGGCGACACCTGCTGACCACCGCGGCCGGCGCCGCGGCCGCGACGACCGTACTCACGCCCCCCGCGCAGGCCGCTGCCCCGGTCCGGGCCGCCGATCCGGCCGAGACCCTGCAGACCCTGCGCGCGGCGGCGGACTACGCCGTGACCAAGCTGCGGGCGGTCGCCCCCGGCGTCACGTCGTTCCCCGTCATCACGAAGTTCGAGAAGTGGACCTACGCCGACAACGGCGACTGGGTCGGCGGCTTCTGGCCGGGCACGCTGTGGATGGCGTGGCTGCACAGCGGCGACACCCGGTTCCGCTCCCTCGCCCTCGCCGCGGCCGACCGGCTCGCCCCGCGCCGCACCGACACCAGCACCCACGACCTGGGCTTCCTCTTCTACCCCTCGTGGGTCACCGCCTGGCGGCTCACCGGCGACCCCAAGTGGCGCGACGGGGCGGTCCAGGCGGCGTCCTCGCTCGTCAGGCGGTACAACAGCACGGGCCGGTTCATCCGGGCCTGGGGCGCGCTGAACGACACCGCCAACGCGGGCCGCGTCATCATGGACACGATGATGAACCTCGACCTGCTCACCTTCGCCACCGAGCAGACCGGGGACTCCCGCTACCTCGACGCCGCCGTCGGCCATGCGCGCACCGCCCAGCGCTACTTCCCCCGCGCGGACGGCTCCACGCCGCACGTCTACGACTTCGACCCGGCCACCGGCGCCCCCGTCGGCCCCAACACGGTCCAGGGCTACAGCGCGGCCTCCTGCTGGTCCCGCGGCCAGGCCTGGGGCGTCTACGGCTTCACCACGATGCACCGGCGCACCGGCGACGCCCAGTTCCTCACCACGGCGACGAAGCTGGCGGACTACGCGCTCGGCGCCCTCACCCCCGACAACGTCCCCGTCTGGGACTTCCTCGCGCCGCAGCAGCCGTACGACGTCAAGGACTCCTCCGCCGGCGCCGTGCTCGCCTGCGGCCTGCTCGACCTCTCCGCCGCCACCGGCCGCCCCTCCTACCGCGAGGCCGCCCTGGGCATCCTCACCGCCCTCGCCACCACCTGCCTCACCACCCGGTCCACCCGCGCCCAGGCCGTCCTCGCCCGCGCCACCCGCAACCGCCCCGCCGAGGACGGCATCGAGGTCTCCGTCCCCTACGGCGACTACTACCTCCTGGAGGGCATCCTCCGCGTCCTGCGCCCCGACGACGTCGACCGCGCGATCGACCTCTCCTCGGTCTGACGCCCGGCGGGGGCCGGGTTCGGCACCGTCGCCGGTACGAATGCGCCGACTCGGCCCAGGTACGCCCGGGCGCCGCCACAATGCCGGGCATGCGTACTCACCTCACAGCCGCCGTCCTCACCGGCGCCGCCCTCCTGCTCGCGCTCACCGCGTGCACGTCCGGCGGCGACAGCGGCACGCCGGCGGCCGGCCCCGCACCCGCCCCGACGTCCTCCCCCACGGCCGCCGGCTCCCCGGTGCCCGACATCGCCGACCTGATGCCGGACGAGCCCACCGGCACCGAACGCACAGCCCTGCTGGCCGCGTTGAAGGCGATCGACCCGGCGTTCGCCAAGGACGCGGACCAGGCCGTCGCGAACGCGCGCGACCAGTGCGCGACCCTCAGCGGCGGCGGCAACGCGGTGGACTCCGCCCGGTCCCGCTTCGGCAGCGGCGGCCACCAGGTCACCGAGGCGCAGGCCGAGGCCATCAACGAGGCGCTGCGCAAGACCCTTTGCACGTCGTGAGCCCACGCGCGGCGGGCGGCTCCCCCGGGTGCGCCGGGGAGCCGCCCACCGCGCGCTCCGGTCAGCGGTCTCCGGCCTCCCAGCCCTGCGAAGTACCGGCGGGCAGCTCCTTGTCGCGGCCCAGGGCCTTGCGCCACGCGGTCCGGGACGCGAAGCCGAGCCCGACCAGCCAGGCCAGGGAGAAGGGCAGCGCCCAGACGGTCTGGATCGACACCCCCCTGCTCAGGGTGACGACGATGCCCGCGATGCTCGACAGTGCCATGACACTGATCACGGTGGCGGCAAGGGTCCAGGGAACGGATTTCATGCCGCGCACCCTAGCCAGCCCGCCGACGGTGTCGATCACGAGGGTGCTGCCGCCGTCCCGGCCCGCGGCGCGGCGGTGCCCCACCCGAGCAAACCCCCCGCGCGCGGCGCTACTTCGCCCGAACCTGCCACGCCCGTTCGCCGGCGACGGGCTGAGCGCTCTCCCGGCCCAGGGCCTTGCGCCAGGCGGCCCGTGCACCGAAACCGAGCCCGACCGGCAGCGCCACCGTGATGGGCACGGACGGCATGACGACCGCGGCGAAATCGCCCTGGGCGATCCGCACGACGACAGCCACGACAACGGCCGGTGCGAACACGCCCGTAGCGGCGGCGGCAACGGCCCACGGCGTCGATTTCATCGCCGCACTCCAACGTCCCCGTACAGAACCGGACGCGCGGAGGAAGCACGCCGCGCCACGCCCTCGCGGTGGAGCCCGACGTGGGCCGCAGGGGTGGTCGAACCGCGCGTCGCACCGCCTGGACGTGCGGGAATTCCCAAGGGGAGGCAAATTTCGTCGTGTGCCTGACGAGTGTTCACGTCCGGTCCGCCATCTGGACAGAAGTGGTCCGGTTGACGTCTGTTGCTCCATACATCAATGACGCGCATGATTTCTCATCCGAAGGCCCGCTGGAAGGCCGTGGCGGCCGTCGCCGCGGCCCTCACAGTCATCGGCCTCGCCGGGGCCGACGTCGTGGGCGGACCCGCGTCCGCGGCCACCATCGGCCAGAGCTACTCCGCCGCCTGTCCGGCGGCGGACGTGGTGGCCCCGGCCCTGAACAGCAACCTGATCGCCAACCCCGGCGCCGAGGACTGGACCGCGGTCACCGAACTCGGCGCGCCTGAGGGCGACACGCAGTACGTGCCCGACTGCTGGGAGGCCGCCTCCCCCATGAAGGCGCCGGGGGCCGTCCTCGCGTCCCTGCCGTCGTCGGTCCCCGGCCAGACCGGGAGCCGTACCTTCTACGGCGGTTACGACTACGACTCCCCGCAGGTCTCGATCGTGGGCGTCACCACCACGGCCACCCAGCTGATCGACGTAGGCGCGCTGGACGCGGGCGGCAAGTCGTTCACGCTGACCGGCGCGATCGGCGGCTACACGACGCAGACCGACTACGCGACCGTCACCGCCGCGTTCGAGGACGCCAAGGGCACCGCCCTCGGTTCCGCGGCCATCGGCCCGGTCAACGCCGCGCAGCGCGGCAACGTCACCAGCCTCGTCCCGGAGGCGATGGTCGGCACAGTCCCGGCCGGCACCGAGAAGGTCCTGGTCACGGTGGCGTCGACCGGCGTCAGTTCCGGCTACGGCATCGACGGACGCGCCGACAACCTGAACCTGACGTTCGCCGCGAACGGCACCGGCCAGAGCTGGGCCGCCCCCTGCCCTGCGTCCGACAAGGTCACCCCCGCCCTCGACACCAACCTGATCGCCAACCCCGGCGCCGAGGACTGGACCGCGGCGACGGAACTGGGCGCCCCCTCGGGCGACGACCAGACGATCGCCGACTGCTGGACCAGCGCCTCCCCGCTGAACGCCCCTGACGGCACCCAGGAGTCGAGGACCTCGACCTACCCCGGCGTGACCGGCGGCCGGGTCTTCTACGGCGGCACCAACCCCGGCACCGTCCAGGTCGCGGGCGTGGTCACCACCGGCACGCAGCTCATCGACGTCAGCTCGCTGGACGCCGACGACAAGCCGTTCAAGCTGACCGGCGACGTGGGCGGCTTCTCGACGCAGACCGACTACGCACAGGTGGTCGCCACGTTCGAGGGCGCCGACGGCGCGAGCCTCGGCACGGCCGGCATCGGCCCGGCCACCGCGGCCCAGCGCGGCAACGCCTCGGGCCTGCTGCCGGACGGCACGTACGGCACGATCCCGGCCGGCACCGAGAGGATCCGCGTCACGGTCATCACGGTCGCCGTCAGCAGCGGCGCCAACAGCGACGGCACGGCGGACAACCTGAATCTGACGATCGGCCAGAAGGCGGTCGGCCAGAGCTGGGCCGCCCCCTGCCCGGCCTCCGACAAGGTCACCCCGGCCCTCGACACCAACCTGATCGCCAACCCCGGCGCCGAGGACTGGATTGCCGCGACCGCGCTGGGCGCCCCGCTGGGCGACGACCAGACGATCGCCGACTGCTGGACCAGCGCCTCCCCGCTCAACCCGCCGGACGGCACCCAGGAGTCGAGGACCTCGACCTACCCCGGCGTGACCGGCGGCCGGGTCTTCTACGGCGGCACCAACCCCAGCACCGTCTCCATTCCGGGCATCTCCACCACCGGCACCCAGTCGATCGACGTCGCCGCGCTCGGCGCCGGCGGCCGGCCGTTCCGGCTCTCCGGTGACCTCGGCGGCTACTCGACGCAGGGCGACTACGCGACCGTCACCGCCAGGTTCCAGGACGCCAAGGGCGCCACCCTCGGCTCCGGCGTCATCGGCCCGGTCACCGCCGCCCAGCGCAACAACGTCTCCAGCCTGATCCACCAGGCCTGGTACGGCACGATCCCGGTCCGCACCGAGAAGATCGTCGTCACGGTCGCCACGGTGGGCGTCAGCAGCGGCGCCAACAGCGACGGCACCGCCGACAACCTGAACCTCACCATCGGGTCCAGCGCGACACCGCCGGGCCCGATCCTCCAGACGATGCCCTACTCCGCGGTGGGCGACGTTCCCGGCACCCACGTCGACCCCGGCACCGGAGCCGTCGTCCCCAACGTCACTCCGGGCTCCCTGTTCCGCCCGGCGGGCGTGTCCGCGGACGGCGACTCGCTGTACGTGTCGAACACCGGCGACAACGTCGTGGCGGAGCTGCGCAACGGCGGCACCACGATCGTCGCGGGCTCCCTGGAGGGCTACGGCGAGAACGGCGACCACCACCAGGCCGACCAGGCGACGCTGTACCAGCCCGCCGGCACCGCGGTGGAGTCCGACGGCGACCTCCTCATCGCGGACACCGGCGACAACGTGGTCCGCGAGATCACCGCGGACGACGGCGAGATCGACCGCTTCGCCGGCAACAACACGGCGGGCAGCGCGCTGGGCGCCAACGCCCGGGCGTCCCAGCTGAACGGCCCCACCGCGGTGGCGGTCGACGCGGCGGACGACGTCTTCATCGCCGACACGCGCAACAACCGGGTGCTCGAGGTGTCCCCGAAACGGAACATCGTCCAGGTCATCGGAACCGGCGAGGCCGGGTACGCCGGTGACGGCGGCCCGGCGACCGCGGCACTGCTGAACCAGCCGACCGGGCTCGCGGTGGACGTCCGGGGCAATCTGTACATCGCCGACTCGGCCAACAACGTGGTCCGCCGGGTGGACGCCGGGACCCGGGCCATCACCACCGTGGCGGGCGACCACGCCGCCGGCCAGGCCCACGACGGCCTCGGCGGGTTCTCCGGCGACGGCGGCCCCGCGACCTCGGCACGGCTGAACGACCCGCAGGGCGTCGCCGTGGACGGCGCGGGCGACCTGTTCGTCGCGGACACCTTCAACCACGCGATCCGCCGGATCACCCCGGACGGGACCATCACCACCGTGGTGAACTCCGCGGCCGCCCCGGGCGGGGAGAGCAGCGGCGCGGCACCGACCGCCTCGAAGCTCAACACCCCGTACGCGGTCACGGTCGACCGTTCCACGAACCTCCTGTACATCGCCGACACGCGCAACAGCGCGATCGCGCAGGTAATCGGCGTCGCCCGGTCCGGCGACATCGCGGGCCCGGTGGCCCCCGGCCAGTCCTGACCCGGCCCACGAAACGAAGAAGAGAGACGATGAGCAACACCGCTTCATCCCGCTCGATCATGTCCCGCCGCCGCTTCGTCACCGGCGCGGCGGCCCTGGCGGGCGCCGCCGGCGTGGCCGGCGTGCTGCCGGAGAACCTCGCCCGGGCGGCGACCGCCGCGCCGGCCAAGGGGACCCTCTCCCAGATCAAGCACGTCGTGTACGTGATGATGGAGAACCGGTCGTTCGACCACTACTTCGGCACCTACCCCGGCGCCCGCGGCTTCGGCGACCCGACCGCGATCACGCTGCCGAACGGCAACTCGGTCTTCCAGCAGCCCGACCCGGCCAACCCCGACGGGTACCTGGAACCGTTCCACATGTCCACCCTCACCACCGGTGCCGCCGCGATCCCGTCGCTGTCCCACGACTGGCGGGACCAGCACGCCTCGTGGAACCAGGGCGCGATGGACGGCTGGCTGACCACCCACATCGCCTCGGACGGCGCGGTCAACGGCTCGTACACCATGGGCTACTTCACCCGGGAGGACATCCCCTTCCACTGGGCGCTCGCCGAGTCGTTCACCCTGCTAGACAACTACCACTGCTCGATCCTGGGCCCGACGGACCCCAACCGGCTGGTGTGGATGTCCGGCACCAACGACCCGGAAGGCAGGTTCGGCGGTCCCGTGCTGGAGACCGTCACGCCCAACCCGCTGACCCACCCGTCGGCAGCGGAGATCCTGCACGACGCGGGGTACAGCGTGAAGACCTACTTCTCCGGCGCGACCAGCGGGTTCAACGTGTTCTCCTGGTTCGCCAACTTCCAGGACAAGACGAAGCTGCCCGTCGACCTGTACAACTCCGTGATGACCGGCGGCACGCTGTACGGCGACGGCACGCCCGGCATGATCGGCAACCCGGTCAGCCCGACCCCGGCGGCCGACCCGGCGCTGGCGTTCGAGGAGGACTGCGCCAACGGAGTGCTCCCGGACGTCTCCTGGCTGTTCATGCCGAGCGAGGCCGACGAGCACCCGCCGAACCTCCCCGCGGCGGGGGCGCAGTACCTGGCGTCCAAGCTGGAGGCGCTCGCCTCCAACGAGGAGCTGTGGAACTCGACCGTGTTCGTGCTGAACTACGACGAGAACGACGGCTTCTTCGACCACGTCCCGCCGCCCGTCCCGCACTCCGACAAGTACCCCGAGGAGTTCGTGCACCTGCCCTCCCCGAAGGGCACCCCGGGCGGTGGCCTGCCGGTCGGCGCCGGGTTCCGGGTGCCGTGCATCATCGTGTCCCCGTGGACCGTGGGCGGCCGGATCTTCTCCGGGGTCACCGACCACACCTCCGGACTGCAGTTCATCGAGGCGATCACCGCCGCCGGCGGCCTGTCCGGCAACGGGCCCGTCACCTTCACGCCGATCAGCAAGTGGCGGCGCAGGACCTTCGGCGACTTCACCGGGGCCCTGCACCTCTACGAGAACAAGCCGGCTCCGAGCAACCCGCAGTTCGAGGCCGACACGGCGGCGGCCAACCTGGCCGCGCAGGCCACGGCCGCGAAGCTGCCCATGCCGTCCCGCCCGGGCGGCACGCAGACCCTGCCCGGACAGGAACAGCGGAACTGACCGCCACCCGCTGAGCCCCCCGAAGCCCAGGGCCGCCCGCCACCAGCGGGCGGCCCTGCGCCGTCACCGCCGCCTACGACGCCCCGCCGCTCCGTCGCCCGTCGCCGTAACCGCGGTTGATCACGAAGAGGGCGGCCACCACGGTCACGCTGCCGATCACTGATCCCGTCGATCGGGCGTCCGGGTCGCCGATCACCGTGCCGAAGAGCCCCTGCCAGCAGAGGGCGAAGGCAAGTACCAACTGCCCCCCACCGTAGAGCCGCAGGCGGCCCACATGGCGCCGGCTCCAGGGGAACACCCAGCCACGGGTGATCGCCGCCACACCCGAGGCGGCGTAAAGCGATCCGATCACAACGAGAGCTACGTCCCAGTAGAGCTCCATGATTCCCCCCTGCACCCCGGCCCCACGCCGGACCCGCGCGTGATCATGCCACCGCCCGCGCGACGCGTCCACCTTGCCCTCACCGGCCTGACCGGTCGGACATGTCCCGCGAAATGTCCGTGCCAGCGGCGTCGGCCGCACCGCCGCGGCCCTGGGCGACGTTGCCGCCGGGTACGCGCTGTCCTTCGGGATGGCGGGGGCGTTTTCGTGCGTCCGGGATCAGGGCTTGTTGCCGGACGTGGAGCGAACGGCGTCCCGCCCGTGGTCCCAGGCCACCCAGAACAAATGGGCGCTCATCACGATGACCTGAAGCCCGCGGTGCCGGCGTTCTCGTAGTTGTGCCAGCCGTCGATGGGCGGGAGCTCGACGAGGTCGTTCTGCAGGTCCCAGGTGTGATCCATGGCATCCTCCGGGCACGCGACGGCCCGGCCTCGCTCATGGCGTGGACCGGGCCGGGGTGGGGGTGCAGGCCTATCGCTCCGCGATCTGCATGTCGTCCAGGTGCCACATCTGCAGGTTGTCGTTGCTGGAGATGGTGCAGACGTAGTCGCTGCGGACCTTGGTGCCGGAGCTGTTCTGGCTGTCGACGACGCCGGTGACCTTGTACTTCCACGGCTTGGTGTCGTGGAGTGTGGTGGTCTTGGCGTGGTCCTCGCTCGTGAGGCCGGGGAACTCTGCTGTGTCTGGCGACTTGAGGCGGCCCTTGACAATGCCCTCGCACGTGGCTGCGGCGACTGTGGTGGCGTCCCCGCTGATGGGTGCGCCGCTACGGGTCCCGCAGGCGGTGAGGAGTGGGGCGAGGAGCAGGGCGCCCGCTACGGCGGCTGTACGGATGCGCAAGAAATCCCCCAGGGATGTGTGATCGAGGGGGCATCATGCGCAGGTTGGGGGCTGTGCGTCTGCTGTGTGACGGTTCCGTGATGTGTGGCTGCCTGATCGCGCGACAACAGCCCGGCCTTGCTCGTTGCGTCGGCCGGGCCGGGTCGGTGTTGTGTCAGGCGCCGAGGCGGAACAGACAGATGACGGCGATGCGTTCGCCGCCGAGGGCCTTACCTTCGCCTGCGGCCATGTTGTACAGCGTCCAGCCTTCGGCTTCGATGGCCTCGATCCGCTCGGCGATGCCGGCCATCGGGCCCGTTGCCATGGAGTTCTTGTTGGCCTCGATGAACTTGTAGGCGAGGACGCGCTGCCCGTTCTCGCGAGCCTTCTTGGCCTCAGCGCCTGCCGAACCGGCCTTGGCGTTGTTGATGAATCCCATGGGTCGCCCCCTGTGGCGTAGGTGTTGGGCCACTGTGGCAGGGGGTGTCCGGGTACGCGAGGTTATGACAGTGCCGTGACATACCTCGTCACACTGGCTGGTCCGCCCTACCGTGGTCGCTTCGAACGAGGGGGTCACGATGAAGGGCAACGTCGGCGCCGGGATGTTCGTTGGCGCGCTGTTGGTGTTCCTGGTCAGTCTGGTCAAGGGCTGGCCGGTGATCCCGTGGATCGCGCTCGCAGTCATGGTTGGCACTCTGATTGGGTCGTGGGCGAGGTCGTGACCGCCGTCCTCCTCAACCAGGAGATCCGCGATCAGATCGGCTCGATGCTCGCGGCCTGGACCTCGTACACCCCGACCTGGACAGCGACCTCCAACCCGTCCCTGGGCAACGGCACGATCACCGGCCTGTACATGAAGGTCGGCCGTACCTGCCACGTGCAGTTCCAGCTGAGCACCGGCTCCACCACGACCTATGGCTCCGGCAGCTACATCATCGGCGTGCCCTTCACATCGGCATCCTCGGGCCTGGTCTCGATGGGGGCGGCCCGCTTCGGTCTCACAGACGGCTGGTTCGGCGTGGTCACCCTCGGCTCCAACTCCAGCGGCGCCAACGTGATCTTCCCGGCCACTGCGACCAACACCCGCGCCGCGAACGCCTCACCGACGGGGCCGGAGATCTGGGCCAACGGCGCGGTGCTCCGCGGATCCCTCACCTACCAAACCGCCTCGTAAGGAGAGCTGTGTCCAGCACACAGATCCTGATGGACCTCGGAGACGCCAGCCGCCCGGCGTTCCGAGTACGGATCGACGACGGCTCCGAGAGCATCTCCGAGATCCTCATCAGCGGCACCGGGGGAATCGCTCCGGACCTGATGCAGGCCGCGGTCCTGGCGTTCGCCAACACCCTGGCGGTACCGCTGGCCAAGGTCCGATCCATCTACGCCGTCATCGCCGCCGAGACACAGATCGACCTGTCGCCCCCAGCACCCTGACCCCGCCCTACCCCACGCCCCCGAGCCGATGGCCGGGGGCTTTCGCATGCCCTGGAGGGCACCAGTGGCCACACCTCCTACCCCCGATAAGCTGCTCGCCATACTCAAGGCCGAAGGCGTGAAGACGGCCGAGTACCCCGGCTGGCGCACCCGCGAGCGTGACCAGGCGACCGGCAAGCCGTTCGGCCCGATCCACATGATCCTCAACCACCACACGGGCGGAACAGACTCCCTCGCCCTGGTGGCAAACAACGGCCGCCCCGACCTGCCCGCACCGCTCGCCCACATCCACCTGGCCAAGAGCGGCCTCGCCACGATGTGCAGCGCCGGCCGCGCGAACCACGCCGGGCTCATGGCCGTGAACGCGTACACCTCGTTCCTCAACGAGAAGACCTCGCACCCGACGCCGTCCAAGTCCACCGGCACGATCGACGGCAACGATGTCGCGATCGGCATCGAGACCGAGAACCGCGGCGACAGCAAGGACGTGTACCCGCGCGCCCAGTACGACGCCCGGGTCCGTATCAACGCGGCGATCTGCCGCCACTACGGCTGGTCAGCCGAGTCGTGCGCCGGCCACCTGGAGACCAGCGTCGAGGGCAAGCCGGACCCCAAGGGGCCCGTCGAGGGCTACGGCACCCGCGGCAAGTTCACGTTCTCCATGGGCCAGTTCCGCATGGACGTCGCCGAGCGGCTCAAGCACCCCGCGTCGTGGTCCCCGCCCGTCACGACCCCACCCGCGCCGAAGCCCCCGACGCCGCCGGCCCCCAAGCCGACCACCGAACAGCGGCTCTCCGCCCTGGAGAAGACCGTCGCCGACCAGGGCAAGGGCATCGCTGCCCTCGAAACGAAGTGAGGATCCATGACCGCCCCGAACTTCCCCGCCCTCGGTAAGACCGCCGCGACCTACGGCCGCGACGTCGCCGAGCGCGTCCTGTCCACCGCCGTCGTCGCCGCCGGTGGCGTCGCCATCGCGGCCGGCCCCGCGGACATGTTCCACGCCTCCTTCTGGGAGACCATGGGCGCCGCCGGTATCGCGGCCGCAGGCTCCCTCGTCAAGGGCATGCTCGCCCGTGCCTTCGGCGACAAGAACAGCGCCTCGCTCACCAAGGACGCGTGATGCGCGCGGCGGCCCGGCGGCTCGCCAGGTGGCTGGGCCGCCGCGGCACCATGCTCAGCCTCAAGGGCCTGATCGCCCTGCTCTACGGCTACGCCCAACTGGCCGCACCCATACCCGACACCCGCGGCCTACGCCTCGCCCTGCACCTCATGCCCATCACCGGCTGGGCCTGGGCCTGGATCACCGCGGGCGCCATCGCCCTCGTCGCCGCGTGGCTCGGGCAGGACAGGGACTGGCCCGGCTTCCTCGCCGTATGGGCCGTCAGCACGCCATGGGCCCTGTCCTACCTGGCGTCCTGGTGGCCGCTGCACGACAACCCCCGCGGCTGGGTCGCTGCCGCGATCTTCGGCGCGTTCGGCCTGGTGTGCCTGGTTGCCGTCGGCTGGCCCGAGCCCAGCCGCGGTAGAACGGAGGGCCGCCGTGAGCCCTGAAATGCTGACTGCCGCAAGCGCCTTGGGGGTCGCCGTCGTCACGGCCGCCGGCGACGCCATCACGGTCGTGGTGGGGCGGCGTCAGCCGCGAGACCAGCGGCGGCGCGACGACTTCACCGTGTTCACGGACCGCATGGAGAAGGAGATCACCCGGCAGGGCGCCCGCATCACCGACCTCGAAGCGGAGTCCGAGCAGCAGCAGGCCCGCATCACCACCCAGGACTTCACGATCCGGTATCTGGCCGGCTGGATCCGCGACATGGTCGGCTACATCAGGGTCTCCGGCCTCGAGCCCCCCACGCCCCCGCAGCCGATACCTGACGAGGTGCGCCCGTACTTGCACGACGTCGGAGTCTGAACATCGCAGCGCCCCCGCTGTCCTTCGGGACGGCGGGGGCGCTTTCGCCTGTTCAGGGGCGTCTACCGACTTTGTGTGCTTGGTATCGGCGCGTACCAACGGAGACCACTCGGCAACCCGGCGTTCAGGATTCCGTTCCCTGTGCGACACCGCAGTGTTTGATCATGCGGGCCAGTCTGGCTCCCGATCACTCATCGAGATCAAGGGGGACCTTCGTATGCGTAAGCGCATCCTCGCGGTTGCTGCACTGGCCCTGGCCATGCTCGGCACCACGGCCACCAGCGTCCAGACGGCTTCGGCCACCACCCAGCAGGCCGCCGCCGGGCCGATCTACTGGGCGTTCGAAGATGCCACCCGTGTGCAGGCAAGGTGCTTGACGGAGTTTTCCAGCGGCGTTATCCGTATGGCTGACTGCGATGGAGGCACGGCCCAGCAGTGGTACTGGATCAACAGCAGCTGGAGCGAGGACGGCAGGCGGCTCGTGAACAGGTGGACGGGAGATTGCCTGGTCGCCCCCACCAACCTGGGGGAGGACGCCAAGTCCGGCACATGCGAGGACTGGACGAGTAGGTTGTGGTGGGTCAGCACCCTCAGCGAGACCCCGATAGCATCGCTGCAGGGCGGCTCTCTCACTTTCCTCGACGCCCCTAACACCCGCGTGGTGGTGGGCTACAAGGACGGGCTGCCGAGTGGCTTCGACATCTGGATGAAGCAGAGGATGAATTAGTCCGCGTGAGTAACGACGTGGCGTAGTGGCCACGAAGCGCCCCCGCTGTCCTTCGGGACGGCGGGGGCGCTTTCGTGCGTTCGGGGTCAGGCGTCGGTCGGCTCGGCTACGAACGAGCCCATGCCCGGGGTGGTCGTGATCAGCCCTTCCTCGCGCAGCGCGGCGGTGACCTTGCGGATGGTGCCGCGGGCCACGCCGAACTCGGACTCCAGCTGCACCTCGGACACGAGGGAGCGGGGCGGCAGGGCGCCGGTCGTGATGCGCTCGCGGAGCACCTCGGCGATCTGCTCCCACTTCGGCCGGGTCGGGTCGTATTCGATCACGATCGGACTGTACGTAACTGCACACACCCGGTCATAGACACGCCTAGGCATACACAGCCATCTACAGGGGTGTACAGGTTGCCTAAGGTGGGGGTACGAGAAAGCCCCCGGCGGACCGTGGCGACGGTCCCCGAGGGCGTGGCCGACTGCAGAGGAGTCGACATGCCCAACGCTACCGGGACGACCGACAGGGCGACAGCGCCCGCACGGCCCCTGTCCGAACACTGCGAGCTGGCGAAGCGCCCGGGCTACGAGGACCTGCACCGCGGGTGCCGCCGCCTGGAGGACCATCACATGCCGGCCGAGCCGCGCATCGTTCTGTCGCGCCGCTGCGGCTGCGCGTGCCACGGGAGCGCACGGTGATCCCCCGGGAGCACGAGCGCATCGAAGGCACCTGCGCCCGCTGCCAGAAGTTCACCGAGAACGGCGTCTCGTACTTGGTGGAGACCGGCTCCAGCCCCGGCGGCATCCTCGTCGTCTGCGCCGACGCGGCCGCGTGCGTCAGCCGCGCCCCGGCGCCCCGCTGGACCGCACCCTCCTGAGACTGCCGGCCGCCCGACGGCAAGCACCACGGGACGGACGGCACGAGGCCCCCACCGCTCACGACTGCGGTGGGGGCCTCGCCCTGTCCGGTCGTGCTCGGGGTGGCAGCGCAGGCAGGGGCGGACCTCCGACATCCCGGAAGCCATTCTCTGACGCGGGCATGTCGAGAGCCTGACCACCGAGACGCGGCATGTTCATGTTCCGTTCGCATGGTGAACGCTTCGACCCCCAATCCTCGCGATCATGAAATCTCTGAAGACCCTGCGCCTGACCGTGCCCATTGGACTCGCCGCCCTCCTGCTCGCAATCACGGGCTCGATGTCCACCGCGTCCGCGACGACGACCCGATGGGTGTACCAGAACGTCTACGAGGGCAACTGCCTCACCTACTCCGACACGACCAGCAACGTCTGGTCGGGTCCCTGCAGCGGATCAACCGTCGCCTGGTACTGGGGCGATTCACTCACTGACCCCCGCAGTGGCCTCACCTACCGTCAACTGAAGACCTGGTACCGCAACGACGAACGGTGCCTCACCACGGACTTCAAGACCAGCACGAACGCCGTCTGGACGAGCCCCTGCGATGCCATCTTCAACAACTCCGGGCAGCTGTGGAGAGGCGACAACAACGAACTCTCGGTCAATGCCGGGTTGTGGGAGAACTCCCTGCGCACCTCGGCCAACGGTGATGCCGTCTACTCCGCCCCCTGGGGCCAGTCCGGCATCGAGCTGGATCGATGGGAGTGGAACGGCACACACAACTGACCACTCCACGACGTGACGAGGGCCCTCACTCCCATAGAGAGCGAGGGCCCTTCCGTTTCGGGTACGAGGAGCCGCGGACGCGCCCGAGGCTCCCACCGATCTTTGACGGGCGGTGGGGGCCTCGTCATGTCCGGTCAGGGAACCGCGACTTCCCCATCACCCTTACGGCGGTGGGGCCTTGGCCATGCAGGTGGCTTCACAGTCCAGTTGGCCGTGATCGTTTGCACTTCGGGCCAGCAGCGGGCCAGCCAACGATCTCTGCGGCCGTCCCAAGTGGACGGCCAACGCCACGGCTTACCCAACGGCGCAGGCCGGCTGGATTGCCGACCTGCCGCCCAGGGTGGGGCGGGTGGGACTCGAACCCACGACCGGCGGATTATGAGTCCGCTGCTCTAACCGGCTGAGCTACCGCCCCGTACGGCGCGCCTTCACGTGTCGTGCACGCCGTCTGCCGCAGCATAGCTGCTCATACGATCTGTCGCCCTCGCGGGTCACAGACGCACCACCTGGGAGACCTCGATCACCCGGTGATCGGTTCCCGCACACGAAAAAGGACCCCCGAAGGAGTCCTTGATCAGCGCTCCCCCGACTGGACTCGAACCAGTAACCTGCCGATTAACAGTCGGCTGCTCTGCCAATTGAGCTACAGGGGAAAGACTTGCGCGAGCTCCCCCGACTGGACTCGAACCAGTAACCTGCCGGTTAACAGCCGGCTGCTCTGCCAATTGAGCTACAGGGGATCGCTCCGCTTGCACCGAATGCACCCGTTTCCGGCATCCCGGACGGCGTGCGCTCGCTGCGACACATACATTAGCGCAAGGTGGGGGGTGCTCCGCCAACCGGTAACGCCGTGGTTGTCCGCAGGCCACAGCGGGTAGGCGCGGAGCACAGCCCCCGAGGTCCGAGGAGAGGGTGGAGCCATGCGCTACCGACTGACGTTCATCAGTGGGGTCGCCGTCGGGTACGTGCTCGGGGCGCGGGCCGGCCGCGAGCGCTACGAGCAGTTGCGCAAGAGCGCGCAGCGGATCGCCCAGAACCCCGCGGTGCGGAACACCGTGGAGACCGCGGGCCAGACCGGGCGCGAGGCCGCCGTGAAGGCCGTGGACGCGGTGTCGGCCAAGGTCGGCGACCGGCTGCCGCCCGCGGTGGCCGACCGGGTGCGCCGGCTGCGCGCGGGCAACGGCAGGGCCCAGGACGACTGGGGCACCAGCAACACCTGACCGCACGGGACCGGCTGCGCCCGGTTGTCCTGTGTGCGCGTCAAGTACGGCATGATGCGACGCATGGGGATTGTGGCGGGGATCGACAGCTCGAGCGCCGGCACGACCGTGGTCGTGTGCGACGCGGACAGCGGGGCCGTGCTCCGGCAGAGCCATGCCCCGCATCCGGCGCAGGGGGCGGAGGGCGCCGGGGCGCTGACGGAGATCGACCCCGAGGCGTGGCTGCTGTCGCTCGGCGAGGCGGCCAAGAGCGGGATGCTGGAGAACGTTCAGGCCATCGGCGTGTCGGGGCAGCAGCACGGTCTGCTGCCGCTGGACGCGGGCGGCGTGCTGGTGCGGCCCGCGCTGCTGCGGAACGACAAGCGGGCGCAGATACAGGCCGCCGACCTCACCGAGGAACTGGGCGGCCAGGCCGGCTGGGCGGAGGCGGTCGGGGCGGTGCCGCAGGCGGCGTACCCGGTGGCGAAGCTGCGCTGGATGGCGCAGCACGAGCCGGCCGCGGCCCAGCGCACCGCCGAGGTGCTGCTCCCCCACGACTGGCTGGTCTGGCAGCTGATGGGCCGGCCGCAGCGGCGGACGACCGACCGCGGCGAGGCCTCCGGCACCGGCTACTGGTCGGCGGCGACCGGCCGGTACCGCACCGACATCGTGGAGCGGGCGCTCGGCCACCAGGTGGCGCTGCCCGAGGTGCTGGCGCCCGCCCAGCCCGCCGGGCGCACCCCTGAGGGGCTGCTGATCTCGGCCGGCACCGGGGACAACATGGCGGCCGCGCTCGGGCTGGGCGTCGGGCCGGGCGACGCCGTGGTGTCGCTGGGCGCCGCCGGCACCGTCTTCGCGGTGCACCACCAGGCGCTGAACGACCCGTCGGGCACGATCACCTCCTTCGCGGACGCGACCGGACGCCATCTGCCGATGCTGCACACGCGCAACGCCGTACGGGTGCTGCGCGGCACCGCCGATCTGCTGGGCACCGACCTCGCGGGGCTGTCGGAGCTGGCGCTGCGCTCGACCCCGGGTTCGTACGGGCTGGTGCTGCTCCCCTATCTGGAGGGCGAGCGCACCCCCGACCTGCCGCACACCGCGGGCACCCTCACCGGGCTGCGGCGCGAGAGCATGAAGCCGGAACACCTGGCGCGGGCGGCCTTCGAGGGCATGCTGTGCGGGCTCGCGGACGCGCTCGACATGCTGCGCGGGCGGGGTGTGGAGGTGCGCCGGATCTTCCTTCTGGGCCCCGCGGGTGATCTCCCGGCGGTGCGGTCGATGGCCCCGGCACTGCTGGGCGCGCAGATCGTGATCCCGCCGCCGGCGGAGTACGCGGCGCTGGGCGCGGCCCGGCAGGCGGCCTGGGCGCTGGCGGTGGCGGAGGGCAAGGGATCGCCCGAGCAGCCCCCGTACTGGCAGCAGGCGGAGTACGCGGTCGTCGACGCCGGGCCGGACGACGGGGCGATCGGGCACTCGGTGCGGCAGCAGTTCGTCGCGGTGCGTGAGCAGACGCATCCGGGGGCGTTCGCGGGCTGACACCCGGCGCACGCGCGTGCGTCAGAGTCTGCCCGGGTGTGAGGAATGCCCCGGTAAATCGGGTGCCTGTGGCAACCTTCGGACTATAGGGTCAGCGGTCGTGCTGATCCGACTCCTCCGCTCCCACCTGGGCCCGTACCGGCGTTCCATAGCCGTGCTCGTGGTCCTCCAGCTCGTGGCGACCATCGCCATGCTCTACTTGCCCACGCTCAACGCCGACATCATCGACAACGGCGTCGTGAAGGGGGACACGGGCTACATCCTGCAGCTCGGCGGCATCATGGTCGCCGTCACCCTCGCGCAGCTCGCCTGCTCCGTCGGCGCCACCTACTTCGGCGCCCGTACGTCCATGGCCGTGGGCCGGGACATCCGCGCCTCGGTCTTCGACCGGGTGCAGCGCTTCTCCGCACGCGAGGTCGGACAGTTCGGCGCCCCGTCGCTGATCACCCGCTCGACCAACGACGTGCAGCAGGTCCAGATGCTGGTGCTGATGACCTTCACGCTGATGGTCACGGCGCCGATCATGTGCTTCGGCGGCATCATCATGGCGCTCGGCCAGGACGTGCCGCTGTCCTCCCTGCTGCTGGCGGTCGTGCCCGTGCTGGCGGTGCTGATCGTGCTGCTCGTACGGACGCTGCGCCCCCTGTTCCGCTCGATGCAGCAGCGGCTGGACACGGTCAACCGCGTGCTGCGCGAGCAGATCACCGGCATCCGGGTCATCCGGGCCTTCGTCAAGGACGACTTCGAGCAGCAGCGCTTCGGCAGGGCCAACGACGAGCTGACCGACGTCTCGCTGCGCGCGGGGCGGACGATGACGCTGATGTTCCCCATCGCGATGGCCGTGGTGAACCTCACCAGCGTCGCCGTCCTGTGGTTCGGCGCGCACCGCATCGACAGCGGGGGCATGCAGATCGGCGCGCTCACCGCCTTCATCAGCTATCTGATGCAGATCCTGATGTCGATCATGATGGCGACCTTCATGGTGATGATGGTGCCCCGCGCGGAGGTCTGCGCCGAGCGCATCGAGGACGTGCTGGGCACCGAGACCAGCGTCGTGCCGCCCGAGCAGCCCGTGCGGCTGCCGGTGCGCCGCGGCGAGCTGGAGCTGCGCGGCGCGGACTTCAAGTACCCGGGCGCCGAGGCCGAGGTGCTGCACGCCGTCGACCTGATCGCCCGGCCCGGTGAGACCACGGCCGTCATCGGCTCCACCGGCAGCGGCAAGAGCACCCTGCTGGGGCTGGTGCCGCGGCTGTTCGACGCCACGGGCGGCCAGGTGCTGATCGACGGGGTCGACGTCCGCGAACTGGACCCGGTGGACCTCGCCGAGACCGTCGCCCTCGTCCCGCAGAAGCCGTACCTCTTCTCCGGCACCGTCGCCTCCAACCTCCGCTACGGCAACCCGGAGGCGACCGACGAGGAGCTGTGGCAGGCCCTGGAGATCGCGCAGGCGCGGGACTTCGTGGAGCGGCTGAGCGAGGAAGGCTCCGGGCTCGACGCCCCCATCGCGCAGGGCGGCACCAATGTCTCCGGCGGTCAGCGGCAGCGCCTGGCGATCGCCAGGGCGCTGGTCCGCAAGCCGCGCCTCTACCTCTTCGACGACTCCTTCTCGGCGCTGGACTACGCCACCGACGCCGCCCTGCGGCGCGCGCTGGCCCGGCAGACCGCGCAGGCCACGGTCGTGATCGTCGCCCAGCGGGTCAGCACCATCCGCGACGCCGACCGCATCGTCGTCCTCGACGAGGGCCGGGTCGTGGGGACCGGCACCCACCACGAGCTGATGGACGGCAATCCGACGTACCGGGAGATCGTGCTCTCCCAGCTCACCGAGAAGGAGGCCGCGTGAGCGTCCCCACCCCCCGCCGGGGGCCGCTGCCGGCGGGACCGATGCGCTTCATGGGCGGCCAGCCCACCGAGCGGTCCATGGACTTCAAGGGCTCGGGCAAACGCCTGCTGGGGCTGATGCGCCCCGAACGCACCCTGCTGTACGCGATGCTGGCGTGCACGACGCTGGGTGTCGGCCTCAACGTCCTCGGCCCCCGCATCCTGGGCCGTGCCACCGACCTGATCTTCGCGGGCGTGATCGGCCGGTCCATACCCGCCGGCACGGACAAGGCCACGGCCATCGCGCACCTGCGGCAGCAGGGCAACGACACCGTCGCCGACCTGCTGCAGTCCATCGACTTCACCCCCGGGCACGGCATCGACTTCGGCGCGGTGGGCCATGTGCTGCTGATCGCGGTCGCGGTCTACGCGACGGCCGCGGTCTTCTCCATCGTCCAGGGCCGGCTGGCCACCCGGATCATCCAGCGCTCGATCTACCGGCTGCGCCGCGACGTCGAGGCGAAGCTGGCCCGGCTGCCGCTGTCGTACTTCGACCAGCAGCCGCGCGGCGAGGTGCTGAGCCGGGCCACCAACGACATCGACAACATCGGCCAGACGATGCAGCAGACGCTGGGCCAGATCATCTTCGCGCTGCTGTCGATCGTGGGCGTGCTCGCGATGATGTTCTCCATCTCGTGGCTGCTGGCCCTGGTGGCCCTGGTCACGGTGCCGCTGTCGGTGGTCGTCGCCACCGCCGTCGGCAAGCGCGCGCAGCCCCAGTTCGTCGCGCAGTGGCGGACCACGGGCAAGCTCAACGCCCACATCGAGGAGATGTACACCGGGCACACCCTGGTGAAGGTCTTCGGCCGCCAGGAGGAGTCGGCGGAGGCGTTCCGGGAGCAGAACGAGGCGCTCTACGAGTCGGGGTTCCGGGCGCAGTTCATCTCCGGGATCATCCAGCCCGCGATGATGTTCATCGGCAACATCAACTACATCCTCGTGGCGGTCGTCGGCGGCCTGCGGGTCGCCAGCGGCGCGCTGTCCATCGGTGACGTGCAGGCGTTCATCCAGTACTCCCGGCAGTTCAGCCAGCCGCTGACCCAGGTGGCCAGCATGTCCAACCTGGTGCAGTCCGGTGTGGCGTCGGCCGAGCGGGTCTTCGAACTCCTCGACGCGCAGGAGCAGAGCGCGGAGCCGAAGACGCTCAGCCTGCGCAAGGACCTGCGCGGAGAGGTCCGCTTCGAGGACGTCGCCTTCCGGTACGAGCCCGACAAGCCCCTGATCGACGACCTGTCGCTGGCCGTCGAGCCCGGCCACACGGTGGCCATCGTCGGCCCGACGGGGGCGGGCAAGACCACCCTGGTCAACCTGCTCATGCGGTTCTACGAGGTCACCGGCGGCCGGATCACGCTCGACGGCACCGACATCGCGACCATCTCGCGGGAGGAACTGCGGTCCGGGATCGGCATGGTGCTCCAGGACACCTGGCTGTTCGGCGGCACGATCGCGGAGAACATCGCGTACGGCACCGACGGCAGCACCCGCGAGCAGATCGAGGAGGCCGCGCGCGCCGCGCACGCCGACCGCTTCATCCGCACCCTCCCGGACGGCTACGACACCGTCATCGACGACGAGGGCACGGGCGTCAGCGCCGGCGAGAAGCAGTTGATCACCATCGCGCGGGCGTTCCTGTCCGATCCGGTCATCCTCGTCCTCGACGAGGCGACCAGTTCCGTCGACACCCGCACCGAGGTGCTGATCCAGCGGGCGATGGCCCAGCTCAGCCACGGCCGCACCAGCTTCGTGATCGCCCACCGGCTCTCCACGATCCGCGACGCGGACGTCATCCTCGTCATGGAGGACGGTGACATCGTCGAACAGGGCACCCACGACGAGCTGTTGCTCAAGGACGGCGCCTACGCGCGCCTGTACGCGGCGCAGTTCGCCCAGGCGGTCGCCGAGGTCGACTGACCGCTGCCCGGTGAAAGCACCAGGACCCCCGGCGGAGCACTCCGCCGGGGGTCCTGTCGTCGCGTCAGGGGCCGCGATCAGTCGAGGTAGCCGCGGAGTTGATCGGCGAAGGCGTGGTCGCGGAGCTTGTTGAGGGTCTTGGACTCTATCTGCCGGATGCGTTCGCGGGTGACCCCGAAGATGCGGCCGATCTCCTCCAGGGTGCGCGGACGTCCGTCGGCAAGGCCGTAGCGGAGCTGGACGACCTTGCGCTCGCGCTCGCCGAGCGTGGACAGGACGGCCTCCAGGTGCTCGCGCAGCAGCAGGAAGGCGGCGGACTCCACGGGCGAGGCGGCGTCGCCGTCCTCGATGAGGTCGCCGAGGGCGACGTCCTCCTCCTCGCCCACGGGGGCGTGCAGGGAGACGGGTTCCTGGGCGAGCCTCAGCACCTCGCCGACGCGCTCGGGCGGGATGTCGAGATGGGCGGCCACCTCGTCGTGGCTGGGCTCGTAGCCGCGTTCCTGCAGCAGCCGGCGCTGGACGCGGACGACCCGGTTGATGAGCTCCACGACGTGCACCGGGACCCGGATGGTGCGGGCCTGGTCGGCCAGGGCCCGGCTCATGGCCTGCCGGATCCACCAGGTCGCATAGGTGGAGAACTTGTAGCCGCGGGCGTAGTCGAACTTCTCCACGGCGCGGATCAGGCCGAGGTTGCCCTCCTGCACCAGGTCGAGCATGGTCAGGCCGCGGCCGACGTAGCGCTTGGCCACCGACACCACGAGGCGCAGGTTGCTCTCGATGAGCCGGCGCTTGGCCATCCGGCCGAGCACGACCAGGCGGTCCAGGTCCACGGCGAGCCGCGAGTCGAGGTCCGGGGTGCTGCTCAGCTTCTCCTCGGCGAACAGGCCGGCCTCGACGCGGCGGGCGAGTTCGACCTCCTCGGCGGCGGTGAGCAGCGGGATGCGGCCGATCTCCCGCAGGTACTGCCGGAACAGGTCGGCGGACGGTCCCGCCACTTCCTCCCTGAACGGCCGTACCGGGCCCGGATCGTCGGGTTCCGCGTCCGGGTCGGGGTCGGCCTCCGGATCGGGCTCCAGGGCCGCCTCCGGGTCCGGGTCGGCCTCCGGGTCCGCGTCCGGGTCCGGGTCCGCCCCGGCGCCGGCCGCCGCCTCCGCTCCGGGCGCGGCGGCCCCTTCCGGGTGGCGGGCGGCGGGCTGCTGCTCGGGGACCCGTTCCAGCAGGTCGTCCGTCACGAGGGCCGGGGGCGTCAGGGTCGGGATCTGCACGGGAGCGACCTCCACGGTGAGCGCAACCACGGGCTCGGAGGCACGCGACAGCGGAACGGTAGCGGCGCCCTCGCCGCGGCCCGTCCGGGAGTTCGCCGTCAGCGGTACTCCCTGGGCGCCGGCGTCGGCGCCTCCCGGAATTCCGCGCTCCGAGGACTCTTGCACCGCCCCCAGTGTGGCGTACGGCACACCGAGCCCACGAGGGTCGTGCGCCTCTTTTTCCGGCGGGCGTGACCGAGGGCGACGCCCCGGTCACAGGTTCCCCGGCGCGGAGGGACCCCTGACCCCGCCGGGCAGCGCGCGTGGACCTGCGGGACGGTGCCTGGACGGGACGGGATGGACGTCGCCGACGCCGCATCGCCGATGCCGGCCGGCCGGCCGTGCCCGCCTTCCTCGGCACGAGGACGGACCGGACGGTCCGGGGAACCGAGCCCGATCACCCGGTACGGCGCGGCCGCGGCCGCTACAGCGCGGCCGCGCCCTGTTCGCGCAGGCGGTGGTCGTACTGCTGGAGGGCCCACAGTTCGCCGCCGATCGCCGCGAGCTGGTCCTGGTCGGCGCGCGGGCCCTGGGCGGTGAGCCGGGTGTGGTCGGCGTTGAGCTGGGCCAGGCGGCGGGCGACGGCCTGGCGGCGTACGTCGACGAGGATCTTGCCGGCGTAGACCTCGGGGGTCTTGTGCTGGACGGGCTCCACGGCCAGTTCGGTGACCAGCGAGCGCACGGTGTCGTCCGGGGCGATGTCGCGGACCCGGGTCAGGAACTGCGCGTCGGCGGACTCGGCGCCGCCCGCCTCGGTGATGGCGCGGCGCACCGCGACGTAGGAGGGGGCGGTGAACTCGTCCTCGCCGTAGGCGTCGAAGGCCGGGGAGACCAACTCCGGGTACTGGAGGGCCAGTTTGAGCAGCTCCCGCTCGACGCGCTGGGCCGGGCTGCGCATGTCCAGCCGCGGGCCGCGCGGACCCGCGGGCGCGGCCGGGCCCGGCGGGGCCGCCTCGGGCCGTACGGTGCGGGAGCCCGCGGGGCCGGCCCCCGACTGGCGGCGTTCGCGCTGCCAGCGGGCGAGCTGACTCACCCGGCGCACCACGAACTGGGTATCGAGGATGCCCAGCATGCCGGCGAGCTGGACGGCGTACTCGTGCTGGATCGCGGAGTTCTTGATGCCCGCGACGATGGGCGCGCCCGCCTCCAGCGCGGAGGCGCGCCCCTCGGCGGTCTCCAGGTTGTAGCGGGCCACCGCCGAGCGCAGGGCGAACGCGAACAGCGGCGTACGGGAGTCGACCAGCCGCTCCACGGCCGCGTCCCCCTCGGCCAGCCGCAGGTCGCAGGGGTCCATGCCGCCGGGCGTGATCGCGATGGAGGTCTCGGCGGCGAACTTCTGGTCGTCCTCGAAGGCCCGCAGGGCGGCCTTCTGGCCGGCCGCGTCGCCGTCGAAGGTGAAGACCACCTCGGCGTTGGCGTTGTCCATCAGCAGCCGGCGCAGGATCTTGATGTGGTCGCCGCCGAAGGAGGTGCCGCAGGTCGCGATGGCGGTGGTGACGCCGGCGAGGTGGCAGGCCATGACATCGGTGTAGCCCTCGACGACGACGGCCCGGCTGGTGCGGGCGATCTCCTTCTTGGCCAGGTCGATGCCGTACAGGACCTGCGACTTCTTGTAGATCGGGGTCTCGGGCGTGTTGAGGTACTTCGGCCCCTGGTCGTCCTCCCGGAGCCTGCGCGCGCCGAAGCCGATGACCTCGCCGGTGATGTCGCGGATCGGCCAGATCAGCCGGCCGCGGAAACGGTCGATGGCCCCGCCGCGGCGGGACTCGCTGGCCAGGCCGGAGACGATCAGCTCACGGTCACTGAAGCCCTTGCCGCGCAGGAAGCGCACCAAGTGGTCCCAGCCGGCCGGGGCGTAGCCGACACCGAAGTGCTCGGCGGCGGCCTGGTCGAAGCCGCGCTCGGCGAGGAACGTGCGGCCGATCTCGGCCTCGGCGCCGCCGAGCTGCTCCACGTAGAACTGCGCGGCGGCCTTGTGCGCCTCGATGAGGCGGATGCGCTCGCCCTGCTGGCGGCCCGGTGTGTAGCCGCCGTCCTCGTACCGCAGGGTGATGCCGGCGACGGCGGCCAGCCGCTCGACGGCCTCGGAGAAGGACAGGTGGTCGACCTTCATCACGAAGTCGAGGGTGTCGCCGCCCTCCTGGCAGCCGAAGCAGTGGTAGAGCCCCTTGCTCGGGCTCACCTGGAAGGAGGGGGACTTCTCGTCGTGGAACGGGCACAGGCCCTTGAGGTTGCCGCCGCCCGCGTTCCTGAGCTGCAGGTACTCCGAGACGACGGCGTCGATCGGGACCGCGTCCCGCACCGCCTTGACGTCCTCGTCCCTGATCCGCCCTGCCACACAGGGATTCTACGGCGCCGCCCGCGCGGGGTCAGACCAGCTTGGCGACGAAGAGGTAGTGCGGGCCCGCGGGCTGCAGCACGAACTCCTCGCCGACCGCCGTGAAGCCCTGGCCCTCCCAGAAGCCGCGGGCCGAGGTGCGGCCGTTGCACCAGACCAGCTCCGCCCCGCGCTCCCGGGCCTCCGCCAGGGCCGCGCCCAGCAGGGCGGAGCCCAGGCCGCGGCCGCGCGCCTCGGCGGCGGTGGCCATGCCGCGGATGCGGTAGGCGACCTCGTGGTGCCCCGGCAGCTGCTCCGGGAAGAGCGTGACGCATGTCACGACCGGGGCCAGGGCGCCGTCGCCGTCGTAGCCCGCCATGTGGAACGCGGCGGGGTGCCCGTCCTCGATGAAGATCGCGGATTCGCGCGGGAGTCCCGGCCTGAGCACGGTCCAGCGCAGATCGAAGATCTCCTCGACGGGCACGACAGCGGTACGGAACTCCATGAAGGCCATGCTAGGCGACGGCGCGGGCACTCATTCCAGCAGGGAGTTCAGCGGCACCGTGGGATCGGAGAGCGCCTCGGCGTCGACCCGGCGGCCGGAGCGGATGAGTTTCTGGATGCTGTCGGTGACGTCCCACACGTTGACGTTCATCCCGGCCAGCACCCGGCCCTCGTTCAGCCAGAAGGCGATGAACTGCCGCTTGCCGACGTCGCCGCGGGCCAGCACCTGGTCGTACGTGCCCGGGGCGGCGTGCCCGGAGAACTCCATGCCCAGGTCGTACTGGTCGGTGAAGAAGTACGGGACGCGGTCGTAGCTGACCTCCTTGCCCAGCATCGCGCGCGCCGCCACCGGGCCGCTGTTCAGCGCGTTGGCCCAGTGCTCGACCCGCAACCGGCCGCCCAGCAGCGGGTGTTCGGCGTTGGCGACGTCGCCCGCGGCGAAGATGTCGGGGTCCGAGGTGCGCAGCGACGCGTCGACCGCGATGCCGCCGCCGGCCTCCCGGTCGGCGAGGGCGAGCCCGGCCGCCTCGGCGAGGGCGGTGCGCGGCGCGGCGCCGATGGCGGCGAGCACGTCGTGGGCGGGGTGCTCCTCGCCGTCGTCGGTGAGGACGGACAGCACCATGCCGTCCTGGCCGGTGATCTCGGTCAGCCGGGCACCGAAGTGGAACCGCACGCCGTGCTCGCGGTGCAGGTCCGCGAAGACCTCGCCCAGCTCGGGGCCGAGCACCGAGTGCAACGGGCAGGGCTGTGCCTCCACCACGGTGACCTCGACGCCGTAGCCGCGGGCGGCCGCCGCGACCTCGAGCCCGATCCAGCCCGCCCCGGCGATGACCAGGTGGCCGTTCTCGCGGCCGAGGGTGGTCAGCACGTTCTTCAGCCGCTCGGCGTGCGCGAGCCGGCGCAGGTGGTGCACGCCCGCGAGATCGGTGCCGGGGATGTCCAGCCGGCGCGGCTCGGCCCCGGTGGCCAGCAGCAGCTTGTCGTACGGGATGGAGGTGCCGTCGCCCAGCGTGATGCGCTTGGCGGCCCGGTCCAGGCCGGTGACCGGCTGGCCGAGGTGGAGCTCCACGTCGTGCTCGGCGTACCAGGCCGCGGGGTGGACGAAGACCGAGTCGCGCTCCTCGTTGCCCAGGAGGAACCCCTTGGACAGCGGCGGTCGCTCGTACGGGTGGTCGCGCTCGTCCCCGATCAGTATCACGCGGCCGGTGAACCCCTCGGAGCGAAGCGTCTCGGCCGCTTTCGCTCCAGCGAGTCCTGCCCCGACGATGACGAATGTGTGGTCTGCGTCCACCACTGTGCGCCTCCCTGAAAGTCCTTCGGGTGCCCGGGTGCCCTCCCTCTGGCAATTGCCAGTCATGTGAGCGTCCCGCACGGCACGGCCCACGGGAAGAGTGCCGCGCCGAGGCGGGCGTCTCCCGGCCGCCCTCCGGGGGGCGGCCGGGGGCCCGCCGGGGGCTCACCGCGCGGCGGTGAGCCGGGCGTGCAGGGCGGTCGCCGCGGAGTCGGTGAGCGAGGCGATCTGGTCGACGACGGCCCGCTTGCGGGCCCGGTCGTCCTTGGCCGCGTCGAACATCCCGCGGAACTGCGGGTCCAGCCCCTCGGGCGCCCGCGCGAGCAGCGCCTCGGCCAGCTCGCCGATCACCACCCGCTGCTGGGCCCGCCGCCGCTCCTGCGCCTCGCGCTGCATGACGTAGCGGTCGGCGACCGCCTTGAGGACCGCGCACTCCAGCCGCTGGTCGCGCGGGACGACCAGCTGGGCGCGGTAGCGGGTGAGCCGGCCGGTGCCGTAGGCGTCCCGGGTGGCGCGCTCGGCGGCCAGGCAGAACCGGCCGATCAGCTGCGAGGTGGCGTCCTTCAGCCGGGCCTGCGCGATGGCGGAGCCGTCGAAGCCGTGCGGCCACCACTCCATCTCCAGCAGCCGGTCCAGGGCTTCGGCGAGCTCGTCCTCGGCCGCGCCCGGCGCGTAGCGGGCGGCGGCCACGGCGAAGATCTCGCGCCGCTCGGGCTCGGCGAGCAGCACGGCCGGGTCCAGGTGACCGGCGTGCAGGCCGTCCTCGACGTCGTGCACGGAGTACGCCACGTCGTCCGCCCAGTCCATGACCTGGGCCTCGAAGCACTGCCCGTACGGGCGGTCCGCCGGGGCGGTGCGGCGCAGCCACGCGAAGACCGGCAGGTCGTCCTCGTACACCCCGAACTTGGGGCTGCCGGGCTGCGTGGGATGCCCGCCGCGGGGCCAGGGGTACTTGGTGGCGGCGTCCAGGGCCGCACGGGTGAGGTTGAGGCCGACGCTGACCAGGGCGCCGTCGTCGTCGTGCGCGAAGCGCTTGGGCTCCAGACGGGTGATGATGCGCAGGCTCTGCGCGTTCCCCTCGAAGCCCCCGCAGTCCTCGGCGACCTCGGCGAGGACCATCTCGCCGTTGTGCCCGAAGGGCGGGTGGCCGATGTCGTGCGCCAGGCAGGCGGTCTCCACCAGGTCCGGATCGCAGCCGAGCGCGGCACCGAGCTCCCGGCCGACCTGGGCGCACTCCAGGCTGTGGGTGAGCCGGGTGCGCGGGCTGCTGTTGATCGCCCGCTCGTCGTCGACCGGGTCCACCACCTGGGTCTTGCCGGCGAGTTTGCGCAGCCCGGCCGAGTGCAGCATGCGTGCGCGGTCCCGCTGGAACGAGGTGCGGCCGGCCCGTTTGTCGGGCTCGGACACAAAGCGTTCGGTGTCGGCCTCGCTGTAGGGGGCGTACGCGTCCGCTGCCTGGTGGTTCGGGTGCATACGGCGACAGTATCCGGCCCCGGCGCCGGACCGGTGACTACGCGGTGGCCAGCCGGGGCGTGGTGGCGACGGGGCCGCCGGCGGCGGACAGCGCCCGGTCGTAGCGGTGCAGCACCAGCGCCGCCACGGACGGGTGGGCGCCCAGCGGCGCGGCGGCGATGCCGGGGGCCGCGGCCGCTGCGGCGGTGGCGTGCCGGCCGGGCGCGGCGAAGCAGGAGGCGACGGCGACGTCGTGACGGCCGGCCGCGGCCAGTTCGCGGACGGCGTCGGCGACACCGGGCCCGGCCGTCGCGTACGCCGGGACCACGGGGACACCGCCGCCCAGCCGTGCCTGCAGCAGGGCCGCGGTGCGGGCGGTGTCCCGCGCCGACCGCGGGTCGCGCGACCCGGCGGCGGCCAGCACGACCGCCGCACGGTGCGTGTCCGCCGGCCGCGGGACGCGCCAGCCGGCCTCGGTCAGCCGGTCGTGCAGCGCCTCCGCCAGCAGTGCGTGCGGTCCGAGCGGCGCGGCGATCCGGCCGCCCAGGTGCGCGGCGCGGGCCAGCGCCCGCGGGATGCCGGCGGCGGCGTGGTGGCCGTGCGCCGGCATGAGCGGGACCAGCACGGCGTCCCCGCGCAGCGCGGCGAGGGTGTCGTCGAGCAGCGGCTCGTCGAACTCCAGATGGCCGAGGCGCACCGTGAGTCCGGGCCGCAGCGCCCTGACCGCGTCCGTCAGTGCGTGCGCCGTCCGCAGCGCCCCGGGGTCGCGGCCGCCGTGCGCGACGAGCACCAGTACCGGGGGCCGCCCGGCCCCGTTCAGCGTCACCCGCGACAACTGGCTGCTGAGCTGCGCGGTGATCAGCGCCAGGAGCTGTCCCGTGCTGTCGAAACGGTCCGGTCCTTCAGCGCCGTGGAGCGGTGGTTCCAGTGCCGTCATGCAGCGAGTGTGCCCACGCGGGGTTGCCGTGCCGTTGCCCGCACATGACGACTGGATTCCGCCGCCCCGTCCACCGTCCACCTGCGACGATCCTGTGCGGCGTGCGGGGTCAGCGGTGCTTCCAGTCACCGCCGTGGATGGGCCGGCCGGAGGCGCGCAGGTCCCGTTCGTGAGCGGGCGCGGCAAGGTACACCCAGGCGGGGACGGTCTGGCCGGCGTAGGTGCGGACGTCGCGGACCACGCGCTCGTAGAGGTTGCCGGCCGCGCCGGGGGTGTACTCCTCCAGGCGGTCGAGGTCGGCGAGGACGTCCTCGTAGAGGTCGTCGAGGGGCTGCACGACGTCGCCCTGGACGTGGCCGCGCGCGTCGGGCACGGCGTACGGGTAGCCCGGCCCGTCGAAGAGCAGGGCACCGTGCAGGACCGCCGGGGTCTCGGTGACGATGCGGCCGCGCAGCAGCCAGGAGTGGTTGATCTCGCCGGGCCGCAGGGTCCCGTACACGAAGAACGGGAGGCGGGAGTGGTCGTCGCGCACGATCATCATGGAACCGCAGGGACGTGGGCGGCGTCGACTCGGGAGTGAAGCGATTGCGCGGGAGGACACGGACGGCTGTGGCGGGAGTGAGGGCCGTGGCGGCGCGCCTGCCCAGCTCCAGACGGGGCAGGCGGCGGTTGCTGCGCGTCGCGGTGGCGCTGTGCGTACTGGCGCTGCTGCCCGCCACATGGCTCCGGCTGACCGCGGACCCACGGGTCCGCACCCTGGCCGACGCGCCCGCCGAACCGGTCGCGGTCGTCTTCGGCGCCGGGCTGTGGAACGGCGAGCCGTCGCCGTACCTGGCCCACCGGCTCGACGCCGCCTCGGCGCTGTACTCCGCCGGGAAGGTGCGGGCGGTCCTCGTCACCGGCGACAACAGCCGCACCGACTACGACGAGCCGACCGCCATGCGGGACTACCTCGGCGCGCACGGCGTCCCCCGCGCGAAGGTCGTCCTGGACTACGCCGGCTTCGACACCTGGGACTCCTGCGCCCGCGCCAAGCGCATCTTCGGCGTCGACCACGCGCTCCTGGTCAGCCAGGACTTCCACATCCGCCGCGCGCTCGCGCTGTGCCACGCCGCGGGGATCGACGCCTACGGGATCGGCGTGGACGAACCCCACGACGTCACCTGGTACTACGGCGGGGCCCGCGAGATCGCCGGCGCCGCCAAGGCCGCCGTCGACGCCGCCCTCACCCCGGACCCGCACTTCCTCGGGCCCCGGGAGCACGGCATCACGCAGGCACTGCGATGAGCGCCCGCGATCCGGGCCCGGTGCCGTCCGCGGCCGGTGTCGAGGTGCTGCGGGTCTTCGTCGGGCCGGACGGGCGGGGCGGGAACTCGCTGGGCGTCGTACGGGACGGTGCGGCGGTGCCGGGAGCGGCGGCGCGGCAGGCACTGGCCGCGGAACTCGGCTACAGCGAGACGGTGTTCGTGGACGACGCGGAGCGCGGCGTGATCGACATCTGGACGCCGAGCGTGCGGCTGCCGTTCGCGGGACACCCCACGGTGGGGACGGCCTGGCTGCTGGGCGCCGAGGTGCTGCGGCCGCCCGCGGGCGAGGTGAGGGCCTGGACGCAGGGCCCGTTCACCTGGGTGCGGGGGCGGGCGGAGTGGGCGTCGGGGCGGCGGACGCAGGAGTACCGCTCACCGGCGGAGGTCGACGCGCTGCCTTCCCCGCCACCGGGTGAGGGCTGGCTGTACGCGTGGGCGTGGGACGACGAGGCCCAGGGGCGCGTGAGGGCACGGGCGTTCCCGCGCCGCGGGGACGGCATCGTGGAGGACGAGGCGACCGGGGCGGCCGCCCTGGTGCTCAGCGACGAGCTCCGGCGGTCGCTGGACGTGCGTCAGGGCACCGGTTCGCAGATCCTCACCCGCGTCCGCCCGGGCGGCACCGTGGACATCGGCGGCCGGGTGGTCCGGGCCCGCTGAACCGCTCCCCACCTGCGGCATTGGGCGGGGCTCCGGATGCGGATCTTCAGCGGGGCGGTGATGCTGGGAGGAGTCCCACCTCACGGCAAGGAGGACAGCGATGTCCATGTTGGACAAGATCAAGGCCAAGCTGAAGGGCCACGAGAGTCAGGCCCAGAAGGGCATCGACAAGGGTGGCGACACGCTCGACGAGAGGACCGGCGGCAAGTACCAGCGCCAGGTCGACACCGCCCAGGACAAGCTGAGCGACGAGTACGGCACGGGCGACTCGGGCGAGAACCGGCCTCCCCACTCCTGACGCCGGCGGGGCCGCCGCGCCCGCTTCCGGTGGCGCGCGGCGGCCCCGCGCCGGGCCGCACCGCCGTCGTCGCCGGCGCGACCAGCGGCATCGGTCACTGCACCGCACGCGAACCGAACCGGCCCGCGGCCGGCGCCCGCGCGCTGCTCGCCAGCCGCAGCGGCCACCTGGACCTCGGCGACCTGTCCACGGTGCGTGCCTTCGCCAAGGAGTACGACGCCGACCGGCTGGACCTGCTGGTCGGCAACGCGGGCGTGACGGCGCCGCCGCACCGCACCACCCCCGACGGCTTCCAGTCGCGGATGGGCGTGAAGCACCTCGGCCCCTTCGCCCTCACCGGCCTGTTGATGCCGCACCTGCTGGACATCCCCGGCGCGCGCGTGGTCACCGTCTCCAGCGTGCTGCGCGCGATGGCCGACGTGGACCTCGGCGATCACAACAGCGAGCCCGGATACCGCCGTTGGATCGCCTACGCGCGTTCCAGGAGCGCGAACCTGCTCTTCGTCCACGAACTCGCGCGGCGTCCGGCCGCCGTGGGCGCCGACACCGTGGCCGCGGCGGCGCACCCGGGGTACGCCCGCACGAATCTGCGGACCCGGGGCGTCCGCATGGAGAACCGCCGGGTCGCCGAGCGGCTGATCGGCGCCGCCAACCGTGTCGTCGGCCAGTCCGCGGAGGCGGGCGCGCCGCCGCTGCTGTACGCCGCCACGGCGCCCGGGGTCCGGCCCGACTCGTTCACGGGCCCGCGCCTCCAGGGCCGGCGCGGCTCGCCCGCCCCGTCCTGGCGCGCCCGGTGGACCCTCGACGACCGCTCGGGCGGGATGCTGCGGGCTGCCTCCGGGCAACTGACGGGCGTCAGCTACCCGCTGGTCCCACCCGTCGCGTGAGGGCGGGCACGGGTGCCTCCCGGCGGCCGGGGACGGGCCGCGGGGCACCGTGCCGGGGAGCGGGCAGAGCGGTCGGGCGCACGACCGGGGCCGACGCGGCGGGGCGGCGCCAGCGGGCGGGCACCTCGGCCATGACGAGTCCCAGCACGAGCCAGAACAGCGTGGCGATCCGGTCCTGGTTGGCGGGGTGGTCCATCATCCCGCTCAGGAAGAACCCGGTGAGCGCGGCGAGTCCGGCCGTGCCGATCACCGACTTCTCACGGGCGGCACGGGCCGCGCTCAGCAGGGCCACCACCGTGATGCCGAGCATGCCCAGCAGCCCGAGCGGGCCGGTCTCCACCAGCCAGTTCAGCCACATGTTGTGGGTGTGCACGAAGGTCCGGTCGCCCGGGACGGCCGCGGAGACGACCGCGCCCGCCCGCCCGAGCCCGACACCCAGCGGGTTGTGGGAGGCGACCCGCAACGCGGCCTCCCAGGCCTGCCCGCGCACGCCGAGCGAGTTGCCGGCCCGCGACGCCGCCCAGATCGCCGCACCGGCCCCCAGCAGTACCAGCACGCCCGCGCCGGTCGCCACCCGGCGCTGGGTCCGGTCGAGGCGGGGCGCGATCCAGAAGGCGCCGGCCAGCACCAGCAGACCCGCGACGGCGGCCATGTACCCGGCACGTGAGTACGTGGTCAGCACGGCCCCGTACGCCGTCACCGCCACCAGGGTGACCGCGGTCCGCGCGGTGCGCTCGCCGACCGCCACGACGGCGAGCAGCAGGAGCGGGGTGAGCAGGACGAGGAAGGCCGACAGCAGGTTCGGGTTGGAGAAGGTGCCCACGGCCCGGGTCAGCACCCCGGGGCCGCCGGAGCCGCAGCGCACGTCGGTGAGCAGCCCGGTGCGGCAGAAGCCCGTCGGCACGTCATTGGTGACCTGGGTGAACGCCGCCAGGGCCGCCGCCGCGACGCAGACCAGCGCCAGCAGCCCGAAGGCCCGCCACGACTCGGGCTGCGTGCGCCGCAGCCCGACGACGAGGTAGAAGCACACGACCGTGGTCAGCAGTCCCCGCAGCGGGGCGGTGGGGTGCCCGCCCAGGTAGGTGGTCACCGCGGCGGCGCCCAGCAGGACCAGGACGGGCAGGTCCAGCCGGGTGCGGAAGCTGCTCAGCCGGGCGCCGCCGGCCACGAGTGCCACCAGGCCGAGGCCGAGCGCGAGGCGAACGGGGGTGACGACGCCGGTCAGCGGGTCGTCCGGGAAGAAGTCGGTCGCGGAGTCCAGCAGGACGATCGCGAGCACGATGAGCGGCACGGCCTGGAGGAGCCCGTGCAGGGGCCGGGGAGCTGCCATGCGGCCCACCCTGACGGCGGAACCGGACGGCCCGGTGACCGCGGGACGAACAGCGGGAAAGCGGGGGCGGCACCTTCGCACAAGGTGCCGCCCCCGGTGAGGGAGGGAGATGGTCCATGGGCGCCGGGGTGGTTACCGGCTGCCGTTGCCCCTGTTCTGCGCCGCGGCCCGGCCCGCCTCCAGGCGGGCGACGGGGATGCGGAACGGGGAGCAGGAGACGTAGTCCAGGCCCACCTCGTGGAAGAAGTGGACGGACTCGGGGTCTCCGCCGTGCTCGCCGCAGACGCCCAGCTTGAGGCCGGGGCGGGTGGCCCGGCCGGCCTCGGCGGCGGACTTCACCAGCGAGCCGACGCCGTCGCGGTCGATCGTCTCGAACGGGGAGACGCCGAAGATGCCCTTCTCCAGGTACGCCGTGAAGAAGCTCGCCTCCACGTCGTCGCGGGAGAAGCCCCACACGGTCTGGGTCAGGTCGTTGGTGCCGAAGGAGAAGAACTCCGCGGCCTCGGCGATCTGCGCGGCGGTCAGGGCCGCCCGGGGCAGCTCGATCATCGTGCCGAGCGCGAGCCCCAGTTCGGTGCCGGTGGCGGCCTCGACCTCGGCGATGACCGACTCGGCCTCGTCCCGGACGATCTCCAGCTCCTGGACGGTGCCCACCAGCGGGATCATGATCTCGGCCCGCGGGTCGCCCTTGACGTTCTTGCGCTCCGCGGCGGCCTCGGCGATGGCCCGCACCTGCATCGCGAACAGGCCGGGGATGACCAGGCCGAGGCGTACCCCGCGCAGGCCCAGCATCGGGTTCTGCTCGTGCAGCTTGTGGACCGCCTGGAGCAGCCGCAGGTCGTTCTCGTTGGCGTCCTTGCGGGACTCGGCGAGCGCGACGCGCACCGACAGTTCGGTGATGTCGGGCAGGAACTCGTGCAGCGGCGGGTCGAGCAGGCGCACGGTGACCGGCAGACCGTCCATCGCCTCGAGGAGCTCGACGAAGTCGGACCTCTGGAGCGGCAGCAGGGCTTCCAGCGCCTCGTCGCGCTCGGTGTCGGTGTCGGCGAGGATCAGCCGCTCGACGAGCTCGCGGCGCTCGCCGAGGAACATGTGCTCGGTACGGCACAGGCCGATGCCCTGGGCCCCGAAGCGGCGGGCGCGCGAGGCGTCCTCGGCGTTGTCGGCGTTGGCGCGCACCCGCAGCCGGCGGACCCGGTCGGCGTAGGCCATGATCCGGTGCACCGCCTGCACGAGCTCGTCGGCGTCGTCGGCGCCCGCGTGCATCCGGCCCTCGAAGTACTCCACGACCGGGGACGGCACGACCGGGACGGTGCCGAGGTAGACCTTGCCGGAGGAGCCGTCGATGGAGACGACGTCGCCCTCCTCCACGACGATCCCGCCCGGCGCGGTCATCCGCCGTCGCTTGGTGTCGACCTCCAGCTCCTCGGCGCCGCAGACGCAGGTCTTGCCCATGCCGCGGGCGACGACGGCGGCGTGCGAGGTCTTGCCGCCGCGCGAGGTGAGGATGCCCTCGGCGGCGATCATGCCGTTGAGGTCGTCGGGGTTGGTCTCACGGCGGATGAGGATGACCTTCTCGCCGGAGCGCGACCACTTCACCGCGGTGTACGAGTCGAAGACGGCCTTGCCGACCGCCGCGCCCGGCGAGGCGGCGATGCCCCAGCCGATCCGCTCGGACTTCGCCTTCTCGTCGAAGCGCGGGAACATCAGCTGCGCCAGCTGAGCGCCGTTGACCCGCTGCAGGGCCTCCGCCTCGTCGATGAGCCCCTGGTCCACCAGCTGGGTGGCGATCCGGAAGGCGGCGGCCGCGGTGCGCTTGCCGACGCGGGTCTGCAGCATCCACAGCTTGCCGCGCTCGATGGTGAACTCGATGTCGCACAGGTCCTTGTAGTGCGTCTCGAGGGTCTCCATGATCTGCATCAGCTGGTCGTAGGAGGCCTTGTCGAGCTGCTCCAGCTCGGCGAGCGGGACGGTGTTGCGGATGCCCGCGACGACGTCCTCGCCCTGCGCGTTGCACAGGTAGTCGCCGTACACGCCCTGGTGGCCGGTGGCGGGGTCGCGGGTGAAGGCGACGCCGGTGCCGGAGTCGGGGCCGAGGTTGCCGAAGACCATGGAGCAGATGTTGACGGCCGTGCCGAGGTCGCCGGGGATGCGCTCCTGGCGGCGGTAGAGCTTGGCGCGCTCGCCGTTCCACGAGTCGAAGACGGCCCGCACGGCCATGTCCATCTGCTCGCGGGGCTCCTGCGGGAAGTCCCGGCCGGTCTCCTTGGACACGACGGCCTTGAACTGCTCGACCAGGCCCCGCAGGTCGCCGGCGTCCAGGTCGAGGTCGTTGTGGGTGCCCTTGGCGCGCTTGGCGTCCTCCAGGGCCTCCTCGAAGCGGTCGCCGTCCACGCCCAGCACGGTCTTGCCGAACATCTGGATCAGGCGGCGGTAGGAGTCCCAGGCGAAGCGTTCGTCGCCGGCCTGCGCCGCGAGCCCGGCCACGGAGTCGTCGGACAGGCCGATGTTGAGGACGGTGTCCATCATGCCCGGCATGCTGAACTTCGCCCCGGAGCGCACGGAGACCAGAAGAGGGTTGTCCGGCTGGCCGAGTTTCTTGCCCATCCGCTGTTCCAGCGCGGCGAGGTGCGCACTCACCTCGTCGCGCAGGGCCGCGGGCTCCACGCCGGAGTCGAGATAGACCTTGCAGGCCTCGGTGGTGATCGTGAAGCCCGGAGGGACGGGCAGGCCGAGGTTGGTCATCTCGGCGAGGTTGGCGCCCTTGCCGCCGAGAAGGTCCTTGAGGTCCTTGTTGCCCTCGGTGAAGTCGTAGACGAACTTCTGGATTTCTTGTTCTTCCGACACGGGACTCGCTCCTCGCGGCCGGGATGCCCTGACGGCGGGGAGCGTACCCATCTCGAAGGCGCTGCAGTACGTCCATCACCAGGTCACACGGCTGTAACCACCCATCGGCCGATAGATCGAAAGCGCCGGGACCGGTTCGGGCGGGCATCGGATGCATTCAATCCTCGAACACATGATGCCGCCATGTGATCACGACGGGCGGTTTCTGTTACTCCATGCGAGGGATGGCTTGATCGGATGGCGACGACAACGATGGCACCCAGTGCCACCCCTAAGAGAGGTGATGTGACACTCGGCACGCTCATCTGAGCAATGCCCCTATCAGACGTGGCGAGAATCACTCGCCGCTCCGACGCCGCGTCAGGCCCCGAGGGCACCCTCGCGGCCGCGCGGAATGCCCTCAGCCGCCGGAAGTGTCCGATTCCGCGTCCGCGTCGACGACCACCGAGCAGTCGTACGGGTCCTCCAGCCAGCCGTCCGGGAGCGCGACGCGCTTGCCCGCCGCCGTACGGCCGCGCGGGCCTTCGGCGCCATCCGGCCATTCCTGGTCGAGCTCGAGGCCGTCGAGGTGGGCGTCGAGCTCGGCCAGGGAGGACGCCATGGCGAGCTTGCGGCGCATCTCGGAGCCGACCGAGAAGCCCTTGGTGTACCAGGCCACGTGCTTGCGGAAGTCGATCACGCCGCGCTCCTCGTCGCCCAGCCACTCCCCCAGCAGTTCGGCGTGGCGCCGCATCACCCCCGCGACCTCGCGCAGTGCCGGGGTGGCCAGGTCGCCGTCGCCCTCGAACGCGGCGACGAAGTCGCCGAACAGCCAGGGCCGGCCCAGGCAGGCGCGGCCCACGACCACGCCGTCGCAACCGGTCTCGCGCATCAGCCGGACCGCGTCCTCGGCGCTCCAGATGTCGCCGTTGCCGAGCACGGGGATCTCCGGGACGTGCTCCTTCAGACGGGCGACCGCCTCCCAGTCGGCCGAGCCGCCGTAGTGCTGGGCGAGCGACCTGCCGTGCAGCGCGACGGCGGCGATGCCCTCCTCGACGGCGATGCGGCCCGCGTCCAGGTAGGTGACGTGGTCCTCGTCGATGCCCGTGCGCATCTTGATGGTGACCGGCAGGTCGCCCGCGTTGGCGACGGCCTCGCGCAGGATCGAGCGGAACAGGTTGCGCTTGTACGGCAGGGCCGCACCGCCGCCCTTGCGGGTCACCTTCGGCACCGGGCAGCCGAAGTTCAGGTCGATGTGGTCGGCCAGGTCCTCGTCGACGATCATCCGGACCGCCTTGCCGACGATCACCGGGTCCACCCCGTACAGCTGGATCGAGCGGGGGTTCTCGCTCTTGTCGAAGTGGATGAGCTGCATGGTCTTCTCATTGCGCTCGACGAGCGCCCGGGTGGTGATCATCTCGGAGACGAACAGCCCCTTGCCGCCGGAGAACTCCCGGCACAGCGTCCGGAATGGGGCGTTGGTGATGCCCGCCATCGGCGCCAGCACCACAGGCGGCCACACGGTGTGCGGGCCGATCGTGAGCGATGGGGCGGTGATGGCGTCTGCAGTCATGGGCCCCATTCTCGCCCATCCGCGGACGACCGGGCGCACGGAGTGGGTGTAGATTGAAATGGTTACACAAGTACAACCAAAGTCCGGGGCCGGAGCCCCGGCGGAGCGGACGGGGTACCGATGCCGGAGCTCAGCCACCGCAGGCGTCTGCTGGTGCTGGCCATTTGCTGCATGAGTCTGCTCATCGTCAGCCTCGACAACACGATCCTCAACGTGGCGCTGCCGTCCATGCGCACCGATCTGCACGCCTCGATCTCCGGACTGCAGTGGACGATCGACGCCTACACCCTGGTGCTGGCCTCGTTCCTGATGCTCTCCGGTTCGACCGCGGACCGCATCGGGCGGCGCAGGATCTTCCGCCTCGGGCTGGTGATCTTCACGGTGGCCTCCGGCCTGTGCAGCATCGCGCCCAGCCTGGAGTGGCTGGTGATCTTCCGCATGCTGCAGGCGATCGGCGGCTCGATGCTCAACCCCGTCGCGATGTCGATCATCACCAATGTCTTCACCGACCCGCGCGAGCGGGCCCGGGCCATCGGCGTGTGGGGCGGCGTCGTCGGCATCAGCATGGCGGCCGGCCCGATCATCGGCGGCGCGCTGGTGGAGACCATCGGCTGGCGCTCGGTCTTCTGGATCAACCTGCCCATCGGCTTCCTCGCCCTGGTGCTGACCGCCCTGTTCGTCCCCGAGTCCCGGGCGCCCCGGCCCCGCCGGATCGACCCCGTCGGCCAGTTGCTGATCATCACCCTGCTCGGGTCGCTGACGTACGCGATCATCGAGGCGCCGGGGGCGGGCTGGGGCTCGTCCCTCATCATCGGCTGCCTGGTGGTCGCGGTGTGCTCGGCGGCGGTCCTGATCGGCTACGAACGACGGCGCAAGGAACCGCTGATCGACCCGCGCTTCTTCCGCAGCGCGCCCTTCAGCGGGGCGACGGTGATAGCGGTGAGCGCCTTCGCCGCGCTCGCCGGCTTCCTCTTCCTCAACACCCTGTACCTCCAGGACGTGCGCAAGCTGTCCGCCCTGGACGCCGGACTGCACCTGCTGCCGATGGCCGCCATGGCACTCGTCTTCGCCCCGCTGTCCGGCCGCATGGTCGGCAGCCGGGGACCACGGCTGCCCCTGCTGCTCGCCGGCACGGCGACGACCGCGAGCGGGGTGGTCTTCGCCGCGCTGCACGGCCAGTCCTCGGACGTCCTGCTCTTCACCGGGTACGTGCTGTTCGGCATCGGCTTCGGCTTCGTCAACGCCCCCATCACCAACACCGCCGTCTCCGGCATGCCGCGCTCCCAGGCCGGCGTCGCCGCCGCCGTGGCCTCCACCAGCCGTCAGGTCGGCCAGTCGCTGGGCGTCGCCGTCGTCGGCGCGGCCCTGGCGGCCGGGCTGGACATCACGGCGTGGTGGATCATCACGGGCTGCGGAGTGGTCGTCCTGGTACTGGGCTGGCTGACGAGCGGGCCCTGGGCGGCCGGCACGGCGGCACGGGCCGCGCAGCGCCTCCAGGCCGACGAGCCCCGGGAAATGGTGGGGGCCAGATGAACGACGTGACGCCCGCCCGTGTGTGGCGCAACCTGCGCACCCTGGTCCTCGAGCGCAACGAGCGGCGCCGGGAGGTGGCCGACGCCCTCGGCATGAGCTTCTTCCGCATCAAGGCGCTGCGCCGGATCGCGGCCGCGCCCGTCACCCCGGGCGAGCTCGCCGCCGACCTCATGACGGACCGCCCCTACATCACGATCGTCGTGGACGACCTCGCCCGGCGCGGCCTGGTGGACCGCACCCCGCACCCCGACGACCGCCGCCGCAAGGTCGTGGCGGTCACCGCGGCGGGCGCTGCCGCCGCCGCCGAGGCCGAGCGCATCCTCGGCACGCCCCCGCCGGGGCTGGCGGCCCTGCCTCAGGACGAGCTCGCCCTGCTGGACCGCGTGCTGGGACGGCTGCTCGACGTGTGATTGCGATGCCCGCTGTCGGACCCCCGCGTTACCGTCGCGGCATGACGCAGACGCAGATCACCGAGCCGGGCGACGTACGCGACCACGACGCCCTCGTGGCGCTGACGGCGCGGGGGAAGCGGGCGAAGTACCTGTTCTTCTGGGGGCACCGGCCGCAGGCGGACGGCAGCGTGGGCGCGGGCTGCCTGAGCCAGTGGTGGCCCTCGGAGTTCTCCGTCGACGGCGTCGTGTACCCCACCGCCGAGCACTGGATGATGGCCGGCAAGGCCCGGCTCTTCGGTGACGGGGAGACCCTGGCGAGGATCCTCGCCGCACCGCACCCGCACGCGGCGAAGCGACTGGGCCGCCAGGTGCGCGGTTTCGACGGCCAGGCGTGGGAACAGCGGCGCTCGGAACTGGTCGTGGAGGGCAATGCGGCCAAGTTCGGGCAGGACCCCGCACTGCGCGAGTATCTGCTGGGCACGGGCCGGCGGGTGCTCGTCGAGGCCAGCCCGGTCGACCGCATATGGGGCATCGGCCTGGCCGCGGACGACGAACGCGCGGCCGACCCCGCGCAGTGGCGCGGGCTGAACCTGCTGGGCTTCGCCCTGATGGAGACCAGGGCGCGGCTCGGCTGAGTCAGGCGGGGACGGGTTCGGGCAGCGGCCCGGCCGCGGTCACGGCGGGGGCGGTGACCAGTTCGTACAGCCGCTGCACCCGCTCGCGGGTGAGGTCGTCCGCCGGGGTGTAGGTCACCAGCCGCGGGCCCTGCCGGGGGCCGAGCCACAGATGGGTGAAATCGAAGGTCAGCAGGCCCACGCGAGGGTTGAGGAAGCGCTTGGCGCGGTTCTCCGGCTCCTGGACCTCATGGCGCTCCCAGAGCGCGCGGAACTCCGGTGACGCCTGTTCCAGCCGCTTCACCAGCGACTTCCAGGCGGGCTCGGCAAGGTGCTCGGCCATGGCCGCACGGTACTTGGCGACCATCAGCCGGCTGGTCTCCTTCCAGTCCGGCATGCCCACCCGCCAGGCGGGGTCGGTGAAGACCAGCCACATGAGGTTGCGGTCCTCGAAGGGCAGCGCGTCGAGGTCGGCCACCAGCCGCCCGTAGGTGCGGTTGTGGGCGATGACGTCGGTGCGGCTGTTGATGACGGCGGCCGGCAGCGGCTCCAGCTTGCCGAGCATCTCGCGGACCTGGTCCGACATACCGGGGCACTGGGCGCGCGGATTGGGGTCGGTGACGCCCGCGAGCCGGAACAGATGCGTGCGCTCGTTCGGGTCGAGCATCAGTGCGCGGGCGATGGCGTCGGCCACCTGGGCCGAGATCTGGATCTCCCGGGCCTGCTCCAGCCACGTGTACCAGGTGACCCCGACCGCGGCGAGCTGCGCGACCTCCTCGCGGCGCAGCCCCGGCGTGCGCCGGCGGCGCCCGGGCGGCAGGCCGACCTGCTCCGGGGGGATCCGCTCGCGGCGGCTGCGGAGGAAGGAGGCGAGCTCCAACCGGGCTGCTGCGGTCGTCGTCATGGTTCCAGGGTGCCCCATGTACCCAGCCCGTTGCCAGGTGGTCCTGATACCTGGATAAACGCTCTCTGGTACCACCTTGGAAAGGGGCCCATCGTGGCATACGTGACCGATCGAAACGACCTCTCCGTCTCCACCGGCCTGCCCTCCCGGGCCCGGGTAAAGCCCCAGGTGATCCGTCTCGGTGGCGGCACCGCCGTCGCCCCCGCCCCCTCCGCCCCCGCCCCCTCCGCCGCTCCCGAGGCCTCCTCCACCACCGCGCCCGCATCCCCCGCGCTCAGCCCGCTGGGCCTGTTCACCGTGCTGCTGGGTGCCGCGCTGCCGCTGATCGACTTCTTCATCGTCAACGTCGCCCTGCCCGCCATCGAGTCCGACCTGCACGCCGGGGCGGCCCTGCTGGAGCTGGTCGTCGCCGGCTACGGCGTGGCGTACGCCGTGCTGCTGGTGCTCGGCGGCCGGCTCGGCGACTCCTTCGGCCGCCGGCGGCTCTTCCTGGCCGGTATGGCGGCCTTCGGCCTCACCTCGCTCGCCTGCGGCCTGGCGCCGGACGCCTGGACGCTGGTGGCCGCGCGCGTCGCGCAGGGCGCGTCGGCGGCGCTGATGCTGCCGCAGGTGCTGGCCACCATCCACTCCGCCACCTCCGGCCACCGCCGGGCCAAGGCGCTGAGCCTGTACGGCGCCACCGCGGGCCTGTCGATGGTCGCCGGCCAGATCCTCGGCGGCATCCTGGTCGCCGCGGACATCGCGGGCACCGGCTGGCGCGCGGTGTTCCTGGTGAACGTGCCGGTCGCCGTGATCGGCCTGTTCCTCGCCGCGCGCAGCGTGCCCGAGACCCGCTCCGAGCACCCGGCGCCCGTGGACCGTCCCGGCACGCTCCTGCTGGCGGTGTCCCTGATCACGCTGCTCGCGCCGCTGACCGAGGGCCGGGCCGCCGGGTGGCCGGTGTGGACGTGGGTGTCGGTGCTGCTCTTCCCCTTCGCCGCGATCGGCTTCTACCTGGTCGAGCGCCGGGCGGACCGCGCGGGGCGGGTCCCGCTGGTGCCGCCGAGCCTGTTCCGCTCGGCCGGCATGCGCAGGGCGCTGCCGCTGGTGCTGCCGTTCTCCATCGGCTTCGGCGGCTTCATGTTCGTCATCGCGGTCGCGCTGCAGGAGGGCCTCGCGTACGGCCCGGTGGAGGCCGGCGCCGCGCTGGTGCCGATGGCGGTGGCCTTCTTCATCGCCTCGCTGGCCGGGCCGCGGCTGGTCATCCGCTACGGGGGACGTGTGGTCACCGCGGGCGGCGTGCTGCAGGCGGTCGGTGTCGCCGTGCTGGCGGTGTCGGTGGCCCGCGAGTGGCACGCCGGGGGGATGAGCGGCTGGGCGCTGCTGCCGGGGCTGGCGCTGGCGGGCTTCGGACAGGGGCTGCAACTGCCGGTGCTGTTCCGGCTGGTGCTGGCCGACGTACCGGCCTCCCGGGCCGGGGTGGGCAGCGGCGTCATGGTGACCGCGCAGCAGTCCGCGCTCGCCCTGGGCGTGGCCACGCTCGGCACCCTCTTCCTCTCCCTCGCCCCCGCGCACGGGATGCGGGACGCCCTGGTCATCGTGCTGGTCGTGCAGCTCGTGGCCGTCCTGGGCACGGCGCTGTTCAGTCTGCGGCTGCCGCGTCACGTGGGGTGAGGCACCCGGTCCGGCGGTCATGACGGGCCCAGGCACAGGCACTGACAGATATTGATATCTGTCAGTGCCTGTGCCATTGTCGTCAGCGCACCCCTCGATCACGCGATCTCCTGATCCGAACAAGGAGCTGCTCCCCATGCGGAACCGCACCCTAGGCACCACCGGTCCGACCGTCTCCACCCTGGGCCTCGGCGCCATGGGTATGTCCGCCCTCTACGGCGACGCCGACCGCGCCGAGTCCATCGCCACGATCCACGCCGCCCTCGACGCGGACGTCACCCTGATCGACACCGGCGACTTCTACGCCATGGGCCACAACGAGATGCTCATCGGCGAGGCCTTGCGCACAGCCGGCGCCAACCGCGAGAAGGCCCTCGTCAGCGTCAAGTTCGGCGCCCTGCGCGGCCCCGGCGGTGAGTGGTTCGGCTACGACGGCCGCCCGGCGGCGGTGAAGAACTTCGCCTCCTACTCGCTGCAGCGCCTGGGCACCGACCACATCGACATCTACCGGATCGCCCGGGTCGACCCCACCGTTCCGATCGAGGAGACCGTCGGCGCCATCGCGGAACTCGTGCAGGCCGGCCATGTGCGCCACATCGGCCTCTCCGAGGTCGGCGCCGGTACGCTGCGGCGGGCCGCGTCCACGGCTCCCATCAGCGATCTGCAGATCGAGTACTCGCTGATCTCGCGCGGCATCGAGGACGACATCCTGCCGACCGCCCGCGAGCTGGGCATCGGCATCACGGCCTACGGCGTGCTCTCCCGCGGCCTGATCAGCGGCCACTTCACCCGCGACCGGCAGCTCGCCGCGAACGACTTCCGGTCGATGAGCCCGCGCTTCCAGGGCGAGAACCTGGAGCACAACCTGGCGCTGGTCGACGCGCTGCGGAAGATCGCCGAGCAGAAGGGCGTCTCCGTCGCGCAGACCGCCATCGCCTGGGTGCTGGCCCAGGGCGAGGACATCGTGCCGCTGATCGGCTCCCGCACCCGCGAACGGCTGACCGAGGCCCTCGGCGCGCTGGACGTCCGATTCGACGGCGCCGACCTCGCCGCCATCGAGGCCGCCGTCCCGGCCGGCGCGGCGGCGGGCAGTCGCTACCCGGAGGCGCAGATGCAGCACCTGGACAGCGAGCGCGAGCACTGACGGCCACCGCCCCGGCCCTGGGAGAATGTCCACCATGCCATCCGAGACGCTGACCGCCGAACGCATCCTGGCGACCACGGAGGACGTGCTGCGGCGCTACGGCCCCGCGAAGGCCACCGTGGTCGACGTGGCCCGCGCGCTCGGTGTCAGCCACGGGAGCGTGTACCGGCACTTCCGCACGAAGGCGGCCCTGCGCGAGGCGGTCACCCAGCGCTGGCTGGACCAGTCGCACGCGGAGCTCTCGGCGATAGCGCTGGACACCGGCGTGCCCGCGCCGGAGCGGCTGCGGGCCTGGCTCGCGGCGCTCTTCGCGGCGAAGCGGCGCAAGGCGGGTGGAGACCCCGAGCTGTTCGCGACGTACATGGTGCTGGCGGCGGAGCAGAGTGCCGTCATCGATCGCCATGTCGGCGACCTGGTCGAGCAGCTGTCCGGGATCATCCGGGAGGGCGCCGGCGCGGGCGACTTCGCGGCCGGGAACCCCGAGGTGGCGGCGCGGGCGGTCTTCGACGCCTCCGGACGCTTCCACGACCCGGCCTACGCGGCCGAGTGGTCGGCCCCCGGCATCGACGCCGCGTTCACCGCCGTCTGCGACCTGATCGTGCGCGGCCTGGCGTGCTGAAAGCCGGCGCACCCACGCGAAGGCGCCCGGTCCCCCCTCGGGGGTGACCGGGCGCCTTCGCGCGCATCGTCCGTACGAGCCGGAAACTAGCAGCCGAGCAGACGGCCGCCGAGGAAGGACTCGACCTGGTCGAGCGAGACGCGCTCCTGCTTCATGGTGTCGCGCTCGCGGACCGTCACCGCGTTGTCCTCGAGGGTGTCGAAGTCGACGGTGACGCAGAACGGCGTGCCGATCTCGTCCTGGCGGCGGTAGCGGCGGCCGATGGCGCCGGCGTCGTCGAACTCGATGTTCCAGTGCCGGCGCAGGTCCGCGGCGAGCCCCTTGGCCTTCGGGGAGAGCTGCGGGTTGCGGGACAGCGGGAGCACCGCGACCTTGACCGGGGCCAGGCGCGGGTCGAGCCGCATGACGGTTCGCTTCTCCATCACGCCCTTCGCGTTCGGCGCCTCGTCCTCGTTGTAGGCGTCGAGCATGAAGGCGAGCATGGCGCGGTTGAGACCGGCCGCGGGCTCGATGACGTACGGGAAGTAGCGCTCGCCGGCCTCCTGGTCGAAGTACGACAGGTCCTGGCCGCTGGCCTGGCTGTGCGCCTTGAGGTCGTAGTCCGTGCGGTTGGCGATGCCCTCCAGCTCGGAGAACTCGGTGCCGCCGAAGTTGAAGCGGTACTCGATGTCGACGGTGCGCTTGGAGTAGTGGGAGAGCTTCTCCTTGGCGTGCTCGTACCAGCGGATGTTCTCCTCGCGCAGGCCGAGACCGAGGTACCAGTCCCAGCGCTGCTGCATCCAGTACTCCTGCCACTGCTCGTCCTCGCCCGGCTTGACGAAGAACTCCATCTCCATCTGCTCGAACTCACGGGTCCGGAAGATGAAGTTGCCCGGCGTGATCTCGTTGCGGAAGGACTTGCCGGTCTGGGCGATGCCGAAGGGCGGCTTGCGGCGCGAGGTCGTCTGCACCTGCGAGAAGTTGGTGAAGATGCCCTGGGCGGTCTCGGGGCGCAGGTAGGCGATCGAGCCGGAGTCCTGGGTCGGCCCCAGGTGCGTGGCGAGCAGCCCGGAGAACTGCTTGGGCTCGGTGAACGCGCCCTTGTTGCCGCAGTTCGGGCAGTTGATGTCGGAGAGGCCGTTGGCCGGCAGGTGGCCGTGCTTGGCCTCGTACGCCTCCTCCAGGTGGTCCGCGCGGTAGCGCTTGTGGCAGGAGGTGCACTCGGTGAGCGGGTCGGTGAACGTGGCGACGTGGCCGGAGGCCTCCCAGACCTCGCGGGCCAGAATCACCGAGGAGTCAATGCCGACCACGTCCTCCCGCGAGGTGACCATCGCACGCCACCACTGGCGCTTGATGTTCTCCTTGAGTTCCACGCCCAGCGGTCCGTAGTCCCAGGCGGCCTTCTGACCGCCGTAGATCTCGCTGCAGGGGAAAACAAAGCCACGGCGCTTGCTCAGGCTGACGATGGTGTCGATCTTGTCGGCGGCCACGGTGCTCTCTTCAGACGACGAAGCGGTCGGTGGGGTCCGCCGGGGGGCGAGCTCGGTCCGGCGAATACCTCAGATTACCGGCGTCGACGGGGGCGGTATCAAATCGGTTCCGCGTCGCGGGGGGCCGATCGTGATCACACTGTGCTCAATTGACAATCGTTTCCATTTTTGTTGAAAATGGGAGTCATGAACATAGGTCGTGTGCTGCTGCCGATGGCGGCCGTCGCCGGGCTCGTCGCCCTCTCCGCGTGCACCACCGCGGCGGGCGACACCCGTACCGCGGACGGGCGCCTGAAGGTGACCGCGTCCTTCTACCCGATGCAGTTCCTGGCGGAGCAGATCGGCGGCAGCCACGTCAGCGTCACCGGCCTCACCAAGCCCGGCACCGAGCCGCACGACCTCGAACTCACCCCCCGGCAGGTCGGAGAACTCGGCGAGTCGGGCGTGATCGTCTACCTCAAGGGTCTGCAGCCCGCGGTCGACGACGCCATCGCGCAGTCCGGCGTGCGGCACGTCGTGGACGCCGCCTCGCTCACCGCGCTGGAGGACCACGGCACCGAGGTCGACGGCCGGCACCACACCACCGGCGACAACCACGCCGGCACCGGCCCCGACGAGGACGGCCCGCCCCACGACGAGGACGCCGGCGCCGACCCCCACATATGGCTCGACCCCGTGAAGTACGCGACCGTCGCCGAGGGCGTCGGCCGCACCCTCGCGGCGGCCGACCCGGACCACGCGGCGCTGTACGCCAAGAACACCGACGCGCTGGTGAAGAAGCTGGACGCGCTGAACACCGCGTTCGCCGACGGACTGCGCAACCGCACCTCGGACACCTTCCTCACCACCCACGCCGCCTTCGGCTACCTCGCCGAGCGCTACGGCCTGGTGGAGGAGGCGGTCAACGGCATCGACCCGGAGGCCGAGCCGAGCGCCGCCCGGATGCGGGCGCTCCAGGGCCTCGCCAAGGACAAGCACGTGAGCACGGTGTTCTTCGAGACGCTCGTCAGCGACCGGACCGCGAAGACCCTCGCGGGTGACCTGGGTCTGCGCACCGACGTCCTCGACCCGATCGAGGGGATCACCGACCGGTCGCGCGGCTCCGACTACTTCGGGGTCCAGCGCGCCAATCTCACGGCCCTGCAGACGGCGCTGGGCGCCACGTGACCGCGACGACGGAGGCTGCCATGGACACGGTCATATCGCTGCGGGGCGCGACCGCCTCGCTCGGCTCGCGCCCGGTACTGCGCGGCGTCGACCTGAACGTGCGCCGCGGCGAGGTCGTGGCGCTGCTCGGCGCCAACGGCTCGGGCAAGTCCACGGCGGTGCGCGCCGTGGTCGGCCAGGTGCCGCTCACCGGCGGCGAGCTGGAGCTGTTCGGCACCCCGCACCGCCGCTTCCGGGACTGGGCGCGGATCGGCTACGTGCCGCAGCGCACCACGGCCGCCTCCGGGGTGCCCGCGACCGTGCGCGAGGTCGTCACCGCGGGGCGGCTGGCCCGTACCCGGATGGGGTTCTCCCGCAGGGCCGACCGGGCCGCCGTCGACCGCGCCCTGGAGCTGGTCGGCATGGCCGACCGGGCCGGTGACTCGGTGAACGCCCTGTCCGGCGGCCAGCACCAGCGCGTGCTGATCGCCCGCGCGCTGTCCGTGGAGCCCGAAGTGCTGATCATGGACGAGCCGATGGCCGGCGTCGACCTCGCCAGCCAGGAGGTGCTCGCGGGCACCCTGCGCGAACAGGTGGGCCTCGGCACCACGGTGCTGGTCGTCCTGCACGAACTCGGCCCGCTGGAGCCGCTCATCGACCGCGCGGTCGTGCTGCGCGACGGCTGCGTCGTCCACGACGGGCCGCCGCCGCAGGCGCGCGGCCAGCACGCGCTGCCCGGCCACGACCATGTCCACCCGCACGCCGACCGTGCGGCCGAGCCGATCCGGACGGGGCTGTTCTGATGGAGCTGTTCTCCTACGCCTTCATGCAGCGGGCCCTGATCGCGGCCGTCCTGGTCGGCATCACCGCCCCCGCCATCGGCATCTTCCTCGTCCAGCGCCGCCAGGCGCTGATGGGCGACGGCATCGGCCATGTCGCGCTGACCGGCGTGGGCCTGGGTTTCCTGCTGAGCACCAACCCGGTGTGGATGGCCACGGCCGTGTCCGTCGTCGGCGCCATCGTGATGGAGCTGATCCGCTGGTACGGCCGCACCCGCGGCGACATCGCGCTGGCCATGCTCTTCTACGGCGGCATGGCGGCCGGCGTCATGTTCACCTCGCTCGCGCCGAACGGCTCCAACGCCAACCTGACGACGTATCTGTTCGGTTCGATCACCACCGTCTCTTCGCAGGACATCACCGCCGTCTGCGTGCTGGCCGGTTTCGTCGTGCTGGTCACCCTGGGCCTGCGGCGGCAGCTCTTCGCGGTCTCCCAGGACGAGGAGTTCGCCCGCGTCACCGGGCTGCCGGTGCGGCTGCTCAACCTGCTGGTCGCGGTCACCGCGGCGGTCACCGTCACCGTGGCGATGCGGGTCGTCGGCCTGCTGCTGGTGAGCGCGCTCATGGTGATCCCGGTGGCGGCCTCGCAGCAGATCACCCGCAGCTTCGCGACGACCTTCGCCCTGGCGGTGGGCATCGGCGTGACCGTGGCCTTCTCCGGCACGGTCACCTCGTACTACGTCGACGTGCCCTCCGGGGCGACGATCGTGCTGCTCGCCATCGGTGTCTTCGTCGCCCTGACCTTGGCGTCCGCGCCACTGGCGAAAAAGAGGGCTCGCAGGGCCGCGCAGGACGCGGAACGATGCACCCTGGAGGTACCTGGAGCACGCCCGGCCGATGACGACGTTCGGGTCTGAGAGCCCCGGACTGGCACAATGTCGGACCGGGACAACGACCGAGAAGGAGGCCACTGGTGACGACCGCCAAGCCCCCCGTACAGGGCCGCTCGACGCGGCAGCGCGCCGCCGTGGCCGCGGCCCTCGCCGAGGCCGACGAGTTCCGCAGCGCACAGGAACTGCACGACTTCCTGAAGCACCGGGGTGACTCGGTGGGCCTCACCACGGTCTACCGCACCCTGCAGTCCCTCGCCGACGCCGGCGAGATCGACGTCCTGCGCACCGGCGACGGCGAGTCCGTCTACCGGCGCTGCAGCAGCGGTCACCACCACCACCTCGTCTGCCGCGTCTGCGGCAAGGCCGTCGAGGTCGAGGGCCCCGCGGTGGAGAAGTGGGCCGACGCCATCGCCGGCGAGCACGGCTTCGTCGATGTCGCGCACACGGTCGAGATCTTCGGCACGTGCGCCGACTGCGCCTCCTGCGGCGGCGGCCCCGCCGCGCTCTGAGCGGTTCCCCGGGCCCCAGAGCGCGGCAACGCGGCCACCCGTCCGTCAGGCCTGCGGGGTCGCCGTACCGTCGTCGTCCGCCATCTCCTCGTTGGGGATCGCGCCGCCGAAGCGGCGGTCGCGGGAGGCGTACTCCAGGCAGGCGCGCCACAGGTCACGGCGGTCGAAGTCGGGCCACAGCACGTCCTGGAAGACCATCTCGGCGTAGGCGGACTGCCAGATCAGGAAGTTGGAGGTGCGCATCTCGCCGGAGGGGCGGACGAAGAGGTCCACATCGGGCATGTCCGGGTGGTACATGTACTTCGCGAGGGTCTTCTCGGTGACCTTGGAGGGGTCGAGACGACCCGCCTTTATGTCCTGCGCGAGCGCGGCCGCGGCGTCCGCGATCTCCGCGCGCCCACCGTAGTTGACGCACATGTACAGCGTCATCGCGTCGTTGTCGCGGGTCATCTCCTCCGCGACCTGGAGCTCCTTGACCACGGACTTCCACAGCCGCGGCATGCGCCCGGCCCAGCGGATGCGGATGCCCATCTCGTGCATCTCGTCGCGGCGGCGGTGGATGACGTCGCGGTTGAAGTTCATCAGGAAGCGGACCTCTTCGGGGGAGCGCTTCCAGTTCTCGGTGGAGAAGGCGTACAGGGAGAGGTTCTTGACCCCCATCTCAAGGCAGCCCTTGAGGACGTCGAGCACGACGGTCTCGCCGACCTTGTGGCCCTCGGTGCGGGGCAGGCCGCGCTCCTTGGCCCAGCGGCCGTTGCCGTCCATGACGATGGCGACGTGCTGCGGGACGAGCTCGCCTGGGATCTTGGGGGGCCGGGCGCCGGACGGGTGCGGGTCGGGAGCCCGGTACTCGCGTCGGGGGCGGCTCAGAATCCCGCGTACAGCCATGCGCCTGCTCTCCACTTCATGTGTATCTACTTGTCGATGAAACGCAGCGAGCGCAGCCCGCGCTCCAGATGCCACTGCAGATAGGCGGCGACCAACCCGCTGCCCTCACGGCAGTGGCGCGGCTCGCACGCGTCCGCGGTCTCCCAGTCGCCGCCGAGCAGCGCCCCGAGGAGTTCCAGGGACTCCAGTGAGGGTACGACGCTTCCGGCCGGGCGGCACTCGCCGCATACGACTCCTCCCGCGGCGACCGAAAAGAACCGATTCGGTCCGGGCATCCCGCACTTCGCGCAGTCGCCGAAGCTGGGCGCGTAGCCGTTGACCGCCAGGGAGCGCAGCAGGAACGCGTCGAGCACCAGGCGCGGGTCGTGGTCGTCGCCGGCGAGGGTGCGCAGGCCCCCGACGAGGAGCAGGTACTGCTGCACCGCCGGTTCGCCCTCGTGGTCGGTGAAGCGCTCGGCGGTCTCCAGCATCGCGGTGCCGGCGGTGTAGCGGGCGTAGTCGGTGACGATCCGGCTGCCGTACGGGGTGATCGTCTCGCCCTGCGTGCACAGCGGCAGCCCGCGTCCGACGAGTTCTCCCCCGCGGGCGAAGAACTGCACGTCCACATGGGAGAAGGGCTCCAGCCGGGCGCCGAACTTCGACTTCGTGCGCCGCACTCCGCGGGCCACCGCACGCACCCGGCCGTGGCGGCGGGTGAGCAGCGTGATGATCCGGTCCGCCTCACCCAGTTTCTGGGTGCGCAGCACGATGCCGTCGTCGCGGAACAGACTCATGGCGCCCATTCTCCCGCACGGCGCGAGGCGCCCGGGACGGGACGTACGCTACGGCCCATGTCGATCACCGCTACCGTCGCCGTGCTGCTCATAGCGGCCCTGCACGTCTACATCCTGGTCCTCGAGATGTTCCTGTGGACCACGCCGCGCGCCCGCGGCTCCTTCGGCACCACCGAGGAGTTCGCGCGGGAGAGCAAGGCCCTGGCGGCCAACCAGGGCCTCTACAACGGCTTCCTGGCCGCCGGACTGGTGTGGGGCGCGGTGGCGTCCGACCCGGTCGGCTTCCAGGCGAAGGTGTTCTTCCTGGTCTGCGTGGCGGTGGCCGGAGTGTACGGCGCGGCGACCGCGAGCCGGCGCATCGTCTTCGTGCAGACCGTGCCGGCGCTCGTCGCGCTGGCCCTGGTCGTGGCCGCGCACTGAGCGCGCACGATCACCACCCGGCGGCGACCCCGATCAGCCGCCCGTGCCCGCGGGGCCGCCGGGGCTGACCAGTCCCGACTCGTAGGCGGCGATCACCAGCTGCGCGCGGTCGCGGGCGCCCAGCTTGCCCATGATCCGGCTGACGTGGGTCTTGGCCGTGAGCGGGCTGAGGCCCAGCGCCTCGGCGATCTCGGTGTTGTTCAGACCGCGCGCGACAAGGGTGAGCACCTGGCGTTCGCGTTCCGAGAGCGCGGCCGTCCGCCCCGGGGCCGGGCCGCCGGGCCGCGGGCTGTCCGGCAGGCGCAGCACCCGGGCGATGAGGCGGGCCGTGGGCCCGGGCGAGAGCAGCGCCTCGCCGGCGGCGACCGTGCGGATGGCGTCGAGGAGTTCGGCGGGGCGGGTGTCCTTTACGAGGAAGCCGCTCGCGCCCGCGCGCAGCGCCGGGACGACGTGGTCGTCGGTGTCGTACGTGGTGAGCACCAGCACGCGCACCCCCGCGAGGTCGTCGTCGGCCGCGATGAGCCGGGTCGCCTCGATGCCGTCGAGGTCGGGCATGCGGATGTCCATGACGACCACGTCCGCCCGGCAGGCACGCGCGGTGGCCACGGCCTCCCGGCCGGTGGACGCGTGGCCGACCACCGCCATGTCCGGCGCGGACTCCACCAGCATCGCGAAGGCCTCACGGACCAGCGTCTGGTCGTCGGCGAGCAGCACCCGGATCACGCGGCACCCCCGGTGAGCGGCAGGACGGCGGCGACCTGGAACCCGCCCCCGCGGCGGGGGACGGCGCTCAGCGTGCCGCGAAGTCCGTATCCGACCTCCGGCCCGCGGACCGGCGTTCCGGTCGGCGGCGAACACCGCGGCCATCCGGGAACCGCCCCGGAAGGCAGCCGCCCGGTCAGCGTGCCGCCACG
>NZ_JBIARB010000001.1:309739-830088 GCF_042889545.1 Streptomyces sp. NPDC002574
CGACGCCGCGAAGGCCGCAGCCGGCCGCAGCGCGACCACGGACCGGCCTCCGGCCGCCGGCGGGCAGCACCCGGATCACGCGGCACCTCCGGTGAGTGACCGCCATGTCCGGGTCGGACCCGACCGGCATCGCGAAGACCTCACGGATGGGCATCCGGTCATCGGCGAACGCAGAGACCACCCGGAAGTGGTCCCCGAAACGCGGCCCGGCACTCGGTGATCCGGCGACGCCGCGAAGGCCGCAGCCGGCCGCAGCGCGACCACGGACCGGCCTCCGGCCGCCGGCGGGCAGCACCCGGATCACGCGGCACCTCCGGTGAGCGGCAGGACGGCGGCGACCTGGAAGCCGCCCTCGGGGCGGGGGCCGGCGGTGAGGGTGCCGCCGACGCTGCGGGCGCGCTCGCGCATGCCGATGAGGCCGTAGCCGGCGGCGGGGCCGGGCACCACCGGGGCGGCGTCCTCGGGCGGCCTGGGGGGTGCCACGGCGCGCCAGGGCCGCCAGCGGGCGTCGGGGCGGTCCGGTTCGGGTTCGGCCCGCGTACCCGGGCAGGGGCCGTCGTCGGTGACGGCGATCCGCAGGGCGGTGCCCCGGTCCGGGTCGGTGCCGAGTTCCACCCCGACCCGGACCGAGGTGCCCCCGGCGTGCCGCACGGCGTTGGTCAGGGCCTCCTGCACGATGCGGTAGGCGGCGGCCCCGATCGCCGGGGGCACCCCGTCCGCGCCGGCCGCCACGGCCAGTTCCACCCGGGCGCCGGCGGCCTCGGCGGAGCGGGCCAGGTCGGCCACGGCCGCCAGGCCCGGCAGCGGGCCGCGTTCGTCGTCGCCGCGCAGCACCTGGAGGGTGGCGCGCAGTTCGGCGCGGGCGTCGCGGCAGGTGCCGGCGATGCTGTCGAGGGCGCCGGCCACGGCCGTGCGGTCCAGCCGGTCGGGGTCGGCGACCAGGACGTGCGCGGCGACCGAGGTCTGCACGCCGATGAGGGTGATGCTGTGGGCGAGCAGGTCGTGCAGGTCGCGGGCGATCCGCAGCCGCTCCTCGGCGACCCGCCGGGCCGCCTCCTCCTCGCGGGTGCGTTCGGCGCGTTCGGCGCGCCCGACGATGGCGGCCACGTACTTGCGGTGGATGCGGACCGCCTCGCCGGTCAGCGCCACCGCCACCACCCAGCCGCCGCTGCGCAGCATGTCGGTCGCCGCGTGCCGGTCGGGTGTCGCCGTCATCACCCCGACCATGATCGCGACGACCGCCGCCACGGTGAGGTACGTCCGCGGCGGCGGCCCGGCGACCGCGAGCGAGTAGATCGCCACCATGCTCGCCGGGACCACGGCCAGGTGCAGGTTGTCCATGGCGTGGTACGGGGCGACGGCCGCGACCATGACGAGCATCACGGTCATCGGCCACCGCCGCCGGGCCGCCAGCACCAGCGCCGTGACCACCAGCAGCGCCCAGCCGACCGCGTCCGGGCGGTGCCCCTGCCCGGACGGCAGGAGGGCGCCCATGGCGCACTGGAGCACGAGCACGCCCAGGGCGAGGGCGGCGTCCTTGTGCGCGCGGACGGCGGGCGGGAGGGGCGGCGGCTTCGGCACGGCTCCATCTTCCGTTACGGGGTCGGCTGGGGGACAGACCGGTTCACGGGACGGCTCACGGGCCCGTACGCGGCCTGCTGAGCCGGCCCGGCCACCAGACCCGCTCGCGCAGCGCCACGCTCGCGGAGGTGACCAGGTAGGTGCGGACGAGGAAGGTGTCCAGCAGGACGCCCACCGCGATGACGAAGCCCATCTCGACCAGCGACACCAGCGGCATGTTGACCAGGACCGAGAACGTGGCCGCCAGCACCAGCCCGGCCGAGGCGATCACCCCGCCCGTGGTGCGCAGCGCGGTGACGGCCGCGGCGGCCGGCGCGGCCCCCGCCAGCGACTCCTCGCGCATCCGGTGCATGAGGAAGATGCCGTAGTCGACCCCCAGCGCGACGAGGAAGACGAACGACAGCAGCGGCAGCCCCGGATCCGTGCCCGAGAAGCCGAACAGCGGCCCGAAGACCAGCCCGCCGATGCCGAGCGCCGCGCCCCACACCGCGATCACGGCCACCACGAGCAGCAGTGGCGCGACCAGGCTGCGCAGCAGCGCGACCAGGATCAGCAGCACGGCGGCCAGGACGAGCGGGACGACGACCCAGCGGTCGCGGGTGCTGGTGGCGGCCAGGTCGGCCTGCTGGGCGCCGGGGCCGCCGACGTGGGCGCCGTAGGGGCCGTCCAGCTCCGCGCGCAGGGCGTGGATGGTCGCTGTCTCGCCGGCCGACTCGGGCGGCGCCTGCGCGGTCACCGACACCTCCGTCCAGCCGCCGCCGCTGCGCCCGCGTTCGGCGGACGCGACGCCTTCGGTGCCCCGGACCGCGGCCAGCACCTCGCCGGTCCGGCCGGTGGGCGCCATGACGGTGATCGGCTGGGCGGAGCGGCCGGGGTCGGCCGCGGCGAGGGTGCGCATGGCGGCGACCGACTCCGGGGCGCTGGTGAAGGCGTCGTCGTTCCGCAGGCTGCCGGGCAGGGCCAGGGTCCCGAGCGCGAGCGCCCCGAGCAGCACCGCGCCGCCCGCGAGCACCGCCAGCGGACGGCGTGCCGCCGAGCCGCCCATCGCCGCGAACAGGCCACGCGGGCGCGGCACTTCGCTGCCGTACGCGGGCACCAGCGGCCAGAACACCCGCCGTCCCAGCAGTACCAGCAGCGCGGGCAGCAGGGTCGTCATCGCCAGGAGCGCGCACAGCACCCCGACCGCGGCGATCGGACCCATGCCCCGGCTGCTGTTGAGGTCGGCGGCGAGCAGGCACAGCAGCCCCACCGCGACGGTCCCGGAGGAGGCCAGGATCGCGGGGCCGCACCCGCGCAGCGCGGCGCGCATGGCCTCGTACGGGCGCTGGATCCGCCGCAGTTCCTCGCGGTAGCGGGAGACCAGCAGCAGGGCGTAGTCGGTGCCGGCGCCGAAAACGAGGATGGTCATCACGCCCTGGCTCTGGCCGGTGACGGTGATGTCGAAGGCCTGGTGGAGTCCGTAGACCCCGGCCATCGCGGCGGCGTCGGCCACGCCCGCGACGAGCAGCGGCAGCAGCCACAGCAGCGGGCTGCGGTAGATGAGGATCAGCAGGACGGCGACGACGGCCACCGTGGTCCACAGCAACGGCCCGTCGAGGGAGGAGTACACCTCCTTCATGTCGGTGTTGAGCGCGCCGGGGCCGCCCACTTGGGCGGTCAGCCCGTCGCCGCCCTCGGCGCGGGCGCGGACGTCGGTGACGAAGGCGTTCCTGGCCGTGTCGTCCTGGCCCGGCCCGGTGCTCGCCACGGGGTACATGAGCGTGTCGCCGTGCGACAGGACGGCGTGCGGCGTGCCGCCGGTGAGCCGGTGCGCCCGCGCGATGCCGGAGATCTGGGCGTCGGCCTTCTCGCGGTCGGCCGCGGTCAGCCCGCCGTCGCGGTGGTAGACGACCACGAGTTCGGTGGCCTCGCCGCCGGGCAGCGCGTCCTGGAGCCGGGCGACCTGCGTGGAGTCGGCGCTCACCGGGAGGTAGTCCACCGCCCGGTTCTGCTGGGCGTCGGCGAGCTTGCCGGCCAGCGGGCCGGCCAGCGCCAGCACGGCGATCCACAGCGCGAGCACCGCCCAGGGGAGCGCGCGGGCGCCCCGGCTCCTCCCCCGTCCTCGCGTCGGCGGCGGCGCGGCGGCCGGTGTGGTCTCAGTGGTCGGGGCCCCCATCATGGGCCTCCCTCCGGGCCGGTGGTCTGGTCCTTTCCAGACTTCCGGCGCGGGGGCGGCTTTTCGTCGGGCCCGGGACCGAGCCCGGCGTTACTGCCCGGGGTGCGGGGCCGGTCCGGTTACTCCCCGGGGAGTACGCCTCAGGAGGGCGTGCGGGCCGCGGCCTCCAGCACCCGGGCCGTGTCCTCGCCGACCAGGCCGAGGCAGCGGCCGACGGCGCCCAGCACCTCGCGCTCCGCGGGCAGGTACGGGCCGTCGGCGAGGGCGATGCGCGCGCCCTGCAGCAGGACCCGTTCGCGGCCGTGCGGGGCGAGGTGCCGGGAGAGCGGTTCCAGGGCCTCGTGCAGCTCGATGGAGAGCCAGCTGCCGCAGCCGTCGAGGGAGTCGGCGAGGCCTTCCGGCGAGAGGGGTCCGGCGGCGCCCGGGAAGCGGCCCTCGTCGGCGACGATGGCCGCGAGCAGGCCGAGCAGTTGGTCCTCGGTGCAGTCGGTGAAGCCGGCGGTGCGGACCGCCTCCACGGCCGTCTCGCGGGCGGCCCGCCCGGTGGCCCCGCCCGCGGTGAGGACGGCGAGGGCGACGGTGTGGACGGCGTCGCGGAGCATGGCGGAGAAGACGGTGGTCGTCGGCTGCTCCAGGGCCTCGGGGCCGCAGCGGGCACGGCACACGACGCACTCCACGACGGTGCCGGCCGAGCCGCGCGGCAGCAGCGGCAGGCCGAGCACCGTCAGCCGCCGGGTGCCGGTCCGGCGCCGGTACCCGCGGTCGCCGCCGCAGCCGGCGCAGAAGAACTCCCCGTCGCCCTCGGTGTGCCAGGCCGTCCGCACGCCCAAGATGCACAAGCCCTTGATCTGGAGCACTTCGCACCCTCCGGCCGCTCATCCGGATAAATACCGGTTCGTCCCGTTACGGGCCGTAGGCGTGGGTAACGCTCCGGCAACGGCGCCGTAATGACGTGATGTTAGCCACATGAGCAACGTGGAGTCAGTACCACGAGAGGGCCGAATACAAGAATCGGCCACGGCACCGGGCGGGTGCCGTGGCCGGTTCACCGTCCGCGGTGATCAGCGGGTCGCGCGGTTGACGGCCGAGACGACCGCCTTCAGCGAGGCGCGGGTGGTGTTGGCGTCGATGCCGATGCCCCACAGGACCTTGCCGTCGATCGCGCACTCGATGTACGAGGCGGCCTGGGCGCTGGCCCCCTCGCTCATGGTGTGCTCGGTGTAGTCCAGCAGGCGGGCGTCGACGCCCACGGCGGCCAGCGCGTCGAAGAACGCCGAGATCGGGCCGTTCCCGGTGCCGGTCAGCACGGTCTCCGCGCCGTCCACGGCCGCCTCGACGGTGAGGGTGTCGGTGCCGTCGCTGCTGGTCGAGGTCTGGGCGGAGCGCAGGGTGATGCGGCCCCAGGCGTTGTCGGGGGTGGGCAGGTACTCGTCCTCGAAGATCCCCCAGATCTCCCTGGGGGTGACCTCGCCGCCCTCGGCGTCGGTCTTGGCCTGGATGATCTTCGAGAACTCGATCTGCATCCGGCGCGGCAGGTCCAGCTTGTGGTCGTTCTTCAGGACGTACGCGACGCCGCCCTTGCCGGACTGCGAGTTCACGCGGATGACGGCCTCGTACGAGCGGCCGACGTCCTTGGGGTCGATCGGCAGGTACGGGACCGCCCACTCCAGATCGTCGACGGTCACACCGGGGCCCTGGGCGGCCGCGTCGGCCTCCATGGCGTCGAACCCCTTCTTGATGGCGTCCTGGTGGGAGCCGGAGAAGGACGTGTAGACCAGGTCGCCCACGTACGGGTGGCGCGGGTGGACCTCCATCTGGTTGCAGTACTCGGCGGTGCGGCGGATCTCGTCGATCTGCGAGAAGTCGATCTGCGGGTCCACGCCCTGGCTGAACAGGTTCATCCCCAGGGTGACCAGGTCCACGTTGCCGGTGCGCTCGCCCTGGCCGAACAGGCAGCCCTCGATACGGTCCGCGCCCGCCATCAGCGCCAGTTCGGCGGCGGCCACGGCGGTGCCGCGGTCGTTGTGCGGGTGGACCGACAGGCAGACGTACTCGCGGCGCGACAGGTTCCGCGACATCCACTCGAAGCGGTCGGCGTGGGTGGAGGGCGTGGAGCGCTCCACGGTCGCCGGCAGGTTCAGGATGATCTCGCGGCCCTCCTCGGGCTGCCAGACGTCCATGACCGACTCGCAGACCTCCAGGGCGAAGTCCAGTTCGGTGTCGGTGAAGATCTCCGGGCTGTACTGGTAGCCGAAGACGGTCTCGTCCCCGAGGATCTTGTCCGCGTACTCCATGACCAGCCGCGTGCCGTCCACGGCGATCTGCCGGATCTGCTCCTTGGAGCCGCGGAAGACCACCCGGCGGAAGGTCGGGGCGGTGGCGTTGTACAGGTGGACCGAGGCGCGGGCCGCGCCGCGCAGGGACTCCACGGTGCGCTCGATGAGCTCCTCGCGGGCCTGCGTCAGCACCGAGATCGTGACGTCCTCGGGGATCGCGCCCTCTTCGATGATGGAGCGCACGAAGGCGAAGTCGGTCTCGCCGGAGGCGGGGAAGCCGACCTCGATCTCCTTGTAGCCCATCGACACCAGCAGGTCGAACATCGCGCGCTTGCGGGCCGGCGACATCGGGTCGATCAGGGCCTGGTTGCCGTCGCGCAGGTCGGTGGACAGCCAGCGGGGCGCCTTGGTGATCCGGTTGCCCGGCCAGGTGCGGTCCGGGATCTCCACCGCCTCGTACGGCCGGTACTTGTGCACCGGCATCGACGTGGGGCGCTGGCGCACAGTGGCGGCGGTGATCGGCGTGGGACGGCCGACGGCGTTCGGAGTGGACATGTGCGGGGGTGCTCCTCGGTTGCGGCTTCAGAAGCGGCCGACCGGCGCTGGTTCTCCGACAACGCCACACTCCGCGGGGAGGGAGTCGACCTGGACTACAGGCCCTCGCCGCGGCAGCTAAGGAGAAGAAGCATCCCGAAACGCATGATGCGACCGACCCTAACCGAGCCCCGGGTCTCCCCGCAGCCGCTGCGGCGTTCTTCTCAGTATGCAAGACCGCCCGCGATGACAGGAAAATCGTAATTTTCCTCTCTTTACGGCAATCGTTACGGCAATCGCCGTCACGGCTGGTGACACCGGAGTCGCGCCGTGCCACATTGCCGACCATGGAGCACACACCCGTTTTCTGCACGATCGTGCCGCCGCACGTCCTGGACCGGATCGCCCGCAACCAGGACAGCGCGCTGGCCGGCCCCTCCCGCCGCACCTTGGAGCAGGACGCCGCGCAGCGCACCCGCCGCCGTCTGACCACCGTCATCGGGGCGTTCCCGGTGGCCGGGGCGGAGCCTTCGGAGCAGCCGCTGCGCACCATCAGCGACGCCGGGCACGGGGAGGACCTGCCGGGCGCGAAGGTCCGCGGCGAGGGTGGCGCACCGCTCGCCGACGCGACGGTCAACCGGGCCTACGACGGGCTCGGCGCGACCTTCGAGCTGTACCTGACCGCGTACGGCCGGCACTCCATCGACGACTCCGGCCTGCCGCTGGACGCCACCGTCCACTACGGCCGCGACTACAACAACGCCTTCTGGAACGGCGAGCGGATGGTCTTCGGCGACGGGGACGGGGAGCTCTTCCTCGACTTCACGCTGCCCGTCGACGTCATCGGCCACGAACTCACCCACGGCGTCACGCAGTACACCGCCAACCTGGACTACTTCGGCCAGTCCGGCGCGCTCAACGAGTCGGTGTCCGACGTCTTCGGCTCGCTGATCAAGCAGTACGCGCTGGGGCAGACGGCGGACCGGGCCGACTGGCTGATCGGTGCCGGGCTGCTCGCCCCGCGCGTCACCGGCGCCGCCCTGCGGTCCATGAAGGCCCCCGGCACGGCGTACGACGACGACGTGCTCGGCAAGGACCCGCAGCCCGGTCACATGGACGGCTATGTGCGCACCTCCCGGGACAACGGCGGCGTCCACATCAACTCCGGCATTCCCAACCGGGCGTTCTACCTGGCCGCCACCGCGCTGGGCGGCCACGCCTGGGATCGCGCCGGGCGGATCTGGTACGACGTGCTGACCGGCGGCGGGCTCTCACCGCGCGCCGACTTCGCGGAGTTCGCCCGGGCCACCGTGGCCGCGGCCGCCGCCCGCTACGGCGAGGCCGAGGAGCACGCGGCCGTCGCCCGGGCCTGGAGCGACGTCGGCATCGCGACACCGGTGGCGGGCGGCTCCGAACTCCCGCGCCAGGCACCGGCACCGGAAGGTGCGCAGCCCCCCGTCCAGGGGTAGGCGCACCCCATGCGCATACAGGTGATCCGCTCCGGCGGCTTCGCGGGGATCGAGCGCCGGGCCGCGCTGGACACCAACGGCCGGCCCGACGCCTTCCAACTGCACGCCCTGGCCCGCGACGTGCTCGCCGCGGGCGGGGCGGAGCCGCCGCCCGGGGTGCCGGACGGCTTCCACTACGAGATCACGGTCGACACACGCACCGTGCACTGCGCCGACCCGGACCTCACGCAGGCGCAGCACCAACTGATCCGGATCATCCTGAAGGAGGGCACGTGACCCCCGCTCGCGGGCCGGCCGGGGACTAGAAGCCCAGCTTGCGCAGCTGCTTGGGGTCGCGCTGCCAGTCCTTGGCCACCTTCACGTGCAGGTCGAGGAAGACCGGCGTGCCCAGCAGCGCCTCGATGTGGCGGCGGGACTTGGTCCCGACCTCCTTCAGCCGGGCGCCCTTGGGGCCGATGATGATGCCCTTCTGGCTGGTGCGCTCGATGTAGATGTTGGCGTGGATGTCGAGCAGCGGCTTGTCCGCCGGGCGGTCCTCGCGGGGCAGCATCTCCTCGACCACGACGGCGATGGAGTGCGGCAGCTCGTCGCGCACGCCCTCCAGCGCGGCCTCGCGGATCAGCTCGGCGACCATGACCTGCTCGGGCTCGTCGGTGAGGTCGCCCTCCGGGTACAGGGCCGGGCCCTCGGGGAGGAGCGGGACCAGCAGGTCGGCGAGGAGGCCGACCTGGCTGTCACCGACGGCGGAGACGGGGATGATCTCGGCCCACTCGATGCCGAGTTCGGCGCCGAGCTGGTGGATGGCGAGGAGTTGCTCGGCGAGGCGCTTGGAGTCCACCAGGTCGGTCTTGGTGACGATCGCGACCTTGGGGGTCTTGCGGACCTCCCCCAGCTCCTTGGCGATGTAGCGGTCGCCGGGACCGAGCTTCTCGTTCGCGGGCAGGCAGAAGCCGATCACGTCGACCTCGGCCCAGGTGCCGCGGACCACGTCGTTCAGCCGCTCGCCGAGCAGGGTGCGGGGCTTGTGCAGCCCCGGGGTGTCGACCAGCACGAGCTGCGCGTCCGGGCGGTGCACGATGCCGCGCACGGTGTGCCGGGTGGTCTGCGGCCGGTTGGAGGTGATCGCCACCTTCGTGCCGACGAGAGCGTTGGTCAGGGTGGACTTGCCCGCGTTGGGGCGGCCCACGAAGCAGGCGAAGCCGGACCGGTGGGCGGGGGCAGTGGTCTCGGTACGAACGCTCATGGCGACCATTGTCCCTGATCCTCCGGGCCCGCCTGACGCACGCGCCCTCCGCCCGCGCCGGCGGCCGCCGTGGACGCCGTGGACGCCCCGGGAATCACTGCGCGGGGACGGTGGCGCGCAGCGCGCCGTCCGGGCCCGCGAGGAGCACCGGGGTGTCCGGACCGCCGAGGTCGCGCACGGCCGCCAGGTCCTCCGGGGACACGGTGCCGGCGGCCGAGACGACCGCCGCGGCCTCCAGGGACGTGGCGCCGCTCGCGACGGCCATGGCGACGGCGGTGCGCAGGGCGCTGAGCGACAGCGACCGCAGCGCGACCGTGCCCGCGACGTAGGTGCGTCCCGTGCCGTCCCGTACGGCCGCGCCCTCGGGCACACCGTTGCGCGCCCGCGCCGAGCGGGCCAGCGTGATGATCTTGCGGTCCTCGGGGTCCAGCGGGGGCTGCTCGTCGCTCATGCGGCCAGCGTATCCGCCGTGAACCGCCCGCCGGGGACGGGTTTCCGCGGCAGGTGCCCCGCGGGCCCTAGCCGCGTACGGCGCCGTCCGGGGCGGAGTCCGGGCCGGTGGCCGGGGCCGGGGAGGGAAGCGGGTCGACCAGCACCGCGCCGATGCGGTTGCGGCGCCCGGACGGGGCCTCGGCGGTGAGCCGCAGCGCGGCCGGGGCGTCGGGCGCCGAGGCGGTCTCGGGCAGTTCGACGACCGCGGAGGCGCCCGGGATGGGCACCCGGCCGAGGATCTTGGCGAGCAGGCCGCCCACGGTCTCCACGTCCTCGTCGTCCAGGTCGACCCCGTACAGCTCGCCGAGGTCGCCGAGGTCGAGGCGGGCGGTGACGCGGTAGCGGCCGTCGCCCAGCTCCTCGACGGGCGGCAGCTCGCGGTCGTACTCGTCGGTGATCTCGCCGACGATCTCCTCCAGGATGTCCTCGATCGTGACGATGCCGGCCGTGCCGCCGTACTCGTCGATGACGACGGCGACGTGGTTGCGCTCGCGCTGCATCTCGCGCAGCAGGTCGCCGGCGTTCTTGGTGTCGGGCACGAAGGCGGCCGGGCGCATCACCGAGGAGACCGGGTCGGTCTCGGCGTCGCGGTTGATGTGCACGCGCCGGGCGAGGTCCTTGAGGTAGACGATGCCCACGATGTCGTCCTCGCTCTCGCCCGTGACGGGGATGCGGGAGAAACCGCTGCGCAGGGCGAGGGTCATGGCCTGCCGGATCGTCTTGAAGCGCTCGATGGCCACCAGTTCGGTGCGCGGCACCATCACCTCGCGCACCAGGGTGTCGCCGAGCTCGAAGACGGAGTGCACCATGCGGCGCTCCTCGTCCTCGATCAGGGACTCGCTCTCGGCGAGGTCGACCAGGGCCCGAAGTTCGGCCTCGGAGGCGAACGGGCCCTGCCGGAAGCCCTTGCCGGGGGTGAACGCGTTGCCGAGCAGGATCAGCAGCGCGGGGATCGGGCCCATCACCCGGGCCAGCGGCAGCAGCACGTACGCCGCCGCTGTGGCCGTGTTGAGCGGGTGCTGGCGGCCGATGGTGCGCGGCGAGACGCCCACGGCGACGTACGAGACCACGATCATGACGCCGATGGCGACGAGCAGCGCCTGCCAGGTCGCCTCGAAGTGCCGCACGCACAGCACCGTGACGAGCACCGCCGCCGCCATCTCGCAGGCCACACGCACCAGCAGGGCCACGTTGAGGTAGCGCGTGGGGTCGGAGGCGACGGCGAGAAGCTTGTCCGCGCCCCGACGGCCGGCCCGCATCGCCGCCTCGGCGCGGAACCGGGACATGCGGGCGATGCCGGCCTCGGCGCAGGCGGCGAGCCATGCGACGACGACCAGCAGGACGGCGTAGACCACCATCGGGATCAGTGGGTGGTGGTCGGGGCCGGGGAGGGGCCCTGGATGCCGCGCTCGGCGCGCCAGCCGTCGAGGATGGCCTTCTGCAGGCCGAACATCTCGGCCTTCTCGTCGGCCTCGTCGTGGTCGTAACCGAGCAGGTGCAGCACCCCGTGGACGGTGAGCAGCTGGAGCTCCTCGTCCATGGAGTGCTTGGTCGTGGCCGCCTCGCCCTGCTTCTTGGCCACTTCGGGGCAGAGCACGATGTCCCCGAGCAGGCCCTGCGGGGGCTCCTCGTCGTCCTTCCCGGGACGGAGTTCGTCCATCGGGAAGGACATGACGTCGGTGGGGCCGGGTTCGTCCATCCACTGGAGGTGCAGCGCCTCCATGGCGTCGGCGTCGATGGCGATCACCGAGAGCTCGGACAGCGGGTGGATACGCATGTGCTGCAGGGCGTAACGGCTGATGTCGAGCACAGCCGCCTCGTCGAAGTCCCAGCCGGATTCGTTGTTGACGTCGATCGCCATAGTGCTTCGGAGGCTACTTTCCGTTGCCGTTTCGGTTGCCGTTGAGGTCGTCGTAGCGCTCGTAGGCGTCCACGATGCGCCCGACCAGCTTATGGCGTACGACATCGGTGCTCGTCAGGCGCGAGAAGTGCACGTCCTCGACGCCGTCCAGGATGTCCACGACCTGGCGCAGCCCGCTCTTCGTGCCACCCGGCAGGTCGACCTGCGTGACGTCGCCGGTGATGACGATCTTGGAGTCGAAGCCGAGCCGGGTGAGGAACATCTTCATCTGCTCGGCACTGGTGTTCTGCGCCTCGTCGAGGATGATGAACGCGTCGTTGAGCGTGCGGCCGCGCATGTACGCCAGCGGGGCGACCTCGATCGTCCCGCTCGCCATGAGGCGCGGGATGGAGTCGGGGTCGACCATGTCGTGCAGCGCGTCGTACAGCGGGCGCAGGTACGGATCGATCTTCTCGTACAGCGTGCCCGGCAGGAAGCCGAGCCGCTCGCCCGCCTCGACGGCGGGACGGGTCAGGATGATCCGGTTGACCTGCTTGGACTGCAGCGCCTGCACGGCCTTGGCCATCGCCAGGTAGGTCTTGCCGGTGCCCGCCGGGCCGATGCCGAAGACGATGGTGTGCTTGTCGATGGCGTCGACATAGCGCTTCTGGTTCAGCGTCTTGGGCCGGATCGTGCGGCCCCGGCTGGAGAGGATGTTCTGGGTCAGGACCTGGGAAGGGGTCTCCTCCAGGCCGTCGGTTCCGCTGTCCTGGCGGAGCATGGCGATCGACCGCTCCACGGCGTCCTCCGTCATCGGCTGTCCGGTGCGCAGCACCAGCATCATTTCGTCGAAGAGGCGCTGGACCAGGGCGACATCGGCCGCTTCGCCTGTCGCGCTGATCTCATTGCCTCGTACATGGATGTCGACGGCCGGGAACGCCTTCTCGATCACGCGCAGGAGCGAGTCGCCGGACCCCAGGACAGTCACCATGGGGTGCTTGGCCGGTACGACGAAGTGGGCACTCGCCTGCGGTTGCTGCGTTGTCGGTGTCTGTGTCATGGGCCAGGCACTTCGGCCTGCTCTTCCCGCCTTCTGATCTTCGACATGCCACTGGGCTTGGGGTTCAAGGGTACGTCGGTGCGACGGAGGTGCCGAGGGGTTTTACGTTGCGTCACGCGACGGGTAGAACTGCGCCATGCAGATCCGCACCGGGGGTCCCGGCGACCTCCCCGCCACGCTCGCCCTGCTCGACAGCGCCGTCGCCTGGCTCACCGCCCGCGGCCACACCGGGCAGTGGGGCACCGAGCCCTGGTCCTCCCGCCCGGCCGCCGTCGACCGGACCCGCCGGTACGCCGACGATTACCTGCTGCGCGCCGCCGAGGTGGACGGCGAGCTCGCCGGGGTGTGCGTGCTCGCCGGGGAGCCACCCGAGAGCGTCCCGCCGGCCGGCGAGCCCGAGCTGTACATCCGCCTGCTGGTCACCGACCGGGCGCGGTCCGGGAGCGGCATCGGGGCCGCGCTGGTGGACGACGCGGTCGCCGAGGCCCGCCGCCGGGGCGTGAGCCTGCTGCGGGTCGACTGCTACGCCGGGAGCGACGGGCGGCTGGTGCGCCGGTACGAGGCCCTCGGCTTCACGCGCGCGGAGCGGTTCGCGGTGCCCCGCGACGTGGGCGAGCCGTGGCCGGGGCAGGTGCTCCAGCGCCGGGTGTGACAGTGCATGCGAAACGCATGCATGCGTGCCGTCGTGGCGAACATCCAGATCAAGGACGTCCCTGATGACGTGCACCGCACGCTCAAACACCGCGCGGTCGAGGCGCACCAGTCCTTGAACGAGTACCTGCGCCGGCGGCTGATCGAACAGGCCAGAACGCCGACGGTCGACGACATACTCGCCAGCGCCCGGAAATCGGCGACGGCCGACTACACCCTCGATGACCTGCTCGGCCACATCGACGATGGTGGGCACCAATGATCGTCGTCGACGCGTCGGCGATCGCCCTCGCCCTCACCCATGGCGGCCCGCTGGGCGACCTGGCGCGCAAACCCCTCTCCGGCGAGACCCTGCACGCCCCGGCCGTCGTCGAGTTCGAAGCGGCGCATGCGATCCGCGGTCTGTCGCTGGGAGGAGAACTGGAGCAGCCGGCAGCGGCGACTGGGAGCTGCGCGCCACCCTGTCGGCGTACGACGCGTCGTACGTCGCGCTCGCGGAGCACCTGGAATGCACCCTGGTCACCAGTGACGCCCGGATCGCGCGACCCGGGGCCGCGCGCTGCCCCGTCGACCTGGTCGCGTGACGTGACGCGACCGCCTCAGCGGTAGGGGCGGAAGCCGATCGTCGGGACGGCGCGGCGCAGCGGCCAGCGGCGGGTGCCGGTGGGCAGCAGGTCGTCCAGGAAGGCGTAGCGGCGCAGCGCGGTGCGGTCCTGGTCGTCGTAGGCCTTGGCGTGCTGCCACCAGGCGGCGATCTCGATCCAGCCGGGCGCCGACAGCGAGCCGCCGAACTCCTGCACCGACAGGGCGGCGGTCAGGCAGGCGAAGGCCAGCCGGTCGGCCAGCGGCCACCCGGCGAGCGAGCCGGTCACGAAGCCGGCGACGAAGACGTCGCCGGCCCCCGTCGGGTCGAGCGCCTCCACGTCGAGCGCGGGCACCTCCGCGCACTGACCGGAGCCGGAGTCCACCGCGTAGGCGCCCTCCGGACCGAGCGTCACCACGGCCAGCGGCACCAGTTCGGCCAGCTTGCGGGCGGCGGCCCGGGGGCAGTCGGTGCGGGTGTAGGCCATCGCCTCGGCGGCGTTGGGCAGGAACGCGTCGCAGTGCTCCAGGTCGCTGAGGTCGGCGGGGTCCCAGCGGCCGGACTCGTCCCAGCCCACGTCGGCGAAGACCCGGCTGCCGCGCCGGGCGGCGTGCCCGATCCACTCCTGGCGCGGCCGACCCGGCACCAGCGAGGCCAGGCAGGCCCGGCTCGGCGGCGGGCACACCGGGGCGGTCTCCTCCGGCGGCGGGGCCTCGTGGCCGTGGCTGACCATGGTCCGCTCGCCCTCGTACGCCATCGAGACGGTGACCGGCGAGTGCCAGCCGGGGATCCTCCGGGAGGGCGCGAGGTCGATGTCCTCGCCCTCGGCGAGGGAGTCCCAGCAGTAGTCGCCGTACACGTCGTCGCCGAAGGCGGCGGCCAGGCAGGTGCGCAGGCCGAGCCGGGCCAGCGCGGTGGCCATGTTGGCGACGCCGCCGGGGCTGGAGCCCATGCCGCGGGCCCAGGACTCGGTGCCGCGCACGGGCGCGCTGTCCAGACCGGTGAAGATGATGTCCAGGAAGACCGTGCCGGTCAGGTACACATCGGTCTCCGGGTCGTCCGCGGCGCGCACGGCGGCCAGCGGATCGAGGACGGGCTGGTCATCCACCCGGGGTTCCTCCCGACCTGGTGTCGTTCGGACCGATCGTACGCGCGGCGCCCCCACCCGCATGCGTTTGTCCGTTCGGACACTCGGGCGGATCATGAAGGAAACCCGATGAATCGCGGGGGCTGGACATGGCCGGACCTTCGGCTTCACCACCGCGGCTGATCGTGACCTCCGGGCCGGACGAGGGCGCCGTCTTCGACGTCCCCGCCGGGTACTGCGAGATCGGCAGACTGCCCGGCAGCGGCATCCGGCTCGACGGCGAGGGGATCAGCAGGCGGCACGCCGCGATGAACCGTGCCGGGAGCCATGTCGTCCTCGCCGACCTGGGCTCGACCAACGGCACCTTCCTCAACGGGGACCGCCTCATGGCGCCCCGGCCGCTGCGGGACGGGGACCGGGTGCGGATCGGGCACGTCGAACTGCGGCTGTCGGTGGCCTCGGGCGGCGACCGGGACGCGGAGCCGGGACGGGAGCCTGCCGCACAGGACCCGCCGGGCCCCGGCGATCCCCCGCCGCACGCCGCGCCGCCGGTGATCACCGACCTCGGCGACGTCCGCGGCCCCGCCCCGCGCGGCCGCACGCGGCGGTACGCCTCGGCGCACGAGCAGTTCCTGGTGGGCCGCGACCTCTACCGGGACGATCCGGCGGCGCCCGCGGCGGACGGCCGGAACGAGGCGTACGCACCTCCCGACCCGGGCCCGGATCCGTACGACGACCCCTACGCCGACCCGGACGGCGCCGTCCTCCCGGGGCAGGGGCCGGGCCGGGCCCTGATGGTGCTGGGCGTGCTCGTCGCGCTCGCCGGGTTCGTGATCTGGGTGTCGCTGATCCTCGGGCTCCTGGGCGGCACGGGCAGCGCCGCGGTGCCGCCGGACCCCTTCACCGAGCAGTTGTGGGGAGCCCCGAAGGCCCCGCTGGGATTCGCCGCGTTCGGCGGCGGGGCGGTGCTCTTCGGCGCCGGCGCGGCCCTGTCGAAGGCGGCGCGCCGGCGCGCGCACGAGGCCGGGCGGCACGGGAGGCACCACCGCGTCCACCGCGGTGGGCACGGCCCCTGACATACCGTCACCTCGACGGCAGGACTTGCTACATGCCCTCGCGGGGCACCGGCCGCCAGCCCGCGGTGCCCGTGCCCCCGCGCGGGGGACGGGGACCGCGGTGACGGGCGCGGGCCAGCCACAGGCCACGTCCCGCCGACCACGCCAGCAGCGCGGCGACGAGCGGGCCGCCGAGGAGGATGACCAGCCCGGCGCCGATGTTGGCGCCGATGACGCCCGCGGTCACGACCCGCCAGCCCGCTCCGGCCAGCGCACCGGCGGCGACCAGCGGGCCGAGCACCTGCCACCACCGCCCGTCGAACCGCTCCGGCCCGGGCCGCGAGGCCATGCCCAGTACGGTCGCGGCGGCCACGGCGAGCACCGCCGCCACCACGCCCAGCCCGGTCTCCACACCGGCCGGGACGTCCAAGGGCCGCACCAGGTAGTCGAGTTCCGAGGGGCGGAAGCCGGCGGCCTCCTGCCGGCCCAGCAGGCCCCAGACGGCGACCGGTACCGAAGCGATCAGGGTGACGGCCGCGAGGGGCCGTATCGGGTGCTTTCGCATGAGTCCATGCTCCGTCCACGGGATGCGGTCCGCATGAGTGCGCGTACTCAGATCGCCTGCCCCGGGACGGCGAACCGACTCAGAACACGTAGGCGTCCACTTCGGCCAGGTAGCGGGCGCGCAGGTCCTCCTCGTCGTCCAGGAACGCGGCCCGGAAGGAGTTGCGGGCCAGGCGCCGCAGGGTGTCCTCGTCGAGGGCGAGCGCGTCGCGCAGGGCGTCGAAGTTGTCGCCGGCGTAACCGCCGAAGTAGGCGGGGTCGTCGGAGTTGACGGTGACCAGCAGCCCGGCGTCGAGCATCGCGGGCAGCGGGTGCTCCGCCAGGGCGGCCACGCAGCGCAGACGGACGTTGGACAGCGGGCAGACGGTCAGCGGGACCTGGTCGCGGGCGAGCCGGGCGACCAGGTCCGGGTCCTCCATGCTGCGGATGCCGTGGTCGATCCGGTCCACGCCGAGCACGTCCAGGGCCTCCCACACGTACGCGGGCGGGCCCTCCTCCCCCGCGTGCGCCACGCGGCGGAGTCCGGCCGCGGCGGCAGCGTCGTAGACCTCGCGGAACTTCACCGGCGGATGGCCCACCTCGGCCGAGTCGAGCCCGACCGCCGCGATGCGGTGCAGGTGGGGCCGGGCGGCCCCGAAGGTCTCCATCGCGGACGCGGCGGACTCGTCGCGCAGGAAGCACATGATCAGCCGGGTGCTGACGCCGTGCCGCTCCCGGCTGCCGTCCAGCGCCCGTGCCAGGCCCTCCACGACGGTCCCGATCGGCACGCCGCGCGCGGTGTGCGCCTGCGGGTCGAAGAAGATCTCCGCGTGCCGCACCCCCTGGGCGGCGGCCCGCGCCAGGTAGGCGTCGGCGAGGTCGGCGAAGTCCTGCTCGGTGCGGAGCACGGCCATCAGCGCGTAGTACAGGTCGAGGAACGACTGCAGGTCGTCGAACGCGTAGGCCCGGCGCAGTTCGTCCGCCGAGGCGAACGGAAGGGTGACCCCGTTGCGCTCGGCGAGGGCGAAGGCCAGCTCCGGTTCGAGGGTGCCTTCGATGTGCAGATGGAGTTCGGCCTTCGGGATCGTCACCCGACAACGGTACAGGTCACAGCGGTGCGGACCGGTTCGCGGCGGGTCAGCGACGACGTGGCACGGGCACCCGGCCGAGGTCCTGGGCGACGGTCAGCTCCGCCGTGAAACCGGCGGCGCGGGCCTGCCGCTCGAAGGCCTCGGGGTCCGTGTAGCGCTGGGAGAAGTGGGTGAGGACCAGGTGGCGCACCCCGGACTCGGCGGCGACCCGGGCGGCCTGACCGGCCGTCAGGTGTCCGTGCTCCTCGGCGAGGGAGGTGTCCTCGTCCAGGAAGGTGGACTCGATGACGAGCAGGTCGCAGCCGTCGGCGAGCGCGTACACCGCGTCGCACAGCCGGGTGTCCATGACGAAGCCGAAGCGCTGACCGGGCCGCACCTCACTGACCTCGGCGAGGGTGACGCCGTCGGCCTCGCCGTCGCGCTGCAGACGGCCGACCGCGGGTCCGGTGATGCCGTGGGCCGCGAGCCGCTCCGGCAGCATGCGGCGGCCGTCCGGCTCGACGAGGCGGTAGCCGTACGCCTCCACGGGGTGGGAGAGCCGCCGGGCCTCCAGCCGGAAGGCGCCGTCGGCCAGGACGACGGTGTCGCCGGAGACCGGCTCCTCGCGCAGCTTCACCGTCTCGCGGTAGGCCGTCGCGTAGCGCAGCCGGTCGAAGAAGTGCCGCCCGGACGCGGGGTAGTGGGCGGTCACGGGGTGCGGCACCCGGTCGAGGTTGATCCGCTGGATCACCCCCGCCAGGCCCAGGCTGTGGTCGCCGTGGAAATGCGTGACGCACAGCCGGGTCAGGTCGTGCGCGGCCACCCCGGCGCGCAGCATCTGGCGCTGGGTGCCCTCACCGGGGTCGAAGAGGATGCCCTCGCCGTCCCAGCGCAGGAAGTAGCCGTTGTGGTTGCGGTGCCGGGTCGGGACCTGGCTGGCCGTGCCCAGGACCACGAGTTCGCGTGCTGACACCGGCCGTTATCCCGGCGGCCAGTCCAGGCCGCGCCCGCCGAGCACGTGCGCGTGGGCGTGGAAGACGGTCTGGCCGGCGCCCGCCCCGGTGTTGAAGACGATCCGGTAGCCGGTGCCGTCCACCTTGTCCCCGGCCGCCACCTCGCCCGCCTCGCGCAGCAGGTCGGCGGCGAGCTGCGGCTCCGCGGCGGCGAGGGAGGCCGCGTCCGGGTAGTGCGCCTTGGGGATCACCAGCACATGCGTCGGCGCCTGGGGGTTTATGTCGCGGAACGCGACCGTCGTCCCCGTCTCGCGGACGACGGTCGCGGGCACGCTCCCCGCGACGATCTTGCAGAACAGACAGTCCGCCTGCGGTTCTCCCGCCACCGTGGCGCCTCCGGCTCGTCGTTGATCACGTCGTTGATCGGTACGGGCATGCTACCGGTGCCGTGACGGCCCGCAGCGGAGCCCGCGTCACGGCAGCGGTGGCGCCGTCCGCGCCGGGTTCTCCGCCAGCGCGTCGAGGGCGAGACGGATCGCGGTGTCGAGCTGGGGATCGCGGCCGGCCGCCCAGTCCTGCGGGGTCTGCGGCACCTCGACGTCCGGGTCGACACCGTGGTTCTCCAGGTCCCAGCCGACGCCCTCCATCCAGGTCGCGTACTTCGGCTGGGTCACCAGCGTGCCGTCCACCAGGTGGTAGCGGGAGTCGATGCCGATGACCCCGCCCCAGGTCCTGGTGCCGACGACGGGCCCGATCCCGAGCGCCTTGATGGCCGCGTTCACGATGTCGCCGTCGGAGCCGGAGAACTCGTTGGCGACCGCGACGACCGGGCCGCGCGGAGCGTCCAGCGGGTAGGTGAAGGCGGGCAGCCCCCGGGGCAGGTCCCAGCCGACGACCCGCCGGGCGAGCTTCTCCACGACGAGCTGCGAGGTGTGGCCGCCGCGGTTCTCCCGGACGTCCACGATCAGCCCCTCGCGGGCCACCTCGACCCGCAGGTCGCGGTGGAGCTGCGCCCAGCCCGAGCCCACCATGTCGGGCACGTGCACGTACCCCAGCCGGCCCTGCGAGGCCTCGCGGACGTGGGCGCGCCGCCCGGCGACCCAGTCGTGGTACCGCAGCGGCTCCTCGTCCGGGATGGGCACCACGACCACATGGCGCGGGGCGCTCCCGTCGGCCGGGGCGACGGTCAGCTCGACGGGCTTGCGCACGGTGCCGATCAGCAGCGGACCGGGTCCGGCGACCGGGTCGACGGGACGGCCGTCGACCGCGAGGATCGCGTCCCCGGCGCGTACGGCGACCCCGGGCGCGGCCAGCGGGGCGCGGGCGCGCGGGTCGGAGGTCTCGGAGGGCAGGACGCGCCCGATCCGCCAGACGCCGTCCTCGTCGCGCACGAGGTCGGCGCCGAGCAGGCCCTGCCGGTAGAGGGAGTCGACGCGCCCGCCGGACGGACTGACGTAGGCGTGCGAGGTGCCGAGCTCGCCGGCCACCTCCCACAGCAGGTCGACCAGGTCGTCGTGGGTGGCGACGCGGTCCAGCACCGGCCGGTAGCGGTCGCGCACGCCGTCCCAGTCGACGCCGCCCATGTCGGCCCGCCAGAAGTTGTCGCGCATGAGGCGGTGCGCCTCGTCGTACATCTGCCGCCACTCGGCGTGCGGGTCGACGGTGACACGGACCCGGGACAGGTCCACCGTCACATTGCTGTCCGAATCGTCCTCGGAGGGCGTGGACTTGTGGTCGGCGGCCGCGACCCGCAGCCGGTGGCCGGAGGTCACCAGCACCTTGTTGCCGTCACCGCTGACCGCGTAGTCGTCCGCGTCGTCGGCGATCTCCTCGACGCGCAGCTGCTTGAGGTCGTACCGCTCCAGCACGCTGGACGGCGGCTCCGACTCCGGGGAGGCAAGGCTGGCGCCGAGCACGCCGCGCACGGGGTGGCGCAGCCACAGGACGCCGTCCTTGGCGGCGCGCAGCGTGGAGTACCGGGCGGCCTCGACCGGGAAGGGCACGATGCGGTCGGCCAGGCCCTCGACGTCGACGCGGGTGACGGGGACGCGGGGGCGCTCCTCGCCGTCCTCCTTGCGGGACTCGCCCTTGCCGCTCTTGGCGTCGTCCTGGCCGCGTTCGTCGCCGTCCTTCTCCTCGGAAGAGGGGTCGACGGGCCGGCCGTGGAGCTGCGGGCCGAAGGGCGAGGGGGTGGTGGCGGCGAGCGTGATCAGGTGCGGGCGGCAGGAGGCGAGGAAGGCCATGTCGAAGGCGTGCTCGTCGTAGACCGGGTCGAAGGACCGCTCCGACAGGAAGGCCAGGTGCTTGCCGTCGGCGGTGAAGGCGGGCGAGAAGTCGTTGAAGCGCAGGGGCGTGGCGTCCACGACGGTCAGGTCGGCGGTGGACGCCAGCTTGAGCTGGCTCAGCGGCTCCCGGCCCGGCTGGGACCACGCCAGCCACGCGGAGTCCGGCGAGAAGGCCAGGCCGCCGGCGTGGCCGTACTCGCTCTCCACGACCGTGCGCACCTCGCCGGTCTGCGCCTCGACCAGCAGCACCCGGCCGTCGTGCGAGGCGACCGCGATCCGGTGGCCGTCCGGGGAGACGGTCATCGCCAGGACCCTGCCGAGCCGGCCCGCGGCCAGCCGGCGCGGCGCCGGGACACCGCCCGCGGCGGGGGCGATCTCCAGCGCGTCCTCCCCCTCCGCGTCGGTGACCCAGACGACCTGCTGGTCGCCCTCGCCGCCGAACACCCGCGGCAACCGTGTGCGCACCCCCGGCTCCGCGGCCAGCGCCCGTGCGGGACCGCCGCGGTGGGTGACCCAGTGCGTGGTGCCGCGGACCTCGACGGCGCTGCCGCGGCCGGTGTGGTCCGGGCGGGCGTCGCCCAGGTGGTGGGCGGCGTGGACGGGGTGCGGCTGCAGGTCGGTGCGCTGGCCGCCGAGGCGCACCTCCAGCGGGCGGGCCTCGGCGCCGTCGAGGTCGTCCAGCAGGAACAGCCGGCCGGCGCTGGTCCACACGACGCGGGTGCCGTCGGTCGCGGCGTGCCGGGCGTAGAAGCCGCCGTCCTCCACGGCGGTGTGCCGCCGCAGGTCGCTCCCGTCGGGAAGGCTGGAGTAGAGCGCGCCGACGCCCTCGTGGTCGGAGAGGAACGCCAGCCGCTCCCCCACCCACATCGCGCACTCCAGGTTGCCGTCCAGGTCCGCGTGGACCCGCTCGAACTCCCCGTCCCCCGAGCGGTCGATCCACAGCTTGCCCGCCGTGCCGCCGCGGTAGCGCTTCCACGCCGCCGCCTCGCGGCCCATCGTCGCGGACAGCAGCAGCACCGCGCCGTCCGGCCCGTACGCGACGTCCCCGACCGGCCCGTACGGCAGGGTGCGGGCCGGACCGCCGTCGAGCGGGATCGCCCGCGCCCAGCTGCGGCGCGAGGACGCCTGCCCGTGCGGGCTGATGGCCAGCACCTCGCCGTCGGCGGTCCAGCCGCGCACCAGGGCGCGCCCGGCGCCCCAGAACGTCAGGCGCTTCGAGGGGCCGCCGTCGACCGGCGCCACATGGACCTCCGGCGCCCCGTCGCGGGTCGAGCTCCACGCCACGTGTTCCCCGTCCGGCGAGAACCGCGGGTGGGCCACCGGCATGTTGTCCGCGCTCACGCGCCACGCCCGGCCGGCGCCGTCGAGCGGGGCCGCCCAGACGTCGTCCTCGGCGGTGAAGGTGATCAGGTCGCCGTGCAGATGGGGAAAGCGGAGGTACGAGGGGTGCGAAGGCTGCGTCACGCCGTCACATTAACCACCCGGTGGCCCGTGGGTCAGGGGTTTTGGATCTCATTTGCCGCTCGCGGGCACGTCGCGACCTCGGCGGCCGGCACGGCGGAGGCTCCAAGCATCCGAGCGCCCACGCCCACACCCTGTGAGCGAGCCAAAGGGCGCGCCGGTGCCGAAAGCGACGAGACCAAGCGACCGAGACACCGGGGCAAAGCGCCCGGAGGCGAGCGAACCCCAAAATAATCAGCCCCAGCGGCCCGTGCGTCCCAGGAGCAGCGCGGTCGCCGCGACACCGGCCGTCGAGGTGCGCAGGACACTGGCACCGAGCCGGTAAGGCTTGGCGCCCGCGGCGGCCAGGGCGTCCAGCTCCTCGGGGGAGACACCGCCCTCGGGCCCGACGACCAGGACGATGTCGCCGTCCGCCGGAAGGGCCGCGGCGGCCAGCGGCTCGGACCCCTCCTCGTGGAGGACGGCGGCGAAGGCGGCACCGGCGAGCAGCGGCCCGAGTTGACGGGTCGTCAACATCTCGCTGACATCGGGGAAGCGCAGACGGCGGGCCTGCTTGGCGGCCTCGCGAGCGGTGGAACGCCACTTGGCGAGGGACTTGGCCCCGCGGTCGCCCTTCCACTGCGTGATGCAGCGGGCCGCGGACCACGGCACGATCGCGTCGACGCCGACCTCCGTCATGGTCTCCACGGCCAGTTCGCCGCGGTCGCCCTTGGGCAGGGCCTGCACGACCGTGATCCGCGGACGGGGGACGGGCTCCTCCCGGACCCCGGTGACCGCGACCTCGAGGGTGTCCTTGCCGTCCACGGCGGCCACGACGCCCTGCGCGCCCCGCCCCTGACCGTCCGTCAGTACGATCTCCTCACCGACCTGCAGCCGCCGCACGGAGACGGCGTGCCGCCCCTCGGGGCCGGAGAGGGTGATGCGGTCCGGGCCCAGGGCGCCGGGCTCGACAACGAAGACTGGGGCGGTCACAAAGCACTCCGGGCGGAGTCGAGTTCGGCCGCGAGCAGCCGGACGAGGTCGATGGCGGGCAGGTCCCTGGCCATGGCGTGCCCCTGGCCGGCCCACAGGGCCATCGCCCCGGGGTCACCGGCCGCGGCGGCCGCCGCGCGCACCGGGGCGGTCAGGAAGTGGACGCGCGGATAGCCGGGCGGGGCGTACCGGCCGTGCTCGCGCAGGTACCGGTTGACCAGCCCCCGCGCGGGACGGCCGGTGAACGCCCGGGTGAGCTCGGTCCCCGTGAAGTCGGGATCGGTCAGGGCCCGCTTGTGCACCGGGTGCGCCCCCGACTCGGGGCAGGCCAGGAAGGCCGTGCCCATCTGTGCGGCGTCGGCGCCCGCCGCCAGCACCGCGGCGATCTGCGCGCCGCGCATGATGCCGCCCGCCGCGACCAGGGGCAGCGACACGGCCGCCCGCACCTGCGGCAGCAGGACGAGCAGCCCGGTCTCGGTACCGTCCCGCTCCGGGTCGTCGCGGTGCGTGGACTGGTGGCCGCCGGCCTCGGCGCCCTGCACGCACACCGCCGCCGCGCCCGCCTCCTCGGCCGCCCGCGCCTCGGCGACCGAGGTCACGGTGACGACGGTGACCGTGCCGGCGTCGCCGAGGGCCCGCAGCACCGCGGGCTCCGGGCAGCCGAAGGTGAAGCTCACCAGGGGGACGGGGTCCTCCAGCAGGGCCGCGATCTTCGCCCCGTACGCGTCCTCCAGCACGGCGTCGCCGCCCGTGCCGGGGTCGCCCAGGGACGTGCCGTAGCGGGTGGCCTCACCGGCCAGCCGCGCGGCGAAGGCCTCGAGGTGTGCGGGGTCTGCGGTCTCGCGCTGCGGCATGAACACGTTCACACCGAAGGGCCGCGAGGTGAGCCCCCGGACCTGCGCGATCTGCTCGCGCATGGCCTGCGCGGTCCGGAAACCGGCCGCCAGGAAACCCACACCGCCGCCCTCGGACACGGCCGCCGCCAGGGCGGGGGTGGACGTCCCGCCGGCCATCGGCGCCTGCACGACCGGATGCGCGGCGAGGGTGGACAGATCGGTCAGCGCGGCCATGCGTCCATCGTTTCACGAGCCCGGACACACGGCCGCGCGGGGCGCGGGCGGGTGCCCGCGCCCCGTAGGTGTCACGCCATGCGCTCAGCGGCCGTTGAAGGCGTCCTTCAGCCGCGAGAACAGACCCTGCTGGCCCGGCTGGAACTGGCCGAGCGGCCGCTCCTCGCCGCGCAGCTTCGCCAGCCGCCGCAGGAGCTCCTCCTGGTCCGGGTCGAGCTTGCCCGGGGTCTGCACCTCGACGTGCACGACCAGGTCGCCCCGGCCGCCGCCGCGCAGATGCGTGATGCCGCGCTGGTGCAGCGGGATCGACTGGCCGGACTGCGTGCCCGGCCGGATGTCGATCTCCTCCAGGCCGTCCAGGGTCTCCAGCGGCACCTTCGTGCCCAGCGCCGCCGCCGTCATCGGGATGGTGACGGTGCAGTGCAGGTCGTCGCCGCGCCGCTGGAACTGCGAATGCGGCAACTCGCGGATCTCCACGTACAGGTCGCCGGCGGGGCCGCCACCGGGGCCGACCTCGCCCTCGCCCGCGAGCTGGATGCGGGTGCCGTTGTCGACACCGGCGGGGATCTTCACCGTCAGCGTGCGACGCGATCGGACCCGGCCGTCGCCCGCGCACTCCGGGCACGGGTTCGGCACGACGGTGCCGAAGCCCTGGCACTGCGGGCAGGGCCGGGAGGTCATGACCTGGCCCAGGAAGGACCGGGTGACCTGGGAGACCTCACCGCGGCCGCGGCACATGTCGCAGGTCTGCGCGGAGGTGCCGGGGGCGGCGCCCTCGCCGTGGCAGGTGTTGCAGACGATCGCCGTGTCGACCTGGATGTCCTTGGTCGTGCCGAAGGCGGCCTCGTCGAGCTCGATCTCCAGCCGGATCATCGCGTCCTGGCCGCGCCGGGTGCGCGAGCGCGGACCGCGCTGGGACGCCGTGCCGAAGAAGGCGTCCATGATGTCGCTGAAGTTGCCGAAGCCCTGGCCGAAGCCCGCGCCCGCGCCGGCACCGCCGCCGTTGGCGGACAGCGGGTCGCCGCCGAGGTCGTAGACCTGCTTCTTCTGCGGGTCCGACAGCACCTCGTAAGCGGCGTTGATCTCCTTGAACCGCTCCTGGGTCTTCGGGTCCGGGTTGACGTCCGGGTGCAGCTCGCGCGCGAGACGGCGGAAGGCCTTCTTGATCTCGTCCGGACTCGCGTCGCGGCGCACGCCGAGCACGGCGTAGTAGTCGGTGGCCACTACGACTCCGCCAGGATCTGTCCGACGTAACGTGCCACTGCGCGTACCGCTCCCATCGTTCCGGGGTAGTCCATGCGGGTCGGGCCGACCACGCCAAGTTTCGCGACCGCCTCGTCGCCCGAACCGTAGCCGACGGAGACGACCGATGTGGAGTTCAGGCCCTCGTGGAAATTCTCGTGACCGATTCGCACGGTCACGCCCGAATCCCCGGCCTCGCCCAGCAGCTTGAGGAGCACGACCTGCTCCTCCAGCGCCTCCAGCACCGGGCGGATCGTGAGGGGGAAGTCATGGCCGAAACGGGTCAGGTTGGCGGTGCCGCCCAGCATGATCCGCTCCTCGGTCTCCTCGACCAGGGTCTCCAGCAGCGTCGCCAGCACGACCTGGACGGAGGGCCGGTCGTCCGGCTCGAAGCCGTCCGCGAGGTCCTGCACCAGCTGCGGGACGTCGGCGAAGCGGCGTCCCACCACCCGGCTGTTGAGCCGGGCCCGCAGATCGGCCAGCACGGTCTCGCCCACCGGCGCGGGGGCGTCGACCAGCCGCTGCTCGACCCGGCCGGTGTCCGTGATCAGCACCAGCATCAGCCGGGCCGGTGCCAGGGCCAGCAGTTCGACGTGCCGCACGGTCGAGCGGGTCAGCGACGGGTACTGGACGACGGCGACCTGCCGGGTCAGCTGCGCCAGCAGCCGCACGGTGCGGGCCACCACGTCGTCGAGGTCCACGGCGCCGTCCAGGAAGTTCCCGATGGCCCGGCGCTCCGCGCCCGACAGCGGCTTGACGTTCGTGAGCCGGTCGACGAACAGCCGGTAGCCCTTGTCGGTCGGCACCCGGCCGGCGCTGGTGTGGGGCTGCTGGATGTAGCCCTCCTCCTCCAGCACGGCCATGTCGTTGCGCACCGTGGCCGGGGACACCCCCAGCCGGTGGCGTTCGGTGAGCGCCTTGGAGCCGACCGGTTCCTCGGTGCCCACGTAGTCCTGGACGATGGCGCGCAGCACTTCGAGCCGTCGTTCGCTCAGCATTGCGGCGTCCACCTCCAGTCGTCCGTTCACCGGTGCGTCGGTCGTTCTCCGTGCCCTGGCACTCCCGACAAGTGAGTGCCAGCTTTCCCCAAGTCAGTGTACGGCGGGGAGGCAAGACCTCGGCAAGGGCGGTCCGCACCCGGACCCCTTCGACCGGCCACCGTAGCGCGCGCGGCCCACCCGGGCGGGGATACCGTCGCGGTGTGGAGACGACACCGACGGCGCCGGGGGCCTTCGGCGGCTGGGAGCACCTGGCGCCCGGGGTCGCACGCTGCCGGATGCCGTTCCTGGACGTCACCATCGGGGTCGTGGCCGGCGACGAGGGGGTCCTGCTGGTGGACACCGGCTCCTCGGTCGCCGAGGGGGCCGAGCTGGGCCGCCGGGTGCGGGAGCTGACCGGGCGCGACGTGACGCACATCGCACTGACCCACGGTCACTTCGACCATGTCTTCGGGACGGCCGCCTTCCCCGGCGCCCAGGTCTTCGGCGAGATGACGCTCGGCGCCCACCTCGGCCGCGAGCGGTCCGCGCTGCGCCTGGACGCGATCGAGTACGGCGTCGCCGAGGAGGCCGCGACGCGGGCCGCGGACGTCCTGGTGCCCCCCGGCCACCTCGTCGACGGCCGCTGCGCGGTGGACCTCGGCGGCGACCGCGAGGTCCTGCTGGTCCACCCCGGTGAGGGACACACCACCCACGACCTGGTGGTGGTCGTGCCCGGCACGCCCGTCGTGGTCTTCTGCGGCGACCTCGTCGAGGAGTCCGGCGAGCCCCAGGCCGGCCAGGACGCCGCCCCGGGCGGGTGGCCGGGCACCCTGGACCGGCTGCTGGAGCTGGGCGGCGAGAGCGCGCTCTACGTCCCCGGACACGGAGCCGTGGTCGACGCGGGCTTCGTCCGAGCCCAACGGGACGCGCTGGCGGCCCGGTTCGGATCCGGTTGAGCGGCGGTCCGCCCGGATACGATCCCTGGCATGCGCAGCCGGAACTACGACGCCGATCTCACCCCGCCCTGGAAGCGGCCGTCCGTGCCCGCGCCCGAGGTCGCGGCCGAGCGGGACCTGGTGGTGGAGGAGGTCTCCACCGGCTTCTGCGGAGCGGTGATCCGCTGCGAGAAGACCGCCGAGGGGCCCACCGTCACGCTGGAGGACCGCTTCGGCAAGCACCGCGTCTTCCCCCTCGTGCCGCGCGGCTTCCTCCTGGAGGGCAAGGTCGTCACCCTGGTGCGCCCCACCTCCGCCGCGCCCTCCGGCCCGCGGCTGACCGCCTCCGGCTCCCTCGCCGTCCCCGGCGCACGCGCCCGGGTCGCCCGCGCCGGGCGCATCTACGTCGAGGGACGCCATGACGCGGAGCTCGTCGAGCGGGTCTGGGGCGACGACCTGCGGGTCGAGGGCGTCGTCGTGGAGTACCTGGAGGGCGTCGACGACCTGCCCGCCATCGTCTCGGCCTTCGCCCCGGGACCCGGCGCACGGCTCGGCGTGCTCGTCGACCACCTCGTCCCGGGCTCCAAGGAGTCCCGGATCGCCGCCTCGGTCACCGGCGACCACGTCCTCGTCGCCGGCCACCCCTACATCGACGTCTGGGAGGCCGTGAAGCCCTCCTCCGTCGGCATCCCCGCCTGGCCGGCCGTGCCGCGCGGCCAGGACTGGAAGACCGGGGTGTGCCGCGCGCTCGGCTGGCCGGAGAACACCGGAGCCGCCTGGCAGCACATCCTCGGCTCCGTCCGTTCCTACAAGGACCTCCAGCCGGAACTGCTGGGCCGTGTGGAGGAGCTGATCGACTTCGTCACGGCCCCGGGCGCCTGATCAGTCGACCAGGTCCCTGACCACCGCGTCCGCGAGCAGCCGCCCGCGCAGTGTGAGCACCGCCCGCCCGGCCTCGTAGTCGCCCGGCTCCAGCAGGCCGTCGGCCACCGCGCGCCCGGCGGCCTCCGCCCCGGCCGGGGCCAGGATGTCCAGCGGGCAGCCGTCCGCGAGCCGCAGCTCCAGCAGAATGCGCTCCACCCGGCGGTCCTCCGCGGCCAGCACCTCGCGGCCCGCGCCGGGACTGCGCCCCTCCGCGAGCGCCGCCGCGTACGCCGCGGGGTGCTTCACGTTCCACCAGCGCACGCCGCCCACATGGGAGTGCGCGCCCGGTCCGGCCCCCCACCAGTCGGCGCCCGTCCAGTACAGCTCGTTGTGACGGCACCGGGCCGACGTCGAGGTCGCCCAGTTGGACACCTCGTACCAGTCGAACCCGGCCTCCGACAGACGCTCCTCCGCGATCAGGTAGCGGTCCGCGTGGACGTCGTCGTCGGTCATCGGCACCTCGCCCCGCCGGATCCGGCGGGCCAGCTGCGTGCCCTCCTCCACGATCAGCGCGTACGCCGACACGTGGTCCGGGGCCGCGTCGATCGCCGCGTCCAGGGACGCCCGCCAGTCGTCGTCCGACTCCCCCGGCGTGCCGTAGATCAGGTCCAGGTTCACGTGCTCGAAGCCGGCCGCCCGCGCCTCCGCCACGCAGGCCTCCGGCCGGCCCGGCGTGTGCTTGCGGTCCAGCACCCGCAGCACGTGCTGCCGGGCGCTCTGCATCCCGAACGACATCCGGTTGTAGCCCCCGGCCCGCAGCTCCGCCAGGTACGCGGGGTCCACCGACTCCGGATTCGCCTCCGTCGTGACCTCGGCCCCCTCCGCCAGGCCGAACTCGTCCCGGATCGCGCCCAGCATGCGGGTCAGGTCCGCGGCCGGCAGCAGGGTCGGCGTGCCGCCTCCGACGAACACCGTCTCGACGCGGCGGGCGTCGTCGCCCAGCACCTTGCGGGCGAGCCGGATCTCGTCGATGAGCGTGTCCGCGTAGTTCTCGCGGGAGGCGAGCACGCCGCCGGTGCCGCGCAGCTCGGCGGCGGTGTAGGTGTTGAAGTCGCAGTAGCCGCAGCGGGTGGCGCAGTACGGGACGTGCAGGTAGAACCCGAGCGGGCGGTTCTCCGCCCCGGCGAGGGCTGCGGCGGGCAGCGTGCCGTTGGGGGGCATGGGTTCGCCGTCGGGCAGTACGGATGGCATACGCCCATTGTGCCGGGTTGTTCTTCCCCGCCCGCCCGCCCGTGTGCCCGGCGCGGTCTGGGCGCCCCGACGCGCGTTTCGTGGGGGCCGGGTCCGGGGCCTCCGGGGCCGGCCATTCTGGACAGCACATTTAGGTGCCTCAGGCACTCTCCGCTGGTCACCCCGGGTCGTGCACCCAAATATGCTCCACAGTCCAGAACACCCACCCCTACACCCCCGCCCCCTCCGAGAGCTGTCGCGCCTGATCCCCGGTGGGGGGTCTGGGGGCGGTCCGGGTGACCGCGGTTGCTTGGATCCCCCCACCGGTGTGTGGGGGCGGTGACGGCTGCGCACTTGGACGGCGTTGCGCCAACGGGTGGCCCGAGCACGGTGCCGTCTCTACCCCTCTCCGGGGATCAGGCGCATGACGAGACCGAGGGGGCGGGGGAGTTGGGGGCACCCCCGGCCGGAGGCTGGGGGAGGGTGGATGTTCTGGACGCTGCGGGATATTTGTGCGCACTATCCGGGCAGGGACGGGATGAGCAGGTGCTGGAAACGCGCGTAAATATCCCAGTCCAGGACGTGCAGCCCCGGAGGCACCGCACCCGGCCCACCCACCACGCGCGCCGGGGCCACTGACTTCACAGGGCTGGGGGCACCCCCGGCCGAAGGTTGGGGGAGGGAGGGCGGGCGGGGAACAAACCACCGCGGCAACGACGGCGGCGCGGACGACTACTGGGCCCGCAGGACGAGCAGCGCCAGATCGTCGTCCGGCGGAGCCGGATCGTACGCGTGCACCGCCCTGCGAATCCGCTCCGCGACCCCCGCCGCCCCCAACCCCACGCACCCCGCGAGCACCGCCGCGAGCCCGTCGTCGTCGTCGAACTGCCGGTTGCCGCTGCGCCGCTCCGTGACGCCGTCGGTGACGCACAGGAGCGTGTCCCCGCGGGCGAGGTGGAACGATTCGCTTCGGTAGTGCGCGTCGTCCGTGATGCCCAGGAGTATCTGCGGGACGGCCGCGGCACGGACCGTGCCCTCCCCGTTCAGGACGAGCGGCAGCGGGTGGCCCGCGCTGGCGAGGGTGCACAGGACGCCGCCGCCGTCGCCGGGCACGATCTCGCCGTAGAGCAGGGACAGGAAGCGCGGGCCGGTCTCCCAGCCCGGGCCGAGGCCGTCGCCGAGGGTGGCCGCGGCGGCCTCGTCCGCGAGGGCGCGGTTGAGGCGGTCGAGGACCTCGGCGACGCCGTGGCCCTCCCGGGCCAGGAGCCGCATCACGGGACGGGCCAGCCCGGTGACCGCGGCGGCCTCGGGTCCGTTGCCCTGGACGTCGCCGAGGGCGAAGCACCAGCGGCCGCCGCCGGCCGGGAAGATGTCGTAGAAGTCACCGCCGACGACGTCGGCGCGCGTGGGCTCGTAGACGACGGCCGTTTCGACGCCGGGTACGGTGCCGAGCCCCGCGGGCAGCAGCCCGCGCTGGAGGACGCGGCTGATCATGGCCTGCCGGGCGTACTGCCGGGCCGTGCCGACCGCGAGGGCGACGCGGCGGGCGAAGTCCTCGATGAGCCCGATGACCTCGTCGGGCATGCGCATGAGCCCGGTCCTGCCGAGCAGCAGCGTGCCGTGGCAGCGGCCGCCGGCGACGAGCGGGCAGGCGAGGGCGGCGCCCATGGCGTCGGTCCCGTCGGCGGTGGCGGGCCAGGGCCAGGGGACGGCGCCGGAGCGGCCGTGGGGCGGCGGCGGGGGCGGGTCCTTCTCCAGGACCATGCGCAGCCCGTCGATGCGGCTCTCGGCGGCGTGCCAGACGCGGGCGAGCCGCGGTTCGGTCGTCCCGGGGCCGTCGGCGCCGAGCCAGACCGCGCACCAGTCGGCGAGCCGGGGCACCAGGAGCTGTCCGGCCAGTGCGGCCACCATGTCCTCATCGAGCTGCCCGGCGAGCAGGTCGGACGCCTCGGCGAGGAAGGACAGCGAGCCGCGGCTGATCCAGTCGCCGTCGGACCGGCGGGCGGCCTGGCGCGGCAACGGCGCCAGGATCTCGGCGGCGCGCAGCCCGCCCAGCAGCGTGCGGTCGCTGTCGGCGGGCGGGGCGTGGTGCTCCTCGGGGTCGTGGGCGGCGGCGAGCCGGCACCAGATGGTCTTGAGGTCGCGCCGGTAGGTGATGCCCCATGCCTCGGAGAGCGCCGCGACGAGCTGGAGACCGCGGCCGCCGTCGCGGCCCTCCCGTTCCAGTTCGGCCCGGTCGCGCACCACGCGGGCGGGGTGGTGGTCGGACACCTCCACCACGAGGCCGTCCTGCTCGAGCCGGCAGAGCAGTTCGACCGTGGTCCCCGCATGGATGACCGCGTTGGTGACGAGTTCGCTGACCACCAGGACCGCGTCGGCGGCCAGGCGCTCGTCGGGGCCGGGTCCGTCCGTCGTCCAGGCGCCGAGCGCGGCGCGGACGAACTTGCGGGCGGAGGAGGCGGCGAGCTGGTTGCCGGGCAGGCTGGTGCGGGAAACGAAATCCCGTGGCATGGAATCTGGCCCCACTGTGCGGCTCCCGAGCAGATCCGGCATTGCGCCCTTGAGGGCAGGGTCAGCGTGACAGACTGAGCGCGCTCATAAGCGCCGAGTCACCGAAGAAGGCCGTCATGGCTCTTAAATCGGCTGTTCCCGCCCCGAAAACCGCTACTCCTGCGCGTCAGCGTGTCGCTGATCCGCCACCGGGAGAGGAGTGGATACGGGCGGCGGAACTCCGGCCGCTGCTGACGGCGATGAGGTCGCTGTGCGAGGGGGACTTCCGGGTACGGCTGGACGAACAGCGGGAAGGACTGCAGGCCGAGCTCGCCGGAACGTTCAACCAGATCGTCTCCCGGGAGCGGCACTTCTCCTCCGAACTGGCCCGCGTCCGGCGGGAGGTGGTCCGCCAGGGCCGGCTGGACGAGCGGCTCGCCGACAGTCCCGGCCAGGGGTCGTGGGCGATGAACGTACAGGCGGCGAACACCCTCGTCGACGCCCTGGTGATTCCGGCGGAGAACGCGACCCGGGTGCTGGACGCGGTGGCGGGCGGCGACCTGACCCAGCGGGTGGACCTGCACGACGGCAGCCGGCCGCTGCGCGGCGATCTGCGGCGGCTGGGCCGGGCGGTCAACCGCATGGTGGACCAACTGTCGCTGTTCACCGGCGAGGTGACGCGCGTCGCGCGCGAGGTCGGCACCGAGGGGCGGCTCGGCGGACGGGCCAAGGTGCAGGGACTGTCGGGCAGTTGGCGGGACGTGACCGAGGCGGTCAACGCGATGGCCGCCCGGCTGACCGCCCAGGTCCGTGACATCGCGCTGGTGACGACGGCGGTGGCGCGTGGCGACCTGACCCGTCAGGTGACCGTCGAGGCCACCGGCGAGCTGCTGGAGCTCAAGCTGACCGTCAACACGATGGTGGACCAGCTGTCGGCCTTCGCCGACGAGGTCACCCGGGTGGCCCGCGAGGTCGGCACCGAGGGCCAGTTGGGCGGCCGCGCCCAGGTCCGGGGTGTGTCGGGAGTGTGGAAGGACCTGACGGACAACGTCAACTTCATGGCGTCCAACCTGACCTCGCAGGTGCGCAACATCGCCCAGGTGACGACGGCGGTCGCCGACGGGGACCTGTCGAAGAAGATCACGGTCGACGCCCGCGGCGAGATCCTGGAACTGAAGGACACCATCAACACGATGGTCGACCAGCTGCGCGGCTTCGCCGGCGAGGTGACGCGCGTCGCGCGCGAGGTCGGCACCGAGGGCCAGTTGGGCGGCCGCGCCCAGGTCCGGGGTGTGTCGGGAGTGTGGAAGGACCTCACCGACAACGTCAACTTCATGGCCGACAACCTCACCAGCCAGGTCCGCAACATCGCCCAGGTCGCCACCGCCGTCGCCCAGGGCGACCTCGGCAAGACCATCACCGTCGAGGCCAAGGGCGAGATCCTCGAACTCAAGTCGACCATCAACACGATGGTCGACCAGCTCTCGGCCTTCGCCGACGAGGTCACCCGGGTGGCCCGCGAGGTCGGCACCGAGGGGAACCTCGGCGGTCAGGCGCAGGTCCGGGGTGTGTCGGGGGTGTGGAAGGACCTCACCGACAACGTCAACTTCATGGCGTCCAACCTGACCAGCCAGGTCCGCAACATCGCCCAGGTGACCACCTCGGTGGCCAACGGCGACCTGTCGAAGAAGATCACGGTCGACGCCCGCGGCGAGATCCTGGAACTGAAGGACACCATCAACACGATGGTCGACCAGCTGCGCGGCTTCGCCGACGAGGTGACGCGCGTCGCGCGCGAGGTCGGCACCGAAGGCCGGCTGGCCGGCCGCGCCCAGGTCCGCGGCGTGTCGGGGGTGTGGAAGGACCTCACCGACAACGTCAACTTCATGGCCGACAACCTCACCAGCCAGGTCCGCAACATCGCCCAGGTCGCCACCGCCGTCGCCCAGGGCGACCTGTCGAAGAAGATCGACGTCGACGCGCGCGGCGAGATCCTGGAGCTCAAGACCACCATCAACACGATGGTGGACACCCTCTCCTCCTTCTCCTCCGAGGTGACCCGGGTGGCCCGCGAGGTCGGCAGCCAGGGCCAGCTGGGCGGTCAGGCCCGCGTCGAGGGCGTGTACGGCACGTGGAAGCGCCTGACGACCAATGTCAACGAGCTGGCCTCCAACCTCACCACGCAGGTCCGCGCCATCGCGGAGGTGGCCTCCGCCGTGGCGCAGGGCGACATGTCCCGCAGCATCACGGTCGAGGCGCAGGGCGAGGTCGCCGAGCTCAAGGACAACATCAACCTGATGGTGTCCAACCTGCGCGAGACCACCCGCGCCAAGGACTGGCTGGAGTCCAACCTCGCCCGCCTCGCCGGCCTGATGCAGGGGCACCGCGACCTCATGGAGGTCGCCGACCTGATTCTGCGCGAGCTGACCCCGCTGGTGAACGCCCAGTACGGGGCCTTCTTCCTGGCCGAGACCGAGGCCGACGGCTCCGGGTCCACCCGCTTGCGCGCCCCGCGCGGCCTCGCGTTCATCGCGGGCTACGGGTCGGCGCAGGGCGCCACCGTCGACACCCCGGGGATGCCCGCGCACGGGCTGGTGCGGCAGGCGGCGCTGGAGAAGAAGCGCATCCTGGTGGAGGAGGCCCCGCCCGACTACATCAAGATCAATTCGGGGCTGGGCGAGGCCGCCCCTGCCAGTGTCGTGATCATTCCGATCCTCTTCGAGGACGAGCTGCTGGGGGTCATCGAGCTGGCGTCGTTCTCCCGCTTCTCCGACGTCCACCTGGCCTTCTTCGACCAGTTCGTGAACACCATCGGTGTCGCGATCAACACGATCATCGCCAACTCCCGCACGGAGTCGCTGCTGTCGCAGTCGCAGCGGCTGGCGCAGCAGCTCCAGGAGCGCTCGGACGAACTCCAGCGCCAGCAGGCGGAGCTGCAGCGCTCCAACGCCGAGCTGGAGGAGAAGGCGGCCCTGCTGGCCACCTCCTCGCAGTACAAGTCGGAGTTCCTGGCCAACATGTCGCACGAGCTGCGCACCCCGCTCAACTCACTGCTCATCCTGGCCCGGCTGCTCGCCGACAACCCCGACGGCCATCTGAACGAGCAGGAGGTGCAGTTCGCCGGCACCATCCACCGTTCCGGCTCGGACCTGCTGCAGCTGATCAACGACATCCTCGACCTGTCGAAGATCGAGGCCGGCCGGATGGACGTCCGCCCCAAGAAGCTGCCGCTGATCAAGCTGCTGGACTACGTGCACGCCACCTTCCGCCCGATCACCCTGGACCGCGGGCTCGCCTTCGACGTCACCGTCGGCGAGGACGTACCGCGCGAGATGTTCTCCGACGAGCAGCGGCTCCAGCAGATCCTGCGCAATCTGCTCTCCAACGCGATCAAGTTCACCTCGCAGGGCCGGGTCGAGCTGCGCGTGGCGCGGTGCGAGGGCTCCGACGACCTGATCGCGTTCGCCGTGCGGGACACCGGCATCGGCATCGCCGGGGAGAAGCTCCCGGTGATCTTCGAGGCCTTCCAGCAGGCCGACGGCACCACCAACCGCAAGTACGGCGGCACCGGCCTCGGCCTGTCCATCAGCCGGGAGATCGCGGGCCTGCTCGGCGGCCGCATCGTCGCCGAGAGCGAGCCCGGCCGCGGCAGCACCTTCACCCTCTACGTCCCGGCCGTGTACGCGGGCCACGCCCCCGGCTCCGGCGAACCCGAGCCGGAGCACGCCGGCGGTGGGGAGGGCGGCGGCAAGGGACCTCTGGCGGCGCCCGCCTGGCGCGACGGCGGCCGCCGTCCCCTCGCCGCCCTGGCCACCTACCTGCCCGCGGAGCAGGCCCCCGCCTGGCCCACCTCGACCCGGCTGGAGGAGTGGCGCGACGGCCGCGCGGGCCGTGTGCTGAGCGGCAACCGCGTGCTCATCGTGGACGACGACATCCGCAACGTCTTCGCCCTCACCCATGTGCTGGGCCGGGTCGGCATGCCGGTGCTCTACGCCGAGAACGGCCGCGAGGGCATCGAGACGCTGGAGAAGAACCCCGACGTCGCGCTGGTCCTGATGGACATCATGATGCCGGAGATGGACGGCTACGAGACGATCGAGGCCATCCGCCGCACCCCGCGCTTCGCGGACCTGCCGATCATCGCCCTGACCGCCAAGGTGATGCCCGGCGACCGCGAGCGTTCCATCGCCTGCGGTGCCAACGACTACGTGCCCAAGCCGGTGGACGTCGACCGGCTGCTCAACACCGCGCACCTGCTGCTGGATCCGGAGGCCGCCGAGGACGCGGCGCGCGGCGGCCACCGCCCGGAGGACACCGGCCCGTGCGAGGACCCGGACCATCCCGACGACCCGGACGATCACGGGGTCCCCGGCGACGCCGGGCGGCCCGGCCGGTGACGGGCGGCACCGCCGGCACGGTCACCGGCACCGACAGGGCGGGCATCCTCCTGGTCGACGACATGGAGGACAACCTGATCGCCCTGGAGGCCATCCTCGGCTCGCTCAACCGGCCGATGGTCCGCGCCCGTTCCGGGGAGGAGGCGATGAAGGCGCTGCTGCGCCAGGAGTTCGCCGTGGTCCTGCTGGACGTCCTCATGCCGGGCATGGACGGTTTCGAGACCGCCGCGAACATCAAGCGCCTCGACCAGACCAAGGACATCCCGATCATCTTCCTGACCGGGAACGACCTCGACACCGCCTTCGCCTTCCGCGGCTACGCCACGGGCGCGGCGGACTACCTGACCAAGCCCTTCGACCCCTGGGTGCTGCGCGCCAAGGTCTCCGTCTTCCTCGAACTCCACCGCACGACCCGGGAACTGCGCGACCTGCTGGCCCGCGACCGGGAGCGGCTGGACGCCGTCGCGGAACGCCTCACGGCCGTCGAGCGGCATCTCGCCGCCGACGGCCGTGCCGACGTGGCCGAACTGGCGCTCCGCGTGGCGGCGCTGGAAAGCGCCGTCCGCGGGGTCGACCTGCCGGGCCCGCGCCGGGGCGACTGACCCGGCGGGGCGGGCGCGGGGCTCAGACCTCGCGGGTGCCGGAGTACATGTCGTCGATCAGGTCCTTGAACTCCCGCTCCACGACCGGCCGCTTGAGCTTCAGGCTCGGCGTCAGGTCGCCGTGCTCGACGTCGAGGTCGCGGGGCAGCACCCGGAAGGTCTTGATCTGCTGCCAGCGCTGCAGGTCGTCGTTGAGGCGCCGTACGTAACCGCCGATCAGCTCGCGTACCTGGTCCGAGGCGACGACCTCCGCGTACGGCCGGCCCGCCATGCCGTTCTCCGCGGCCCAGCCGAGGATGGTGGGCTCGTCGAGGGCGATCAGTGCGCTGCAGAAGTTGCGTGAAGCGCCGATCACCAGGACGTTGCTGACGAACGGGCACACGGCCTTGAACTGGCCCTCGACGGCGGCCGGCGCGATGTACTTGCCGTTCGAGTTCTTGATGATGTCCTTTTTGCGGTCGGTGATGGTGAGGAAGCCGTCCGCGGACAGTTCGCCGATGTCGCCGGTGTGGAACCAGCCGTCGGGCTCCAGCACCTCGGCGGTCTTCTCCGGCAGCCCGTGGTAGCCCTGCATGATGCCGGGGCCGCGGAGCAGGATCTCGCCGTCCTCGGCGATGCGCACCTCGGTACCGGGCAGCGGCTTGCCGACGGTGCCGGTGCGGTACGCCTCGCCCGGGTTGACGAAGCTGGCCGCGCTGGACTCGGTCAGGCCGTAGCCCTCCAGGATGTGGATGCCGGCGCCGGAGAAGAAGTAGCCGATCTCCGGGGCCAGGGCCGCGGAGCCGGAGACGCAGGCACGCAGCTTGCCGCCGAAGGCCTCGCGGAGCTTGCCGTACACCAGGCGGTCGGCGACGGCGTGCTGCGCGGACAGCGCGAAGGGCGCGCTGGGCGTACCGGTGCGGCGGCGGTTGTCCTGGGTGACCTTGGCGTACTCGCGGGCGACCTCGGCGGCCCACTTGAAGATCTTGTACTTCGCGCCGCCGCCGGCGCGGGCCTTGACGGCCACGCCGTTGTAGACCTTCTCGAAGATCCGGGGGACGGCGGCCATGTAGGTGGGCTGGACCACCGGCAGGTTCTCGATGATCTTGTCGACCCGGCCGTCCACAGCGGTCACGTGGCCGATGGTGATGTGCCCGGCGGTGAGCACCTTGCCGAAGACGTGCGCCAGCGGCAGCCAGAGGTACTGCACGTCCGCCGCTTCCAGCAGGCCGTTGGCCTCGATGGCGCGGGCCATGTACGCCCAGCAGTCGTGCGGCAGGCGGACGCCCTTGGGACGGCCGGTCGTACCGGAGGTGTAGATGAGGGTGGCCAGCTGGTCCTTGGTGAGCGCGCCCACGGCCTCGCGGACCGCCTCGGGGTTCTTCTCCAGGTAGAGGGCGCCGCGCTTCTCCAGGTCGGCCAGGGAGAGCACCCACCCGTCGTCGGTGCCGGTTTCGACGCCCTCCGCGTCCATGACCACGACGTGGCTCAGTTCGGGCAGCTCGGCGCGTCGCCCGAGCACCTTGGCCAGCTGGGCGGCGTCCTCGGCGATCAGCAGGCGGCTGCCGGAGTCGGCGAGGATGAAGGCCGTCTCGTCGGCGTTGGTGCTGGGGTAGACCGTGGTGGTCGCGGCGCCCGCGCACAGCACGCCCAGGTCGGCCAGGATCCATTCCACCCGGGTGGCGGAGGCGATGGCCACCCGCTCCTCGGGGCGTACGCCGAGGTCCATCAGACCGGCCGCGATGGCGAAGACCCTGGTCGCGGCCTCCTGCCAGCTGAGCGAACGCCAGGAGTCCGGTCCGCCGCCCGCCGAGGGCACCGGGTAGCGGTACGCCTCGGCGTCGGGCGTGGCCTCGACGCGCTCCAGGAACAGGTTCGCCACCGAGGGCGGCCGGTTCTCGATCAAAGTCTGCGTGTCGGTCACGACAACCTCCGGGGCCCGCCACATTGCTGGGTGACTCGCGAGTAACCCGCGATTGGTGATCAGGGTAGGCAATCCGCGCCCGGTTTGTAAGGGGCCGCGGTCACCGCGTTGCAACCACGCGGAGTGATATGGGTGACAGATACATCTAGTTTGCCCGCGGGTACGTCCCCTGGATCGCGCGTGCCACAGACGCAAACGGCGGGCTCTCCCGGAATCCGGGGAGCCCGCCTCCCGCCGTCACGCCGGCCACCCTCCGGCGACACCGCGGAGCTCAGGGGCGATCAGCCGCCGATGGGCAGGCCGCCGATCATGCCGGTGGTGCCGCCCGACTTGCCGACCCCGCCCAGCAGTTCGCCCGTCTTCCCGGTGACCGCCTTCAGGCCGGTCCTGGTGACCTCGTCCTTGGCGTCCAGGAGCTTCATCGGACCCTTCCCGAGCGGGAGCGAGCCGTCACCGGCGAAGGCGGGGGACGCGGCGGCACCGGCGGCGCCCAGCGCGATCACGGAACCTGCGACGACGGCCGCGGCCTTCGAGTACTTCACGACACATTCCCCTTCCACGGCGACGACTTTCGCCGCCGTCACCATGGGTAACGCCCGCGACCAGCCCCGGAAACCGCACGTGGGCGGCTTTTTCCCCAATCACCCGAATGCCGCACCGCTCATACGAAAGGGCGCCTGCCCGGTCATCGGACAAACGCCCCTCGTGTGCGGTCAGTCGGGCGGCGGACCGCCCGTCCCGCCCCCGCCGGCGGTTACTTCTTCTTGGCCGCGCTCTCGTCGCTGGACAGGACCGCGATGAAGGCCTCCTGCGGCACCTCCACGGAACCGACCATCTTCATCCGCTTCTTGCCCTCCTTCTGCTTCTCCAGCAGCTTCCGCTTGCGGGAGATGTCACCGCCGTAGCACTTGGCGAGGACGTCCTTGCGGATGGCGCGGATGGTCTCGCGGGCGATGACCCGGGAACCGATGGCGGCCTGGATCGGCACCTCGAAGGCCTGCCGCGGGATGAGCTCGCGCAGCTTGGCGACGAGCCGCACGCCGTACGCGTACGCCGCGTCCTTGTGCGTGATCGCAGAGAAGGCGTCCACCTTGTCGCCGTGCAGCAGGATGTCGACCTTGACCAGGCTGGAGGTCTGCTCGCCGGTGGGCTCGTAGTCGAGGGAGGCGTAACCGCGGGTCTTGGACTTCAGCTGGTCGAAGAAGTCGAAGACGATCTCGGCGAGCGGCAGGGTGTAGCGGATCTCCACCCGGTCCTCGGAGAGGTAGTCCATGCCCAGCAGCGTGCCGCGCCGGGTCTGGCACAGCTCCATGATCGCGCCGATGAACTCGGTGGGCGCCAGGATCGTGGCGCGCACCACCGGCTCGTACACCTCGCTGATCTTGCCCTCGGGGAACTCGCTGGGGTTGGTGACGATGTGCTCGGCACCGTCCTCCATGACCACGCGGTAGACCACGTTGGGGGCGGTGGCGATCAGGTCGAGGCCGAACTCGCGCTCCAGGCGCTCGCGGATCACGTCCAGGTGGAGCAGGCCGAGGAAGCCGACGCGGAAACCGAAGCCGAGGGCGGCGGAGGTCTCCGGCTCGTAGACCAGGGCGGCGTCGTTGAGCTGGAGCTTGTCCAGCGCGTCGCGCAGTTCCGGGTAGTCCGAGCCGTCCAGCGGGTACAGGCCCGAGAACACCATGGGCTTGGGGTCCTTGTAGCCGCCCAGGGCCTCGGTGGCGCCCTTGGACTGCTGGGTGATCGTGTCACCGACCTTGGACTGGCGGACGTCCTTCACGCCGGTGATCAGATAGCCCACCTCGCCGACGCCGAGGCCGTCGGCCGGCAGCATCTCCGGGGAGTTGGTACCGATCTCCAGCAACTCGTGGGTGGCGCCGGTGGACATCATCTTGATGCGCTCGCGCTTGCTGAGCTGCCCGTCGACGACCCGGACGTAGGTGACGACGCCGCGGTAGGAGTCGTAGACCGAGTCGAAGATCATCGCGCGGGCGGGGGCGTCCGCGACGCCGACCGGGGCCGGGACGGTCTCCACGACCCGGTCGAGCAGCGCCTCGACGCCGAGACCGGTCTTCGCCGAGACCCTCAGCACGTCGGAGGGGTCGCAGCCGATGAGGTTGGCCAGTTCCTCGGAGAACTTCTCGGGCTGCGCGGCCGGCAGGTCGATCTTGTTCAGCACCGGGACGATGGTGAGGTCGTTCTCCATCGCCAGGTAGAGGTTGGCCAGCGTCTGCGCCTCGATGCCCTGGGCGGCGTCGACCAGCAGGACCGTGCCCTCGCACGCCGCGAGCGACCGGGAGACCTCGTAGGTGAAGTCCACGTGCCCCGGGGTGTCGATCATGTTCAGGATGTGCGTCCTGCCCTCATCGGCGCCCGTGGTGGGCGCCCAGGGCAGACGGACCGCCTGGGACTTGATCGTGATGCCGCGCTCGCGCTCGATGTCCATCCGGTCGAGGTATTGGGCGCGCATCTGCCGCTGATCCACCACACCGGTGAGCTGGAGCATCCGGTCGGCAAGCGTCGACTTGCCGTGGTCGATGTGCGCGATGATGCAGAAATTGCGGATCAGCGCCGGGTCGGTACGGCTCGGCTCCGGCACGTTCGAAGGGGTCGCGGGCACGCAGGGTCCTGTCTCTTGAGGCGCCTGTCGCCTCTGGTCGGATCGATACGTATGGCTCCCATAGTCCCATGACCGGGGCCGGGGACCGTGCCGGGCAGCCCGGAAGCGGCCGCGCGCGGCGCCGGGACCGGGCCCGGGAGCGCCGGTTTGGGCGGCACAGCGGCCGACTGCTAACCTGGGCAGTCGCGCTTCGTGCCCTCTACCCGAGGCGCGAACCCCATCAGATCACACCTGAGAAGGCTCTTTCGTGGCGAACATCAAGTCCCAGATCAAGCGCAACAAGACCAACGAGAAGGCGCGCCTGCGCAACAAGGCCGTCAAGTCCGAGCTCAAGACCGCCATCCGCCGCACCCGTGAGGCCGTGGCCACCGGCGATGTCGAGAAGGCCACCGAGGCCGCGCGCCTCGCCGGCAAGAAGCTCGACAAGGCCGTGAGCAAGGGCGTCATCCACAAGAACCAGGCCGCCAACAAGAAGTCCGCGATCGCCATCAAGGTCGCCGCGCTCCAGGCCTGAGCCTTTCTCGTCAGCAGTACCCAGCGGTACCCGGCAGCACTTCGCCGGTGACGGGCACAGCGGTCCCTCTCACCCGCTCCACCACCGGCAGACATGATTCTCCGGCCGCACGCGGCCTGCGTTCGCCACGCGGGTGCGGTCCTCGAAGGGCCTCGTACCTCCCCGGTACGGGGCCCTTCGGCGTGCCCCCGGAACGACCGCCCCGCCGGTCAGCGGGCGCGTGAGGCGCGCGCGATCGACACGACGGCCTTCTCGAGGGCGTACGCCGGGTCGGCACCGCCGCCCTTGACCGCCGCGTCGGCCTCGGCGACCGCGCGCAGCGCCGTGGAGACCCCGTCCCCGGACCAGCCGCGCATCTGCTGGCGCACCCGGTCGATCTTCCACGGCGGCATGCCGAGATCGCGGGCGAGGTCCGCCGGCCGGGCACCGCGCGGGGCGGAGGCGAGCTTGCCGATGGCCCGAACGCCGGAGGCCAGCGCGAAGGTGATGCCGGGCAGCGGCTGGCCGACCGCGATGGCCCAGCGCAGCCGTTCCAGGGCCTCGGCCGTACGGCCGGTGACCGCCAGGTCCGCGACCTCGAAGCCGGTCGCCTCGGCGCGGCCGGTGTAGTAACGGGCGACGACGGCCACGTCGATCGCGCCCTCCACGTCGGCGGCGAGCTGCGCGCAGGCGCTCGCCAGCTCGCGCAGATCGCTTCCCAGCGCGTCCACGAGCGCCTGGCAGGCCTCGGGGGTCGCCGACCGGCCCAAGGTGCGGAACTCCCCGCGAACGAAGGCCAGCCGGTCGGCCGGCTTGGTCATCTTCGGGCACGCCACCTCGCGCGCCCCGGCCTTGCGGGCCGCGTCCAGCAGGCCCTTGCCCTTGGCACCGCCGGCGTGCAGCAGGACGAGGGTGATCTCCTCGACGGGGGCCGCGAGGTAGGCCTTCACGTCCTTGATCGTGTCCGCGGACAGGTCCTGCGCATTGCGGACGACCACGACCTTGCGCTCTGCGAACAGCGACGGACTGGTCAACTCCGCGAGGGTGCCGGGCTGCACTGCTTCGGGGGTGAGATCGCGCACATCGGTGTCGGCGTCGGCCGCCCGCGCGGCGACCACGACCTCCCGCACGGCGCGGTCGAGGAGCAGGTCCTCCTGCCCCACCACGATCGTGACGGGGGCGAGCGGACTGTCTGTCGTACTGTTCCTGGGCATCGCCGTCCAGCATCCCACGCGGGTCCGACACAATGTCCCGGTGAATGACGTCAGACATGTCCTCGTGCTGCCCGACCGCGACTCCGCGGAGGACGCCGCCGACGAAGCCTCCGAGCGCTTCGACCTCCCTGCCCGCCCCCAGATCGTCCGCGACGCCCTCGCGGGAGAGGACGACGCCGAAGACGCCCAGTGGCTCGTCGTCGTCAATGACGACGACGGTGAACTGGATCCCGCCGCGCTGAACGCGCTGGCGGAGGAGTTCGAAGGCTGGCTGGAGGAAGAGGACTAGTCCTGGTGCGGTGCGCGGCGGCTCCCGCTCAGCGGGAGTCGCCGAACAGGACGCGGTAGAGGATCAGCAGCACCAGGGCGCCACCGATCGCCGCCCCCCAGGTGGGCAGGTCGTAGAAGTCCTTGGTGATGGGGTGGTGCAGGAACTTCGCCGAGATCCAGCCGCCGACGACGGCGCCCGCGATACCGATGAGCGTCGTTCCGACCAGGCCGCCCGGGTCCCTGCCGGGCAGCAGTATCTTGGCGATGGCGCCTGCCAGCAGGCCGAGCACGATCCAGCCGATGATGGTCATGAGGTCAACCTGCCACGGCTCCGGGCCCCTCATGCCTGCTGATACGCACCCATGGGCATCCCGTGACACGGCGGTTGCACTTCTCGGACCGCCCCCCGGTTTGCACACTGGTGCGGTGGACACGGCACGACGTGGCGGCACCGCCGAGATCATGGTCGTCAAACCCCTGAAGCGGCGCCGGTGTTCGGCATGCCGGCAGGGACCGCTCGCCTACCACGTCCTGGAGGCGGGCCGGCCGCTGTGCCTGCCCTGCGCCGATCTCGGCCACCTGGTCTTCCTCCCCCGCGGTGACACGGCACTGACCCGGCGGGCACGGGCGGTCGCGCCGGTCCTCGGCGTCGTCATCCGGCTCAACCGGCGCCGCAACCGGTGGGAGCGCCAAGGGCTGTTCGTCGACGCCGCCGCGCTCGCGGCGGCCGAACGGCAGTGCCTGGCCGACGCCGCCGCACGGGCCGTCCGCCGGGCCCGCGACGCCGTGCGCCGCGAGGCCGAGGACGCCCGCGTCACCGCCACCCTCACCACCGAGGTCCTGCGCCTGTTCCCGTCCTGCCCGCCCGCGCGCGCGGCCGCCCTCGCCGCGCACGCCGCGCTGCGGGGCAGTGGCCGCGTGGGCCGCACCGCCGCCGGCCGCGCCCTGGACGAGGGCGCCGTCACGGCCGCCGTCCGCGCGTCCGTACGCCACGGCGACACCGCCTACGAGGCCCTGCTGGCCGCCGGCGTCCCGCGCTGGGAGGCCCGGCAGCGGATCGCGGCGGAGGTGGACGTCGTCCTCGCGGTCTGGCGCACGCCGAAAATCGGGTGACACGCCCCCGGCGCCCACCACAGGCTGCCGGAATGAGCCATCACACGATCGTCCCGTCCCTCTTCCCGCCGCCCGGCTACGCGCACGCCGCCGTCGTCGGGACCGGCACCCGCGTCGCCTTCATGGCCGGCTCCGTACCCCTCGACGCCGACGGCGAACTCATCGGCCCCGGCGACCCCGTCGCCCAGGCCCACCAGGTCCTCGCCAACCTCGACGAGGCCCTGCACGCGATCGGCAGCGGTCTCCCCCACGTCGTCGCCACCACCGTGTACGTGGTCGCCGACGAACCCGCCGACCTCTCCCGCGTCTGGGACGTCGTCCACGCCTCCGGCCTCACCGAAGGACCCCACACCTCCACCCTGGTCGGCGTGGCATGCCTCGGCTACACGGGGCAGTTGGTGGAGATCACGGCGACGGCAGTGGTGCCGTGAGTCCGAGCGGGGCGCGCAGCCGCGGGACGCGGTCGAGCGCGAGGCCGAAGCCGTCGCGGTAGGCCTCCAGGACCTCGGTGTCCGTGTCGAGGGCCACTTCGTGGCGGGTACCGTCGGCGGCGGTCGTGACGAGGGTGCGGCCGGTCAGCGTGAGGCGGCCGCCGTCGTCGGTGAGGCGGGAGCAGACCACGGACTTGGTGAAGTGGGAGCGGGGGGAGGTCTGCTGGTACCAGGAGCCGACCTCGAAGTCCGCGAGGTCACGGGGGCGCGGGTCGAGACGGTAGGCGGGGGTTCCGTCGTGGAGGAGGTCGAGGTCGCCGAGGGGGGCGGGGATGAAGCGGAAGACGCCGCCGGGGTCGGACTGGTCGATGTCCGGGGTGAGCAGGAGGGGGTGGTGGGCGTGGCGGCCGAAGCCGACGTCGGCGAGCAGGGTGGCCCCGTCGGCGGTGCGGACGCGCAGGGCGAGGTGGTCGTAGGGGATGCCGAGCCCGTCGGGGCCGATGACGCGGCAGGCCAGGAGGTCGACGTCGTAGCCGAGGGCGGTCAGCAGCGCGGCGAAGGCACCGTTGAGCTCGTAGCAGTAGCCGCCGCGCCGGGCCCCGACGATCTTGTCCTGGAGGGCGTCGGGGTCGAGGGTGACGGGCTCCCCGAGGTGGAGGGAGAGGTTCTCGAAGGGGACGGCGACCAGGTGACGCAGCTGGAGTTCGCGCAGCGCGCCGGCGTCGGGGCGGGCGGGGCGCGGGGCGCCGATACGGCGGAGGTAGGCGTCCGCCTGGGATGCGTCCATGGCGTCAGCTTGGCGAGACACCGTCACGAACACCAGACTCCGCGACCCGGGAAGGACCGGGATCCAACGAGAGTCACGGCATGGCGATTTCACGCGCTCGGTGCGGATTAGCGCACTCAATCCCCCAAGGCGCAGTGGTTTTACGTTGATCCGAAGGCCCCGGAGCTACGGATTTCGTTGTCCGGAGACTCTTGACGGGGCCTTGACGGCCGGGGTTTCATCCTCGGAACGGAGATGAACATTCCGTTCCGTGTTTCCTGGACCGGAGGCGGCAGCCCCCTTCAGCCCGACCTGATCGGATGCGCGCATGACCGACATGCTTCACCCGCCGGCGGCCCCGCACTCGCCCCTGGCCCCGCCCATCGAGGCGCCGAAGGCACTGAAGCGGTCGATCGGCGTCGTGGGCGGGACACTGCTGACGCTCTCGTGCCTGACGCCCGCGTCGTCGTTGTTCGTCATCGTGCCGCCGCTCTTCGCGGACCTGGGTACGGGAACCGCGCTGACCATCGTGATCGCGGCCGTGCTGTGCATCGCGGTGGCCTTCTGCTACTCCGAGCTCGGCACGCTGATCCCCAGCGCGGGCGGCGAGTACGCGATGGTCGGCACGCTGATCGGCCGGCTGGCCGGATGGATCGTGTTCGTGCTGTCCCTGATCGTGGTCATGATCGTGCCGCCGATCATCGCGCTGGGAACGGGTGAGTACCTGGCGCCGCTCGCGCAGATCGACCCCAAGGTCGCGGGCGCGGCGGTCATGCTGCTGGCGACCGTGATGGGCCTGCTGGACCTGCGGGCCAATGCCTGGATCACCGGCATCTTCCTCGTGCTGGAGGTGGTGGCGGCCGGCATGGTGGCCTTCCTGGGCTTCTCGCACAGCGCCCGGCCGGCCTCGGTGCTGATCCACCCCGTGACCCAGGACGGGCACGGGCTGAGCACGGCGGTCACGGCCGGGACGATCGTGGCGGGCCTGGCCATCGCGCTGTTCGTGCTGCAGGGCTTCAGCACGGCCGTCTACCTGTCGGAGGAGATGGAGAACCCGCGCCGCACCGTCTCGCGCACCGTGCTGTGGACGCTGGGCATCGGCGCGCTCGTGGTGATCGTCCCGACGATCGCCATCACCCTGGGCGCACCCGACATGAACTCCCTGACGGCGGGCGATCTTTCGGCCCTCGTGCAGGGCTGGAGCAATTCCGCGGTCGGCACCTTCATCAGCCTCTGCATCGCGCTGGCGATCGTCAACGCGGGCATCGTGATGGTGATCCAGAACTCCCGTGTGCTGTACGCGTCGGCGCGCGACCGCGCCTGGCCGACGCCGGTCAACAAGGCGTTCGGGACGCTCAGCAAGCGCTTCGGGGCGCCGTGGATCGCCACGCTGGCGGTGGGTGTGCCGGGCGCGGTGCTGTGCTTCGTTCCGGTGGAGACGCTGAGCGGGGTGACGGGTGTCGCGGTGGCCGCGATGTACATCGTGGTCGCGCTGGCCGCGCTCGGGTCGCGCACGGGCGCCCACAAGCAGCGGTCGGCGTGGCGCATGCCGCTGTGGCCGGCCGTGCCGGTGCTGCTGGTGGCGGTGCTGGCGTACGTGCTGGTCCAGCAGACCGCTCAGGATCTGGTGATCACGGGTGCGATCGTGGCGGGCTCCCTCGCGTACTGGTGGTTCTACCTGCGGCCGCGGCAGAGCACCCGCTGGGTGATCTCCGTTCCGGAGGAGGAACTGGGCCTCGGGAACAGCTGAGTCCACTGCTCGTCGCCGTCCGGCCCGCGGTCCGGACGCGTCGGTCACGGTGAATGCCCCATGGGGGCGGCGCGGAGGTGGCCGGTGTCGCCGAGGACAGCGATGGGGCCGTCGGTGTCGGTGCGCAGGACGGTGGTGCCCTGGGCGCGGAGGGCGCTGATCGTCCGGGGTGAGGGGTGGCCGTACGGGTTGTCGCTGCCGCAGCTGATGAGAGCGAGCCGGGGGCGGAGGCGGGCCAGAAGGGCGGGGGCCTGGTAGGCCGAGCCGTGGTGGGCGACCTTCAGCACGTCGATGCGGCCCAGGCCGGGCACGGCGGTGAGCAGCGCGCGCTGGGCGTCGGGTTCGAGGTCGCCGAGCAGGAGCACGGTGAGCCCGGCGGTGCGCACGAGGAGGGTGACGCTGGCGTCGTTGGGATTGGCGTCGTCGGTGACGGGGAGGCCCGAGGGGCCGGAAGGGGGCCACAGGACGCGCCAGTCCAGCGGTCCGAGGCGGCGGTGCTCGCCCGCGACGGCGCGGATCACGGGGACGCGGGCCGCGGCCGCCTGGGCACGGACGAAGGCCGCCTGGTCCGCGGGCTCGTCGAGGGTGGTCGTCTCGATGGCGCCGACGGCCCGTTCGCGCAGCACGCCGGGAAGGCCGTCGACGTGGTCGGCGTGGAAGTGGGTCAGGACGAGGAGGGGTACGGCCCGGATGCCCAGCGACCGCAGGCACCGGTCGACCAGCCGGGGTTCGGGGCCGGTGTCGACGACCACCGCGGTGCCCCGCCCGCCGGCGGAGAGCACCAAGGCGTCGCCCTGACCGACGTCGCAGACGACCAGGCGCCAGTCGGGTGGCGGCCATCCCGTCACGGCCCGGGGCAACGGGACGGGCCGGACGACGGTCAGCACGATCAGCAGCACGGCCGCCGCGCACAGCCAGGGCCGGCGCAGCAGACGGCGGCCCGCGGCGACGACGGCCGCCACGACCATCGCGAGCAGGAAGGCGCCCGCCCATGTGCCGGGCCAGTCCACCGTGGCACCGGGCACGGCGGCGCCATGCCGGGCGACGGCGGCGATCCAGCCGGCGGGCAGACCGGCCAGCCAGGCGAGCGCCTTGGCCACGGTCATGGCAGGCAGCGCGGCGGCGAGCGCGGCGAATCCGAGGACAGTGGCGGGACCGACCGCGAGTTCGGCCAGCAGGTTGCACGGCACGGCGACGAGGCTGACGTGGGCGGCGAGCACGGCGATCAGCGGCGCGCAGACGGCCTGGGCGGCGGCGGATGCCGCCAGGATCTCGGCGAGCCGGGGCGGGACCCGTCGCCGGCACAGGGCCTCGCTCCACCGCGGGGCGAGGGTCAGCAGGGCTCCGGTGGCCAGCACGGAGAGGGCGAAGCCGTACCCGAGCGGGCGAGCCAGGGATCGTGGAGGAGCAGCAGCAGGACGGCCGCGCACAGGGCCGGCAGCAGTGAGCGGCGACGCCCGGTGCCGATGGCCAGCAGGGTGATCAGACCGCAGACCGCCGCGCGCAGCACGCTGGGGTCCGGACGGCAGACCACGACGAAGGCGATGGTGAGCAGGCCGCCGAGCACCGCTGTGGCATGCAGCGGGAGCGCCAGTCGCGGGGCCAGACCCCGGCGTTCGGCGCGCAGCGCGATGCCGGGCGGCCCGATGAGGAGGAACAGGACCACGGAGAGATTCGACCCGCTCACGGCGGTGAGGTGGGTCAGGTCGGTGGCCTCGAAGGCGTCGTGGAGTTCCGGGCCGATCCGCGTGGTGTCGCCCACCACGAGCCCGGGCAGCAGGGCGCGGGCGTCCGGCGCGAGGTTCTCGGAGGCGGTGCGCAGTCCGGCGCGCAACCCGCCGGCGAAGCGCTGGACGGCCGACGGCGGCCCGACGGCACGCGGTGGGCCGCGCACGGACAGCACGGCGGCGACGCGGTCGCCCGGGTCGCCCGGCGGGGCCAGCCGGGCTTCCACGGCGAGCCGTGTCGAGGGGAGCAACGACAGCCAGGGCGCGACCGGTTGCCGGGCGATGAGCAGGACCGGCGTGCGCACGGCCGTCGTCGTGCCGCGCGCGGTGACGCGTACCGCCTCGGCTTCGAGCAGCACGGCGGCGGGGGCCCGGGCCGCGCCGCGCACATGGGGGCGGATCGTGCGGGCGTCGGCGGTCACGGTGATCTCGACGCGGGCGTGGGCGTGCTGGGCGGCCAGGCCGGGCAGGGGACCCCGGTGGAGGTCGGCGGCGTGCAGGGCCGCCACTGCGGCGGAGGCCGTGGCGCAGAGCAGCGCGGTGGCGACCGCCGTGACCGTGACCGTCGCCACCGGCAGGCTCCGCGCCAGGAGGCGGGGTGCCACGAGCATGCCCGTGCCCATCAGGGCGCCGGCGGCGCAGAGCCCGGTCACCACCTGCCCGGGCGCGGTGAGCGCGACGCCCGCGGCGAGCCACGCGGCCAGGGCCGGCACCAGCAACCGCAGGTCCGCCGGACCCTCTTGCCGCGGATGGGACGCGCCCCGGGGCGAGGCCGCGTCCGCGTGCACCGCGGGACGGCGGGTGCTCACGGCGTGACCAGGGGCTTGAGGTCGGCGAACCGGCGGTCCCCGATGCCGTTCACGTCGCGGAGCTGGTCGACGGTGGTGAAGCCGCCGTGCTTCGCGCGGTACTCGATGATGTGCCGCGCCAGCACCGGGCCCACACCGGGGAGGGCGTCCAACTGCTCGGCGGTGGCGGCGTTCAGGCTCACGGCGGCGGGCGGAACGGGCGCGGCGCCCGGTGCCGCGGGGGCGGGCAGGCCGGGCGCGGCGGCACGGCCGACGACGATCTGCTCACCGTCGGCCAGCCTGCGGGCGAGGTTCAGGGCGCTGGTGTCCGCGCCGGGCAGCGCTCCCCCGGCCGCCTCCAGCGCGTCCGCGACCCGTGCACCGGTCGGCAGCCGCCGCAGGCCCGGGCGCCGCACCTTGCCCGCGACGTCCACGACCAGGGCCGCCTGGGGGCCCGGCTCGGGATGCGGCGTGCGCGGGCCGGTGGACACGGGGGCGGGTACGGCCGCGGGGAGCGTGGAGACGGCCGGGGGCACCGCGACGGTCCGCGGTCTGCCCGTCCAGAAGTGGTGCACCGCGAACCCGATCGCGACGACCAGCACCATGGCGAGCGCGACCGCCGCCTTCGGCTCCATTCCGCAGCGCAGGGAGAACCACGTGGGCAGTCGCTCGGTCACGGCGAGCCGCCAGATCGCGCCGCGCCGAGCCGCCACTCCCGGCGGCCCGTGCCGGGCAGCCGCCCCGCGCGGCCCGTCGGCCACGCCCCCGCGCACCGCCACGTCAACGTCCGTGTCGGTGTCCGCGTCCGCGGAACCGCGCCGCGACGCGGGCCCGTTCAGTACGGCCGGCGGGTGCCCGGGCGGCGGGTCGAAGAGTGAGCGGGCACGGTCGCGGACGGAGTCGGCGTGAACGTGCCGGTGGCGGCGGCTGGTTGCGGTGATCGGTCCCATGTCCGCGACGGTAGGCGCCGCGCCGACTCAGAGATGATCTTGCTCAATTCCTGTGGACAACCAGACCGTTGTGGATAACTCCGTCACCCGGAGGTGTGGCTCGCGCCCCTTCACAACGGCGAGACCACGGCCCCCAGCAGCCCCGGACCCGTGTGGGCCCCGATCACCGCGCCGACCTCGCTGAGGACGAGGGTGCGCAGGGCGGGGACCCGGGTGCGCAGGCGCTCCGCGAGACCGGAGGCCCGGTCGGCGGCGGCGAGATGGTGCACGGCGATGTCGACGGGCCGCGAACCCGCCCGCTCGACGACGATCTCCTCCAGGCGGGTGAGCGCCTTGGACGCCGTCCGCACCTTCTCCATGAGCTGGATCCGGCCCTCGTCCAGCTGCAGCAGCGGCTTGACCGCGAGCGCCGAACCCAGCAGTGCCTGGGCGGCGCCGATACGCCCGCCCCGCCGCAGGTAGTCCAGGGTGTCGACGTAGAAGTACGCGGAGGTGTCCGACGCCCGCTTCTCCGCCGCGGCGACGATCTCGTCCGAGCTGCCGCCCGACTCCGCGGCCTCGGCGGCGCTGAGGACGGGGAAGCCCAGGGCCATGGCGACCATCGCGGTGTCCACCACCCGCACCGGCACCGGCGCGCTCCCCGCCGCCAGCCGGGCGGCGTCGTACGTCCCGGAGAACTCGGCGGACAGATGCAGGGAGACGATCTCGGTGGCGCCGGCCTCGGCCGCCGCGCGATAGGCGGCGGCGAACTCCTCGGGGCTGGGCCGCGACGTGGTGACGGGCTTGCGGCGCAGCAGGGCGCGGGCCACGGCGGGGGCCGACACCTCGGTACCCTCTTCCAGCGCTTCGTCGCCGATGACCACCGCCAGTGGGACCACGGTGATCCGGTGCCGGGTCAGGGCCTCCTGCGGCAGGTAGGCCGTGGAATCGGTGACGATAGCGACATGGGACGACATGTGCGGGAGGTTACCCGCGCCGAAGGCCCGGCAACAGTACGGCCCCGCTGAGGTGAACGCGGGTGCGGACCCCGGTGGACGGCGCCCCGCCCGCCCGGCCCGCGCTCACAGCGCCTTCGGCGGACGCTCCGCGGACGAGGACGCCCCGGGGCCCGGCTCGGGCAGGCTCGCGGGGGCCCAGTGCCGCAGGGCGCCGGCCTCCAGGTCGATGTCGCGGCCCAGCGTCGCGAGGTCGTCGTCGGCGAAGCGCCGGGCGCGGTCCTGGGCGGCCCAGCGCAGCGAGTCGGCGGAGTGGGTGATGCGGCGGGTGCGCTCCTCCAGTTCGCCCAGGCGCGCGGCGATCCGGGCGCGGTCGGGCTCGCGCTCCAGCAGTTTCAGCTCGGCGTCGAGCTCCGTGGCGTGTCCGCTCAGCCGCCGGAACAGCGCCACGGCCTCGCTGAGCCCGGAGTCGTCCGCGGCCCGGGACTCCAGGGCCTCCCGAGTGCTGCCCACCGAGGTGCGCAGCGCGAGGCGCAGTTCGGCGAGCTTCCCGGCGGGGCCGGGCTGGGTGTAGCGGCGCGCCTTGAGACCGGTCTCCTCCACGACGCGCCGGGCCTCGACGCTCGTGCGCTCCACACCGCGCCGTACCGCCCGGGCCGTCCTGACCGTGGCCACGATGCCGAGCGCGACGAAGGACGCGAAGATCAGCAGGATCAGGGCGACGGCGACATCCACGGCGGCTCCTCTGCCCGGTCGGCCCGATCTGCTCGATCGGCGGTATGCCCACCGTAAACGGCCGGGGGCGGACGAGGGTTCCGGGGAAACCCTCATCCGCCCCTGAGATCCGGGGAACCCGGGATCCGAGATCTTGGGATCCGGGGATGCCCGGGATCCGGACCGGTACCTCAGCCAGTGACGATGTTGACCAGCTTCGGCGCCCGGACGATCACCTTGCGCACGGCCGCCCCGTCCAGGGCCGCGACGACCGCCGGGTCGGCCAGGGCCTGGGCCTCCAGGTCGGCGTCGGAGATCGCCGGCGGGACCTCCAGGCGGGCCTTGATCTTGCCCTTGACCTGGACGACGCAGGTGACGGTCTCGTCCACCACGTAGGCCGGGTCGGCGACCGGCAGGTCCTCGTGCGCCAGGGACTGCTCGTGCCCCAGCCGCCGCCACAGCTCCTCGGCGATGTGCGGGGCCAGCGGCGCGATCAGCAGCACCAGGGGCTCGGCGACCGGGCGCGGCAGGGCGCCGCCCGCCTTGGTCAGGTGGTTGTTCAGCTCGGTGATCTTGGCGATGGCGGTGTTGAAGCGCAGGCCCTCCAGGTCCTGGCGGACGCCGTCGATCGCCTTGTGCAGGGCCCGCAGGGTGTCCTCGTCGGGCTCGGCGTCGGTCACCGTGACCTCGCCCGTCGCCTCGTCCACGACGTTGCGCCACAGCCGCTGCAGCAGCCGGTACTGACCGACGACGGCGCGGGTGTCCCACGGGCGGGAGACGTCCAGCGGGCCCATCGCCATCTCGTACAGGCGCAGGGTGTCGGCGCCGTACTCGGCGGCGATCTCGTCCGGGGTGACGGCGTTCTTCAGGGACTTGCCCATCTTGCCCAGCTCGCGCGTGACCTGCTCGTCGCCGAACCAGTAGTCGCCGGCCCTCTCCTCGACCTCGGCGGCCGGGACCGGGAAGCCGCGGCTGTCACGGTAGACGTACGCCTGGATCATGCCCTGGTTGAACAGCTTGTGGAACGGCTCCACGGACGAGACGTGGCCCAGGTCGAACAGCACCTTGGACCAGAAGCGCGCGTACAGCAGGTGCAGCACCGCGTGCTCGGCGCCGCCGACGTACAGGTCGACGCCGCCGTGCGGCTGCCCCTCCCGCGGACCCATCCAGTACTGCTCGATCTCGGGATCGACCAGTTGCCGGTCGTTGTGCGGGTCCAGGTAGCGCAGCTCGTACCAGCAGGAACCCGCCCAGTTGGGCATGGTGTTGGTCTCGCGGCGGTAGCGGCGCACGCCCCGGCCGTCGCCCAGGTCCAGGTCGACGTCGACCCATTCCTGGTTGCGGGACAGCGGGGTCTCCGGCACGGTGTCGGCGTCGTCCGGCTCGAAGGTGCGCGGGGAGTAGTCCTCGACCTCGGGCAGTTCCAGCGGCAGCATCGAGTCGGGCAGGGCGTGGGCGACGCCGTCCTCGTCGTAGACGATCGGGAAGGGCTCGCCCCAGTAGCGCTGACGGCTGAACAGCCAGTCGCGCAGGCGGTAGTTGACGGTGCCCTGGCCGATGCCGCGCTGCTCCAGGTGGTCGATGACCGTGCGCTTGGCCTCGGTGACCTCCAGGCCGTTCAGGTCGATCTCCGCGTTGGCGGAGTTGATCGCCGGGCCCTGGCCGGTGAACGCCTCGCCCTCCCAGCCCTCCGGGGGCCGGACGGTGCGGACGATGGGCAGGTCGAAGACGGTGGCGAACTCCCAGTCGCGCTCGTCCTGGCCGGGGACGGCCATGATCGCGCCGGTGCCGTAGCCCATCAGGACGTAGTCGGCGACGAAGACCGGGATGCGGGCGCCGGTCAGCGGGTTCACCGCGTAGGCGCCGCTGAAGACGCCCGTCTTGTTCTTGCCCTCGGTCTGCCGCTCCACGTCCGACTTGGACTGGGCCTGCCTGCGGTACTCCGCGACGGCCTTCGCCGGGGTGTCCGCGCCGCCGGTCCAGGCGTCCTTGGTGCCCTCCGGCCACGCGGCCGGCACCAGGGTGTCGACCAGCGGGTGCTCGGGGGCCAGCACCATGTAGGTGGCGCCGAACAGGGTGTCGGGCCGGGTGGTGAAGACGGTGATCGGGGTGGTCGCGTGGCCCTCGACGGCGAAGTCGACCTTGGCGCCCTCGGAGCGGCCGATCCAGTTGCGCTGCTGCAGCTTGATCGCCTCGGGCCAGTCCAGCGCGTCTAGGTCGGCCAGCAGGCGGTCCGCGTACGCGGTGATGCGCATCATCCACTGGCGCAGCTTGGCCTTGAAGACGGGGAAGTTGCCGCGCTCGGAGCGGCCGTCGGAGGTGACCTCCTCGTTGGCCAGCACGGTGCCCAGGCCGGGGCACCAGTTGACCGGCGACTCCGACGCGTAGGCCAGGCGGTACTCGCCCAGGACGGCGTCGCGCTCGGCGGGGCTCAGCTCGGCCCAGTCGCGCCGATCGGGCGTGGCACGGTCGCCCTTCTCGAACTGCTCGATCAGCTCGGCGATCGGGCGGGCGCGGTCGGCCTCCTCGTCGTACCAGGAGTTGAAGATCTGCAGGAAGATCCACTGGGTCCAGCGGTAGTAGTCCGGGTCGATCGTCGCGAACGACCGGCGCTTGTCGTGGCCCAGACCCAGCCGGCGCAGCTGCGACCGCATGTTGTTCATCGCGGCCTCGGTGGTCACCCGGGGGTGCTCGCCGGTCGCCACGGCGTGCTGCTCGGCGGGCAGGCCGAAGGCGTCGAAGCCCAGGGTGTGCAGGACGTTGTGGCCGGTCATGCGCTGGAAGCGGGCGAAGACGTCGGTGGCGATGTAGCCCAGCGGGTGGCCCACGTGCAGTCCCGCGCCCGAGGGGTACGGGAACATGTCCATGATGAACTTCTTGGGCTTGGCCAGCTCGCCGTTCCCGGCCAGGTCACCGGTGGGGTTGGGCGCGGCGAAGGTCTGGTTCTCGTCCCAGAAGTCCTGCCAGCGGCTCTCGATGTCGGCGGCCAGCGCGGCCGTGTAGCGGTGGGGCGCGGCGGCCTCTGCGGCAGGGGTGGTCTCGCTCATCGTCCTTCGTACTCCATCGCTGTCATGACGGCCTGCGGCCCGGCCGTACGGGGTCTCTGCCTGCGGAAACGAAAAAGCCCCTCGCACAGGAGGGGCGCCGCACTGACATCGTTCCTGGTCAGCGCGGCTTGCTAAGCAGAAGGCGTACGGCATGCATGAGGTCAGGTTACCGCAGAGGCGGAAGGGCCCGCACCGAGGTTCCCCCCGGTGCGGGCCCTGCCGTGCTGCGCCGTGCTGTGCCCGGCCGTGCGGTGCGGGACCGCTCAGCGGCGGTGGCCCGGCTTGTACGAGTCGACGTAGCCGCGCGCCGGGGTGCCGACGCCGGTCACGTCGTCGTAGCCGACGACCGCGGACAGCGAGCTGTCCTTGCCGAGGCTGCGGAGCGAGGTGAGCAGGCCGTCCGCCGCGTCGACGCCGTTGGCGAAGTCCACGCGGACCACCGCGAGGTCCTGGCCGCGGCCCAGCGGGTGGTCGGTGACGTCGTGGTACGCCCCGGTGCCGTAGCGGTCGTAGATCAGCGGGTTGGCGAAGCCGATCGGCACACCGTGCCGGGCCTGCTGCGCCAGCGCCTGGACGCCCGCGATCACCGGCGCGGCGAGCGAGGTGCCGCCGATCCGGTACTCGCTGTACTGGAGGGACCCGTCGGGGAACGCCTGGGTCTGGCCGACCAGGAAGCCGGTGTTCGGGTCGGCGACGGCCGAGATGTCCGGCTCGACGCGCTGCTTGACCGTGCCGCCGTTGGCCAGGGCGAGCGAGTTGGGAACGACGCCGCGCTGGTAGAAGGGCTGCGCGTAGAGCTTGCTCGTGCCGCCGCCCGCACCGGAGGTGTAGGCGCCGGGGAAGGCGTTCCAGCTGGAGCCGTCGGCGGCCAGCGTCGCCTTCAGCGTGCCCCAGCCGGTCTCCCACTGGTACTTGTCGCCCTTGCCGACGGCGAGCGCGGTGCCGCCGACGGAGGTGACCCAGGGGGAGTTGGACGGGGTGTCGACCTGCTTCGCGCCGTGCGCCGCGACGTTGTCGCCCGCGTCGCCGGAGGAGAAGTAGAAGCCGATGCCCTCGACCGCGCCGATCTGGAAGATCTGGTCGTACGCGGCGGCGATGTCCGGGGTCTCGTTGGTCTCGATGTCGCCCCACGAGTTGGAGACGATGTCGGCGAGCCGGTGGTCGACGATCTTGCCGAGCGCGTCGAGCAGGTCGTCGTCCGTGCAGGAGGAGGCACCGACGTAGGTGATGTCGGCCGCCGGGGCGACCGCGTGCACCGCCTCGACGTCCAGGGTCTCCTCGCCGTACCAGCCGGACGCGTCGCACTCGTCCGGGCCGGTGAAGCGGTAGTCGGCCGGCAGGACCTGGGAGAACTGGCCGCCCTTGTAGGACGCGTCGCCGTTGCGCGCCGCGTACTTCTTGGCGTCGGCGGCGATCGTCGGCGAGGCGAACGCGTCGGTGATGGCGACGGTGACGCCCTTGCCGTTGTACGAGCCCGCTCCGTAGGCGGCGCGCAGCTGCTTGCCCGTGTAGCCCTTGATGGCGTAGGGGGCGTGCGTGCCGTAGGCGACCGGCAGGTGCTTGTCGGTGTTCGACCCGTAGTACGTGGAGAAGGGGCCAGCGTTCTTGAAGACGGCTCCGGGCGGCGGGAGCGTGTCCTGGTGCTGGGCGCGCCGCGGGGAGTTGTCGAGACCGGTGACCGTGAGGACCGCGCCGCTGAGGGCGGCGGGGACCGAGGCGGTGCCGACCGGGGCGCGGTAGGTCTTCGAGCCCTTGGTGTAGTTGTGCAGCTGGGTGCCGAAGGCCTTCTCGGCGGCGGAGACGTCGCCGGTGACCGTCAGATAGTGCTCATTGGCGCCGGTGACCTTCAGGCCGGAGGACTCCAGCCACGCGGTGGTCTCGGAGACCTGCTGCTGGGTCGCGCCGAAGCGGGCCTTGGCCTGGGCGGCGGAGAGGAACCTGCCGTACGAGGCGGACGCCGGGTCGGACACCGCCTGGGCGTAGGCCGCGAGGCCCTTGGCGTCACGGCCGGCCAGGTACACCCGGAGGGTGACCTTGTTCGCGTCAGAAGTGGCGCCCTTGTCGGACTTGGCCGTCGCCCAGACCGGCTTGCTGCCGGCGAGGGTGTGACGCCCGTGGGAGGCGTCGGCCTGGGCCGTGGGTATGCCCATCGCCAGCGCACCGGCGACCAGCGGCAGCGCCGCTGCCAGGGCCAGGCCGGCCCGCTTTCTGGAGCGGGTGGAGCTCATGTAACCCCCTGCTGTGTGAAGTTCTGACGGACTTCGGCGTGCCGGCACCGGCCACGCACGTGAACCGCCAGGCCACTCTCGCGGTGAACGGCTCATGTCAGGGACATGCGTTCACCAAGAAGGGACCAAGGAAGCTTCACGAGAAGGCAATTGGGGAGGCGTCAAGGTCCGGAATGCGGACATATGGAGCCGGAGACAGGACACAGTCGGCGCGAACCGGGAGGACCCGGAGAAATCCGGGTGCGGGGCGGCCGAACATCCTTACCGAACGGCGGCCGAACAAACCGACGTTAGCAGTTCGTAATGATCCGCATCCCGGGTTGTCGAAAGACGATCGAAGTGGGTACCCGACCGGGTTAGCGTCAGCGCATGCGCACCAACCGTCAGTCCTCCGACAGTCGCCGGAACCCCCCGCTCCCGGCGAGCGCCACACTGTCCGGGGCTCTCCGCACCGCACGGTCGCCGCGTGTCTGGGCGACCGCCGGTATCGCCGCCGCTCTGCTCGTCCTGGCCTTCACCGCGGGCCCCGCCCTGCGGGCGTTCCTGGACTTCGGCGCCGGTGTCCTCACCCTCGTGTCGCTCAGCTGCACCGTCATCTGGGGCCTGGTGTCCACCGACACCGTCTTCCTCGGCCCCCGCGAGCGGCTGGTCACCCAGGGCATCCACCGTGCCCTGGGGGTCGCCGCCATCGGCTTCCTGATCCTGCACGTGACGACGAAGGTCGTCGAGGTCCGCGTCACGACCGCGGGCGCCTTCCTCCCCCTCGGCGTCACCGGCCGCGACGGGCTCATATCGCTCGGCGTGCTGGCCGCCTACCTGATGATCCTCGCCGCCGCCACGGGCGCGATGCGCAGCATCTTCGCCGCCAAACGCCACCCCGTGCGCTGGCGCATCCTGCACGGCATGGCGTACGCCTCCTGGTGCGCCGCCCTCGTCCACGGGCTGGAGTCCGGCCGGGCCGCCAAGCCCTGGGTGATCATCTGTTACATGGTCTGCCTGGTCGGCGTCGCCATCGCCCTGGTGGTCCGGCTGCGCAAGGTCCGCGACGAGTCCGTCTTCCCCGAGACCCGGGAACGTTCCGCGTCCTTCCGCAATCTGGCCCGCGGCAACGGTTCCGGCGGCCGCCGGCGTGCCGTCCGCGAGGAGGGCGGCCCGGCCCTGGCCAGCGCGTACACCGATCCGCTGCCGCCGCTGCCGGGCTTCCCGACCGCCGGTCAGTACGCGCCCACCCCTCCCCCGGTCCCCGACCGCACCCTCGGTATGGACCCGGCGGGCGCCACCATGCAACTGCCGCAGGTTCCCGCGGACCCGCAGGCGCCGTATTCTCAGCAGCCCCAACAGCCGTACCAGCAACAGCCCCAGCCCGGCGCCTGGGACGGCACCCCTCCTTGGGGGACCGAAGTGCCCGGCGGCGTCCAGGACACCGATCCGCTGGGAGCCGACCGGCTCCAGCCGATCTCCTGGCAGCAGTCGATGCCCGGACCTTATGAAGGACAGCGATGAACCTGCCCGCCATGCCGGACCGCTCACCCGCCCTTCGTACGGGGGCGGGTGATGTGCTGCCCGACGTCCGTACCGTCGGGCTGCCCCGAATAACCGCGGGGTTCGACGAGGTGGAACGACTGGACCGGGTCACCCATCTGAACGTGCACGGTTCCATGCCGAGCATGACCGAGGGCGAACTCCTGGACCTGGCCGAGCTGATGGGCCTGCGCGGCCGCGGCGGCGCCGGTTTCCCCTTCTACAAGAAGCTCAAGGCCGTCGGGGAGGCCGCCCGCCGGCGCGGCAGCCCCACCGCGATCGTGGTCAACGGCTGCGAGGGCGAGCCCGCCTGCCGCAAGGACGCGGTCATCCTGCGCCGCGCACCGCACCTGATGCTGGACGGCGCCCTGCTGTGCGCCGAGATCCTGGGCGCGCGCGAGCTGGTGATCAGCGTCACCCGCGACGCCAACGAGCAGTCCGTGCGCGACGCCCTGGCCGAACGCGGCCTCGGCGCCAAGCGCGGCCGCCAGCTGCGGGCCCGCATCGTGCGCATGCCGGAGCGCTTCGTGTCCGGCGAGTCCTCGGGCATCATCTCGGCGGCCAACGGCGGTCTGCCGCTGCCGCCCGGCAAGAAGGTCAGCGCGAGCGAATCGGGCATCGCCGGGATGCCGACGCTCTTCTCCAACACCGAGACCTTCACCCAACTCGCCGTCGGCGCCCGCATGGGGGCCATCCGCTTCGGCTCCGCGGGCGCGCCCGGGGAGCCCGGCACCGCCATGCTGACCGTGTCGGGCTCGGTGCCCCGGCAGACGGTCGTGGAGACCCCGACCGGCGTGCCCATGTCGTACATCCTGCAGATGTGCGGCGGGAACCCGGGGCAGGGCGTGCTCGTGGGCGGCTACCACGGCAACTGGATCGACCCCAACATCGCGTCGATGGTGACCATCGCCCGCGAGTCCCTGGAGGCCCACAAGGCCACGCTCGGCGCGGGCGCGCTGCTGCCGCTGGACCCGGGCCTGTGCCCGCTCGGCGAGTCCCTGCGGGTCGCGCAGTGGCTGGCCGCCGAGACCGCCGGGCAGTGCGGGCCGTGCCGCCTCGGCCTGCCCCGGATGGCCGGACTGCTGCAGGACGTGCTCAACGGCGGCGGGCAGGCCGCGCTGGAGCAGCTGCGGCAGACCGCGGTGGCCGTCAAGGGGCGCGGGGTCTGCAAGCACCCCGACGGCTCCATGCGCTTTGTGATGTCCACCATCAACGCCTTCACCGACGACCTCGCGGCCCACGTCCTCGGCGGCGGCTGCGGCCGCCCCACGGTCGGTGTGCTCCCGCTGCTGAAGTCCGAGCCCTCGCCGCTGCTCGGCGGCCCCGCGAGCGGCAACACGGCCACGGCCGCCGGCAACAAGCGGCTGGTCGTCGACTGGACGCTGTGCAAGGGCCACGGGCTGTGCGCGGGCGTACTGCCCGAGATCGTCCGGCTGGACCGCGACGGCTACCCCGACATCGCCGGCACGCCCGTCCCGCCGCACCTGGACGCCGCCGCCCAGCGCGCGGTGGCCCGCTGCCCGGCGCTGGCCCTGCGGATGGAGGAGGGCGGGCGCCGCTGAGCGTCCGCCCGGCCCGGCGGTGGCGGCCGCCGGGCCGGGGCGGTCCGGTCACGCGGAAGGGCCCGATACCAGAGGTATCGGGCCCTTCGCGTGAAGTGGAGCTACGGGGATTCGAACCCCGGACCTCTTGCATGCCATGCAAGCGCTCTACCAACTGAGCTATAGCCCCGCGTTGCCGTTCCTCCGGGTCCCCCCGGCGACTCGGCATACATTACACGGCCGCGGGGGCGGTTCGCCAAATCCATTCCGGTACTGTCGGCTGACCCCGACCCCCAGGACTGGAGACGGCCCCCGTGACCGCCACGCAGCGCATCGTCGACGCCACGGCGGAACGGACGCACCGCCTCCGCCGCCCCACCGTCGTGGCGGCCGTGGTGTGCCTCGTCTCCTTCGCGGCGTTCTGTCTGGCGCAGCGCGCCGCCCACGTCTCCATGATCGACCTCACGGTCTACCGGGCCGAGGGATGGACGGTGCGGCAGGGCGGCGACCTGTACGCGATGCGCGTCACCCACGCGCAGCTGCCCAACACCTACCCGCCCTTCGCCGCCCTCCTCTTCACGGCGCTCACGCTCCTGCCGGCCGGTGCGGCGCGGGTCGCGGTCACCCTGCTCAACCTCGGGCTGCTCGTCGCGCTCGCCTCCCTGTCGCTGCGGCTGGCCGGGCTGCCCCGGCGGCTGCCCCCGGCCGCGGCAGCACTCGCCGTCGCCGCGGTCGCGGTGTGGTCCGAGCCCGTATGGACGACGCTGCGGTACGGGCAGATCAACCTGCTCCTCGCCGTGCTGGTGCTGTGGGACCTCACCCTGCGGCCCGGTTCCCGGGCGGCGGGCGTCGGGATCGGCATCGCCGCCGGGATCAAGCTCACGCCCGCGCTCTTCGTGGTGCTCCTCGCCGCCGGAGGGCTCGTGCTGGCCTGGCGGCACCGGGAGCGGTGGAACGACCACCTGCGGCGCGCCTGCGTGGCCGCGGGCGTCCTGGCCGCGACGGCCGGCCTCTCCGCGGTGGTCCTGCCGGACGACTCCCGGCGCTTCTGGACCGGGGTGATCTTCTCCGCGGACCGGGCAGGGCACGGCGAGGACACCGCCAACCAGTCCCTGCGCGGGGTGCTCGCCCGGGCCCTGCACACCGGTGACCCGGGGACGTGGTGGCTCGTGACGGCCGCCCTGGTGGCGTGCGCCGGGCTCGCGGTCGCCGTCGCCGCGCTCGCCTCCCGTGCGTGGGCCTGGGCGGTGGTCTCCTGCGCGGTGACCGCGCTCCTGGTCAGCCCCGTCTCATGGTCCCACCACTGGGTGTGGGCCGTGCCGCTCGTCGTGCTGCTCGACCGGGTCTCGCGGGCCGCCGCCGTCGCGGCGGGGCTCGTCTTCTGCTCGTACGGGCTCTGGCTCATCCCCCACGGGGACGGCGTCGCCCGGCCCGAACTCCACCAGTCCGCCGGGCAGATGGCGTTGTCGGCGGTCTACCCGACGGTGGGCGTCGCCTTCTTGTGCGTCGCCGCGACGGTGGCCGTACGGCGACTGCGTGACGGCAGGGTCTAGCCACGACGCCGCCGCGACAGCCCCGCGAGCGCGCCCAGGACGGCCATCAGGGCGAGCCCCCAGGAGGTGAGGGCGATGGCGTGGGCGGAGGAGCCGGAGGAGTCCAGGCGGTTGAGGAAGAGCGTGCCCAAGGCGGCGACGCCGAGCAGTTGGCCGAGCTGCGTGACCGTGGCGAGCAGCCCGCTGGCGTCGGCGGCGTCCTGGGGCGCCACCCTGCCGAGGGCGAGCGTGAGCGTGGGGCTGAACGACGCGCCCAGCCCGAGGCCGATGCCGAACTGGACCGCGAGGAAGAGCAGCTCGTGCTGCTGCCCGTCGCGCAGCAGCAACCCCATGGCGGTGAACGAGACCGCGGCCACCAGGAGTCCGACCGGGGCGAGCAGTGCGTGCGTACGCGCCGGCAGGCGGCGCCAGTTGAGACCGACGCCGCCGAAGGCGACGGCCGCGGCGGTGAAGGTCAGCCCGGTGCGCAGCGCGCTGAGTCCGAGACCGCTCTGCAGGTGCAGCGCGATGGAGAACAGGAAGCCCGCGTTCAGCGCCATCGCGACGGCGATCACGACCACGGAGCGGCGCATGCCGGGAGCGCGCAGCACCCGCGCGGAGACCAGCGGCGCGCCGCCGCGACGGGTCAGGCGGGTCTCCAGGACGGCGAAGACGCCGAGCAGCACGGCGCTGAGGCCGAGGCAGACCCAGCCCCAGAGGGGCCAGCCCTCCTCCTGTCCGAGGACGAGCGGGACGGTGAAGAGCGTCACGGCGGCCCCCAGCGTGACCAGGCCGGGCAGGTCCAGGCCGCGGCGGCGCTCCGCCGCCCCGTCGGGGTCGCGCGGGATGACCCGCGGCGCGAGGACGAGCAGGCCGATCCCGATGGGCACGTTGACCAGGAACACCGGGCGCCAGCCGGTGCCGAACAGATCGGCACTGACGAGGAGACCCCCGAGGGACTGCCCCGCGGCCGCGCCGGTGGCCAGCACGGCGGAGTAGACACCGAGGGCGCGCACCCGCCGCTCGCCGGTGAAGTTGCGCTGGATGAGGCTGAGCACCTGGGGGATCATCAGGGCGGACCCGGCGCCCTGGACGAGCCGGAAGCCGGTCAACTCCCCGGCGGACTGGGCGAGTCCGCAGGCCAGGGAGGCCGCGGTGAAGAGCCCGAGACCGGCGACGAAGGTCCTGCGGTGGCCCCACAGGTCGCCGATGCGGGCGCCGGTGATGAGCAGGACGGCGTAGGAGATCGTGTAGCCCGCCACGACGAGCTGGAGGGCGGCGCCCGAGGCGTGCAGGTCGGTGCGGATGGTGGGCGCGGCCACATTGACGATGAAGACGTCGAGCAGGGCCATGAACTGGCCGGTGAGCACGGTGCCGAGCAGCCGGCCGGCGGCCGGTGCGTGGCCGCCCGTCCCGGCACGGGACACGGGCGGCGCGGAGACAGTGGGATTCGCCATGGCACGAGCCTGCGGTCGGCCGCGTACTGGTGCCGAGAGCCCCTGGATGCTGGTACTGACAGCACCTGGCACCCGGCCCGGTCCCGGTGCACGATGGGTCACATGTCCGCCGTGTCCGCTCCGCGACGCATCGAGCTCGCCGCCTTCCTGCGCAGCCGGCGCGCCCGGATCACCCCGCAGGACGTGGGCATGCCGCCCGGCCTGCGGCGCCGGACACCGGGGCTGCGGCGCGAGGAGGTCGCACAGCTCGCCGGGGTCGGGGTGACCTGGTACACGTGGCTGGAGCAGGGCCGACCGATCAACGCGAGCGTGCAGGTGCTGGACGCGGTGGCGCGCACGCTGCGGCTGGACGTCACCGAGCGGCAGCACCTGTACCGGCTGGCGGGGGTGCCCTTCGTCCGCGAGCAGGCCGCCGAGGTGGAGTCGGTGGGCCAGGAGGTGCAGGTCGTCATCGACGCCCTGGACCCGCTCGCCGCGGTCGTCTACAACGCCCGCTACGACGTGCTGGCCTGCAACGCCGCCTACCGGTACGTCTTTCCGTCGGTGCGGCTGGACTCCCCCGCCGACCGCAATGTGCTGCGGCGGCTGTTCACCGGACCGGCGTGCTGCTCGTCGTTCGTCGACCGGAGCGAAGAACTGCCGCGCATGGTGGCGCAGTTGCGCGGCGCCTACGGCCGTCATGTGGGCGAGCCCGTCTGGGAGTCGTTCATCGAGCGGCTGGTCCGCGCGAGCACGGAGTTCGCGCGGATGTGGGCGAGCGGGGACGTGGCGCCACCGGGGCAGCGGATCAAGACGATCCAGCACGCGTCGGTGGGCATCGTCCGGCTCGCCTCGACCTCGCTCGCGGTGGACGCCGAGCCGGAGCACCGGATCGTGGCCTACACCCCGGTCGACGAGGAGAGCCGGGCGCGGATGGCGCGGCTCCGCGAGCTGCCCGACCCGCTGGTCGGCTGCCCCCGGCACGCGCGCCCGCTGTCGCAGCTCGTCCGGGAACACGAAGAATCCCGCCTCCCCTGAAGCGGGGGGACGGGATCCGGTGATCGCTGTGGAGCTACGGGGATTCGAACCCCGGACCTCTTGCATGCCATGCAAGCGCTCTACCAACTGAGCTATAGCCCCGCTGTCCTCAGGCTTTCCGCCTGGCGAACGAGAAGAAGCTTAGCCGGTCAGGGCCGGATTTCCGAAATCGGCCCGGCCGCCCCACCCTCACGGTTCAGTCGTCGTCGCCGAGCACCGGCTCGGGCAGCGTGCCCGCGTTGTGCTCCAGCAGACGCCAGCCGCGGGCACCCTCGCCCAGCACCGACCAGCACGTGTTGGACAGGCCGCCGAGCGCCTCCCAGCTGTGCGGGTCGAGGCCGAGCAGCCGGCCTATCGTCGTGCGGATCGCACCGCCGTGGCTGACCACGACGAGGATGCCGCCGTCGGGCAGCTTGTCGGCGGCCGCGAGCACCACGGGAGCGGCCCGGTCGGCGACCTCGGTCTCCAGTTCGCCGCCGCCGCGTCGCACGGGCTCCCCGCGCTTCCACGCCGCGTACTGCTCGGGGTGGTGTGCGGTGATCTCCTCGTGGGTCAGGCCCTGCCAGACGCCCGCGTAGGTCTCCCGCAGGCCTTGGTCGTACGTGACGTCCAGGCCCGTCACGGCCGCCAGCTCGGCGGCCGTGTCGGCGGCCCGCTGCAGGTCCGAGGCGATGATCCGGTCCGGCTCCAGGGCCGCCAGCAGGCGTGCCGCCCGCTTGGCCTGGCCGACGCCGGTGGCGGTCAGCGGGATGTCCGTGGTGCCCTGGAAGCGGCCCTCCAGGTTCCAGGCGGTCTGGCCGTGCCGCCAGAAGACGACGCGCCGGCCGCGGCCGCGGTGGTGTCCGTTCAGCTCAGCTCTCCGTCCTCGTCGGCCACCGACATCGCGCGGGCGTGCTCCTCGGCCTTGCCGCGGGTCGCCACGGCGTCCTTGGGCAGCTCCAGCTCGGGGCAGTCCTTCCACAGCCGCTCCAGAGCGTAGAAGACGCGCTCCTCGGAGTGCTGGACGTGCACCACGATGTCCACGTAGTCGAGCAGCACCCACCGGCCCTCGCGCTCGCCCTCGCGGCGTACCGGCTTGACGCCCAGTTCCTGCGAGAGCCGCTCCTCGACCTCGTCGACGATGGCCTTCACCTGGCGGTCGTTCGGCGCGGAGGCCACCAGGAACGCGTCGGTGATGGCGAGAACGTCGCTGACGTCGTAGGCGATGATGTCGTGCGCGAGCTTGTCGGCCGCCGCCTGGGCGGCGGTCTGAATGAGCTCGATGGAGCGGTCCGTGGCGGTCACAGGTGCGGCTTTCCGGTCGGGGACGTCGTACCCCCAAGGGTCTCACGGACCGCGGACAGTCCCCGACCGGTTATCCGGCCGGGGACCGGGCGGCTCAGGGCTTGGGCGGCGGGGTGTAGTCCTGGCCGAGCACGACGGTGATGTCGGCGTTCGCCGGAACGGTGCCCTTGGTGACCGCCTTGGCGGGCAGACCCAGGGTCTTCGCCAGTTCCTGCGCGTTCGTCTTCTGGTCGGCGGCGCCGTACACGACCTGGGAGGCGGCCTGGGTGGCGGTGGTGGTGCCGGAGACATACGTGTAGCCGCCGCCGACGATCTGCACCTGGGCCTCGCCGGCGTTGGCCGACACACCCGAGCCGTTCTTCAGGCCGATCCGCGGGATGCCGTCGGACGCGGTGTTGGTCACCGTGCCGCCGAGGACCTGCTTGACGACGCCGTCGGTGTCCTTCTCGCTGACCGTCCCGTCGGCCTGCACCGGGAGGGTGTCGGTCCGGTACGCCCCGGTCTTGGCCTCCTCCGACAGCGCCGCGAGGCTGCTGCCCAGGTCCTTGGCGGTCAGCGGGGGCTCGATGACCTGGTTGAGCCCCTCGACGGTCTTGGTCGCCAGGTCCGGGTCGCTGTACATCTTCTTCAGCACGCCCTGGATGACCTGCCCGAACCGGGCGAGCTGCTTGCCCTGCGCCTCGCCGGGCCCGCGGTAGGTGGCGTACGCGACGGCCGCCTGTCCGCCCAGCTCCTGCTGCTTGCCGGGCTTGGCGAGGACCTTGCCGCCCTTCTTCTTGTCGGCCTTCACCGTGGCGTCGGTGTCGACGAGGATGCCGCCGAGGGACTCGACCAGGTTGTCCAGGTAGGGGGTGTCCAGCCGCCAGGTACCGCTGATCTTGGTCCCGAGCAGGGTCTCCAGCGCCTCGCGGGTGGGGGCGGAGCCGCCGTCGACCACCGACTTGCCGAGCGTGGTGCTGCCTCCCTCGTCGCTGCTCACGGCGAGCGAGTTGGGCAGCAGCACCGTTGTGCCCTTCTTCGTGGTCGAGTTGCTGACCAGCAGGGCGGTGGAAGTCTCGTTGCCGTCCACCGGACGCAGGTGCAGCACGATCACGTCGCGCTTCTGGCCGCCCGCGGCCTGTTGCGTGGTGCCGGAGTCGCCGCCGAGCCCGGGGATCTTCCCGGCCTTCCACAGGTAGCCGACGCCGCCGACCGCGGCCAGCGCCAGGACCACGACGAGGGCGACGACGCGGTTGCGTCCGCGGCGCTTGGCCTCCTCGCGCCGCTCGGTGCGGGACTCGGTGAACTTCAGCCAGTCGATGACCTCTTCGGACTCCTCGGTCTCCTCGTCGACGAAGGAGAACTGCCCCGTGGAGTAGTCCCCGTTGCCGCCGGGACCGGAGGGACCTGCGGGACCGCGCCCCGACGGACCAGACGGACCGGACGGCGCGGGAGCCTGTACGGGAGTCTGCGTCTGGCGGGCCTGCGGCTCGGGCTCGCGGTAGACGGGCTGCGGCTGCGTGTGGTGCTGCTGGTACTGCGGCTGCTGCGGCTGGGGCTGCTGCTGCGGCTCGTAGTACGGCTCCTGGTACTGCGGCTGCTGCGGGATCCAGCCCTCGTACTGCTGGGTCTGCTGCGCCTGCGACGGGGCCTGCTGCTGGTCGTAGCCGTAGTCCTGCTGCTGCCCGTAACCCTGCCCCTGGTACTGCTGCGGCTGCTGCGGCGGACGGCCCGGCGCCTGGGCGTACGGGTCGTAGCCCTGCTCCTGCTGCTGGTATCCGTAATCGCCCTGCTGCTGTGCGTAAGGGTCCTGGGGGTAGGGGTCCGGTCCCTCCTGCTCGGGTGTTCCCTCGGCGTAGTGCCATCGGGGGTAGTCGTTCACTGGGGACCCCTCCAGTTGCCGCTGAGCCGCTGATCGATTACCGGTAGAGCCTGCGTTTGTCGATGTAGCGCACCACACCGTCGGGCACCAAGTACCAGACGGGCTCCCCCTTGGCGACCCGGTGCCGGCAGTCGGTGGAGGAGATCGCGAGGGCGGGCACCTCCACCAGGGAGACGCCGCCCGCGGGGAAGCCCGGGTCGGACAGGACGTGCCCGGGCCTCGTGACGCCGATGAAGTGCGCCAGGGAGAAGAGCTCCTCGGCCTCGCGCCATGAGAAGATCTGCGCCAGCGCGTCGGCCCCCGTGATGAAGAACAGCTCCGCCTCGGGGTGGTCGGACCGCAGGTCGCGGAGTGTGTCGATGGTGTAGGTACGGCCTGCGCGCTCGATGTCGCTGCGGCTGACCGAGAACTGCGGATTCGACGCGGTGGCGATCACCGTCATGATGTAGCGGTCCTCGGCAGCCGAGACCTTCTGGTCGCTCTTCTGCCAGGGCTGGCCGGTCGGCACGAAGACGACCTCGTCCAGCTGAAAAAGGTGCGCCACCTCGCTGGCCGCAACGAGGTGACCGTGGTGGATGGGATCAAACGTCCCACCCATCACACCGATTCGCTTCTTCATGCGGACAGACCCTACCCGCATCCCCGCCTGCGGCCTCAGCGGTCGCGGTTGAAACGGGTGGTGATGAAGAGCAGGAGCAGCAGCGCGAACAGGGCGCCGCCACCGGTGAGGTACGGGCTCAGGCTCTCGTGGTTGCCCCCGCCCTCGCCCTCGGCGAGCGTGGTCAGGACGGCGGCGGTCGCGTAAGAGGTCATTCGCAGTTTCCCTTGGTGACGGTGCGTACTCTCGGCGGGCTTTGGGACTTGGGGGACATGGTACGGGCGGTCCGTACGGAACTTCGCGGTGGCTCCGCGCGTCCTCCCTGTGTATGGACGGCCGACCAGGGGAACGGGGAGACATGTCCGGTCCGAATGATCGAAACGGCGTGCAGGGCGGCACGGGGGGCGACGGCGACCGTCTGCCGGGGCGGAACCGGCGCCGGTTCCCGGGGATCTCCTCCCGGGCGTACGAGCACCCGGCCGACCGGTCGGCCCTGGTGGCGCTGCGCAAGCTCAGCGGCTTCGACACCGTCTTCAAGGCGCTCAGCGGGCTGCTCCCGGAGCGCTCGCTGCGGCTGCTCTTCCTGTCGGACTCGGTCCGGGTCGGCGAGGAGCAGTTCACCCACCTGAACGACATGCTGCGGGACGCCTGCTCGATCCTGGACCTGGAGACGGTCCCGGCCATGTACGTCACGCAGGACCCCCAGCCGAACGCGATGTGCATCGGGCTCGACGCGCCGATCATCGTCGTCACCACCGGCCTGGTGGAGCTGCTGGACGAGGAGGAGATGCGGGCCGTGGTGGGCCACGAGGTGGGCCACGCGCTGTCCGGCCACTCCGTGTACCGCACGATCCTGCTCTTCCTCACCAGCCTGGCCCTGCGGATCGCCTGGATCCCGCTGGGCAACATCGCGATCATGGCGATCATCACGGCGCTGCGCGAGTGGTTCCGCAAGTCGGAACTGTCCGCCGACCGCGCCGGCCTGCTCGTCGGCCAGGACCTCCAGGCCTCGATGCGCGGTCTGATGAAGATCGCCGGCGGCAACCACCTGCACGAGATGAACGTGGACGCGTTCCTGAAGCAGGCCGAGGAGTACGAGGAGTCCGGCGACCTGCGCGACTCCGTGCTCAAGATCCTCAACGTGCTGCCGCGCAGCCACCCCTTCACCACGGTGCGCGCCGCGGAGCTGAAGAAGTGGGCCGCGTCCCGCGACTACCAGCGCCTCATGGACGGCCACTACCCGCGGCGCAGCGAGGACAAGGACACCTCGGTGTACGACTCCTTCAAGGAGTCGGCGAACCACTACGCCGACACGGTGAAGACCAGCAAGGACCCGCTGATGAAGCTGCTGACCGACATCGGTTCGGGCGCCGGCGACATCGGCGGCAAGCTGCGGGACCGGTTCACCGGCTCGGCGGCGCAGGGCTCCCAGGGGCCGGAGAGCTCTCCGAAGGACGGGCCGCCGGACTCCCCTGCTGCGGAGTGAGGCCCGGGCCGGCGAGCGACCCGGGGGCCAGCGCACCGCACACCGAGGTGATCTGGTGGCGGTGGTCGTACGGGTCGACGCCGGCCTGCGCCGGGGCCTTCTCCCCCGCCAGCAGCGGTTCGAAGCGCTCGGCCGGCCCTGACCCGCAGGACAGCGGTCCGGCCTCCACGTCGGCCTGCAGCAGCTCCACGTGCTGGTCGCGCAGGTCCTGACGGTCGAAGCGGATGCGCAGCGCGCGCCGCACGGTGAACAGCGAGGGCTCACCGTTCCCGGCGGCCGCGCGCACGGCGTAGACCATGGTGTGGTCCGTCAGGACCTCCAGGGCGTCGTCGGCGGTCTCCATGACGGCCATGGTCCCGGCGACCCGCACCTGCTCGTCGGCGAGGGCTATGCGGGCGGGGTCCAGGCGCACCAGCCAGCCGGTGGCGGCGTGCCGCCCGTCGTCGGCCGGGGCCGTCAGGCTGCGGTCGAACTGCACCCGCTGGCCGGGGTCCAGCATGTCCCGGACCGTCCGCACCTCGCCGCCGGTCAGCGCCGCGGGGTCGACGGCCGAGGCCCAGAGGTACTCCTTGGCCAGGGTCAGCGCCTGCGTGACCTGGCTCTCGCCGAAATGCGGGGTGCTGAACGGGGCCGGAAGGGTGAAACCCTCGCTGCCGGTCTCGTAACGGGCCGCCGCGCTGCCGTCGAAGGGGTGCGCGCGGTCCGCGGCGGGTACCGCGCCGGCCGGGGCGAGCGGGACCAGGGTGATCCGCAGCGGCTGGGCGACGGGCTCGGGGGCCTGCTCGTAGGGGTTGCGGATGCCGAGGTAGATGGCGGTGCCGAAGGCGACGGCGATCAGGACCACCAGGACCAGTGCCTGGCGGGTGGCCCCGCCCCGGGCCCAGAAGCGCCGGGTGCGGACCGCCCGGGCCGAACCGTCCAGGCGCTCGCGGGCCGAGTACTCCTGGATCCGGGCAGCACGGACGAACGATTCGTCGAACACGACGGATCGGTACTCGTCGTCGCCGCTTCCCGGGGAGCCCTCGGGAATCCCCTCAGGTGGGTCACCAGGCCCGGTCATACAACAAGCGTAGGTCTGTACGGGCTCTTTAAAACGTCCTGGTACGAGACAACTTCTCTCAGCCCTCAGGGCGTTGGGCTGACCACCACGGGGGGCATCGAGGGCGCCCCGATACGGCCCGTCGGGGCGGGCGGGACGGCCGGCTGGCGGCTGCCTCCCCCGGCGCCCCGGTAGACCGCGGCGAACGTCAGCGCGACCACGCCGATGCCCATGACGACGGCCAGCAGCCAGGCCACCATGCGGTGCCAGCGGCCGTGTCCGCGGTAGGGGCGGCGCTGGGCGTAGAGCTCGTCGTACTCGTCGTCCTCCGCGGAGCGGTCCGCGCTCTCCTCGTACGGGGCGGAGCCGTCCTCGACCCCGAAGAGGCGGGCACGGGAGGCCTCGGCCTCGGCCTGCGCGGTGGCGGCGGCGAGCATGCGCTCGTGGGCGCTGGGCTCGTGGAAGGCTGCCGCACGTATGAAGGCCTCGTCGAACACCACGGACGCGAATTCGTCATCCGCGCCACCGTGGTCCTCGCCGTCCGGGAACGGCTTGCCCCCCAGGTCGTCCGGCACCCGTCCAGAATAGGGCCGATGACGCGGATTGGGCAGGGCGCCGGGGAAAGTCCGCCCCGAAGTGGGTACGTCCCCCGGCCGGCCCTCAGCCCCGGGTCTGGCCGTCTCCGGTGATGACGTACTTGGTCGAGGTCAGCTCCGGCAGTCCCATGGGGCCCCGGGCGTGCAGTTTCTGCGTGGAGATGCCGATCTCCGCGCCGAAGCCGAACTGGCCGCCGTCGGTGAAGCGCGTGGAGGCGTTCACGGCGACCGCGGCGGAATCCACCAACTGGGTGAACCTGCGGGCGGCGGGCTGCGATCCGGTGACGATCGCCTCGGTGTGCCCGGAGGACCAGAGCCGGATGTGCGCCACCGCGGCGTCCAGCGAGTCCACGACGGCCGCGGCGATGTCGTGGCTCAGGTACTCGGTCTCCCAGTCCTCCACGGTGGCCGGGACGACGGTCGCCTTGGTGCCGGACTTCTCGGCGATGTCGCGGACGCGCTCGTCGGCGTGCACGGTGACCCCGGCCGCGGCCAGCGCGTCCAGGGCCCGCGGCAGGAACTCGCCCGCGATGTCCTGGTGCACCAGGAGGGTCTCGGCGGCGTTGCAGACGCTGGGCCGCTGCGCCTTGGAGTTGACCAGGATGCGCACCGCCATGTCGAGGTCGGCCTGCGCGTCCACGTACACGTGGCAGTTGCCCGTGCCGGTCTCGATGACCGGGACGGTGGACTCCTCGACCACGGAGCGGATCAGCGAGGCGCCGCCGCGCGGGATGAGCACGTCGACCATGCCGCGGGCGCGCATCAGCTCGCGCACCGACTCCCGGCTCTCGCCCGGCACCAGCTGGATCGCGTCGGCCGGCAGCCCGGCCCCGCCGATCGCGTCGCGCAACACGGTGACCAGGGCGGTGTTGGAGTGGTACGCCGAGGAGGAGCCGCGCAGCAGCACCGCGTTGCCGGACTTCAGGCACAGGGCGGCGGCGTCCACGGTGACGTTCGGACGGGCCTCGTAGATGATGCCGACCACGCCCAGCGGCACCCGGACCTGCCGCAGGTCGAGCCCGTTGGCCAGCGTGGAGCCCCGGACGACCTCGCCCACCGGGTCGGGCAGCCCGGCCACGTCCCGCACGTCGGACGAGATCGCGCGGACCCGCTCGGGGGTGAGGGTGAGCCGGTCGACGATGCCGTCGGCGGTGCCCGCGGCGCGGGCGCGTTCGACGTCGAGGGTGTTGGCCTCGACGATCTCCTTGGTGCGCACCAGGAGGGCGTCGGCGATCGCCAGCAACGCGTCGTCCTTGGCCGCGCGCGGCAGCGGCGCGAGGTCGGCGGCGGCGGACCGGGCGCGGTAGGCGGCCTGCAGGACCGGGGACGCCGGCCACGGCGAGGGCAGGGAGGCGGCGAGGTCGTCGTTGCTGTGGCTGCGGCTGCTCATAGCCGTCAGCGTACGGCGTGGGCACCCCCCTGGGGGGTGTCTTTCCAGCCGGTGAGACCCGGACGGTTCAGTACGGGTGCACGCCGACGGGAGCGGCGGGCGGCGGCCCGTAGCCCTCGGCGACGCGCTGGTGGTACGTGTCGCGGTCGATGACCTCCAGGCCGACCGTCTCCCAGGGCGGCAGCTTCGCGGACGCCCGGTGCTCGCCCCACAGCCGCAGGGCCATGGCGGCGGCGTCGTGCAGGTCGCGGGCCTCCTCCCAGTACCGGATCTCGGCGTGGTCGGCTGCGTACCGGCTGGTCAGCAGGAAGGGGTGGTCGTTCGCCAGTTGCTCCAGGCCGCGCCGCACCTCCGCCAGCGGGGCCTCGGGGCCGGAGACGCTGAGCGTGACGTGCCACAGCCGGGACACCGGGCGCTCCTGCGGCGCCGGCGGCGAGGGGACCTGCTGCGACGACGCGTGGGTCCGCGGTGCGCTCTCGTCGGCCGCCACGCTCACCAGCGTCCGCTCCGCCGTCCCGCGGGACGACGATGCCCCTGGGCGCCCTCGTCTCACCGGTGGCCTCCCTGTCGTCACCTGTCGTCCCTGTGGGTCTCGGTCTCAGTCGTCCTGGCGGTCCCCGTCGAGTTCCTTCTCCGCCATCAAAGTTGAGCAGTCGGCGGGCGGCCGCGGGGCCGTTTTCACGAAGTAACCACGAAGGGGGCTGCCTACGGGTGCAGGAGTACGAGGTCGTCCCGGTGCACGACCTCCCGCTCGTACGCGGGACCGAGTTCGCGGGCCAGCTCGCGGGTGGAGCGGCCGAGCAGCCGGGGCAGTTCCCTGGCGTCGAAGTTCACCAGTCCGCGCGCCACGGCGCGTCCCGAGGCGTCGCGCAGCTCGACCGGGTCGCCCGCCGAGAAGTCGCCCTCGATGCCCGCGATGCCGGCCGGCAGCAGCGACGTGCGGCGCTTGACGACGGCCTGGACGGCGCCGTCGTCGAGGATGAGCGCGCCGAGCGGGGTGGAGGCGTGGGCGAGCCACAGCAGGCGGTCGGCGGAGCGCTTGCCGGTGGGGTGGAAGAGGGTGCCGGTCGGCCGCCCGGCGAGGGCGTCGGCGGCCTGCGAGGCGGAGGTGAGCACGACGGGCATCCCGGCCCCGGCGGCGATCCGCGCCGCCTCGACCTTGGTCACCATGCCGCCGGTGCCGACGCCGGCCTTCCCGGCGCTGCCGATGGAGACGCCCTCCAGGTCCTGCGGGCCGCGCACCTCGGCGATCCGGGAGGTGCCGGGGGTGCTCGGGTCGCCGTCGTAGAGCCCGTCGACGTCGGAGAGCAGCACCAGCAGGTCGGCCCGGACGAGGTGGGCGACCAGGGCCGCCAGGCGGTCGTTGTCGCCGAAGCGGATCTCGTCCGTGGCCACCGTGTCGTTCTCGTTGACGACCGGGACGGCGCCCATGGCGAGCAGCTTGTCCAGCGTCCGGTACGCGTTGCGGTAGTGGGCCCGGCGGCTCATGTCGTCGGAGGTGAGCAGCACCTGCCCGACGCGGACCCCGTAGCGGGCGAAGGAGGCGGTGTAGCGGGCGACCAGCAGGCCCTGGCCCACGCTGGCGGCGGCCTGCTGCCGGGCGAGGTCCCGCGGTCGCCGGTCCAGGCCCAGGGGCGCCAGCCCGGCGGCGATCGCGCCGGAGGAGACCAGTACGATCTCCCGCTCCGTGCCGTGCGCCTTGGCGACCACGTCCACCAGGGCGTCGACGCGGTCCGCGTCCAGGCCCCCGGCCGCCGTCGTCAGCGACGACGAGCCGATCTTGACCACGACCCTGCGGGCGTCCACCACGTCCTGCCTCGCGCTTGCCACGTGCGTCCTTTCCTCTCCCGGCTTCGCAATCTACGGCAGGCGCGCGACCGGGCGCTCCTGCCTTTCACCCACCGGACCGTCCCGGTCCGGCAGCGGGCACGGACGAGGCCCCCGGCACAGCGCGCTCGCTGTGCCGGGGGCCTCGTGAGCCGACGCCGGGAGACGGCGGGGGACGCCGGAGAGTCAGCCGCGGGCGGACTCCGGGTGGCGCAGGCACCATCCCGCCCAGGCGGACGCCACCATCTCGCGCACGTCGTAGCGGGCCGTCCAGCCCAGCTCCTCCTCGATCCGCGTCGCGGCGGCGACGACCCGCGCGGGGTCGCCCGGCCGGCGCTCGACGGTCCGCGGGGCCAGATCGGTGCGCCCGGTGACGGAGGCGATGATGCCGACCATCTCCGCGACCGACACGCCCTCGCCGCGGCCGATGTTCAGCACCAGGGCGGCGGAGTTGTCCTCGGCGAGCCGGCGGGCCGCCGCCACGTGGGCGGAGGCGATGTCCTCGACGTGGATGAAGTCGCGGACGCATGTCCCGTCCGCGGTCGCGTAGTCGTCACCGAAGATCAGCGGGGACTCGCCGCGGGACAGCCGTTCGAAGACCATGGGCACGAGGTTGAAGATGCCGGCGTCGCCGAGCTCCGGGCGGGCGGCACCGGCCACGTTGAAGTAGCGCAGGCAGGCGGTGGCGATGCCGTTCGCGGCACCCGTCGCGCGCACCATCCACTCGCCGGCGAGCTTGGTCTCGCCGTACGGGCTCATCGGGGCGCACGGGGTCTCCTCGGTCACGAGGTCCACGTCGGGCATGCCGTAGACGGCCGCCGAGGAGGAGAACAGGAAGCTGCGGACGCCGGCGCGCACCGCGGCCTCCAGGACCGTCTGCAGTCCCTGGACGTTCTCCCGGTAGTAGTACAGCGGGCGCTCGACCGACTCGCCGACCTGCTTCTTCGCCGCGATGTGCACGATGCCCCGGACGGAGTGCTCGCGCAGCACCCGGTCCAGCAGCTCCGCGTCGAGCACGGAGCCCTTCTCCAGGTGCACGCCCTCGGGGAGCCGCTGCGGGTCGCCGGTGCTCAGGTCGTCGAGCACCACCACCCGCTCGCCCTCGTCGACCATCGCCTTCACCACGTGCGAGCCGATGTATCCGGCACCGCCGGTGATCAACCAGGTCATCTCTTCCCTCATCCTCTCCACTGGCCCGTCAGGCCCCGTCCGTCAGGACCGGCTCGCCTTCGCGCCGAGCCGGTCGATCGCCTCGTAGACCCGGGCGCAGTTGTCCTTGTCCCGGTGGACGAAGAAGGACTCCACCCGCTCCCGGTAGGGGCTGCTCACCTCGAACCGCCGGTCGATGGCGGCAACGATCTCGTCGACCGCGTCGTCCACCGTCCGGCACACCGGACCGAAACCGTTGTCGGTGAGGCTGTAGTACCCGCGCCGGTAGTGCTGGGTGTAGAACTCGTCCTCGTCGTAGGGGACGTAGACCACGGGCTTGCCCATGTAGGCGACGTCGAAGAAGACCGACGAGTAGTCCGTGACGAGCAGCGAGCAGTCCTTCATCGCCTCCTGCACACCGCGCCGGTTCTGGTCGGCCACCTCGATGCTGGGGTGGTCCACCCGGAAGTGCTTCAGGTAGGGCCGGATCTCGTAGTGCGGGTAGAACTCCAGGCGCACGCCCGAGCGCTCCAGCGCCTCCCGGAGCCGCTCGTCCGCCAGCAGGCGGGAGTAGAACCGGAAGTACTCGGAGGCGGCGAACTGCACCTTCGGCCGCCGGCTGCGGTTGTACGACGGCACCACGATGTCCCGCCGCCAGGTCGGCATCAGCAGCACGGTCGGCCGCTCCGGCTCGGTGGGCTGCAGCTTGTCGAACCGCGGGAAGCCCAGAGCGACGGCCTCGTCCTCGCTGTAGCCCATCTCCTGGGAGATGTACGCGGCCTCGTCCTGCGACACCGTCACGAACAGGTCCACGTTGGTGAACTGACGGTGCGCCGACTGCGACACGTCGTTGTAGGTCACACCGTGCTGCAGGAAGACCCGGCGGTAGTGCAGCAGGTCGCCGAACCGCCGCAGGAATTCCGGCTTGGAGATGTTCGGGGGCGCGAGGTACGCCTCCAGGTCGTACGGGGAGATCAGCCGGGTGGCGTTGAGCAGGTACAGGCGGTGCTTCAGCGATCCGCGGTCCACGACGTTGCCGAACGGCGCGACCTTGGCGCGGTCGGCGGCCTTGGCGTCGATCACGTAGTAGACGTTGCGGTGCCTGTGGTTCTCCCGCATCCACCGGAAGAAGTGGTAGCCGTTGTCCTGGGCGGTGTCGTGGCGCTCGCCGACCACCCAGATGTCCCGGCGCCCGAGCACCGGCCGGCTGAGCCAGTACAGCAGCCGGAGCAGCCACCCGGGCTGACGGGTGAGGACGTCCGCGGTCTCCGACCAGAAGCGGCGCGTCGAGTGGCCGGCCCGCCGCAGCGACCGGGCGCGGGAGACCTTGAGGCTCGGCGCGTTGTCCTTGCCGATGCCGACCTCGTACCGGAAGCGCCCGATCGTCTCGACACCCTTGGTGCGGTGCGCCACGGGGCGCGCGGTCAGCGGGATGTCGACGGCGGCGTCACCGTCGTGCACCCGCAGCGTCAGCGTGTACGGCGCGCCCTTGAGCCCGGCCAGGTCCTCGGCGGTGAGGACCGCCCGCCAGCCGCCGTGCAGGTCCTGTCGCTTGCGGGCGTGCCAGCGGTCGCGCCGGTAGACCTGGCGCACCGGTACGGACACGCTGTGCGAAGGCGAGCCGAGCACCAGCGTCAGCTCGTTCTCCAGGAGATCGGTGAGGTCCACGCCGCTGAGCTGCAGCAGGCCCTCGACCTGGAGCGCGCCGTCCACCGGCCGAATCGACTCCAGCAGCGCCGCCCGCCGCTCGACCTGGAGGATCGTGGTGGGCTCGATGTCGCCGCGCAGCCCGCGGTGCACGATCTCACCGGTGATGAACAGCCTCGGTACGTACGCGGGCTCGTCGCCGGGCGCGCAGAAGACCGGCATGCTGCCGGACTTCACCGCGTGGTGCAGCAACCGGGACCGGTCCGACACCGCGTAGTCGAGGATCACGTCATCGGGGATGTCCTTGTACAGCGCGCGGACGTCCGCGTAGATCTCCGCCAGACCGGCCCGGTGGAGCATCTTGGGCAGGGTGGTCATGGACTCCTCGAAGGCGCCCGCCACGAAGCGCTGCAGCAGGGCGCGGCTCCCGGAGTCGGCCGGCAGCGGATCGGAGAGCAGGGAGGAGCAGAACGCCAGCATGCCCCGGGCCTCGGCCAGCCGGTCGCGGATGACCGGAGCCGCCGCGTCGCCGGACACGGCCTCGGCCGATCCGCGGACGTGGGCGTCGAGGAGCGCGATCCGCTCGGCCCGCAGCAGGGCGCGGAGGCCGAAGCGGACGCGGTCCAGCCTGCCCCCGGGGCCGAGGTCGGTGGTGAGGCCGCGCAGCCGCTCCACCCGGAACAGCTTGTTGCCCAGCTCCGTCGCGAACACCAGGCCGGGAGCGGCCGCGGCGCCCTCGACCACGTCCTGACCGGCGCCGAGGTACTGCCGCCAGGCCACCTCGGGGGCGGTGTCGTCGGCCCGGGGGCCGCGGTCCAGGTCGCCGATCACCAGGTCCGCCGAGTGCCGCGCGGCAGCCGCGGTGAGCCGGCCGAGGACGCCCTCGGCAAGCACGCCGGAGCCGTCCAGGAAGATCACGTAGGGGGCGGTGACCGCCCCCATGGCCGCGTCGAACGCGCCCGGGGAGCCGTCCTCGACGGCGTCGACCGCGTCGACGTTGCCGTGGGCGGCCACGAACTCGGCGACCACGGCCGAGGTGGCATCGGATCCGGCGCCGGCGACGAGCACCTGTGCGCGGGGGAACTCCTCCTGCAGCGCCACGGAGCTCAGGCACGCGCGGAGCGCCTCGGCGTCGCCGCCCGGGGAGACGACGACGGCCACGGACGGCGACGCGGGGGCGGGCGTCCCCTGCGGCAGGGTCCGGTCCCGCCACCAGCCCCAGTCCGCCACGTGCTCGTGCAGCAGCGCGGCGCCCTCGATACCGCCGAGGCCGGTGTACCGGCGCAGCGTCAGGTTCCCGCTGCCGCTCTCGTACGCCTCGACGCCCTCCTGGCGCAGTACCTGGTTGAGTGCGGTCAGATCGCGGCCGCGGACGCAGAGCGCGGTGGTGTGCTTGCGGTCCTTCCAGACCACCTGCATCACCAGGTTCACCGCGCCCTCCGCGGGGAACTCGCTGAGCAACGCGGCCAGTTCGAGGGTCGCCGTGTACTCGACGGTGCCGGGGGTGACCCGGGTACCGGAGATCCTGCCGACCGTCTTCCTGCCGAGCTCCTTGGACCGGCTGCTGAGGACGAGCTCCAGCTTGTCCTCCGCGGCGATGCGCCCGAACTGGTTGACGATCGAGCCGGTCAGGCCGAGCGTGCGTCCCTCCAGGTCCAGCGAGGTGACCTGGTTGAACATGCGGGAGCTCTCGAACTTCTCGTTCTGGAGTCCGAGCTCGGTCACGTCGAGGAAGCTGCGGGCGTCCGGCAGGGACAGGCCGCCGCCCGACCAGTAGACGTGCCCGTCCTCCTCGTGGAGGTCGGTGGAGATGACGCCGCGGCGCTGTTCGAAGTCGGCGACGGTGAGCGCCTCGGGGATCAGCCCCTGGCGCAGGTAGTAGGCCCGGACCCGGTCCAGCGGGGCGCACAGGCCGTACGCCTCGGACTCCACCCCGGAAAGGTAGCCGGAGACCAGCCGCGCGAACTCGGCCAGGTACTCGGGGTCCCCAGTACGCAGTTCCTTCATGTAAAGGCGGACGTCGTGGGAAATGAATTTGGCGTCCTTGTGCACCTTCAGTTCACGGGCGCCGCTCTCCAGCAGATAGGAATCCGCGAGGCGGTGCACGCGGATCCGGTCACTGATGCTCCGGATTTCACCGAGGCGGTTCGTGATGGATGCGGCCTCACCCTGCCGCTGCTCCCAGATCCAGTGATAAACCGGTTCCGTGAGAACGGATATCCCGTGCGCGCGGTGGTACGACTTGACCGAGAAGAACGTGTCCTCGTAAAAGACGCCCTCCGGGAAGAAGACGTCGTTCTCGACGAGGAATTCACGGCGATAGAGCTTGGCCGCGGCGATGGGGTCCTTGAGCAGATCCGGCCATTCCGTGACATGTGCCACATGACGGTCGGACGAGTACAGAGCGGGCTGCCAGGTCGTGGTGGTGCCCCGCCCGACGTTCACCCGTTCGGCGCGCCCGGCGGTGATGTCGGCGCCGCTCCGCGCCGCGCCCGAGGCCAGTACCTCGCAGGCGCCGGCGGGGAGTTCGTCGTCCGCGTCGAGGAACATGACGTACGTGCCGCGGGCGGCGCGTATGCCGTCGTTGCGCGGGGCGCCCACGCCACCGCTGTTGACCTCCCGGCGGATCAGCCGAAGGCCCGGAATCCGCTCCGCGTAGTCCTCGACGACATCACAGGTCGGATCACCGGAAGCGTCGTCGACAACGACCACTTCGAAATTCCGGAACGTCTGGACCGCCAATGAGTCCAGTGCCCTTCCCACCGTCTCCGCCGCGTTGTACGCGGGCACGATCACCGTGATCAAAGGATCAGCGTCGACACGCGGGGACATCAAGCCTCCATCATCAGGAACTTCGCTCCGGGTCGCGGCCGGCCCCTGCATTGGAAGCTCGTGACATCCCAACTTTTGGAGACGAGTTCACGCCTGGCACATGAACACTGGGTGACAGGAGGGCTGGCGGGCCACTGAGCCACATAGAATAGCCTGCCGCCCCCCACGGACATCCCACTTTATGCGCACTCCAGGGCAAAACGGACTGTGACCTGCATCACTCCGGTCCGGCCCCGCATGCGGGCTGACATCGGGAGATCCCTGTGGCGGTCGGGGCGTTAGTGCATTGCGCCGAGAGCTGCATAGATCCTCATTGACCGCAGGCTGTATGGTATTTCAGGCGGATGCCTTGGATCCGCCGGAACCGAGGGCCCGCCCCTCCGCCGGCGGCAGCGACGACGCAGCCGTATCGGCCGCCATTCGATCCGGGCACAGCAGCATTCCTGGATGCCCGATTCACCTCGAAAGGGTCCTCTTTCATGGAAATACCGCCCCTCGCGGAAGTACGTCGCCTCACCGAGAAAAAACGGGATGCCTGGTGGACCGTGTTCCTGGTCGACCCGGTGGCGACCCCCTTGGTGCGCTGGACGGCCATGCGGACCCGCATCACCCCGAACCAGATCACCTGGGCGGCTCTGGTGCTCGGCCTCGGGGCGGCGGCCTGCTTCGCCATGGGCGACTGGAAGTGGCTCGTCGTGGGCGCGGTCGTGTACCACTGCAGCTTCATCCTGGACTGCATGGACGGGAAGCTGGCGCGGCTCACGGGCAAGGGCTCGGAGTTCGGTGGCTGGCTCGACTACATCTTCGACCGCATCCGCGTGCTGGCCTGCGCCGTCGCCCTCATGGGCGGCCAGTTCCACCGCACCGGTGACGCCGTCTACATGTGGCTCGCCGTCGCGGTGGTCTTCCTCGACGCGCTGCGCTACCTGGACGCCCTGCAGATCTTCAAGGTCCGCCACGGGATGCGCACGAAGCTCGAGCGGCGCCAGGGGGAGCTCAACTCCCGCGGCGGTCTGAAGTTCATGGAGGACCTGCTGCGCGAGGAGGAGCTCGCCGCCGCCGAGGCAGCGGAGAACGTCCCCGCCCGGCAGGCGGCCCCCGCCGCTCCGGCCGCCGTCACGGAGCCGCTCACGGCGAACGCCGCCGCGGCGCCCGAGGCCGCCGCTGCCCCGGTCGTCGACCTCCAGCAGAGCTTCAAGAGCCGCTTCGGGCCCTACGCGGCCTTCCGCGCCTTCCTGATCCGGCACCGGGTCCGGCCGCACCTCGTCAGCGGCATCGAGTTCCAGATGGCCGTGTTCATCATCGCCCCCCTCACGGGCTTCATCGTGGGCACCACGGTCGTCGCGGCCGTGCTGCTGCTGCTCTTCGAGCTCGCCATCATCTACAAGCTGCTGCTGTCGACCCGCGACTTCGAGCGCGTCATGGCGCGGATGGAGCAGGAAGCCGGGCCGCGGGCCGAAGCACCGGCCCAGAACGGCGACACCTCGCCCCTGCAGGCTTCCGTGAGCTGACCGCGGCCCGCCCGTGGGCCCAGGGGCCCCGGCGCTCCCGTACCCGCTCCTGCGAACGACGAGGGCCGGTCCCCCACGATGGGGGGACCGGCCCTCGTCGTCTACCGCGCGGCTCAGGACTCGAAGGGGTCGAAGCCCTCGAACTCCAGGTCCGGATCGCTGTATTCGGCGTCGCGGTCCTTGCGCCGCTGCGCGGCCGGCCGCGGTGCGTCGAAGCGGTGGTCCTCGCCGCGGCGGCCGAGCATCTCGGCGCCGGCGGCCATGGTGGGCTCCCAGTCGAAGACGACCGCGTCCTCGGTGCCGCCGATGACGACCTCGTCGCCCTCGCGGGCACCGGCCTTGACGAGCTGCTCCTCGACCCCGAGGCGGGCGAGCCGGTCGGCGAGGTAGCCGACGGCCTCGTCGTTGGAGAAGTCGGTCTGGCGCACCCAGCGTTCGGGCTTCTCGCCGAGCACCCGGTAGAAGCCGTCCTCGGCCACGACGGTGAAGCCGGCGTCGTCCACGGCCTTGGGCCGGATGACGACGCGGGTGGCCTCCTCGACCGGCTTGGCCGCCCGCGCCTCGGCGACGATGCCGGCAAGCGCGTACGACAGCTCCCGCAGGCCCTTGTGGGCGACGGCGGAGACCTCGAAGACCTGGTAGCCGCGGGACTCCAGCTCGGGGCGGACCATGTCGGCCAGCTCCTGCCCGTCGGGGACGTCCACCTTGTTGAGCACGACGACCCGCGGCCGGTCGCCCAGACCGCCGTACGCCTTCAGCTCCTCCTCGATCGTGTCGAGGTCGGAGACCGGGTCGCGCTCGGACTCCAGCGTGGCGGTGTCCAGGACGTGCACGAGGACGCTGCAGCGCTCGACGTGCCGCAGGAACTCCAGCCCCAGCCCGCGGCCCTGGCTCGCACCGGGGATCAGGCCGGGGACGTCCGCGATGGTGTAGACGGTGGATCCGGCGGTGACCACGCCCAGGTTGGGCACGAGCGTGGTGAACGGGTAGTCGGCGATCTTGGGCTTGGCGGCCGACATGACGGAGATGAGCGAGGACTTGCCCGCGCTCGGGTAGCCGACCAGCGCCACGTCGGCGACGGTCTTGAGCTCCAGGATGATGTCCTGGTCCTTGCCCGGCTCGCCGAGCAGCGCGAAGCCGGGCGCCTTGCGGCGGGCGGAGGCCAGCGCCGCGTTGCCGAGGCCGCCGCGGCCGCCCTGGCCGGCGATGAAGGTGGTGCCGTGGCCGACGAGGTCGGCGAGCACATTGCCCTGCTTGTCCAGGACGACGGTGCCGTTCGGCACCGGCAGGACCATGTCCGTGCCGTCCTTGCCGGAGCGGTTGCCGCCCTCGCCGGGCTTGCCGTTGGTCGCCTTGCGGTGGGGGCTGTGGTGGTAGTCGATGAGCGTGGTGACCGCCTGGTCGACGACCAGCATCACGTCACCGCCCCGCCCGCCGTTGCCACCGTCGGGGCCACCCAGCGGTTTGAATTTCTCCCGGTGCACGGAGGCGCAGCCATGGCCCCCGTTACCCGCGGCGACGTGCAGCTCGACGCGGTCCACGAAGGTTGTCATGCCGTCTTCCTCCTCAACGTGCTGTTATGTGCTGATACCTGTGGTGCAACGCGCCGAGGGCGGACCTGCTTCCCGCCCGGGAAGCAGCGTCCGCCCTCGGTGATGTCGTACGCGTGCGATCGCTCAGGCGACCGGAACGACGTTCACGACCTTGCGACCACGGCTGGTGCCGAACTCGACCGCACCGGCGGCGAGGGCGAACAGCGTGTCGTCCTTGCCACGGCCGACGCCCGCGCCGGGGTGGAAGTGGGTGCCGCGCTGGCGGATGATGATCTCACCGGCGTTCACGACCTGGCCGCCGAAGCGCTTGACGCCGAGCCGCTGGGCATTGGAGTCGCGACCGTTCCGAGTGGACGATGCGCCCTTCTTGTGTGCCATCTCTCTTCAGTCCCTTACTTCGCAGCGGCGGGGATGCCGGTGATCTTCAGCGCCGTGTACTGCTGGCGGTGACCCTGACGACGGCGGTAGCCGGTCTTGTTCTTGTACCGCAGGATGTCGATCTTCTGGCCCTTGTGGTGGTCGACGATCTCGGCCTGGACCTTGATCCCGGCCAGCACCCACGGGTCGCTGGTGACGGCTTCGCCGTCGACCACGAGCAGGGTCGAGAGCTCGACCGCGTCGCCCACCTTGCCCGTGGAAATCTTGTCAACCTCAACGATGTCGCCGACGGCCACCTTGTGCTGGCGGCCACCGCTGCGCACGATTGCGTACACGCGGAACTCACTCTCTCGCTCGGATCGTCACTCCTGACGCCAGCCGTCCCTGCGGAGCTCGGGGGGCCTCTCCCGGCCGGAGCCGGAAGGGAGGTGCTCAGGAATGGGCGCTAAAACGCCGAAGGTCAAGGTTACGGGGCGCCTCCGATGGGGTCAAACCGGGATGCGCGCGGCGGGAGACGCGCCGCGGGCCGCCCCCCGGTAGGGAGACGGCCCGCGTGCGGTGACCCTGGGTCAGGACGCCTCGGTGGGCGCCTCGGCCGTGGCCTTGGCGGCGGACTTCTTCGTCGCCGTCTTCTTGGCCGCGGTCTTCTTCGCGACCGTCTTCTTCGCGGCGGCCTTCTTCGCCGGGGCCTTCTTGGCCGCGGTCTTGCGCGGGGCCCGCTTCTTGGGCTCCGCCTCGGCCTCGGCGTCCTCGACCGGTTCCGCGGTCACGTCCGCCGGCTGCGCGTCGCCGGCCGGGATGACCACCACAGCGGCCTCGGCGTCGGCGCTGGGCGGGCCGGAGGGGGCGGACACCTTGCGCGTGGCACGGCGGCGCGGCGCGGGCGGCGCGACCTCGGCGGTCTCCACGACGGGCTCCGGCTCGGCGGCCGGGGCCTGCTCGGCGACCGGCTCCGCAGCGGCCGGGACGACCACCGTCTCGGCCTCGCCGGCCGGGGCGCTGGGCGCGCTGACCTTGCGGGTCGCACGACGCCGGGTACGGGCCGGGGGTGCCGCCTCCGGGACGGCTTCCTGGACCGGCTCGACGACCGCTGCGGCCTCCGCCGCCTGCGGCTCGGTGGCCTGGATCACGGCCGGGACGACCGTGACGACCTCCGCCGTGGCGTCGGGCGAGCTCACCGGGGCGGTGACCCGCCGCGACGCGCGCCGACGGGAACGCCGGCCGGCCGCCGCCTCGGCCTCGGCCGGGCTGCTGAACCACTCGTCGTCCGCGCCCATCGCGGGCACCAGATCGGCCTCGGTGACCGCGACCGGCTCCAACTCGGGGAGCTCCTCGGTCTCGTCTGCCTCGACCTCGGTGACGCCGCCCGCCTCCGCGGCCGCCGGCTCCTCGCCGCCGCCGCGACGGCGCTTGCGCTTGCCGCCGCCGCCGACCGCCGTGGCCTGGTCCATGTGGACGATGACGCCGCGTCCGTTGCAGTGCACGCAGGTCTCGGAGAACGACTCCAGCAGACCCTGGCCGACCCGCTTGCGGGTCATCTGCACCAGGCCCAGCGAAGTGACCTCGGCCACCTGGTGCTTGGTCCGGTCCCGGCCCAGGCACTCCAGCAGACGGCGCATGACCAGGTCGCGGTTGGACTCCAGCACCATGTCGATGAAGTCGATCACGATGATGCCGCCCAGGTCGCGCAGCCGCAGCTGACGCACGATCTCCTCGGCCGCCTCCAGGTTGTTCCTGGTGACCGTCTCCTCCAGGTTGCCGCCCTGGCCGGTGAACTTGCCGGTGTTGACGTCGATGACGACCATCGCCTCGGTCCGGTCGATCACCAGCGAACCGCCGCTCGGCAGCCAGACCTTGCGGTCCAGCGCCTTCAGCAGCTGCTCGTCGATCCGGTACGTGGCGAAGACGTCGACCTCGGAGCTCCAGCGGCTCAGCCGGTCGCCGAGGTCCGGCGCGACGTTGGTGACGTAGTCGTGGACGGTCTCCCACGCGGTGTCGCCGCTGACGATGACCTTGGTGAAGTCCTCGTTGAAGATGTCGCGGACGACCCGGACGGTCATGTCCGGCTCGCCGTACAGCAGCGACGGCGCGTTGCCGGTCTTGGCCCGCTTCTGGATGTCCTCCCACTGCGACTGCAGCCGCTCGACGTCACGGCGCAGCTCGTCCTCGCTCGCGCCCTCGGCGGCGGTGCGCACGATGACGCCCGCGTCCTCGGGGACGATCTTCTTGAGGATCTGCTTCAGCCGGGCGCGCTCGGTGTCGGGCAGCTTGCGGCTGATGCCGGTCATCGAGCCCTCGGGCACGTAGACCAGGTAGCGGCCGGGCAGCGAGACCTGACTGGTCAGGCGGGCACCCTTGTGGCCGATCGGGTCCTTGGTGACCTGCACCAGGACCGGCTGGCCGGACTTCAGGGCCGCCTCGATGCGGCGCGGGCCGCCCGCCATGCCCAGCGCCTCGAAGTTGACCTCACCGGCGTACAGCACCGCGTTGCGGCCCTTGCCGATGTCCACGAACGCGGCCTCCATGGACGGCAGCACGTTCTGGACCTTGCCCAGGTAGACGTTGCCGACGTAGGAGGTGGCCTGCTCCTTGTTGACGTAGTGCTCGACGAGCACGCCGTCCTCCAGGACGCCGATCTGCGTCCGGTCGCCGTTCTCGCGCACGACCATGACGCGCTCGACCGCCTCGCGGCGGGCCAGGAACTCGGCCTCCGTGATGATCGGCACCCGGCGACGGCCCTGCTCGCGGCCCTCCCGGCGGCGCTGCTTCTTGGCCTCCAGACGCGTGGAGCCCTTGATGGACTGCACCTCGTCGACCGGCTCGGCGGCCTTGCGGGGCTCACGGATCTTCACGACCGTGCGCTCGGGCGCGTCCTCGCCCAGGGTCTCCTCGCCCGGGCCGTCACCGCCGCGACGGCGACGGCGGCGGCGACGGCGGCTGCTCGTGCTGTCGCCGGCCTGGTCCTCGTCGTCCTCGGCGTCCTCGTCGGCCTCGTCCTCCTCGCCGGCGGCGGCCTCGTCGCCCTCGGCGATCTCGCCGCGACGGCGACGGCGGCCACCGCGACGACGGCGGCGCGACGGACGGTCGCCCTCGTGGTCGTCGTCCGCCTCGTGCTCGTCGGTCTCGGTGTCGGCGTCGTCGTGCTCGTGGTCGTCGTCGTGCTCGTCGGCATGCTCGTCGGTGATCTCACCGCGGTGCGTGTCGGCGGCCTCGGTCACGACCGCCTCGGCGGGCTCGCCGCGGCGGCGACGACGGCGACGACGGCCGGCGCTCTCGGCGACGGGGTACTCGTCGGCGTCGTGCCCGTCGGCGTCGTGCTCGACGGAGTCGCTCTCGGGCTCGGCGGGCTGCTCGGCCTGCGGCCGATCCACCGGCGCGACACCGGGCGCCTGGAACACCGGCGCCTGGAACACCGCCATCGGGGGGCGGGTCGCGCGACGGCGGCCCCGCGTCGGCGCGGGCTCCTCCTCGACGGCGGCCTCCTCGGCCACGGGCTCCACGGCCGCGGGCCGCTCGGCGGCACGCACCTCGCCCTGGACCTCGACGACCACGCTGCCCGCGGGCACGCCGAAGGCCTCCGCCACGGCCTCGACGGCCTTGACGCGCGCCGCCTCGACGGTGTCGCCGTAGCCGCGGATCTCGTAGGCGTCCTCGACCTCGACGGCCCAGCCCGAACCGTCCTGGATGGCCTTCGCCGTGTAGGTGCGCCGCTGCGGGACGGCGGCCGCGGGGGCGGGAGCCTCGGGGGCCTCCGCCTGCGCGGTGGCCGCCTCCTCCTCACGCGGCGCGAGCGCGCCCGGCTTGAGGCGGCGCGAGCCGTCGTCGGCCGCGAGGAACGACGCGGCCGGAGCGGCACGCTTGCGGCTGCGGCGCGCCTTGGGCTGCTCCGCCTCCTGGGTCCGCTCCGCCTTCTCGGCCCGGCCGCGCCGGCTGCCGGCCGGCTCCTGCAGCGCCTTGGCGGGCGCGTCCGCGGCGGCCGCGATCTCGGCGGGAGCCGGGGACGCGTCCGCGGCCGGCTCGGGGCTGGCCACCTTCCGGGTCGCACGACGCCGCGTGCGCGCCGGGGCGGCGGACGGCTCGGCCTGCTCCGCAGCGGGCGCGGTCTCCGCGTGCAGCGGCAGGTCCGCCTGAAGTTCCTTGGCCTGCGTGTCGGCGGCCTCGGCCGGCGCCTCGGTCGCGACCGGCTCGGGGCTGGCCACCTTCCGGGTCGCACGACGCCGCGCACGGGGCGGGGCGGCGGACGGCTCGGCCTGCTCCGCAGCGGGCGTGCCTTCCACCGGCACGGTCTGCGGGGACGCGATGTCCTCCGGTACCTCGGCGGTCTGCGCCGGTGCGGCCGTCTTGCGCGTGGCGCGACGGCGGGCCGGAGCCGGGGCGGCCTCCGCCGCGTCTCCCGGTGTCGCGTCGCCGGACGCGGTCTCTTCCGGCCGGATCTCCGGCGCCACGGCCTTGCGGGTGGCCCGGCGGCGGGTGCGCGGGGGTGCGGCCTCCGCGTCGGCGGGCGCCTCGGCCGGTATGGCCGGAGTCCCGGCGGGCGCGTCGGCCGCCTCGGGGGCGTTCACGGCGCCGGCGGGCGGACCCGCGGGCCGTGAGGCCGCGCGGCGCCGGCGGCGCGGAGCGGCCGTCGCCTCGCTCTCGGTGCCACCGGTGCCACCGGTGGCAGTTCCAGGGGCGCCGTTCTCGGGCGCCTCGTTCGGCTCGTTGTTCTCGAGCATGCGGGCATTTCTCCCGTCACGCTCCCGGGCGCCGCGCCCTGATCCGGTCCACGGCGGCCCGCGTCTTCGCGGTGCCGCCGCCCGGGGGCGCGGGCGCCACACGGGAGCTGTCGTATCGCTCGTCGGCACCGCCCTGACGGGCCGACGAAAGTCTCGTCTGATGCGTACTGCCGGTTCCGGGTCACCCCGAACGCCTCGGCGGCACAAACGACGGCAGTCCTACGCTGAGCCTTCCGGTACCGTCGCGGCATCGCGGTCAGGCGCGAGCGGATCGGTCACCGTGCCGGTCTCCTCGTCGAGCGGCCCCTGCGCCAGCCTGGTCACCGCTGCGGGGACCGGCGGCGCGAGGTCGGCCACCGCACGGAGGCCGGACAGGACGTCGTCGGGTCGCACGGCAGGTGTCAAATGCCGAACAACCAGCCGCAGTATCGCACAAGGTGCTGGCCCAGGCCTATCGGCACCCTGTTCGAAGGCGCCGTCATGGGCCCCGGCTACCTGCGGGTCCACCACTTCGAGCCGGATCACGGCGCCGCGCGCGTCGAAACTGCGCACGCCGTTCTTCGTCATCCGCTGGACCTCGACGGTCCCGGCGGCGAGGAACGCGGCCGCCGCGCGTTCGGCGTCGGCCCGCTCCACACCGTCCAGCCGCAGCTGCCACACCGACGCCTCCAGCCGCTCGGCGAGACCCGAGGTGCGGGCCTCCACGGCGTCGACGACGTCGAGACCGCCCGGAAGCGACTCGTCCAGCAGCAGGCGCAGTTTCTCCGGCTCACGGGCCTCGGCGAGCGCGATCTCCAAGTACTCGGCCTCGCTGCCGACGCCGGTGGGTGCGGCGTTCGCGTAGGAGACCTTGGGGTGCGGGGTGAAACCGGCCGAGTACGCCATGGGCACCTCGGCACGCCGCAGCGCCCGCTCGAATGCGCGCTGGAAGTCGCGGTGGCTGGTGAACCGGAGGCGGCCGCGCTTGGTGTAGCGCAGTCGGATGCGCTGCACCGCGGGTGCGGGCGGCGGGCCTTCGGGCTGTCGCTTGCCCAGTGTCGTTCAGTCCCTCGTGCGTCTGGTCGCCCCGAGTGGGGCTGCTTGTCGTCTTCCAGGTTACTGGGGGTTCCGGACTTCCGAATCCGCACGGCGCACCACGGGCCCCGGACACCGTCCCGTACCCCATGTGCCGTCGGATGCCCACCCCGCACCATGCGCCCGACGGGCACCACGCGCGCCGCCGAACGGCGCCCGGGGATCGCCCGCGTCACACCAGGAAACGCATCTTGCCCCCGGTGGCGCCCTCCAGGACCCCACCGTTGGCCTCGATGACCCTCCGCGAGGCCACGTTGCCGGCGTCGCAGGTGACCAGGGCTGGATCGAGGCCGAGTTGGCGGACCAGCGGCAGGGCGGCGCGGAGCATGGCGGTCGCGTGCCCCCTGCGCCGGGCGGACGGCCGGACGTCGTAGCCGACGTGTCCGAGCAGTTCACCCCAGGGCGGGGTCAGTTGCGGGCGGACGGAGAGCCGGCCGAGGAAGGCGTCGCCGTCCACGTACCAGTACGTCACGCACAGGTCGACCGGGTCGCGGGTCGGGCCCCGCACGTCCGCCACGTGCTCGGCGAAGACCGCCGGGTCCCGCCAGCGGTCGCCGTACTCGCGCAGCGCGTTCCCGATCGCCGAGATCTCGCCCCGGGCGCCGCGTCCCTCGGCCCTGAACTCCTCCATCGCGGCGACGTAGGACGCGTGGACGGCGGTGGTGGGACGCACGAGTGAGGGCGGCACGGCCCCAGTCTGCGTCACCTCCGGGCCGACGGCTCAGCCGGGCACGTCCATTCGCTGGGTCCCGACGACCGACAGAAGACGCAGGGCCTCCTCGGCCGGCGATCCGGGGTCGGCGGTGTAGATGACGACGTGCTGGTCGCGGTCGGAGAGATCCAGCACGTCGCAGTTGACGGTGACCGTGCCGACCAGCGGGTGGCGCAGCGTCTTGCGCAGGTTCAGCTCGCCGGTCACGTCGTGGGACTCCCACAGCCGGGTGAACTCGTCGCTGCCGGCGAGGAGTTCGGCCACCAGCTCGGACACCTCGGGATCGTCGGGGTAGCGGGCGGCGGCGGCCCGCAGCCTGCGGGTGGAGAAGCGGGCGAAGGCCTCCACGTCCGACAGCCCGTACAGCCGGCGGCCCCCCGCCCCGAGGAACAGGCGGCGCACCAGGTTGCGGTCGCGCCGCGGCAGGGCGGAGAAGTCCTCCAGGAGCGCGGCCGCGAGGTCGTTCCAGGCGATCACCTCGTACATCGCGGACATCACGAGCGCGGCGGCGTTCGGGAGCCGGTCCAGCAGGTCGAGGATGCTCTGCCGCACCTCCCGCGGGGGCCCGGCGGGAGGCGCCGCGGGGGCGCCGAGGGCGAGGTGGTGGAGGTGGTCGCGCTCGGCGTCGGACAGACGCAGGGCGCGGGTCAGCCCGGCCAGCACCTCGCGCGACGGGCGCGGGGCCCGGGCCTGTTCCAGCCGGGTGTAGTACTCCGTCGAGATGAAGGCCAGTTGCGCCGCCTCCTCGCGGCGCAGCCCCGGTGTGCGGCGGCGCGTGCCGGCGGGCAGGCCCACGTCCGCGGGGCTGATCCGCTCGCGGCGGCTGCGCAGGAAGTCCCCCAGTTCTCGTCTGTCCACCCCTCCAGTGTGCGCGGGTGCGCCCCGACCAGCCAGGTACCGCCCGTGCCTGGATGGGCCGCTCGGCCGGCCGCAGGCTCGCCGGTATGAACGAGACGACAACGACCCTCACCTCCACCTCCGCGACCGGGCAGGGCCTGCTGGCCGGCAAGGTCGCCTTCGTCACCGGCGCCGGACGGGGCATCGGCGCCGCCGCGGCTCGGCTGTTCGCCCGCGAGGGGGCCGCGGTGGTGCTCGCGGCCCGCACGGAGACCCAGCTCAAGACGGTGACCGAGGAGATCCGCGCGGCGGGCGGCACCGCCGACCACGTCGTGTGCGACCTGGCCGACGCCGCGAGCGTGCGCGCCGCCGTCGACCGTGTCGTGGATCTCCACGGCCGTCTGGACGCCGCCTTCAACAACGCCGCCACCATCGTGCCGCCCGGCCCGATGGACCGGGTGGCCGAGGAGGACTTCGACCGCGTCTACGCGGTGAACCTGCGCGGCACCTGGCTGGCCATGGCGGCCGAGGTCGCCGCGATCCGGGCCACCGCGGGCACCGGCGCCATCGTCAACAACTCCAGCGTCGGCAGCTGGGGCGCCAATCCGGAGCTGCCCGTCTACGGCGCGCTGAAGCGCGCGGTCAACAGCCTCACCGAGTCCGCCGCCGTGACGTACGGACCCGAGGGCATCCGTGTCAACGCCGTCGCCCCCGGCACCACGCTGACCGAGATGATCCGCGAGTGGGAGCACGACTCCCCCGGCGTGGTCGAGCGGCTGGGCGCCATGACCCCGCTCCGCCGCGCCGCCGAGCCCGCGGAGATCGCCGAGGCCGCCGCCTGGCTGCTCAGCGACCGCGCCTCCTTCGTCACCGGCGCCGTTCTGCGTGTCGACGGCGGCATCCGCGTGTGAGAGCGGGCACACGGCGCGGGCCGGCCCCGGCACACCGCCGGGGCCGGCCCGTGATCCGCCTCACGCGGTGACGGCCGTCGTCTCCGCGTCCGGGTCGGCGCCCTCCAGGTACTCCTCGGAGATCTCCTTCGGCCCGAAGGGCCAGACCTTCTCGTACGCCGCCCAGCCCACGAAGGCGACGCAGCCCAGGGCGACCCACGCCAGCGACCATTCGATCGGGTGGCGGCCGGGGGAATTGGTGTCGGCGTACCCGTAGATGACGAGCCAGCCGACGAGCGCGACCAGCCCCGGGAGCGGGTACAGCCACATCCGGTAGGGCCGGCGCAGCCCCGGCTGGCGGCGGCGGAGCACGGTGACGGCGAGCACCTGGGCGAGTGCCTGGACGATCACCATGACCGCGGTCAGGAGCTGGATCAGAGTGGCCAGGTCGGTGTGGCGGCCGATGAGGAAGCCGATGCCGGTGATGACGCCCATCGTGGCCAGCCCCAGCACCGGGAAGCGGTGCTTGGCGTGCAGCTTGCCGTAGGGCCGGAAGAAGACCCGCTCGCGCGCGGCGTCGTAGGGCACCCGCGAGCCCCCGAGGAGCCCGGCGAAGACCGACGCGAAGGCGGTGATCAGGATGAGCACGGTGACCACCTGGGCGGCACCCTTGCCCCACGTCTGCTCCAGGACCGCGGAGGCCACGGACGAGGAGGCGATGTCGCCGGGATCGGTCATGCGGTGCCAGTCGACGACCCCGAGGGTGCCGATCTGCAGCAGCAGGTAGATCGCCATGATGCCGAGGATCGAGAAGACGATGGAGCGCGGCAGGGTGCGGCCGGGGTCCTTGACCTCGGCGCCCATGTACGCGGTGGTGTTGTAGCCGAGGTAGTCGTAGATGCCGATGGTCAGGCCCGCCGCGAAGCCGGTCCAGAAGTGACTGCTCGTCAGCTCGAAGGCGTGGGCGGGGTAGGTGAACGCCTGGTGGGCGTCGAAGTGCGTGAACGCGGCGACGATGACCAGCAGCACCGAGGCGATCATCAGGCACCACATGACGGCGGTGAGCCGGGCGATGTACTCGATGCCGCGCCACAGCAGCAGGACCACGACCGCGATCAGCACGAGCCCGACGACGTCGCCCGTGGTCCTGCCCATGTCCGGGGCCAGGTAGCCCAGGTACTGGACGAAGCCGACGACCCCGGTGGACATGATCAGCGGGATGAAGAGCATCGCCGTCCACACGAACAGGAACGGCATCAGCTTGCCCGAGCGGTACTGGAACGCCTGCCGCAGATACACGTAACTCCCGCCGGAACCCGGCATGGAGGCGCCGAGTTCGGCCCAGACCAGGCCGTCGGCGAGGGCGAGCACCGCACCGGCGACGAAGCCGATGACGGCCTGCGGACCGCCGAAGGCGGCCACCATGAGCGGGATGGTCACGAACGGGCCGATGCCGCACATCTGGCTCATGTTGATGGCGGTGGCCTGGAACAGGCCGATGCGTCGGACGAAGCCTCCTGCGGGGGGTGCACTGCCGGCCATGCGGGCCTCCGTGGGCTGGAGAGCGGGGGGACGTCGGGTCATCGCCTGGGCGCCGGGGCGTGATTAAGTTAAGTACCTTTACTTATGGCGTCAAGGGGTCCGGCCGAGGTGCATGAGAATGGTCCGATGAGCGGCAGCGACAGGGGCCCCGAGCCCTGGAACCAGCAGCGCCTGCGCAGCACCAACGAACGGCTGCTGCTCGACCGGCTGCGCAGCGAGGGCCCCGCCTCCCGCGCCCAACTCGCCCGCGGGACAGGGCTGTCCAAGCCGACCGTCTCCAGCGCCCTGGCCTCGCTGGAACAGCACGGACTGGTCCGCGAGGCCGGCCGGCACGTCCCCGAACGCGGCCGCGTCGCCGTCCTCTACGAACCCGACCCCGCCGCCGGCCACGCCCTCGGCATCGACATCGGCCGCGCCTGGCTGCGCGTCGCGCTCTGCGACCTCGACGGCACCGTCGTCGCCCGCGCCGACGCGCGCAACCGCGCCCGCAGTTCCGCCGCCATGGCCGAGCTCGTCGTCGCCACGGCGCGGGGCGTCGTGGCCGACTCCGGCGTCGCCCCCGCCGATGTCGCCCACGCCGTGGTCGCCACCCCCGGTGTCTACGACCCCGAGCAGCGCCGCGTCCGCTACGCCATGCACCTGCCCGGCTGGGGCCGCGCGGGCCTCTTCGACCGGATGCGCGAGGAACTGGGCGTCCCCCTGTCGGTGCACAACGACGCCAACCTCGCCGCGCTGGGCGAGTACACCTTCGGCGCCGGCGCGGGCAGCCGGCTCTTCGTCTACGTGATGATCGGCACCGGCCTCGGCATGGGCGTCGTCGCCGACGGCCGGCTGTTCACCGGCGCCCACGGCGCCGCCGGCGAGATCGGCTTCCTGCCCTGGCCCGGCCGGCAGAAACCGGACACCCTGGAGGACGCCGTCTCCGGCGACGCCGTCGTCCGCACCGCCCGCGCGCTCGGCATGACCGGCCCGCTCACCGCCAAGAAGGTCTTCGACGCCGCCCGCGCCGGGGACGCCGCGGCCGTCGCCGCCGTCCGTCAGGAGGGCGAGCGGCTCGCCCACACCGTCGCCGCCGTCGCCGCCGTCCTCGACCCCGACCTCATCGTCCTCGGCGGCGGGGTCGGCCACAGCGCCGACCTCCTCCTGAGCACCCTGCGCGAGTCACTGCGCGGCCTCACCCCGCTGCGCCCGCGCATCTCCCCCAGCTCCCTCGGTGAGGACGCCGTCCTCCTCGGCGCGGTCGCCACCGCCCTCGACCACGCCCGCGACGTCGTCTTCGACCGCCGCACCGCGCGGGACTGAGGTGGCCCGGACGGCCACGGGCCCGGGACACGGCGGTTGCCGTGTCCCGGGCCCGTGGGCGTGCTCCCGGGTGCCGGGGCGGGCGCGCTACTTGACGACCGTCAGCGGCAGCAGCTTCTTGCCGGTCGGGCCGATCTGGATGTGGGTGTCCATCTGCGGGCACACCCCGCAGTCGAAGCACGGCGTCCAGCGGCAGTCGTCGACCTCGGTCTCGTCGAGGGCGTCCTGCCAGTCCTCCCAGAGCCAGTCCTTGTCCAGGCCGGAGTCCAGGTGGTCCCACGGCAGGACCTCCTCGTAGGTGCGCTCGCGGGTGGTGTACCAGTCGAGGTCGACGCCCTGCTCCGGGAGCGCCTTCTCGCACATGCGGACCCAGCGGTCGTAACTGAAGTGCTCGCGCCAGCCGTCGAAGCGGCCGCCGTCCTCGTAGACGGCGCGGATGACGGCGCCCACGCGGCGGTCGCCGCGGGAGAGCAGTCCCTCGATGATGCCGGGCTTGCCGTCGTGGTAGCGGAAGCCGATGTTGCGGCTGTACTTGCGGTCGCCGCGGATGGAGTCGCGGAGCTTCTCCAGGCGGGCGTCGGTCTCCTCGACGCCGAGCTGCGGGGCCCACTGGAACGGGGTGTGCGGCTTGGGCACGAACCCGCCGATGGAGACCGTGCAGCGGATGTCGTTCTGGCCGGTGACCTCGCGGCCCTTCTGGATGACGTTCTTCGCCATGTCGGCGATCTGCAGGACGTCCTCGTCGGTCTCGGTGGGCAGACCGCACATGAAGTACAGCTTCACCTGGCGCCAGCCGTTGCCGTAGGCGGTGGCGACGGTGCGGATCAGGTCCTCCTCCGAGACCATCTTGTTGATGACCTTGCGGATGCGCTCGGAGCCGCCCTCGGGGGCGAAGGTGAGGCCGGAGCGGCGCCCGTTGCGGGTGAGTTCGTTGGCCAGGTCGATGTTGAAGGCGTCGACGCGGGTGGAGGGAAGGGACAGGCCGATCTTGTCCTCCTCGTACCGGTCGGCGAGGCCCTTGGCGACGTCGGCGATCTCGGTGTGGTCCGCGGAGGACAGCGACAGCAGGCCGACCTCCTCGAAGCCGGTCGCCTTCAGGCCCTTTTCGACCATCTCGCCGATGCCGGTGATGCTGCGCTCGCGCACCGGGCGGGTGATCATGCCGGCCTGGCAGAAGCGGCAGCCGCGGGTGCAGCCGCGGAAGATCTCCACGGACATGCGCTCGTGCACCGTCTCGGCGAGCGGGACCAGCGGCTGCTTGGGGTACGGCCACTCGTCGAGGTCCATGACCGTGTGCTTGGACACGCGCCACGGCACACCGGAGCGGTTGGGCACCATGCGGGCGATCCGGCCGTCGGCCAGGTACTCCACGTCGTAGAACTTCGGCACGTACACCCCGCCGGTGCGGGCCAGCCGGAAGAGCAGTTCGTCGCGGCCGCCGGGGCGGCCCTCGGCCTTCCAGGCCCGGATGACGTCGGTGATCTCCAGCACGGCCTGCTCGCCGTCGCCGATCACGGCCGCGTCCAGGAAGTCGGCGATCGGCTCGGGGTTGAACGCCGCGTGGCCGCCGGCGAGGACGACCGGGTCGTCCTCGGTGCGGTCCCGGGCCTCCAGCGGGATGCCCGCGAGGTCCAGGGCGGTGAGCATGTTCGTGTAGCCGAGCTCCGTGGAGAAACTGAGGCCGAGCACGTCGAAGGCCTTCACCGGACGGTGGGCGTCCACGGTGAACTGCGGGACGCCGTGCTCCCGCATCAGCGCCTCCAGGTCCGGCCAGACGCTGTAGGTGCGCTCGGCCAGCACGCCCTCGCGCTCGTTGAGCACCTCGTAAAGGATCATGACGCCCTGGTTGGGGAGCCCGACCTCGTAGGCGTCCGGGTACATCAAAGACCAGCGGACGTCACAGGAGTCCCAGTCCTTCACGGTGGAGTTCAGCTCTCCGCCGACGTACTGGATGGGCTTCTGAACGTGGGGGAGAAGCGCTTCCAGGCGAGGGAAGACCGACTCGACAGGCATGAGAGGTGTCTTTCGTGAGCTGGCAGGGTGGTGACCATTCAGCGTAACGCGTCACGGTCGGCTCCCCGGCCGTCCACGCATCCCCTCCACCGGCCCGGGAGGGGCCGCCGGAGGGGCGACTCACCCCGCGAGGCTGCCGCGGTCGGCCTTCTTCCAGGCCTTGGGCAGTGCGTCCTCCGCCGTGTCGGCGAGGTCGCGTTCGAGCTGGAACATCACACCGTAGGGGAAGGTGTCCTCGCCGGCCGTGCGGGCGTCGTCGGCGAGGCGGACGACGGCGTCACGGCAGATGACGCTGTCCTGGTGCTCGCCCAGGAGCTGCTGCACGGACTTCATGCGCTTGGTGTGCTTCTTGGCGGGCTTGCGCAGGCCGGGGGCGGCCTGGGCGGCCTCGCTGCTGTAGCGGGCGCGCTTGGCGGCCTTGCGGGCCTCGTGGAGGGCGAGGTCGCGCTCGTGGCCCCGCTCCATGGCGAGTGCGGGCTCGACGCGCTCGCGCAGGCGGCCGTGGTCCCGGCTGACGGCCTTCGCGGTGGCCTCGGCCGCCGGTGCCTTGGCGCGGTCGAGGTACGGCGGGGCGGCGAGCAGGGACTCGAGCGTGTCGAGCAGCCGGAAGTAGCGCGGCCCGCCGAGTTCCCGCAGGAGTTCCGCGCGGGCGCCCTCGTGGACGGGGGCGTCGCCTCCGACCCGTTCGGTCAGGTCGTCGGCGACGAGGTCGCCGGGCAGGTCGTCGAGGCGGTCCCGCAGGCGTTCCGCGAGCACCTCGCGGTCGCGCTCCAGGCCGAGGACCCCGGCCAGCCACTTCAGTTCGTCGCCGATCGGGTCGGTGGCCCCGCGGTCGAGTTCACGGCGGAAGCTCTTCAGGGCGCTGCGCAGCCGCCGGGTGGAGACCCGCATCTGGTGGACGGCGTCCGCCTCGTCGCGGCGGACGGCGGGGTCCCAGGCGGCGATGGCGTCGACCTGCTGGTGGACGTAGGTCATCGCCACGTCGCCGGCGGTGACGACGGACGCGGGCGGCGCGGACGGCCGGTGGGCCGCCTCCAGGCGGTCGCCGAGGGCGCGGGCGAGTTTGGAGGGGCTGTCGGAGCGCCGCAGCCCGGCCTTGGCGAGGCGTTTCTCCAGGGCGTCGAGCAGGGCCCTGCCGCCGTGGACGAGTTCGGCCTCCACCTCGTCCCAGCTGGTCTCCGAGGTGGGGTGCCCGCCGCTGTCGAGGACGGCGGCGGTGACGTGGTCGCGGGCGATCTCCAGCAGCGCGTCGCCGTGGGCGTCCAGCAGCCGGACCCGCTCGCGGGCGGTGCGCAGCCGCACGACGGGGACGAGTTCCCGGCCGCGGACGACGACGGCGATCTCGTCGGCGAGGGCCGCGGGGACGCGCGGGCCGCCCTTGCGTCCCTGCTTGCCGAGCGGCGCGTGGACCTCGGTGCGCGTGTCGGCGAGGGTCGTGGGCAGTTTCAGGTGCCAGCCCGCGTCGTCGCCCCCGCTGCGCCGCCGCAGGGTGACGCGCCGGGTCGCCAGGCGCAGGTCGGGGGTGTCGTAGTAGATCGCGTCGAGCTCGGCCGGTTCCATGACCCGGACGGACGCCACATCCGGCAGTCCGTCCAGATCGGGCTCCCTGCTCCGCCCGGCGGCCTCGTACTTGCGCTCGGTCTCCGCGACACGCTTTCCCATGCCTGGACCGTAATCGGGGGTTGGGTGCGCCGCAATGGTGCGTTCACCCAATGGACTCGTTCAGGCGGACATCGGGCGCTGCATCTTCACTGCCTGGAGAAGCCCGACCGCGACCCAGATCGCGAACATCGAGGATCCGCCGTACGAGACGAAGGGCAGCGGCAGGCCGGCGACCGGCATGATGCCGAGCGTCATGCCGATGTTCTCGAAGGCCTGGAAGGCGAACCAGGCCACGATGCCGGCGGCGATGATCGTGCCGTACAGGTCGGTCGCATTGCGCGCGATCTTGCAGGCCCGCCAGAGGACGACGCCGAGCAGGACGATGATGAGCATCGCGCCGACGAAGCCGAGCTCCTCCCCCGCCACCGTGAAGACGAAGTCGGTCTGCTGCTCCGGCACGAACTGGCCGGTGGTCTGGCTGCCGTGGAACAGGCCCTTGCCGAGCAGTCCGCCCGAGCCGATCGCGATGCGCGCCTGGTTGGTGTTGTAGCCGACGCCCGCCGGGTCGAGGGCGGGGTTGGCGAAGGCGGCGAAGCGGTCGATCTGGTACTGGTCCAGGACGCCGAGCTGCCACACCGCGACGGCGCCGCCGGCGCCCGCCGTGATGAGGCCGAGCACCCAGCGGTTGGAGGCGCCGGAGGCGAGGAGCACACCGAGCACGATGACCGCCATGACCATGACCGAGCCGAGGTCGGGCATCAGCATGACGATGGCCATCGGCAGTATGGCGAAGCCCAGGGCCTGGGCCACGGTGCGGTGGTCCGGGTGGAGCCGGTCGCCGGCGTCCACCCGGGCGGAGAGCATCATCGCCATGCTCAGGATGATGGTGAGCTTGGTGAACTCGGACGGCTGCAGGGAGAAGCCGCCACCGAGCACGATCCAGGCGTGCGCGCCGTTGACCGTCGACCCGACCGGGGTCAGCACGGCCAGCACCAGCAGGACCGAGATCGCGTACAGCACCGGCACCGCGCCGCGCAGCCGGCGGTGGCCGAGCGCCACCGTGCCGGCCGCGAGGCCGAAGCCGATCGCGGTGTTGAGCAGGTGCCGCAGCAGGAAGTAGAGCGGGTCGCCGTGGGTGAGCTCGGTGCGGTTGCGGGTCGCCGAGTACACCAGGGCGGCGCCGATCATCGACAGCGCGAGCGCCGCGCCGAGCAGGACCCAGTCCATCCGGCGCACTATCGAGTCGCGCGCCATGAGCTTGCCGAGGGCGCCCCGCTCGGGGGTGAAGCGCCGCATCGTGTAGCCGCTCGTGCTCATGCCCCGTACCTCCTGCCCAGCAGGAACCTCTCGGTGCGGTCCGGCGGCAGCGCGGCGGCGGTGAACACGCCGTCGCCCGGGGCGGACGGGAGGGCGGGCACGTCGTAGGAGGCCTTGCGGGTCTGGATCGTGCCGTCCGCGGTGATCTTGGGCAGCGCGCTCTCGGGGTGCGGGAGCAGCGCCTTCTTGTTGTCGATCGACCCGTCCTTCTGGACGCCGTACATGGCCTCGTAGATGGCGCGGACGGCCGGACCGGAACCACCGGAACCCGTACCACCCTGGGAGATCGTCATGATGACCGCGTAGTCCTTGGAGTACGTCGTGAACCACGAGGTGGTCTGCTTGCCGGCGACTTCCGCGGTACCGGTCTTGGCGTGCAGGGTGATCTTGTCCTGCGGCCAGCCGTTGAAGCGCCAGGCCGCGGTACCGCTGGTGACGACGCCTTCCAGGGCCTGGTTGATGTACTTCAGGGTCTTCGCGCTCGCCGGGGCCTGCCCGGTGACCTTCGGTTTGATCCTGGTGATCGTCTTGCCGTCGGCGCTGATGATCGCCTTGCCGATGGTCGGCTGGTACAGCTTGCCGCCGTTGGAGATGGCCGAGTAGACACGGGCCATCTGGATCGGGGTGACGAGCGTGTCGCCCTGGCCGATGGCGTAGTTGACCGAGTCACCGGCGCGCATCACATAGCCGTCGACGCAGTTCTCGCGCGCGATCTGGCTCGCGTAGTCCTGCTTGTCGCTCTTGGCGACCTTGCACCAGTAGGTCTTGTTGGCCTCGTAGTAGTCGCGCTTCCACTGCCGGTCGGGGATGCGGCCGGTGACCTCGGAGGGCAGGTCGATGCCGGTGACCGAGCCCAGGCCGTACGCCTTGGCGGTCTTGTAGAACCAGTCCGCGGGGTGCTTCTTGGGCTTGGTGCCGCCGTCCTTGAGCCACTGGTCGTAGGACAGGTGGTAGAAGACCGTGTCGCAGGAGATCTCCAGCGCGTGCGCCAGGGTGATCTCACCGGCGCTCTCGCCCTCGAAGTTGTTGAAGACGCGGCCGCCGATGGTCATCGACGACGGGCAGGGGTAGTGCCCGTCGATGGAGTAGCCGGCCTTCACCGCGGCGGAGGTGGAGATCGCCTTGAACGTCGAACCGGGGGCGGACTGACCCTGTATGGCCCTGTTCAGCAGCGGGAAGTTGGACTTCTTGCCGGTGAGCTTGGCGTAGTCCTTCGCCGAGATGCCGCCGACCCACACGTTGGGGTCGTAGGTCGGGGCGCTGGCCATGGCGATGACCTGGCCGGTGTGCACGTCCATGACGACGACAGCGCCGGAGTCCGCCTTGTAGTAGCTGCCCGTGACGGTGTCGAAGGTCTTGCGGGCGACCTTCATCGCCTGGTCCAGTTCCTTCTCGGCGACCGCCTGGACGTGGGCGTCGATGCTGGTGACCAGGTTGCTGCCGGGCACGGCGGCGGTCTCGCCGGCCTTGCCGATGACCCGGCCGAGGTTGTCCACCTCGTAGCGGGTGACACCGGCCGTGCCGCGCAGCTGGGTGTCGTACGTGCGCTCCAGGCCCGAACGGCCGATCTGGTCCGACCGCAGCAGCGACCGGCCCTCCTTCTCGGCGTCGGTGATCTCGTCGTCGGTGACGGGCGAGAGGTAGCCGAGCACCTGGGAGGCGTTGGCCCCGAACGGCGAGGTGTAGCGGCGCACGGCGGTGGGCTCCGCGGTGATGCCGGGGAAGTCCTCGCGGCGCTCCATGATCTGCAGCGCCTGCTGGGTGGTGGCCTCGTCGGTGATGGGGATGGGCTGGTACGGGGAACCGTTCCAGCACGGCTTGGGGGTCTGCGAGTCGCAGAGCCGCACCTTCATGCGGACCTCGTCCGGCTTCATGTGCAGCACGGACGCCAGCCGGGTCAGTACCGCCCTGCCGTCGTCCTTCTGCTTGAGCAGGTCGGTCCGGCTGGCGGAGACCACCAGGCGCGTCTCGTTGTCGGCCAGGGGCACGCCCTTGGCGTCCAGTATCGCCCCGCGCACGGCGGGGGTGACGACTTCCTGGACGTTGTTGCTGTTGGCCTGCGCGGTGTACGCGTCGCCGTCGCGGATCTGGAGGAACCACAGGCGGCCGCCGAGGGTGAACAGCAGCGACAGCACGAGGATCTGGAGGACCACCAGCCGGATGGTGACGCGGGGCGTGCGGCCGGTCTCGGGGATGTTGCTCACAGCCGCCGCCCTCCCTTGGCGACGCTGCCCACCTTGCCGAGCAGGCTCGGGCGCTGCCCGCCGATGCGGGCGCCGAAGCCGGACGCGGAGGCGTCGTCGGCCAGCGGGTCGTTGTCCAGACGCCGGGCCAGGCCCATGATCCAGGGCACGGTGAACGGCGCGAGCAGCAGGTCGTACAGGGCGGCGGTGAACAGCAGCTTGCCCAGGCCCACATGCTGCGCCGCGGTGTCGCCGACGAGGGCGCCGACGAGGGCGTACAGCACGGTGGAGCCGATGGCCGCGCCGACGACCACGAGCATCGGCCGGGTGGCCGAGCGCAGTTGGCCGCTGTCGGGCTTGGCCAGGCCCGCGGCGTAGCCGATGACGCACAGCACGAGCGCGTAGCGCCCGGCGGCGTGGTCGGCGGGCGGGGCGAGGTCGGCGAGCAGGCCTGCGCCGAACCCGATGAGGGCTCCGGCGACATGGCCGTACGTCAGTGCGAGGCCGAGGACGACCAGGAGCAGCAGGTCCGGCACCGCGCCGGGCAGGTGCAGCCGGGCCAGGACGCACACCTGGATCACCATGGCGGCGACCACCAGGCCGGTGGAGAGCAGCACGCGCTTCATCGGATCTCCTCCTGCCCGTCGGGCGACTGCGGGGACCCGGAGGGGTTGCCGCTCGGCGTCACCGTGACGGTGACCGTCGGGATCGGCTTCGGGCCCGCGGGCAGCACGGAGTCGCGGGGGTCCTTGCGCGGGCCCTGGATCACGACGCCGACGATGTCGAGCTTGGTGAAGCCGACGAAGGGGGTGACCTCGACGGTGCGGGTGAGGCCGCCGCCCGCGCGTTCGACCTTGGTCACGGTGCCCACCGGGACACCGGGCACGAACGGCTTACCGGCCTGCGACCCGAAGGTCACCAGCCGGTAGCCGTTCCGCACGTGTGCCTTGCCGTTGAGCAGCTGCACCTGCATGGGGCGATTGCCCTGGCCGCTGGCGAAGCCGAGTTCGGAGGACCTCTCCAATCGGGTGCCGACGGTGAAGTCCGGGTCGCAGGCGAGCAGCACGGTGGAGGTGGACGGCCCGACGGTGGTCACCCGGCCGACCAGCCCGTCGCCGTTGATGACGGTCATGTCGCGCTCGATGCCGTCGTTGGCGCCGGCGTCGATGGTGACCGTCCAGGAGAAGCCCTGCGCGGCTCCTATGGCGATGACCTGTGCGCCCTTGACGCGGTACTGGCCGGCCCCGGCGGTCTTGAGCAGCTTGTCGAGTTCGCGGGCGCGGGCGCGCGTGGCGTCCTTGCTGCCGAGCTGCTGCTTCAGCTCGGCGTTCTCCCGCTCCAGTTCGCTGATCCGGCTGCTGCGGCCGCCCGAGTCGCGTACCGCGTCCACGGCGTTGTCCACCGGATCGACGGCCGCCGCGACCCCGTTCTCCACGGGGCCGAAGACGGCGGACGCGGCGGACCGGGCGCCGTCCAGCGGTGAGTCCTCACCACCGCGGATGTCGACGGTGATCAGCGCGAACGCGATCGCCACCAGCAGCACCAGCAGAAGCCGGCTCTCTCGTGTGTCCCTCACGGGGGCCAGTCCGTGCCTTCCTCGTCAGAGCGTGTGGGCCGTGGGCCCGGTGTGCCGTGCCGGAGAGGAGAACGATCCGGCGTACGGGCGGGAGTTCGCCCGTACGAAGGATCGTGCGAACTCACCTGCGCGGCTGCGCGTCCAGGACCTGCTGGAGGGCCTCGAACTCCTCGACGCACTTGCCGGCGCCCAGCGCCACGCAGTCGAGCGGGTTCTCGGCGATGTGGATGGGCATGCCCGTCTCGGCGCGCAGGCGCTCGTCCAGACCGCGCAGCAGCGCGCCGCCGCCGGCCAGGACGATGCCGCGGTCCATGATGTCGCCGGACAGCTCGGGCGGGCACTTGTCGAGGGTCGTCTTGACCGCGTCGACGATGGCGTTGACCGGCTCCTCGATGGCCTTGCGCACCTCGGCGGCGGAGATGACCACCGTCTTGGGCAGGCCGGAGACCAGGTCGCGACCGCGGATCTCGGTGTGCTCCTCGTCGTCGACGGAGAAGGCCGAGCCGATGGTGAGCTTGATCGATTCCGAGGTGCGCTCGCCCAGCAGAAGGCTGTACTCCTTCTTGATGTGCTGGATGATCGCGTTGTCCAGCTCGTCGCCCGCCACCCGGATGGACTGCGCGGTGACGATGCCGCCGAGCGAGATGACGGCGACCTCGGTGGTGCCGCCGCCGATGTCGACGACCATGTTGCCGGTCGCCTCGTGGACCGGGAGCCCGGCGCCGATCGCGGCCGCCATCGGCTCCTCGATGATGTGCACCTGGCGCGCGCCGGCCTGGGTGGCGGCCTCGATGACCGCGCGGCGCTCGACGCCGGTGATGCCGGAGGGAACGCAGACCACGACCCGCGGGCGGGCCAGGTAGCGCCTCTTGTGGATTTTGAGGATGAAGTAGCGCAGCATGCGCTCGGTGATCTCGAAGTCGGCGATCACCCCGTCCTTGAGAGGACGGACCGCGACGATGTTGCCGGGGGTCCGGCCGATCATCTTCTTCGCTTCGGAGCCGACCGCGAGGATGCCGCCCGTATTGGTGTTGATGGCGACGACGGACGGCTCGTTGAGGACGATCCCGCGACCCCTGACGTACACCAGCGTGTTGGCAGTGCCGAGGTCGACAGCCATGTCACGGCCGATGAACGACATGTTGTTCGCCATGAGGGTACGTCTGGCCTTCCCGAGCTGGAGCAGTGTGGGGGTGAGCACGGCGGGGCGCTGTGCGCGAAGCCTGAGGAGCGGAGATTCCATCCTAGTCGCGCCTGCCGGGGCGCGGGGTCAGGGATCCGCCGCCATTGTCGTCAGAACACACAGCGGCCCCCGGCAATGGTGACGCCGTGTCGGCGGAATTGGTTCCCCCGTACGACCGGCATATGCCGCGAGGTGGCCGGGAAAATTCCGGCCACCCATTGCGCTGATCGGGCGTCAGCGGGGAATCCGGGGCGAACGGCGGGGCGGATCAGGCCAGGCCGGGGAAGAAGATCTTGATCTCCCGCTCGGCCGACTCCTCGGAGTCGGAGGCGTGGATCAGGTTCTCCCGGACGATGGTGCCGAAGTCGCCGCGGATCGAACCGGGCGCCGCCGCGATCGGGTCGGTCGGGCCGGCCAGCGCGCGCACGCCCTCGATCACCCGCTCGCCCTCGACCACCAGGGCGACGGACGGACCGGCCGCCATGAACTCCATCAGCGGCTCGTAGAAGGGCCGGCCCACGTGCTCGGCGTAGTGCTGCTCCAGGACCTGCCGCTCGAGCGTGCGCAGCTCCAACGCGGTGATGCTCCAGCCGGCCTTGCGCTCGATGCGGCCGAGGATCTCGCCGACCAGGCCGCGACGAACGGCGTCGGGCTTGAGAAGGACGAGGGTGCGCTGCGACACGGTGTGACTCCTATGTGCGGGGTAGCGGGTACGACGACATTACCGGGCGCCGGTGTGCGCCACGGCCCACCCCCTCGGCACTGGTCAGGCCGTCTGCGCCGCCCGGGCCGCCTTGGCCTGGTCGACCTTGCGGCCGTAGTGGACGGCGGCCCACCACAGCGCGGCGAAGACCACGCCGAGGAAGAACATCACCGGCAGGACGAGGCCGCTCAGGACCAGCCCGGCCTGGAGCACCCAGCCGACCGTCAGGCCGCCGCGCCGGCCCAGCATTCCGCAGAGCAGAACGCACAGTGCCATGGCGACGCCGCAGACCGCCCACACCGTGCCCGCCGACAGGTCCGGCTGTTTCATCGCGACCAGCCCCGCGAAGCCGATCACGAAGAATTCACCGATCAGAGTGCTGGCGCACAGGGTCCGCATCCGCTTTGTTCCGCTTCTCGCTCGTCACTTGCGGCCCAGCAGCAGCCGGGCCTCTCCCACGGTGATCACCGATCCGGTGATCAGCACCCCGGCGCCGGAGAACTCCCCCTGGTCCTCGGCCAGCGTGACCGCCGCCTCGATCGCGTCGTCCAGACGCGGCTCGACCTGCACCCGCTCGTCGCCGAAGACCTCGACCGCGAGCGCGGCCAGTTCGTCCACGTCCATCGCGCGGGGCGTGGAGTTCTGGGTCACCACGACCTCCGAGAAGACCGGCTCGAAGGCCTCCAGCAGCCCGCGCACGTCCTTGTCACCGCTGGGGCCGACGACACCCACCAGATGGGTGAAGCCGAACGCGTCCGCCAGCGAGGCCGCGGCCGCCCGCGCGCCCGCGGGGTTGTGCGCCGCGTCCAGCACCACGCTCGGGCTGCGGCGTACGACCTCCAGCCGGCCCGGCGAGGTGACGTTGGCGAAGGCCGTACGGACGGTGTCGACGGCCAGCGTGCGGTCGTGCTCGGTGCCGATGCCGAAGAACGCCTCCACGGCGGCCAGCGCCACGGCCGCGTTGTGCGCCTGGTGCTCGCCGTGCAGCGGCAGGAACACCTGCTCGTACTCGCCGCCCAGGCCGCGCAGGGTCAGCAACTGCCCGCCGACCGCGACCTCCCGGTGCACGACGCCGAACTCCATGCCCTCCCGGGCCACCGTCGCCCCCACGTCCACCGCGCGCTTCAGCAGCACCTGCGCGGCCTCGACGGGCTGCTGCGCCAGCACGACGGTGGCGTCCTTCTTCACGATCCCGGCCTTCTCCACCGCGATCTCGCCCGGCGTGGAGCCCAGCCGGTCGGTGTGGTCCAGCGAGATCGGGGTGACGACCGCGACGGTGGCGTCGATGACGTTGGTGGCGTCCCAGCTGCCGCCCATGCCGACCTCGACGACCGCGATGTCGACCGGCGCATCGGCGAAGGCCGCGTAGGCCATGCCCGTCATCACCTCGAAGAACGACATGCGGTGCGGCTGCGACGCGTCGACCATCTCCACGTAGGGCTGGAGGTCGCGGTAGGTCTCGATGAACGTCTCGGGCGCGATCGGCCGCCCGTCCAGGCTGATGCGCTCGGTCACCGACTGCACATGCGGGCTGGTGTACCGGCCGGTGCGCAGGTCGAAGGCGAGCAGCAACTGCTCGATCATGCGCGCGGTGCTGGTCTTGCCGTTGGTGCCGGTGATGTGGATCGAGGGGTACGCGCGCTGCGGCTCGCCCAGGATGTCCATCAGGGCCGTCATGCGGTCCAGCGACGGTTCCAGCTTGGTCTCCGGCCAGCGGCCGGCCAGCTCCGTCTCGACCTCGCGCAGGGCCTTGTCCAGCTCCGGATCGGCCGGGCGGCCGGGGACGTCGTCCTCCTGGGGCGCGGGTCCCCCGGCCCGCAGGGTGCGGCTGCCCGCCTCGATGACGGCGAGGTCGGCCTCGCGGACGGGACCGGCCCCATCGTCGTCGTAGCCGCCCTCGTCCTCGTGGCCCTCCTGGCCGGCGTCGGCGGTCAGGCCGAGCGCGGTCAGCGGGTCGGAGAGGGGGGCATCGTCGGGGTCGGGGTCGTGGCCGTTGCCGGGGCGCGAAGTACTCACGCCACCAGTCTACGAACCGGGCGGACCGGTCCGGGCCGTGGGCGGGCGGCACACCCGCCCACGGCCCCCGGTCACGCCTGCGGCAGGGACGCCAGCTGCGTGGTGATGCGGGCGATGTCCGCCTCGGCCGTCTCCAGCCGCGTGCGGATCTTGGCGACGACCGGGTCCGGGGCCTTGGCCAGGAACGCCTCGTTGCCGAGCTTCGCCGTGGCCTGCGCCCGCTCCTTCTCCGCCGCCGCGAGGTCCTTGGCGAGCCGCTTGCGCTCGGCCTCGACGTCGATGACGCCGGACAGGTCCAGGGCGACCGTGGCGCCCGCGACCGGCAGGGTGGCGGTGGCCGCGAAGCCCTCGCCCTCCGGCTGGAGGCGCAGCAGCTGGCGCACAGCGGCCTCGTGGGCGTCCAGACCGGTGCCGGCCAGGTCCAGCCGGGCCGGGACCTTCTGGCCGGGCTGCAGGCCCTGGTCGGCGCGGAACCGGCGGACCTCGGTGACCAGCGACTGGACGGCGCCGATCTCCTTCTCGGCGGCCGCGTCGCGGAAACCGGAGTCCCGCGGCCACTCGGCGGTCACGAGCGTCTCGCGGCCGGTGAGCGTCGTCCACAGCGTCTCGGTGACGAACGGGACGACCGGGTGCAGCACCCGCAGCAGCTTGTCCAGCACCTCGCCGAGCACCCGCCCGGACACCTCGGCGGACCGGCCGCCCGCCATGAAGGTGGTCTTGGACAGCTCCACGTACCAGTCGAAGACCTCGTCCCACGCGAAGTGGAAGAGGACGTCGCTGAGCTTGGCGAACTGGTAGTCGTCGTAGAGCGCGTCGACCTCGGCGACCGTGGAGTCCAGCCGGGACAGGATCCAGCGGTCGGTCGCCGACATCTCCTCCGGAGCGGGCAGTTCGCCCTCGACCGTGGCGCCGTTCATCAGCGCGAAGCGCGTGGCGTTCCAGATCTTGTTGGTGAAGTTGCGGGAGCCCTGGACCCAGTCCTCGCCGATGGGCACGTCGGTGCCGGGGTTGGCGCCGCGCGCGAGCGTGAACCGCAGCGCGTCGGAGCCGTACTTGTCCATCCAGTCCAGCGGGTTGACGACGTTCCCGAAGGACTTCGACATCTTCTTGCCGTTCTGGTCACGGACCATGCCGTGCAGGGCGATGGTGTGGAACGGCGGGGTCCCGTCCATCGCGTACAGGCCGAACATCATCATCCGGGCGACCCAGAAGAAGAGGATGTCGTAGCCGGTGACCAGGACGGAGTTCGGATAGAACTTCGCCAGGCTCTCGGTCCGCTCGGGCCAGCCGAGGGTGGAGAACGGCCACAGGCCGGAGGAGAACCAGGTGTCCAGGACGTCGGTGTCCTGCGTCCACCCGTCGCCGGACGGGGGCTGCTCGTCCGGCCCGACGCAGACGACCTCGCCGTTCGGCCCGTACCAGACCGGGATGCGGTGGCCCCACCACAGCTGGCGCGAGATGCACCAGTCGTGGAGGTTGTCGACCCAGTCGAAGTAGCGCTTCTCCATCTCCTGCGGATGGATGGCGACCCGGCCGTCACGGACCGCGTCGCCGGCGGCCTTGGCCAGCGGGGCGACCTTGACCCACCACTGCATGGACAGCCGCGGCTCGATGGTGGTCTTGCAGCGCGAGCAGTGCCCGACGGAGTGGGTGTAGGGGCGCTTCTCGGCGACGATGCGGCCGTCGGCGCGCAGGGCGGCGACGATGGCGCTGCGCGCCTCCAGCCGGTCCAGGCCCTGGAAGGGGCCGTGCGCGGTGATGATCGCGTGCTCGTCCATGACGGCGAGGTTCGGCAGGCCGTGGCGCTGGCCGATCTCGAAGTCGTTGGGGTCGTGCGCCGGGGTCACCTTGACGGCGCCGGTGCCGAACGCCGGGTCGACGTGCTCGTCGGCGACGATCGGGATACGGCGGCCGGTGAGCGGCAGTTCGATCTCGGTGCCCACCAAGTGCCGGTAGCGCGCGTCCTCGGGGTGGACGGCGACCGCGGTGTCGCCGAGCATCGTCTCGGCGCGGGTCGTGGCGACGACGATCGACGCGTCACCCTCGCCGTAGCGGATGGAGACCAGCTCGCCCTCGTCGTCCTGGTACTCCACCTCGATGTCCGAGATGGCGGTCAGGCAGCGCGGGCACCAGTTGATGATCCGCTCGGCGCGGTAGATCAGCTCGTCGTCGTAGAGCTTCTTGAAGATGGTCTGGACGGCCTGGGACAGGCCCTCGTCCATGGTGAAGCGCTCGCGCGACCAGGCGACGCCGTCGCCGAGGCGGCGCATCTGCCCGGAGATCTGACCGCCGGACTCCGCCTTCCACTGCCACACGCGCTCGACGAAGGCCTCGCGCCCCAGATCGTGACGGGACTTGCCCTCCTTGGCGAGTTCGCGCTCCACGACGTTCTGGGTGGCGATGCCGGCGTGGTCCATGCCGGGCTGCCACAGCGTCTCGAAGCCCTGCATCCGCTTGCGGCGGGTGAGGGCGTCGATCAGCGTGTGCTCGAAGGCGTGGCCCAGGTGGAGGCTGCCGGTGACGTTCGGCGGCGGGATGACGATGGTGTACGGCGGCTTGTCGCTCTTGGCGTCCGCCTCGAAGTAACCGCGCTCTACCCAGCGCTCGTACAGGGGCCCCTCTACCTCGGCCGGCGCGTACTGGGTCGGCAGTTCGGGGGTCACGCTGTTCGGCCCGCTCGCGGCGGCCTGCTGAGTGTTGTCGGTCACGGCGCTCAGTTTACGGGCGCGGCCGCCCCGCCAACGAATCCGGTGGCACCCGGGTGCACGGGTGGGACCGGGTGCCCCGGACGGACGACCCGATGGATGACCGTACACAGACAAGGGTAGGGAGGGATCCAGAGGCGTCCGCCCGGTCTCCGCCCTGCCGCTGCCCGGTCGCCCGCACCACGGGGCGTACGGCGGGACGGACGGTGAAACGGTCGCGGAACGACGCCGATTCGCCGCCGGGCGACGGCAACCGGTCACCCGCACGGTCTTGTTACCGATCCCTGACGGACCGGAGGTGAAGACGGGTTGAACAGTCGCCAGGATGAGCACCAGACAGCAGTGAACAACGAGGGGACCCCCGCATGAGCTTCAACCAGCCGCCTCCGCAGCCGGGTTGGGGTGGCGAGCCCGGCTACGGCCAGCCCCCGCAGCCGCCCACGCAGCCCCAGCCGCAGGTCCCGCCCGGCTACGGGGCCGCCCCGCAGCCCGGGTACGGCTACCCGCAGCAGCCGGCGCAGCCCCCGCAGGGCGGCATCCCGCAGCAGCCCGGTGCCTGGGGCCAGCAGCCCGGCGCCTGGGGTCCCCCTCCCCCGTCCTCCGGCGGCGGCAAGGGCAAGGTGGTCGGCATCGTCATCGGGGTCGTCCTCGCGATCGCCCTGATCGGCGGCGGCCTGGTGTTCCTCCTGGGCAGCAAGGGCGGCGGCCTCGGAGGTGGCGGCGGCGACTACACGCTGTCGATGCCGGCCACGCTGCTGAACGGCGAGTACACCAAGGACTCGTCGAACGCCGCCAACTCCGGCCTCAGCAACGGCGAATCGGGGAACGACGCCGGCATCAAGAGCGCCAAGACGGTCTCGGGCGCGTACAAGAACTCCTCGAGCTCCCAGTTGGTGATCTCCGGCGCCTACGGCGACATCAGCGACCCCGGCGCCGCCCTGGACGCGATGCTGACCGGCTTCAAGAACAGCGCCGGTTCCTCGACGGGACAGAGCCCCACCGAGCAGCACCCGGCCGGCTTCGACGGCGACATCATGAAGTGCGGCACCTTCGGTTCCGGCGGGGTCACCTTCCCGTACTGCGCCTGGGCCGACGACAGCACGGTCGCCATGGCCATGAACATGAACCTGGACGTGCTCGGCACCACGCGGAGCCCCTCGGTCTCCGAGTGGGCCGACAGCACCGTGAAGATCCGCGACGAGGTCCGCGTCAAGAAGTAGACCGCACATACGTGAGGGGCGCCCGGCCTTCGCCGGGCGCCCCTCACGTATGACGTGTGCGGTGGAGCGTTACGCGCTCTTCTGCTCGCCCTTGCCGATGATGCGCGGCTCGCGCGGCACCAGGGTGGGGTTCACGTTGGAGTGAACGACGTCGTCGCTGATGACGACGCGGGCGACGTCCTTGCGGGACGGCACCTCGTACATCACCGACATCAGCACCTCCTCCATGATGGCGCGCAGACCCCGCGCGCCGGTCTGGCGGAGGATGGCCTGGTCCGCGATGGCCTCCAGGGCGCCGCGCTCGAACTCGAGCTCGACACCGTCCAGCTCGAACAGCCGCTGGTACTGCTTGACCAGGGCGTTGCGCGGCTCGACGAGGATCTGCAGCAGCGCCTCGCGGTCGAGGTTGTGCACGCTGGTGATGACCGGCAGACGGCCGATGAACTCGGGGATCATGCCGAACTTGACCAGGTCCTCGGGCATGACCTCGGAGAACTGGTCCGCGGCGTCCATCTCGCGCTTGGAGCGGATGGTCGCGCCGAAGCCGATGCCCTTGGCGCCCGCGCGGGACTCGATGATCTTCTCCAGGCCGGCGAAGGCGCCGCCCACGATGAAGAGCACGTTGGTCGTGTCGATCTGGATGAACTCCTGGTGCGGGTGCTTGCGCCCGCCCTGCGGCGGCACCGAGGCGGTGGTGCCCTCCAGGATCTTCAGCAGCGCCTGCTGGACGCCCTCACCGGAGACGTCGCGGGTGATCGACGGGTTCTCGCTCTTGCGGGCGACCTTGTCGATCTCGTCGATGTAGATGATCCCGGTCTCGGCCTTCTTGACGTCGTAGTCGGCCGCCTGGATCAGCTTCAACAGGATGTTCTCGACGTCCTCACCGACGTAACCGGCCTCCGTCAGCGCCGTGGCGTCCGCGATCGCGAACGGCACGTTGAGCATCCGGGCCAGGGTCTGCGCCAACAGGGTCTTGCCGGAGCCCGTGGGGCCCAGCAGCAGGATGTTGGACTTGGCGAGCTCGATGCCGTCGTCGTGACCGCGCCCGCCGTTCTCGCCGGCCTGCACCCGCTTGTAATGGTTGTAGACCGCGACGGAGAGCGCCTTCTTCGCCGGCTCCTGGCCGACGACGTAGCTCTCCAGGAACTCGTAGATCTCGCGCGGCTTGGGGAGATCCTCCCAGCGCACCTCCGAGGACTCGGCGAGCTCCTCTTCGATGATCTCGTTGCAGAGATCGATGCACTCGTCGCAGATGTACACACCGGGCCCTGCGATGAGCTTCTTCACCTGCTTCTGGCTCTTTCCGCAGAATGAGCACTTGAGCAGGTCGCCGCCGTCACCGATGCGTGCCACGAGGTGCTTCCCCTTCGCCTGGGTCCCGTCAGTTCGACGAGTCCTGGTGCTTGCCTATCGACGGTACCTTGCCGCGCCCCCAGTGCGGGCCCCCCTTGGAACGACTGGGCCGTGACCTGCACAACCCTGCCGCCCCAAGAGGGGACTTTCGTGCCACACGAGGCCCGGAAGGCCTCTGGCGGTCCTCAGACCGCGACGCTCGAACTCTTGCGAGTGGAGACGATCTGGTCGACCAGACCGTAGGAGAGGGCCTCCTCGGCGGTGAGGATCTTGTCGCGCTCGATGTCGTCGCGGATCTTCTCGATCGGGGTGCTGGAGTGCTTCGCGAGCATCTCCTCGAGCTGCGCACGCATGCGCAGGATCTCGTTCGCCGCGATCTCCAGGTCCGAGACCTGACCACGACCGGTCTCGCTGTACGGCTGGTGGATCAGGATGCGGGCGTTCGGCAGCGCCATGCGCTTGCCGGGCGTGCCGGCGGCCAGCAGCACGGCCGCGGCGGAGGCCGCCTGGCCCATGCAGACCGTCTGGATGTCCGGCTTGACGAACTGCATCGTGTCGTAGATGGCGGTCAGCGCCGTGAAGGAGCCGCCGGGGCTGTTGATGTAGACCGAGATGTCGCGGTCGGGGTCCATCGACTCCAGGCACAGCAGCTGCGCCATGACGTCGTTGGCCGAGGCGTCGTCGATCTGCACGCCCAGGAAGATCACGCGCTCCTCGAAGAGCTTCGCGTACGGGTCGTACTCGCGAACGCCCTGGGAGGTGCGCTCGATGAAGCGCGGGACGACATAGCGGGCCTCGGCGGCGCTCGTACGGTCGTACATACCGCTGCCGGGGAAGTTCTGGGTGGTCACGTTCACCGTCCTGATGATGAGCAGAGGGCTGGGGTCGGTCCTGCGGGGCTGATCGGGCTCAGGCCCGTCAGGCGCCCGTGCCGCCGCCGCCCGGTACGTTCACCGCGTGCGTGATGACGTCGTCGATCAGGCCGTACTCCTTGGCCGCGTCGGCGGAGTACCAACGGTCGCGGTCGGAGTCGCGGGTGATCTCCTCGACACTACGGCCGGAGTGCTGCGCGATCAGCTCGGCCATGCGCTTCTTGGTGCGCAGGAGCTGCTCGGCGTGGATCTTGATGTCGGACGCCGAACCGGCGAGACCGGCGGACGGCTGGTGCATCAGGATGTCGGTGTTCGGCAGCGCGAAGCGCTTGCCCGGCGTACCGGCCGTCAGGAGGAACTGGCCCATGGAGGCGGCCAGTCCCATGGCGATGGTGACCACGTCGTTCTTGATGAACTGCATGGTGTCGTAGATCGCCATGCCCGCGGTCACGGAGCCGCCGGGGCTGTTGATGTAGAGGTAGATGTCCTTGTCCGGCTGGGCGGCAAGGAGGAGCAGCTGCGCGGTGATCTTGTTGGCGATGTCGTCGTCAACAGGCTGGCCGAGGAAGATGATCCGCTCGCCGAGCAGTCGGTTGTAGACCTGGTCGCCGAGGCCACCGATGGTCGGCTCGCCGGCGGCGGAAGGCATCGGAGTCGTCACGTATCCACCTGCTCGTTGTCGGACGGCGCTGAGCCGTCTCAGGGACTTCTCGTAGGGCACGGGCCCTCGTACTTACGGACCCTAACGCGCAGGTGGGGCCCAGCAATCCCCCACGCGAAACTGTTCGCTGTGAGCGCAGGCTGGCCCTACGCCGTGAGCGAACCCGAGCAGAACGGGCCCGGACGCGGGGGGCGTCCGGGCCCGTCGTACGACGCATCGGGCGGCGCGGGGCTCAGGCCTCGGCGTCGTCCTTCTTCGTCCCGGCCTCGTCCTCGTCACCGGACTCGGAGGAAGCCTCGACCGTCTCGCCGGTCTCGTCCTCCTCGTCCTCCAGGTCGACGACCTCGCCGTTGGTGTCCTTGACCGTCGCGGCCTCGACCACCAGCGCCAGCGCCTTGCCGCGGGCGACCTCGCCCACCAGCAGCGGCACCTGGCCACCCTCGACGACGGCCTGGGCGAACTGGTCGGGGCTCATGCCGGAGGAGGCCGCACGGCGCATGAGGTGCTCGGTGAGCTCCTCCTGGTTGACCGACAGCTTCTCCTTGGAGACGAGCTCGTCCAGCACGAACTGGGTCTTGATGCCCTTCTTCGCCTGCGACTCGATCTCCGCGTCGTACTCCTCGCGGGTCTTGCCCTCGCGCTCCAGGAACGTGTCCCAGTCCAGGCCCAGGGACGGGAACTGGTGGTGCTCCAGGTTGTGCGTGCGGGTCTCGATCTCGTCCTTAAGGAGCTTCTCGGGCAGCGGGATCTCCACCAGCTCCAGGAGGGCGTCGAGCACCTTCTCCTGCGCCTGGGTGGCCTGGTCGTACTGCTTGATGCGCTCCTGGCGCTTGACGGCGTCGGCGCGCAGCTCCTCCAGCGTGTCGAACTCGCTGGCCAGCTGGGCGAAGTCCTCGTCCAGCTCCGGCAGCTCGCGGGACTGCACGGAGGTCACGTCGACCGTGACCTCGGCCGTCTGGCCGGCCGCGGAGCCGCCCTTGAGCTCGGAGCTGAAGGTCGCCGTGCCGCCGGCCTCGAGGCCGGTGACGGCCTCGTCGATGCCGTCGAGCAGCTGGCCGGAACCGATGGTGTAGCTGACGCCCTTGGCGACGCCGTCCTCCAGCACCTCGCCGTCGACCTTGGCCTCAAGGTCCACGACGACGACGTCGCCGTCGGCGGCGGCGCGCTCGACCACCGTGGTGGACGCGAAGCGCTCGCGCAGCTGCTCCAGGGACTTGTCGACGTCCTCGTCCGACACCTCGATGGCGTCGACGGTGACCTCGATGCCGGAGTAGTCCGGGATCTCGATGACCGGACGGATGTCCACCTCGGCGGTGAACTTCAGTTCCTCACCGTCGTTGAACTCGGTGATGTCGACCTCGGGCTGGCCCAGGACGTTGAGCTCGCCCTCGTTGACAGCCTCCGTGTAGAACTTCGGCAGGGCGTCGTTGATGGCCTCTTCGAGGACCGCGCCACGGCCGAACCGCTGGTCGATGACGCGCGCGGGGATCTTGCCCTTACGGAAGCCCGGCACCGTGACCTGCTGGTTGATCTTTTTGTACGCCGCGTCGAGGCTGGGCTTGAGCTCCTCGAAGGGCACCTCGACAGTGAGTCGAACCCGGGTCGGGTTCAGAGTCTCGACGGCGCTCTTCACGGTTGGGTCTCCTTGGGGGCTTTACGTTGATGGGCGGCCGCTCGGGGATCATGCGGATTCGGCAATGCGGCCGCATGCCGGGTGGCCAGCAACCCATCCTACCGGTACCACAAACGTGCAGCCGGGCCTCTCCGGCGCATGGCGCCGAGGACTGGTCGGGGTGGCCGGATTCGAACCGACGACCTTCCGCTCCCAAAGCGGACGCGCTACCAAGCTGCGCCACACCCCGTCGGTGCGACACGTAGAGTACATGCCCCCGCACGCCCTGGCGTCCATATATGCGGGTGCGCGGAGGCCAGGTCGATCGGCTACGATGCGATGTGCCAGAATGACTGGCCGTTGCGGGCGTAGCTCAATGGTAGAGCCCCAGTCTTCCAAACTGGCTACGCGGGTTCGATTCCCGTCGCCCGCTCTGCAAGGCGAAGGCCCAGGTCAGGGGAGGTTTTCCCCGGCCTGGGCCTTTGTCGTTCCGAGGGGCGGATCAGGGCTGCGTGCCCGTTCCGCCGGGAGCCGCGGTTCAGGGTCTTTATGATCATGGCGTCGATCGCATCGGCGATTTCACGCTCCCGCTCGCGGTTGCCGTGCTGATACACCAGCGCCGCGCGGGTCGAGCTGTGGCCAAGGCGCGTCATCAGCTCACGTGTGCTGGCACTCGTGTGCGACGCGAGCGTGTTGCCCGACCCAAGGGCGTCAAAGGTTCAACCCAGTGCCCGATGGCTTCGGGGCCCACATGACGCCGTACTCGGCAGTGAAGTCATCGGCTACCTCGCATACGTCGGGATCCTTGCTGGCCTGAGCATGCCGGATGAGCTGTTGCAGAAGTAGCCACGCCCTGATGTGGGCGAGGAGTTCAGCGAGGCGACGATATTCGTCATCATCGGCTGTCTCCAGCTGCGCCGTGATGAGTGGGTCCAACGCTGGCAAGAGGCGGTCCCGAGGGATGTTGTCGACGGCTTGCCGGGCGTCCATGGCCCAGCCATGTGACATGGATAGCTCGATGAGCTGCGGGAGGAGCTCGAGGCCGTCGTCTGCGAACGAGCGGAGGAAGTCGAGAGCGGTACCGCGCTGCCAAGGCCCTCCTGACAGGGCAGCTTTGAGGATGCCAGGTCTGTTCTGCGCGTTCTGGTAGAAGTCCGCTTGGCAGCGGTGCAGCTCACGCTTGGCAGCGACGAAGGCATCCCAGAGCTCGTTATCGGACGTTGGATTACTCACGGACTGTCCCTCTCGGCTCACCAGGCATTCGGGTGGGATCAACACTGCCGCACAGGCCGGCGCCCTGCGGCGAAGTACAGGCCGTTGGCGAGCGGATTCGACAAGGGCACTCACGGCGTCAGCGATCACGCGTTCTCGCTGGGCGCCGGCGTGCTGATAGATCAGCGCAGCACGCGTCGAGCTGTGCCCCATCCGGGTCATGAGTTCCTTTGCACTCGCGCCCGTCGAGCTCTGGGCAGACTGCGCCGCTGATCGCGGCCACTCGCCGACGCGCCATCCCATCCACGCAACGTCGTTCGCAAGCTCGCTGGTGTTCGACCCGCCGCCGTTGGTGGTCGGGACAGACGTCGTCAACGGGTTGTGCGCCCCCATACCAGACAGGACGCCACCACCGCCCAGCGCAACCTGCCCCGCCGGGCAGCCGGCAAAAGCGAAATGGCAGGAGACCCGACGACCACACGGGCGTTGGCGACACCCGGCGGCCCAGCCGGACCCGCTGGCGCGGCCTGGCCTACTGGCCCCTGCGGCCCGACAGGACCCATGGGCCCGGACGGACCGTCTGCTCCGGCGTCACCCTGAGGCCCCGCAGGGCCAGAGGGACCAACAGGCCCCTGCGGTCCAAGAGGACCAGGCGGACCCACCGGACCGGGCGGCCCAGGCGGTCCCGGAGGACCGGGACGGCCCGGACGGCTCAGGCCGTAGCCGGCCGGGGGCGGGAAGAAGGGGCACGGGTAGAGGGAACCGCTGTAAGCGTGAGGCTCGGCAACACGTGGCGCGGGCCTGTCCTTCGCGTTCGCCACGCCTGTCACAGCACTCGACGCCAAGGCCGCAACGCTCGCGGCCACCGCCCAAACACGCAGATCACCTCCCTGCGCCTGCTCGAGTCCTGGAACGCGCCCGCCCCGGGCCGGAGTTCGGCCCGTCCCGCGCCGCCCCCGGCCTGATCCCGCGGGCCCGCCGCGGCACCGCCCAGGGGAGGCGTCGCCCGCTGCGCGCCGGTCCTCACGGGGCGAGGGCGCCGAGGCCGTCGGCCGCCTCGATCACCTCGCCGAGCAGTCCGAGCCACAGGTCCACGTCGGCGGCCTGCAGGCCCACGTCGAGGCCGAGGCCCTGGCCGCCGGCCAGGTACACCTGGGTCGCACCGCTCTCGCGGGCGGCCACCAGGTCCTCGGCGATCTGCCGGGGCGATCCGCCGAGAAAGGGCCGGCCCTCCCCGATCGGCTCACGGGTGACCGGGGTCGGCCACGGCACCTGGTTGACGACCATGAGGTCCGCGGGGTCGCGGCCCGCCTCCCGTGCCGCGTCGTGGAGCGTGGACACCACGCCGCGCAGTTCCTGCGCCGAGGAGGCGATCGGGATCAGGCCGTCCGCGATCCGGGCGGCGCGCTTGACGGCGGCCGGCGACGTCGCGGCCAGCAGCACCGGAATGCGGTCCTGGACCGGCTTGGGGTTCACCTGCGACGGCGCGATCCGGTAGAACTCGCCTTCGTGCCGGACCGGGTCCGGCCCCCACGCGGCGCGCATCGCCGTGATGAATTCCTCCGTACGGGCACCCTTGCGGCTGCTCGGCACGTTCGCCGTGTCGAACTCGTTGTGCTGCCAGCCCTGTCCCAGACCGGCGATGACCCGGCCGCCGCTGAACCGGTCCAGGGTGGCGAGCCGGCGGGCGAGCATCACCGGTACGTGCAGCGGCGCCACCAGGACCGCGGTGCCCAGTTTGATCCGCTCGGTCACGGCGGCGAGATGGCTCAGCGTCTCCAGCGGCTCGTAGGTCGAGCCGTAGAACTCCGGCAGCATCTGGGGATCACCTCCCGTCCACAGCACGACCCTGTCGATCGGGCGGAGCAGGCGCTCGAACGTCCACAGGGCGGCGTAGCCGAGCCGTTCGGCCTCCTGGGCGACCTTGACGATCGTCTCCGGCGACGTCTGCGGTCCGGCGGTGGGCAGTGCGAGACCGAGTTCCATGGGGTCCTCCAACGGGCGGGATCGGTCTTTCTCATATAATAGAACCGTGTCCAATATAGTAGATCCGCTGGTCGCGCAGATCGCGGCTCGCATCCGCAGTGAACGGGAACAGCGCCGATGGACCCTGGCGCAGGTCGCGGACGCCTCCGGGGTGTCGCGCGCGATGATCAACCGGATCGAGCGCGCCGAGAGCAGCCCCACCGCTGTCGTCCTGGGCAAGCTGGCCGCTGCCTTCCAGGTCTCCGTCTCCGCCCTGCTCACCTCCGCCGAGGGCACCGGGGTGCACCGGGCGGCCGACGCCACGGAATGGCGCGACCCCGTCACCGGATACCGCCGGCGCCAGATCACCGGGCCCGGTTTCCCCGCGGACATCGCCGAGGTCCGCCTGCCTCCCGGGGCCCGCATTCCGTACCCGGCGGCGTCCCTGGCCTTCCAGCGGGAGGCCGTCTGGGTGCTCGACGGCCGGCTGACCTTCCACGAGGGCGACGCGGTGCACCAACTCGGCCCCGGTGACTCGATCGAGGTCGACCGACCCGTCGCGTGCGTCTTCGCCAACACCAGCGACGCCGAGTGCCGCTACGCGATCGTCCTCACCCGCGTCGACAGGCCGTGACCCGCGCCGTTCCCGGTGGGGGCCCCGGCGGCGGTCAGGGACGGGGTACGGCGTTCCAGCCGGCCAGGATCGGCAGGACGCGGGCGGTGGGAGAGTCCGGCTCGGCCGTGTAGACGACGAGCCGCTGGTCCGGCTCGTGCGGCGCGCAGACGATCTCGATGTCGAAGGACATCGGGCCGGCGGCGGGGTGCCGGACGCGCTTGGTCACCGACGCGTAGTCGCGGACGGCGTGGTCATCCCACCAAGCGGCGACGTCCTCGTCGGAGGCGCGCAACTCGTCAAGGAGCGCGGTGAGGCGGCGGTCGTCCGGGCGGCGGGCGATCTCGCGGCGCATCGTGGCGACGGTGGCCGAGGCGAAGTCCGCCCAGTTCACGATCCGCTCGCGGGCGACCGGGTCCTGGAACATGAAGCGGACGAAGGACGTCCCCGGCTCCAGCGGCCGGCCCAGCACCTCCACCAGCAGCGCGTTGCGGGCCAGCACCACTCCGCGGCGGCCGAGCAGCAGCACCGGGACATGGTCGAGCGTGCGCATCAGCCGCAGCAGCCCGGGATCGGGGTACTGGGCCACCTGCGAAGGCGCTGCGCGGCGTCGTGCGGTGGGCGCGGCGAGGTCGCGGAGATGCGCGCGCTCGACCTCGTCCAGGCGCAGCGCCCGGGCCAGCGCGTCGAGCACCTCGGCCGAGATGTTGGCCTGGCATCCCTGTTCGAGCCGGCTGTAGTAGTCCGGGCTCAGACCGGCCAGTACGGCCAACTCCTCCCGGCGCAGCCCCGGTACCCGGCGGGCCCCGGGGAACGCTTCGATGCCCGCCTGGGAAGGGGTGAGGCGGTCGCGGCGGGAGCGCAGGAACGCCCCGAGCGCGGCGCGGTCGCGTGGCATGGCTCCAGGGTAGGCGGGCCGCCGGCGCCCTGGGTGGTCATGGCGTGCCCAGGTTCGTCCTGACCTGGCCCGATGCCGGTGAGGCGTCCTACAACGGGACCCATGACTACTTCTTCTCTTCCCACGAGTCCTCTTCCCCCGCACCACAGCACGCCCGCCGCTCCCGGCTCCGGGCTGGCCGGCCGTACCGCCGTCGTCACCGGATCGACCAGCGGGATCGGCGCGGCGATCGCCCGCACCCTGGCCGGCGAGGGCGCGCACGTCGTCGTCAGCGGGAGGGAGGCAGCCCGCGGGAACCAGGTCGTCGAGGACATCCGGCAGGCGGGCGGGCGCGCCGACTTCGTCGTGGCCGACCTGGGCGGCGGTTCCGAGCAGTTGCGGGCCTTCGCCGCGCGGGCCGCGGACGCTCTCGGCGGACGCGTCGACATCCTGGTCAACAACGCGGGCGTCTACCCGGCGACATCGACCGAGGACCTGCCGGACGCGGACCTCGACGCGATGCTCGCGGTCAACGTCCGCGCCCCCCACGTCCTGGTCGCCGCGATCGCACCGGCGATGGCCGAACGGGGCAGTGGCGTGATCGTCAACATCGGCTCCTGGATGGCCAGGGTGGGCAGCCCCTACGCGGCGATGTACACCGCGACCAAGGCGGCCGACGAGCAGCTGACCCGCAGTTGGGCCGCGGAGTACGGGCCGCGCGGCGTGCGGGTGAACACCGTCGCGCCCGGGGCGACCCTCACACCGGGCAACGAGGCGGCGCGTGCGGAGCTCGACGCGATGACCGCCGCCACCCCGGCGGGTGTCGTCGTCCGGCCGGACGACATCGCCAAGGGCGTCCTGTACCTCGTCAGCGACGACGCGGCCATGGTCCACGGCATCACGCTCCCCGTGGACGGCGGCATCTCCGCCACGCGACCGGCCTGAGCCCTCCGCGCGGAGTCGGCGCGTGCGCTCGGACGGCGGCGTCGGGAGACGTCCCCGCCGTCCGCGCGCGCCGGCACGCCCGGCTTCGTTGCGGGGGCGGCCCGGTGCGGGCCGCCCCGGATCACCGCGGCTGTTCCCGATCCGTCCGCGCGCACGTGAGGGGCCGGGACGACGCCTCCACCAGGACGGTCACGCTGCTGAAGGCGAAGAAGATCGCGGCCCCGGTGGTGAAGGGGCGGGACTCGGCCCTGCCGGCCCTGTCGTACTCGGCGTCGGTCAGAACGACGCGCCGACCGTGCGGGTCCGTGCCGTCCTTCTCGGTGACGTAGTGGACGCCGTGCCCGTCCGTCCGGACGTCCTGGCCGCCTCCCCCGGCGATTCCCAGCAGGCACAGGGCGAACACCGCGCCGTAGAACCACTTCAGGCGTGCGGGCAGGTCCCACAGGAACCAGAAGATCCGGCCCGCGTTCTCCCGGCCGAGGAGCTGCGCGGCGCCGCCGGAGGACAGGGCACGGACAAATGCGGTGCCGCAGACCGGGAACACGAGCAGGAGGAGAACCATCGCGACGGCGTGGGGCACGAGGTGCGGGCCCGGCAGCCAGGTCGCCGCGGTGAGCAGCAGCGCGACGACGCACAGCGCACACGCGAGGAGGAAGTGCACGAGGCGGCCCCGCTCCAGCCCCAACGATCTCCATCCGTCCACGGCTCAGGACGACAGGTGTTCGCCGTGATCCGGGTCCAGGGGGTGCACCTCGCAAGTCGCCGTGGTTGCCGGGCGCTTCGGCCGTCCCGAGGAGTTCGCGGGCGCGGTCGTCCCCCTCGCCGGTCGGTACGCCGACCACGTCAGCGCCGCCGCGCTCCGCGTCGACGGCGGCGCCATCCGCTCGGTGAGCTGGACCGCCCCCTCAGTCCGCGACGTGGATCCCGGCGAATCCGGCCCAGTTGCGCCCGATGCGGCCCCAGCGCGGCGCGGCGACTTCGGGTCCGGCGGCCGGCGGGTCGTCGCGGAGCCGGCCGGTGAACAACGGGCGCAGGTCGGTGTCGCGTTCGGCCCAGGCCGCGGAGAACTGGCTGCGGGTGACGCGGAGGCTGCTGTTGAGCTGGGCGACGGCCGCGCGGGCGCAGTCCTCGCGCCATTCGTCGCCGGACCAGGTCATCGACCCCGCGGGGGGTACCACGTTCAGGGCGAGGCTCAGGAAGCACGCCGCGTTGTAGTAGACGAGGTATCCCGCGGAGGCGCGGTTGGGCACGCGGTGCCCCGGCGCGGGGCCGGCGATCAGCGCCTCGGCGTGGGTACGGACCTGCGGCCCGCGCCGCCGCCACGTTCCCGGCGCGGGGGCACCGTCGCCCGCGTGCCCGGCGCCACGCCGGTGGTCCGCGTGGAGCATGCGGCGTATCCCCCAGTCGGGTCCGCCCCACAGCCGGCCCCAGCGCGCCCACACGCCGCCCGTCACCTCGCCGGCCACCGTGACGAACGCCTCGCGCAGCCGGTCGGGATCCGGCTGGCGGTCCATCCGCAGTTCCTCGGCCGCCTGGGCGATGCGCACGGCCGCGAGGAAGGAACGGCGGCGGGTGCGCAGTGCCGGGCGGGGCCGTTCCATGGCGAACCACTGGCGCCAGTAGCGGCGTTCACCGAGGTTGCGGCGGCCGAAGAGCCAAGTGCGGGCGTAGCGGCGGACCATGGCCGACCAGGACAGGCGGTTCAGGAGCAGCCGCAGGTGCTCCCGGGAGTCGCGCTCGTAGTCCTCCGGCCGGTGGTTGCCGCCCGCCCGTGCGCGGTTCTGCTCGGCGCAGGCGATGGACAGCCGGTAGGCGGTCTCGACATGCTCCGGCCACAGCTGGATGCAGTCCTCGTAGATCTCGATGGCGTGCTGGATGTGGGCGGCGGGCTCCTCCGCGCCCCCGTCCTGGCCCATGAGCTCCAGGACTCCGGCCTGGTGGAGCCGGACGGTGAGGTTCCCCGGGACCAGCGCGGCGGCCTCCTTGTAGTGCCGCAGTGCGTGCCGGTAGTGGGCGCGCTCCTGGGCGGGGTCGCCGCGCTTCTTCGCGGCCAGTGCCTCCTCCTGCGCCCGGACCCCCATGCGGTGGAAGCGGTACGAGTCGTAGTCGTCGCCCCAGTTCTCCCAGCGGGGGATGCGGTCCTGCGAGCGCGGGTCGCCGAGGATCTTCACCGTGCAGTAGCAGGCGATCCGCTCGTACAGCCGCCGGTCGCGCCGCCGGACCTCCTCGTCCGTGGCGTCGGGTCCGATGTCCTCGCCCTCCATGATGGTGGCGGCCACCACGGTGTTCTTGGGCATGTAGAGGACGCGGACCGAGAAGCGGGGCGGTTTGTCGTCGGCCGACAGGCAGTGCAGCATCACGTGGTACGCCCGCGGGCGGAACAGGGCGAGGCGCTTCATCACGTCCACCCAGCCGTGCGGGGAGGACGTCGTCTCCGGCGCCGGGTCGGGGCCGGTGGGGGTGCCGCTGCCGGGGGTCAGGACGCGCGGGCCGAGCGCGTCGGCGGCCATGTGCTCCGTGACGTAGGCGGCCAGTTCCCTGGTGCGCGCGGACTCCTGGTCGTGGCCACGGCCGTGCGCGGGATCCGCCGCGCCGTGCCCGCCGCCGTTGCCCCGGTGGCCGTTGGCCTGGCCGCCGAGAAGGCCGCGGTCCTCGGACACCACCACCGGCAGCAGGCGGTTGCTGCGGTGCCGCAGTAACAGCCCGGATCCCAGGCGCACGGCGACCACGACCATGATGACCGCGAAGATGCCCAGCACCCACACGGCGGTGCCGCCCGACTGCTGCCAGAAGCCGTCCCAGAAACCGCCGTCATCGGCCGCGCCGGGCGCGGCGGATCCCATCCCCATGGCACATCCCCCCGTCACACTCTCCCCGGACGCATGTTTCCCGCCACGGGAGATCGACAATCCGCCATGCGCCCCGGCGGTCCGCCGGCGGTCAACCGGTGCGCGTCACCACGGCGTTCGGCCCGGCGCGCGGGCGACGAGCCAGTCGAGGACCTCGGGGGCGGCGGTGAGGACCGAGACATGGCCCTCGTCCGGGAGGACGCGGAGTTCGGCGGTCGGCATGTGCCGGGCGAGCCAGGCGGCGTGGCCGGCCGGGACCATGCGGTCGTGGCCGCCGTGCAGGAGGAGGACGGGCGTGCGGACGGCGGCCGGGTCGAAGCCCCACGGGGTGACATAGGCGAGGTTGTCGTCGATCATGCCGTCGGGTTCGCCCTGGAGGGCCCGGCCGGCGACCGAGGCGAGCCAGCCCCACTCGGCGGCCAGCGCGGCGTGGTCGGCGGGGGTGAACATCTCCGGGTCGTAGTCGCTGCCTGCCAGGTACTCCTCCAGCGGGGCGCGGCCCGCGACGGAGGCCCTCAGCTCGGCCAGGCTCGACGGGCACATGCCGGCGAACCAGTCGAGCCCCTCGGCGCCGTACGGGGCGAGCCCGGAGCCGCCGACCGTCGCCACCACGCGGTCCGGGAGCAGCGCGGCGCACGCGAGGGCGTGCGGGCCTCCGCCGGAGTGGCCGAGCACGGCGAAGCGCCCGATACCGAGGGCGTCGGCGACGGCGGCGACGTCCGCCGCGGCGGCCGCGATGTCCCGCCCGGGGTGCGGGGTGGAGCCGCCGTATCCGGGCCGGTCGTAGGAGAACCAGCGGATGCCGCGTTTCCGCGCGGCCTCGAAGAGGGGTTGCGGCGGCTCCCCCACATTGGGCGTGCCGTGCAGCCAGACGACGGGGAGGTCGTCGCCGCCCGCCGCCGGTCCGGTGTCGTAGAAGTGAAGGGTTCGTCCGTCGCGCAGTTCGGTGTCCGCTTCGGTGACCATGCGCCGAGTCTAGGAACCGCCACTGACAGCCGTGCGGCGTTCGGCCGCGCCGCTCAGGCGACCGGCTGGTGGGCCGCCGGGAGGTGGGGCGGGCGGTGGGCCGCAAGGGTGCGGATGTGGAAGGCGTGGACGACCTCGGCGACGCCGAGCACGACCAGCCACACCCCGGAGACCAGGGTGAGCGTCGCGAGGGAGCCGAAGGGCGAGACGATCAGGACGATGCCCGCCAGGAGAAGATCTGCCGGCCGCGGGCGGGCAGGCCTTCGGTGGAGATCGCCGCGGCGATCAGCATGATGCCGCGCAGCAGCCAGCCGAAGCCGATCCGCAGGGCGAGCAGGAGCAGGGACTGCGCCGCCCCGCGGAAGCAGATCAGGCCGAGCAGGATGCTCAGGGCGCCGGTGACGAAGTTCAGTACGCGCAGGCTGCCCGGCACGTGCGGGCCGAAGGCGCCGGCCGGCTGGAGGACGCCGCTGATCAGCAGGTAGACGCCGAAGAGCACACCGACCACGAGCAGTGTCTCGCCGGGCCATGCCAGGACGCAGACGCCGAGGGCGATCGCAGCGACTCCGGCGGTCAGGAGGACCTGCCGGCCCCGTTTGGAGAGGGCGCCGAGAAGTCCCGCCGGCATTCCGGCGGAGGGGTAGGTGGTCATGACACCCGCCTTTCGCGGACGGACCGAGGACCTTGCTGGAGAGCCCGTTCATCGTGCGTCGCCCCGGGCACGCCCGCCAGCCGTCCAGATTGTCGGTGATGGGCCGCTTATGCGGCGGGCGCCCGGGCAGGCGCCGGGAGTACGACTGGACCCCGCCGACGTGGCGCGGCGTGCGGAGGGCCGCCTTGCGGACCGTCCGAACACGATCGCCCGGCAAGAGGAGACTTCATGAACGCCCCGACACCGCACGAGAACGCGGCCCGGCCCGAGGACGCGGCGACCGCGGCGGAGATCGCCGACACCGAGGCCGTACTGGCCGACCTGGCGTGCAGGACGGCCCTGCTGCCGCAGGTGCCTCCGGCCGACGGCGAGGATCCGCGCCCCGAGGGGGCCGTCTCGCTGCCGGTGATCGAACAGGACGGCACCCAGTACATCCCCGTGTTCACGGCCGAGGAGACACTCGTGGCGGCCGGCGGGGACCCGGCGACCGCGGTGCGCATCCCCGTCGCCGAACTGGCCGCGAACTGGCCGACCGACGACCTGTGGCTGGCGGTCGACCCGTCCACCGAGGAGGGACTGGCCCTGCCCCCGGACCTGGTGCGGGCGCTGCCGGTCTTCGCCGAGGCCGCCGAGGGGGCCGGTGCGCGGGGACGGGACGCCGGGGAGTCCGGGCAGACGCCGCTCGGCTGAGCGGGGGACCTCCCCCGCACCGGCGCGCCGGCGCCGCCGCTGTCAGACCGGTACGCCCTGCGGTCCCTTGATCCGCTTCATGATCATCTGCGAGTTGACCTCGCTCACTCCCGGCAGCGAGATCAGCTTCTCGGTCCAGAAGCGCTCGTAGGCGTCGCTGTCGTTCACGGCGATGCGCAGCAGGCAGCCCGGCGCGCCGTAGAGCCGGTACGCCTCCACGATGTCCGGAGTGGACCGGACCTGGGCCTCGAACGACTCGACGGACTCGCGGTCCCTGCGCACCTCGACGGAGGCGAAGACCTCGAAGCCGCGGCCCACTGCGGCCGGGTCGACCACGGCGCGGTAGCTCTGGATCACGCCGCCCTCCTCCAGCTGGCGCACCCGGCGCAGGCAGGGCGAGGGGGTCAGTCCGACGCGGGCGGCGAGCTCCTGGTTGGTGAGCCGGCCGTCCGCCTGGAGTTCACGCAAGATACTTCTGTCAATGGCGTCCATATCGGCGATTCCTACCACGATCACGCGGTCTACGCGGGCTGATTCGCAATCGCGTGCCCGCTCCTTGCGCATATCCTTGCGGCGGAGGAATGGGCGCACACGCGAGCGAGGGACACGTGAAGCACATCGTCGTGATCGGCACCGGCGGCACGATCGCCAGCCGGTGGCAGGGGGTCGGTTACGCGGCCGAGGCCGCCGGCCGCGAGGTGCTGTCGGCGGGCGCGGTCCCCGAGGACGTCGAGGTCACCGTCCGGGACCTGTTCACGGTGAACAGCTCCCGGCTGACCAGCGCCCACCAGATGCGCCTGCTGCACACGGTGCACGAGGTGCTGGCCGACCCGGCCGTGGACGGCATCGTGATCACGCACGGCACCGACACCATGGAGGAGTCCGCCTTTCTGCTGGACCTCCACCACGACGACCGGCGACCGGTGGTGTTCACCGGCGCCCAGCTGCCCCTGGACTCCACCGACGGCGACGCCGCGGGCAATCTGTACGACGCCCTGCTGACCGCCGCGACCGCCGAGGACATCGGCGTGGTCATCACCTTCGGCGGCTTCGTGCACGCCGCCCGCGGCACCGTCAAGGCGCACACGCTGCACGTGCAGGCCTTCGCCGACCCGTCGGGACGGCCGCTGGGGCGGGTGAAGTTCGGCGAGATCGCGTGGGGCAGGCCGCGCCCGCGGGCGGCCGCGCTGCCGCTGCCGGACACCGGGGCGACGGCGCCGCGCGTCGACGTGGTGATGCATCACGTCGACGCCGACCCGGTGCTCTTCGACGCCGCGCTGGCGGCCGGGGCCAAGGGCATCGTGCTGGTGGGCACCGGCGCGGGCAACGCCACCCCTGAGTTCACCGGGGCCGTGCGCCGGGCGGTGGACGCGGGCGTCCTGGTCGCCGTGAGCACCCGGGTCGCGGCGGGCCCGGTGGCGCCGATGTACACGGGCGGGGGTGCCGTGGACCTCGCGGCGGCCGGCGCCGTGCTGGCCGGCACGCTGCGCGCGGGGCAGGCCAGGATCGCCGTGCTCGCCGCGCTGCTCTCGACGCCGGACCCCGCGGAGCGCACCGAGGCGCTGCGGCGCATCGTCGGGACCGCCCAGGAGCGTACGCCCGCGGTCGCCTGAGTCCGCGTCAGCGCCCCGTCCCACCGCCCACCAGGGGCCGTTCGGTCCGCACCATCAGAGGTTGATCTGGTTGATGGTGTCCGCCAGCGAGTCCAGGAACTTGTTGATCGCGGGCGCCATGCCCGTGGAAGCCAGGAAGAAGCCGAAGAGCGCGGCAACGATCGCCGGTCCGACTTTGAGTGTTTTGCCCCTGATGAGCACGACCATGATGATCGCCAACAAGAGCACCACGGACAGGGAGATGGCCACTGGGGATCACATCCTCGGTCTGACGCCTCATCGTTCCGGGGGAACAGCGGCCTGCCGCGCCCCCGCGACGTCCATCGTGCCACCTGCCGCCGACACCGAGACCCCGCAGGGCTCACCTTCCCCGCAGACCGGGCACGCACACCTGTGACGCCGGGCACGGTGCCCGCCGGAGGGCCACCTCGGGACCGCGTCCCGACCGCCTCCGACGAGGCGAATCCCCGCATTGCGCGCCGAGTTCGGAATGCATTCCCGTCAAACCGTTGGCGTGCACATCCAGTTGTTGCGCAAAGGGCCGCCACCGACTCCTGATGCCGGCCTTTCGTCCTGTTCAACCGTTTCATGACCGGACATGAGCGGATGAATGCGACAGGGGAATGAGATGTCAACCCCGGGGTAGCCGAGGTGTCATCCGCATTCCAGCAAGAATTTACTCGACAGGGTTCAGCTCGCTATGGTGCCTCGAATGTTCCAGCCCCCGCAGACGGACACCCTGCCCCCGCAGAGCATCGACGGCACATCCCCGCCGGCGCGGTCCGCGCGCCCTCCGGCGCGCAGGGAGCCGTCCCCCGCTCCGCGCGGGACACCCGACTCCGCGCCCGACTCCGCGGCGGGCGGGCCCGGTTCGGCGGGCGGTCGCGACCCGTTCTTCGACAACGCCAAGTACCTCGCCATCGTTCTGGTCGCGATGGGTCACACCTGGGGACCGCTCACCACGGGCAGCCGCGCCACCCTCGCGCTGTACCTGGTCGTGTACGCCTTCCACATGCCGGCGTTCATCGTCATCTCCGGCTACTTCTCCCGGAACTTCGACGCCCGCCCGGACCGGGTGCGGCGCCTGGTCACCGGAGTCCTCGTGCCGTACGTGCTGTTCGAGACGGCGTACGGCCTCTTCAGGCGCTGGGCGGAGCACGACCCGTCGCAGCCGATCAGCGTCTTCGACCCGTGGTACCTGACCTGGTTCCTGATCGCCCTGTTCATCTGGCGGCTGACCAGCCCGATCTGGCGGATCGTCCGGCAGCCCGTCGCGGTGGCGCTGGTGATCGCCGCGGTCGCCACGACCTCGGCCGGCATCGAGGGCACGCTGGACCTCCCGCGGGTCCTGCAGTTCCTGCCGTTCTTCGTGGTGGGCCTGTGCGCGAAGCCGGAGTGGTTCCACGTCCTGCGGGGCCGCCGGATGCGCCTGCCGACGGCACTGGTCTTCGCCGCGGCGCTGGCCGCCGCCTACTGGGCGGCGCCCGCGTCGACGCCGACGTGGCTCTACCACCAGGCGTCCACCGCCCGGTTGGGGCTGCCCTGGTGGACCGGTGTGGTGACGACCGTCGCCCTCTTCGCCGGCTCGCTGCTGCTGACCGCGTGCTTCTTCGCGTGGGTGCCGCGCCGGCGGACCTGGTTCACCGCCCTGGGGGCGGGGACGCTCTACGGCTACCTGCTGCACGGCTTCGTCGTGAAGACCGCTCTGTCCCTGGGCTGGTTCGACCGCCCCTGGGTGCACACCCCACCGGGCAGGGTGGCCTTCACCCTGATCGCGGGCGCCGTGGTCACCGTGCTGTGCACCCCGCCGGTGCAGAGGGTGTTCCGCTTCGCGGTGCAGCCCAGGATGGCCTGGGCGTTCCGCCGTACCGAACCGGTCAGTCCCGGCACACGATGAGCAGGGCGCGGTCGTCGTTGACGTCCTTGGCGACCGCCTCGATCAACTGCCAGGCCGAGCCCCGGAAGCCGTGCGCGACATAGCGGTCGGCCTCGCCGATGAGCCGGTCGATGCCCTCGGCGAGATCGCGGCCGGCGGCCTCCACCAGGCCGTCGGTGAACAGCAGCAGGACGTCGCCGGAGCGCAGCGTGCCCTTCACACCGTGGAACTCCGCACCGTCGTAGACGCCCAGCAGGGGGCCCTCGGCCGCCTTCTCCTCCCAGCGGCCGGTGCCGGCGCTGAGCTGCATGCCGGGCAGGTGCCCCGCGGAGAGCAGTTCGTAGTCGCCGGTCTCCAGGTCCAGCACCAGGTGGACGGAGGTGGCGAAGCCCTCGTCCCAGTTCTGCCGCAGCAGATAGCCGTTGGCGGCGGTGAGGAAGGCGTGCGGCGGGAGCGAGCCCAGCAGGCCGCCGAAGGCGCCGGACAGCAGCAGGGCCCGTGAACCGGCGTCCATACCCTTGCCGGAGACGTCGGTGAGGACGGCCTCCAGGATCCGCCCGCCGGTGGTGCGGGTGGCCACCACGAAGTCGCCGGAGAACGACTGGCCGCCGGCCGGGCGCAGCGCCATCTCCGCGTGCCAGCCGTCCGGCAGCCGGGGGATCCTGCTCTGCACCCGGATGCGCTCACGCAGGTCGAAGAGCATGGTGCCGCCGCGCATCCAGGGCACGCCGACCCGGGCGCGGAACTGGGCGACGACCAGCCCGGCGAGCGCGACCGCCGCCACGACCAGCACGGTGCCGGGGGTGACCCGGCCCACGCCGTCCCGGTACGGGCCCAGCACCGCCGACTCCACGACCAGCGCCACGGCCGAGCTGCCGTACAGCAGCAGCAGGCTCGACGGCCGCAGCAGCAGCCCGCCGAGGAGGACGGGGAGCACGAGCGTGGTCGGCGGGCACCACTGCGGGGACAGCACGGTGCCCCACGCGATCACGGGGACGCAGAGCAGCAGGACGACCAGGGCCAGCCAGTCCGCGGCGTCGCCCCGGAAGTAGTCGACCGCGGATTTGCGCAGGCCGACGCGAGCCCGGTGGGCCGTCCTCCCCCACCTGGCCCTCAAGCCGTCTCCTACCGGGCGTTGTGCCATGTTCCCGGCGACCCTATCCACTGTCACCCGTTCTCCGCAGCGCAGGTCCCCCCGGCGGTTCGCCGCCCCCGGCGGCGGACGGCGAAAATCGCTCGCCGGTACGGGAGGCCGCTGGTAGGCAGGAGTCATGACGGTGGACTTGCGGGTTCTGGAACCCGAGCAGTGGGACACGTGGTTCGGCACGCTGGAGCGGGCCTTCGGCACCGCGGCCTGGCCGGCGGAGGAGCGGGAGTTCGACCGCTCGGTGACGGAGACCGGGCGGTCGCTGGCCGCCTGGGACGGCGACGAGATCGTCGGAACGGCAGGGGCCTTCTCCTTCCGGCCGGCGGTGCCGGGCGGCGCTGTGGTGCCCGCGGCGGGCGTGACGATGGTGAGCGTCGCCGCGACGCACCGGCGCCGCGGGGTGCTGACCGCCATGATGCGGCGGCAACTGGACGAGGTGCGCGCGCTCGGCGAGCCGCTTGCGGTGCTGACCGCCTCAGAACCGGCGATTTACGGCCGTTTCGGCTACGCGGTGGCCACCGACCAGATGATCGTGGACATCGACACCGTGCGCGCGGGCCTGACGGTGCCCGACGGCGCCGATGACGTACGGCTGCGCTTCGCGGACCCCGAGGCGTCGGTGCCGGCGTGCGAAGCGGTCTACGCACGGCTGGTCCCGGGCCGCCCGGGCATGCTGGAGCGGCGGCCCGGGTGGGAGCGCAAGGGGGTGCTGGACCCGGAGGCGCACCGCGACGGGGCCTCGAAGCTGCAGTGCGTGCTCGCCGAACGGGACGGCGAGGTGGTCGGCTACGTGCGCTACGCGGTCAAGAGCTCCTGGAACGCCCACGGCCCCGACGGCACGGTCGTGCTGCGCGACCTGGAGGCGCTGGACCCGGCTGCGCGCGGCGCGCTGTGGCGCTACCTGTTCGGCATCGACCTGACCTGCCGGGTGACCTCCCGCAACCGCCCGGCCGACGACGCGATCCTGCACATGGTGGACGACGTACGCCGCTGCGGCGTGCGCTTCAAGGAGGGCATGCTGCTGCGCCCGGTCGAGGTGGGCGCCGCCCTCGCCGCCCGTACGTACACCGCGCCGGTGGACGTCGTGCTGGAGGTCACCGACCCCTTCTGCCCCTGGAACGAGGGCCGGTGGCGGCTCTGCGGCGACGCCAAGGGCGCCTCGTGCGAGCGCACGACCGACCCGGCGGACCTCGCGCTGTCCGCTCGGGAGCTGGGCGCGGCCTACCTCGGCGGCACCTCCCTCACCGCGCTGGAGCGCGCGGGCCGCGTACGGGAACTGCGCCGCGGAGCACTGAAGGAGGCCTCGGTCGCCTTCGGCAGCGACATCGCGCCGTGGCTGCCGCACGGCTTCTGAACAGGGCTCAGGAAGCCGGCTGACAACCCGGGCACCAGAACAGGTTCCGCGCCGCGAGGGCGGCGGTGCGGACCTCGGTGCCCTCGCCCCGGCGACGCGGGAGCCCCACCCGGCGCACCCAGGGCAACACCTCGCCACCGCCCGAGCAGGGCTCAGGAAACCGGCTGACAACCCGGGCACCAGAACAGGTTCCGCGCCGCGAGGGCGGCGGTGCGGACCTCGGTGCCCTCGCCCCAGCGGCGCGGGAGCCCCACCCGGCGCAACCGGGGCAACACCTCGCCACCGCCCGAGCAGGGCTCAGGAAGCGGGCTGACAGCCCGGGCACCAGAACAGGTTCCGCGCCGCGAGGGCGGCGGTGCGGACCTCGGTGCCGCAGACGAGGCAGGGCATGGCGGCGCGGCGGTAGACGTAGACCTCGCCGCCGTGGTCGTCGACGCGCGGCGGGCGGCCCATGGCCTCCGGCGTGTGCTCGGGCCGGACGGTGTCGATCCGGTTGTTGCGCACGCCCTCGCGCATGAGGGCCACCAGGTCGTCCCAGACCGCCCGCCACCGGGCGGGGCCCAGGTCGCGGCCCGCGGTGTAGGGGTCGATGCCGTGCCGGAAGAGGACCTCGGCGCGGTAGACGTTGCCGACGCCCGCGACGACCTTCTGGTCCATGAGCAGGGCGGCGACGCTGGTGCGGCTGCGCGCTATGCGCGACCACGCGAGGTCGCCGGTGTCGGCGCTGCGCAGCGGATCGGGGCCGAGGCGGTCGTGGATCGCCTGCTTCTCCCCGTCCGTGATCAGCTCGCAGGCCGTGGGGCCGCGCAGGTCCATGTGGTCGTCACCGGTGGCCAGCCGGAGCCGGACCTGGCCGACGGGCGTGCCGCCCGGTCCGGCGCCGAAGCCGCACTTGCCGTACAGGCCGAGGTGTACGTGGACCCACCCCAGGGGCCCGAAGCCCAGGAACAGGTGCTTGCCGTGGGCCTCCGCGCCCTGCAGCACCTGGCCGTCCAGGAGCGCGGCGCCGTCGGAGAACTTGCCCTGCGGACTGCTCGCGCGGACCACGCGGCCGCCGAAGCGCTCCTCGTGGTCCGCGGCGAGGCGGTGGATCGTATGCCCTTCGGGCATGCCCGGATCAGCCCTCCCGGGGGTCGGCCGGGACGGGCGGCAGTTCGCCGGTGGCCTCGTAGGCGGTGAGCATGCCGATGCGGCGGGAGTGCCGCTCCTCACCCGAGTACGGGGTGTTCAGGAAAACCTCGACGAACCGCGTCGCGTCCTCCTGGGAGTGCATGCGGGCGCCGACGCTGATGACGTTGGCGTCGTTGTGCTCGCGGCCCAGGGTGGCGGTCTCCTCGCTCCATGCGAGCACGGCGCGCACGCCCTTGACCTTGTTGGCCGCGATGGCCTCGCCGTTGCCGGAGCCGCCGATGACGATGCCGCGGGCCTCGGGGTCGGCGGCGGCGCCCTCTGCGGCGCGCAGGCAGAACGGCGGGTAGTCGTCCAGGGCGTCGTAGACGTGCGGTCCGCAGTCGACGGGCTCGTGGCCGTGGGCCTTGAGCCACTCGACGAGGTGGTTCTTCAGTTCAAAGCCGGCATGGTCGGAGCCGAGGTACACGCGCATAGCGTCGAGTGTGGCACGGCAGCCCCTGAGGGTGGCGACCCGGGTGCTCCGAGTGAGGGGGGTGAAGACGGCGTGCGGTGTACGTGAGGGAGATCTGAGGTGGATTTGAGGGTAAAACAACGAAACGGAATCAAAGGTTCCCGCGGCGGCCGCGGCAGTGTTTCATGCCACCCCATGAGTACACGTCCCCCCACACCAGTGGCCGACTCCCGCGCCGAGGCCCACAAGGCCGAGCCGGAGTCCGGCTCCGGCCTGCAGGCCGGGCTCAAGAACCGCCATCTGTCGATGATCGCGATCGGCGGTGTCATCGGCGCGGGCCTGTTCGTGGGCTCCGGCTCCGGCATCGCCGCCGCGGGCCCCGGCATCCTCGTCTCGTACGCCCTCGTCGGCGTCATGGTCGTCTTCGTGATGCGCATGCTCGGCGAGATGGCCGCCGCCAACCCGACCTCGGGCTCCTTCTCCGCGTACGCGGACCGCGCGCTCGGCCGGTGGGCCGGCTTCTCGATCGGCTGGCTGTACTGGTTCTTCTGGGTCGTGGTGCTGGCGGTCGAGGCGACCGCCGGTGCCAAGATTTTGGAGGGCTGGGTGCCCGCCGTGCCGCAGTGGGCCTGGGCGCTGATCGTGATGACCGTGCTGACCGCGACCAACCTCGCCTCGGTCGCCTCGTACGGCGAGTTCGAGTTCTGGTTCGCCGGGATCAAGGTCGTGGCCATCGGCGGCTTCATCGTGCTGGGCGCGCTCGCGGTCTTCGGTGTGCTCCCCGGCGCGGACAACGACGCCGTGGGACTGGCCCATCTGACCGACCACGGCGGATTCCTGCCGAACGGACCGGGCAAGATCCTCACCGGTGTGCTGCTGGTGGTCTTCTCCTTCATGGGCAGCGAGATCGTCACCCTGGCCGCCGGCGAGTCCGAGGACCCCGAGCGCGCCGTCACCAGGGCCACCAACAGCGTGATCTGGCGGATCGGCGTCTTCTACCTGGGCTCGATCCTCATCGTCGTCTCGCTGCTGCCGTGGAACGACCCGGCGATCGCCAAGGACGGCTCCTACGTCGCGGCGCTGAACACCATCGGCATCCCGCACGCCGGTCAGATCATGAACGTGATCGTGCTGACCGCCGTACTGTCCTGCCTGAACTCCGGCCTCTACACGGCCTCCAGGATGGCGTTCTCGCTCGGCCGGCGCGGCGACGCGCCCAAGGCGTTCGGCCGCACCAGCCCGCGCGGTGTGCCGCGGGCGGCGATCCTCGGCTCGGTGGTCTTCGGCTTCGTCGCCGTCTTCTTCAACTACCGGTACCCGGACACCGTCTTCCTCTTCCTGCTCAACGCCTCCGGCGCGATCGCGCTGTTCGTGTGGCTGGTGATCTGCTTCTCCCAGTTGCGGATGCGGCGGATCATCCTGCGCGAGGCGCCGGAGCGGCTGCGGGTGCGGATGTGGCTGTACCCGTACCTGACCTGGGCGACCATCGCGATGATCGTGTTCGTCCTGGGCTACATGCTCACCGACGGCACCGACGGCGGGGGCCGCGACCAGGTGGTCGTCTCGGTCCTGGTGGCGCTGGGCGTGATCGGCGTCGCGGTGGTCCGCCAGTTGCTTCACAAGGGCCGGAAGGAAGCGGTCACCTCCTCGTAGACCGAGAGCGCGGCGGGTTCGCCGGCCGCCGCGTACCAGATGTTGACCTGGTACGACTTGCCTCCCTCGGTGAAGCCGAGCTGGCGGGCCTTCCACGGCACACCGGCCTGGCTGAAGGAGTAGTCCCACACGACGGCCGGACGGCCGCGGAACGTCGTCCGCTCCAGCCGGATCTTCCGGTAGTCGGGCACGTCGTGGGAGCCCGCCTCGAAGTCCTGCCACTGCTTCAGGAGATCGCCGCCCCGTGCGAGTGCGTACGAGGCGGCGATCTCCTCTTGTCCGTCCGGGGCGTGGTAGTGGACGTTGGACGGGCTCTTGGCCGTACGGGTCCAGCCGTGCGGGGGCTGCCAGGCGAAGCCGGTCTCGTTGCGGCCGGAGGACGCCGTCGTGGGTGACGTGGTGGGTGACGCGCCGGCCGACGCGGTCGCCGGGGGACGGCTGGTGCCGGCGACGACGGGGCCCTCGCGGTGGCCGGTGCGGGGCGCCGTGAGCACGACCACGGTCGCGGCGACGGCGGCCGCGGTCAGGCCCGCGCCGGTGAGCAGGGCGGCGCGGCGGAACCGGGAGCGCGCCGGGGGCGGGACGGGCATGGGCGCGGGAGGCAGCGGCGGGTCGGGCGGGGCGGCGGGTTCGGGCGCGGGTTCCGGGACGGGTGCGGGCTCGGGCTGCTCGGTCCTCGCGGCCGCGTACGCCTCCCAGCCGGGCGGGACCGCGTCCTCCGGCTCGGGTGCCGGAGGCGGGGCGGCCCCGCCCACCGCGAGCGTGGGGACGTACCCCTCCTCCGCCGGCGGCGGGGCCTGCCGGGTCACGACGGCGGGTCCGCCCGGGGGGTCCGCGAGGGCCGCCAGCGCCTCGTCGAGCAGGTCCAGGGTCGGACGCTCCTCGGGCTCCTTGCGCAGCAGGGCCGCCAGCGTCTCGCGCAGCGGGCCCGCTTCCGGCGGCAGTTGGGGCTCCTCGTACAGCACGGCGTGCAGCGTGGCCAGGGTGGTGGGACGGGCGAAGGGCGACTGCCCGGCCAGGGCCGCGCACAAGGTGGCACCCAGCGACCACAGGTCGGACGGCGGCCCCTGCTGCCGGCCCTCGATGCGCTCGGGGGCCATGTAGTCCGGCGAGCCGATGAGCATCCCGGCCATCGTGAGCGCGGCGGAGTCCTGGATCGCGGCGATCCCGAAGTCGGTGAGGACCACCCGCCCGCGGATGTCGATCAGGACGTTGCCGGGTTTGATGTCGCGGTGCAGCACGCCGACCGCGTGCACCTCGCGCAGCGCCCGTGCCAGACCGGTGGCGATCCGTACCGCCTCGGCCCGGCCGACCGGGCCGTCCCGCACCAGCACCTGTTCCAGGGACCGGCAGTCGACCAGTTCCATCACGATCCAGAGCCGGTCCGCCTCCTGGACCACGTCGTAGACGCGCACCACGTTGGGGTGGTCGATGCGGGCGGTGGCGCGCGCCTCGCGCAGGGTGCGCTCGCGCCGGACGCGCGCGTCCTCGGCCGTCATGTCGTCGAGCCGCATCTCCTTGACCGCGACCTGGCGGTCGAGGACCTCGTCGACGGCCCGCCACACCCGGCCCATCCCGCCCTGGCCGATCGGCTCCGCCAGCCGGTAGCGGCCCACCACCAGCCGGCCCCGCACTTCGCCGCCCGCGTTTCCCACCATGCCCGGACTCCCCACTGCGGGAGGAATTCCCCCTGCCCCTCAATTCCTGTCCGGTATCGCATCATTCACGACGGGTCCGGGACAGAAGTATGAACTTGCCACCATCACAGCATAGATGCCCCGAATCTTGTGGTACCTCTTCAGATACCGCTGATGCGGAGGCAAGAAGGGGGAAGCGCAATGCGCCTTTTCGATCGGCGAATTCACGTTCGGGAGACGGCCGCGGCGGCGGCCGTGCTGGCACTGGCGTTCGCCGGGCCCGCCTACGGGGCCGATCCCGTACCCGGCAGCGGCCAGGGGGGCTCCCCGGGGCCGAGCGTTCCCGCAGGGATGAAGGTGGGCACCGAACTGCCCTCCCGGATCTCCGTCGACAACTCGACGGAGAAGACCTCGATCACCGCGAAGGTCGTCAACAAGGGGGAGAAGGAGTCCCCGGAACTCACCTTGCTGGTCGTCGGATTCGACGCGCTCAAGGTCACCGGCGTCAAGGGCTGCGATCCGATCCCCAAGGGCAAACTGCCCAAGGGCGCCAACAGCGGGTTCAGTTGCGACGTCGGCACACTGGCCGCCGGGAAGAGCCGTAGCTACCCCGTGTCCGCGACCTACGACCTGCAGGGCAAGGGCAGGATCTGCCTGCCCGTCATGGGCAAGGACGGCGCACTGCTGTGGCAGCAGGGCCCCGTGCCCTTCGGCACCAGCAAGCCGACGCCCAACGCACCCGACACCCCGCTGCTGCTGGGCACCGACAACGTGCCCTTCGGCCCCGACTCGTCCGCCAGCCCCAGCCCGGGCCCCTCGGACACCCTCCCGAGCACCGGCGCCCCCGACCGCACGACCGTTCTCGCCCTCGGCGGCAGCCTGCTGCTGGCCGCGGGAGGCGCGGGCCTGTGGCTGACCCGGCGGCCGCGGTCGGCCCGGCACTGACCGGCCGCGACGACACGACGAAGGGGGCGGCCGGCGGCCGCCCCCTTCGTCAGGTGGAACAGGTCGTACGGATGGTGCGGTCAGCCGCGGCGGCCGACGAGCTTCCACGCGGCGGGCAGCGCGCCCATGGCCAGGGCGGCCTTGAGGGCGTCGCCGATCAGGTAGGGCGTCAGGCCCAGGGAGACGGCCTGGCCCGGCGACAGGTGCGCGGCCAGCGCGAGGTAGGGAACGCCGACGGCGTAGACGACGGCGCTGCCGATCACCATCGTGCCGGCCGTGCGCCACACGCTGCGGTCCGCGCCGCGGCGGGCCAGCCCGCCCACGACGGCGGCGGCCAGCGCCATGCCCAGGATGTAGCCGAAGCTGGGCGCGCCCGCGCCGGACGAGCCGTCCGCGAACCACGGCATCCCGGCGACGCCGGCCACCGCGTACAGCGCCAGCGCCAGCAGGCCGCGGCGGGCGCCGAGGGCGGTGCCGACCAGCAGCGCCGCGAAGGTCTGCCCCGTCACCGGCACCGGCGATCCGGGCACCGGCACCGACAACTGCGCGGCCAGGCCGGTCAGTACGGCGCCGCCCAGCACGAGGGTGGCGTCCCGCAGCCGCGACGCGGGGATGAGGTCGGCGAGGACCGGGTGGGTCCGTGCGACGGAAGCGGCGGGAACTGCGGTGGCCATCGGTACTCCGCGGGGTGAGGGTCTGTTCGGTCACCGCGACGTTAACCCGGCTCCCTCGTCCCGATCATCGTCGGCCGATCACAAAGCCCTGATCACCTTGGTGGTGACATCCCTACAAGGACCCCGTGTGCCACGTGAGCTTCGTCACGGGGACCGGGAAGTACCTTGTGGGATCTCTCCAATCGGCTCCGGCGCGCGGATGAGGCCGCCCCGGCGGTCTGCCGGGCCCCGCGGGGGCGGCCCCCGGGCATCGCTCTTATCCTTCTGCGACGGCGCCCCGCTCCGGATGCCGCCCGACCGCACCGAACTGGAGGCGTACCCGTCCCGATGAGTGCCCCGTCCCCGTCCTCGCCGTCCGCCTCCTCCGCGACGTCCGCGTCGTCCGCGTCGTCGTCCTCCCCGTCCCGGGTCACCGTGGTCGGCGAGGTCCTCGTGGACCTGCTGTGGCGCTCCGGGGAGCGCGGGGTGACCCCGCTGCCGGGCGGCAGCCCCGCCAACGTGGCGGTGGGCCTGCGGCGGCTCGGCCGGTCCACCACGTTGGTCACGACCTGGGGCGAGGACCCGCCCGGCGAGCTCGTCCGGGACCATCTGGCGGCGACCGGGATCGACGTCGTCCGCGCGGCGAGCCCGGCCGGACGGACGACGCTGGCGATGGCGTACGTGGACCGGGAGGGCTCCGCCTCGTACGACTTCCTGGCCTCCTGGGACCCCCAGGACCTGGCCGTACCGCCCGACACCGCGGTGCTGCACACCGGTTCGCTGGCCACCGTCCTCGAACCGGGGGCGGGCCGGGTGCTGGAGCTGTGCCGGGACCTGCACGCGCTCCCCGGGCGCACCGTGGCCGCCGACCTCAATGTGCGTCCCGCGGTGCAGCCGGACCGGCTCGCCTACCGCCAGGCGTGCCTGCGGCTGGCCGGGGTCACCGATGTCGTCAAGGCCAGTGACGCCGACCTGGCCTGGCTCTTCCCGCGCCTGGACCCCGCGGAGGCGGCCCGGGTCCTGCTGGCCGAGGGGCCGCGGCTGGCCGTCGTCACCCTGGGTGCCGCGGGCGCGCTGGCGGTCACCCGGGACGCGGTCGTGCGGGTGGCGGCACCGCGGGTGAACGTGGTCGACACCATCGGGGCCGGCGACGCCTTCCAGGCCGCGCTGCTGGACGGCCTCGCCACGTCGGGCGTGCCCGTCGCCCCGGAACGGCTGTCCGAGGTGCTGACCCGCTGCGTCACCGCCGCCGCGCTCAACTGCACGCGGGTGGGCGCCGATCCGCCGACGCGCGCCGAACTCGACGCGGCCTGCCCCGCCCGATAATCGCGGGCCCCGGCACCCGGGCGCTGGTTAGGCTCCCGCCATGGGTGACGCGAGGCTGACCGGACAGGTGCTGATCTTCGACGCGGACGACACGCTCTGGGAGAACAACGTCGTCTTCGAGCGGGTGATAGAGGACTTCCTCGACTGGGTCGATCACCCGGTGCTGGACCGGGACCGGATCAGGGAGCTGCTCAACGAGATCGAGGCGGCGAACGCGATCGCCCACGGATACGGCAGCAAGGTGTTCCTGCGCAGCCTCGGCGAGTGCCTGGAGCGGCTGCGGGAGCGGCCGGCGACGCCGGACGAGGCCCGGCGCATCGACGAATTGGCGCTGGCCTTCACGGAGCAGCGCGTGGAACTGATGCCGGGGGTCGCGCGGACCCTCGACGAGCTCGGCGCCCGCCACGAACTGCTGCTGCTCACCAAGGGCGACACCGAGGAGCAGTCCCGCAAGGTCGAGGCGTCGGGGCTGGCCGACCGGTTCCGCGGCGTGCACATCGTCCCGGAGAAGGACGTGGACACCTACCGGGGGCTGATCGCGCGGTACGGCTTCGCGCCGGCGGCGGCGTGGATGATCGGCAACTCCCCCAAGTCCGACATCATCCCCGCCCGGGAGGCGGGGATGAGCGCCGTCTTCATCCCCAACGACAACACCTGGGTGCTGGAGCAGTCCGAGATCGACCCGGCCGACGGGCGGGTGCTGCGGCTGGCGGCCTTCCCCGAACTGCTCCGGCACTTCTAGGTGCCCCCGAACGTGTGATCAGTCGAAGATCGGGCCCTGGTCGCGGGTCCGCTTGATCTCGTAGAAGCCGGGGGTCGACGCGACGAGCAGCGTGCCGTCCCACAGACGGGCCGCGGCCTCGCCCTTGGGGCTGGGGGTGACGACCGGGCCGAAGAAGGCGATCTGCTCGCCGTCGGCGCCGGGGACCGCGATGACCGGGGTGCCGACGTCCTGGCCGACCTTGGAGATGCCCTCCTGGTGGGAGGCGCGCAGCTCGGTGTCGTAGGCGTCGCTGTCCGCGAAGTCGGCGAGCTCCACGGGCAGGCCCACCTCCTCCAGGGCCGCGACGATGACCTCGCGGCCCGCGTGGCCCAGACCCTGCTTGTGGATGCGGGTGCCCAGGGCGGTGTAAAGGGGGCCGAGCACCTTGTTGCCGTGCTTCTGCTCGGCGGCGATGCAGACGCGGACCGGGCCCCAGGCCGTGGTCAGGAACTCGCGGTACTGCTCGGGGAGCTCGTCACGGCCCTCGTTGAGCACCGCCAGGCTCATCACGTGCCACCGCACCTCGACGGGGCGCACCTTCTCCACCTCCAGCATCCAGCGGGAGGTCATCCACGCCCAGGGGCAGGCGGGGTCGAACCAGAAGTCCGCCGGGGTCGGGGTGGTTGTGGTCTCGGTCACGTTCGTCTCCTCGGGGCATGACACATCGACACGGGGTCCTGAGCGGGGAACACCCCCGGTCCCATGCCCATTCCCCATCGCTGCCGCCAGGGGCGACGTGCGAAGATGCGGGGCGTCCACAAGACGGACACCACGATGGCGTGCGAAGGATGGAGACCCCGTGCCCGGTGAGAACCTCACGCGTGACGAGGCCCGCGAGCGGGCCCGGCTGCTCGCCGTGGACGGCTACGAGGTCGCGCTCGACCTCCGGTCGGCGGTCCGGGCGGAGGAGCCGTCCTACCGTTCGGTGACCACGATCCGCTTCCGCTGCGCCGAGCCGGGCACGGCGAGCTTCGCCGACCTGGTGGCGCCCTCGGTCACGTCGGTGGTGCTCAACGGCCGCGAGCTGGACCCGGCGGAGGTCTTCGACGGGGCGCGGATCGCGCTGCCGGAGCTGGCCGCCGACAACGTGCTGGTCGTGGACGCGCAGTGCGCGTACAGCCGCACCGGCGAGGGCCTGCACCGCTTCTTCGACCCCGAGGACGGCGAGGTCTACCTCTATACGCAGTACGAGCCGGCCGACGCCCGCCGCGTCTTCGCGAACTTCGAGCAGCCCGACCTGAAGGCGCCCTTCACCTTCTCCGTGACCGCCCCGGAGTCCTGGCTGGTGCTGGGCAACGAGCGGGTCACCGGCACCTCGGACGACGGGCTGACCCGGCACTTCGCACCGACCCGGCCGATCTCGACGTACATCACGGCGGTCGTCGCCGGGCCGTACCACATGGTGCACGACACCTACCGGCGCACCCTGGCGGACGGCACCGAGCTGGAGATCCCGCTGGGCGCGCTGTGCCGCAAGGGCCTGGCCCGGCACTTCGAGGCCGAGGAGATCTTCACCGTCACCCGGCAGGGCCTGGACTTCTTCCACGACCACTTCGACTACCCGTACCCCTTCGGGAAGTACGACCAGGCCTTCGTGCCGGAGTACAACATCGGCGCCATGGAGAACCCGGGCCTGGTCACCTTCCGCGAGGAGTACGTCTTCCGCGGCAAGGTCACCCGGGCGTCGTACGAGGGGCGGGCCAACGTCATCCTGCACGAGATGGCGCACATGTGGTTCGGCGACCTGGTCACCATGAAGTGGTGGGACGACCTGTGGCTCAAGGAGTCGTTCGCCGACTTCATGGGCGCGTTCTCGCTCGTGGAGGCGACCCGCTACAAGGACGGCTGGATCACCTTCGCCAACCGGCGCAAGGCGTGGGCCTACCGTGCCGACCAGCTGCCGTCCACGCACCCGGTCACGGCCGACATCCGCGACCTGGAGGACGCCAAGCTCAACTTCGACGGCATCACGTACGCCAAGGGCGCCTCGGTGCTCAAGCAGCTGGTCGCCTACGCGGGCCGGGACGCCTTCCTGGAGGGCGCCCGGCGCTACTTCAAACGGCACGCGTACGGCAACACCGAACTCGGCGACCTGCTGTCGGTGCTGGCAGAGACCTCGGGGCGCGACATGGCCGAGTGGTCCCGCGCCTGGCTGCAGACCGCGGGCGTCAACTCGCTGACGCCGCAGGTGACCTACGACGGCGAGGGCCGCGTCGCGGAGCTCGCCGTGGTGCAGGAGGCGGCGGCCTCGCACCCGCAGCTGCGGCCGCACCGCGTCGCGGTCGGGCTCTACCGCCGCACCGCCGGCGGCACTCTGGAGCGCTACGCGCGCGCCGAGGCCGACGTCGCCGGGCCGCGCAGCGTCGTGGCCGAGCTGGCGGGGGTCGAGCGCCCCGACCTCGTCCTGGTCAACGACGAGGACCTGACGTACTGCAAGATCCGCTTCGACGAGGACTCGCTGGCCACCGTCCGGGAGCACCTGGGCGAGCTCGCCGACCCCATGGCGCGGGCGCTGGCCTGGTCCGCGGTGTGGAACATGACGCGCGACGGGCTCATGCCCGCCCGTGACTACCTCGGCCTGGTGCTGCGGTTCGCGGGCGCCGAGACCGACATCGGCGTGCTGCAGGGCCTGCACCTGCAGGCCCGTACCGCCTTGCACGACTACGCGGCGCCGCAGTGGCGCGAGGAGGGGTTGCGCGCCCTGGAGCAGGGCGCCCTGCGCGAGCTGCGCGCGGCCGAGCCCGGCAGCGGGCACCAGCTCGCCTGGGCCCGTTTCCACGCCTCGGTCGCCTCCGGCGAGGCCGGGACGGCGTTCCTGCGCGCGCTCCTGGACGGCACGGAGAAGATCGACGGGCTGGAGGTCGACCAGGAACTGCGCTGGACGTTCCTGGAGTCGCTGGCCGCGGGCGGCGCCGCCGACGAGGCCGTCATCGCCGCCGAGCTCTCCCGCGACGACACCGCCTCCGGGAAGCGGCACCAGGTGCGGTGCCTGGCGGCCCGCCCGTCAGCGGCGGTCAAGGCGCAGGCCTGGGCGGCGGTCGTGGAGTCCGACACGCTGTCAAACGCCCTGGTCGAGGCGACCATCGCGGGCTTCGAGCAGGCGGGGCAGCGCGAGCTGCTGGCGCCGTACTCCGAGAAGTACTTCGCCGTCATCGAGCGGATCTGGGCGGAGCGGTCGATCGAGATCGCCATGGCCGTGGTCCGGGGCCTCTTCCCGCATCTGCAGGACCGTGCGGAGACGGCCGATGCCGCGGCGGCCTGGCTGGACGCACACACCGACGCCGCCCCGGCCCTGCGGCGGCTGGTCGCCGAGTGCCGCGACGACCTGGCGCGGGCGCTGCGCGCTCAGGCACGCGACGCGGCGGCCGGCGCGGACGCCTGATCCCGGCGCGTGCGGGGGGTGCGCCGCCGGCGGGCGGCGCACCCCCGCACGCGTACCCGTACACCCCCGCACCCCCGCGAACACACGTCCGGTCACCCCAACGGCGTACCGTCCACCGCCCGGGGACCCCCCGGTGCCCCGGGTACCGCGATGCCAAATGCGCAGGCCGCCCGGGCCGGTACACCCGGATAGGTGAAATCCGCCCTTCGGCAACCGAACGTCTGAACTTTAGTGCGGGGATGTCCGCATTTGTCGACGGAACGGTAACAGCGGTTAGCCCGCCCCCAGGGAGCGGGAATTGACCCGACATGAACCACAACACCCCCCTCAGCCCCCGCCCCCTCGACCACCCCTCCCGTAAGCGGCCGGCGGTACTGACCGCGCGTCAGCTGCGCGAGCACGGCGTCACCCCCGCCACGCTCTCCGAGCGCTGCGGCCCGAACGGCCCGTGGCAGGAGGTGCTGCCCAAGGTCTACGTACTGCACCCCGGACCCCCCACCAGCGAGGAGCGGCTGTTCGCGGCGCTGCTCTACGCGGACGGCGAGGCGATGGTGACCGGCCTGGCAGCGCTCGCCCTGCACCGGTTCTCCTCCGTGCCGCCGCTGCTCGGGCTGGAGCGGATCGACCTGCTGGTGGCCCGTCAGCGCAAGGTGCGTGCCGCGGGGGACGTGGGCTTCGTGCGGACGCAGACCCCGCCGCGCCCGCACCTGGTGGGCGGCATCCCCTGCGCACCGGTGCAGCGGGCGCTGGCCGACGCGGTGGCGGAGCTGGAGGACGCGGAGACGGTGCGCCTGGTGATGACCGAGGCGGTGCGCGGCGGGCACTGCGAGGCCACGTCCATCGTCAGGGAACTGAGCCGCGCCCGGCTGCTGTCGCGGCCGCACGTCGTCGAGGCCGTGGACGCGCTGCTCGCCGAGGGCAGGGCGATCGCCGAGAGCCGGCTGTACGACATGGTGCGCTGCTTCGGCCTGCCGGACCCGGTGTGGAACGTGGACCTGCGCCTGCCCGGCGGCCCGCACCTGGGCGGCGTGGACGCCTACTGGCCCGAGCACGCGGTCGCCGTCGAGATCGACGCACGCGCCCCGCGCCAGGACGAGGACGCCCTGTGGTCGGAGTACGCCCGCAAGCGCGAGCACCTGGAGCGGCTCGGCATCACGGTCGTGCACATCACGCCGAAGAAGCTGCGCGAGGCGCTGGAGCAGCAGGCGGCCGTGGTCCGCACCGCGCTGATGGCCTCGGTGGACCGCAACCCGGCCTCGTACGTGGTGGTGCTCCCCCGCTGAGCCCGGCCCGGCCCGGCCGGGCTCGGCGCTTCCGGGGGCATGGCAGGACAACTCGCGGTGGGGCGCGGCGGACTCCACCGGGGTGCGGTGCAGTGACGGACGGTCGGCGTGGGAGGCGTGGAGACCTCCCGGAGAGCCGTGGGGGACGGTCCGGTTCGAAGGGCGGTGGCAGGACGCGGTGCCGGGGAGGTTCGGGCCGAAGAAGCCGAACCCCCGCAGCCGTGCGGGCCACCGGAGTCGGGGGCATGTGACCGCCGCTCGTGACGAGACCGAGCGGCGTGCCGTGGGGCGGACCTGCCGTGCAGGATCAGCCAGGCGGGGCGGTCGAGGGTGACGGGGCCAGTACGGGCATCCATAGCGGGATCGGCGGCGGCGGGAGTGGCCGACGGCGCAACACAAACGGAACGGCCGGCACCGATCCCCGGACATCGACCGGCCGTATGCGCGCTGGTCATCCGGGACGGGGCGGCCGGGAGCGAACCGCTCATCAGCTGTTCACCAACCGCCTTGCATGACACGGGCGTTCAGGGACCGGGCCACGGGCGCACGGGCGACGACATGGACCGGGTTGGGGCGTTGTGCGGCATTCACGGCCGTCCGCAACTTGACGCATTCGCGTCATGGCAGACCTGCGCCATCTCCGGCACTCCCCAACAACCCGGCACATGGACCACTGTGTCCGTCAACTGGCGCCCAAATCTTGAACAAGGATGCCCATGTCTCGTGAACACATACGCGGGGAGAGACGCGTCCGCATCGCGCTCGCCGCGGGCCTCGTCGCCGCTCTGACCGTGACCGGAATATCCGCCTCCACCGCTTTCGCCGACCAGGGGGGTGACCCCGCCGACGCCGCGGTGAAGACCGCCGGCGACAAGCTCGGATCCGCCGACGCGGAACTCCTCGCCAAGGCCAAGGCCGCAGGCGACAAGAACGTCACGATGATGATCGCCACCAAGGCGGGTTCCACCGAACAGATCTCGGACGAGATCGACGCCCTCAAGGGCGCCTCGGTGGACCGGACGTACGACAAGCTCGGCTACGTCCGCGCCACGGTCCCGACCGGCAGGGCCGACGCCGCCATCGCGGCGGCTCAGGAGCTCTCCTCCGTACAGGCTGTCGACCTGAAGCAGGAGATCAAGCTCGACGACCCGACCCCGTCGGGCGACGCCGCCAAGAGCGCCGCGAAGAAGTCCACGGCCGCCACCTACCCGGGCCCGGACGCCAACACCCCGGCGGTCAACCCGTACCAGCCCGCCTGGGAGACCGGCGCGGCCGACTTCGTCCGCAAGCACCCCGAGGCCGACGGCCGCGGCGTCACCATCGGCATCCTCGACTCGGGTGTCGACCTCGGCCACCCGGCCCTTCAGAAGACCACCACCGGCGAGCGCAAGATCGTCGACTGGGTCACCGCGACCGACCCGATCCTGGACGCCGACGCCACGTGGCGCCGGATGACCAACGGGCCGACCGTCACCGTGGGCACCAGGACCTGGACCGCCCCCAACCCCTCGCAGCAGGTCACGGTGTTCCGCGAGTCGGCCACCATCGGCGGCGACATGGCCGGCGACCTCAACCGGGACGGCGACACCACCGACCTGTGGGGCGTGCTCTACGACCCGGCGGCGGGCACCGTGCGCGTGGACCTCAACGACAACGGCAACTTCGGTGACGACACCCCGATGAAGCCGTACAAGGACGGCTTCCAGGTCGGGTACTTCGGCACCGACAACCCCGCCACGGCCATCTCCGAGCGGATCCCCTTCGTGGTGGAGATCCGCAAGGACGTCCCGACGGACCCGTACGGCGGCGACTGGATCGGCAAGAAGGCCGACTTCGTCAACATCGGCGTCATCCAGTCCGAGCACGGCACGCACGTCGCCGGCATCACCTCCGCCAACGGCCTGTTCGGCGGCAAGATGATCGGCGCGGCGCCGGGCGCGAAGATCGTCTCCTCACGCGCCTGCTCCTGGTCCGGCGGCTGCACCAACATCGCGCTGACCGAGGGCATGATCGACCTGGTCGTCAACCGCGGTGTGGACATCGTCAACATGTCCATCGGCGGCCTGCCCGCGCTGAACGACGGCAACAACGTCCGCGCCCAGCTGTACACCCGCCTGATCGACGACTACGGCGTCCAGCTGGTCATCTCGGCCGGCAACAGCGGCCCCGGGCTCAACACCATCGGCGACCCCGGCCTGGCCGACAAGGTCATCAGCGTCGGTGCGACGATCTCCAAGGAGACCTGGGCGGCCAACTACGGCTCGCAGGTCACCAAGGACTACGACATGATGCCGTTCTCCTCGCGCGGCCCGCGTGAGGACGGCGGCATCGCGCCGGTCATCTCGGCCCCGGGTGCCTCCATCAACACCATCCCGACCTGGGAGCCCGGCGCCCCCGTCGCCGAGGCGGGCTACAGCCTGCCGCCCGGCTACGGAATGCTCCAGGGCACCTCGATGGCCTCCCCGCAGGCCGCCGGCGCCTCCGCGCTGCTGCTGTCCGCCGCCAAGGACGCCGGCATCGATCTGACCCCGGTGAAGCTGCGGACCGCGCTGATCAGCACCGCGAAGAAGATCAAGGACGTCCAGGCCTACGCCCAGGGCGCCGGCCTGCTCGACGTGGACCGCGCCTGGCACCTGATCAAGACCGGTGCCGACGCCAACACCTACACCGTCAAGGCCCCGGTCTCCACCGCCCTGTCGCAGTTCCTGGCGACCCCGGGCTACGGCACCGGCGTCTACGACCGTGAGACCGGCCTGAAGGCGAACCAGAGCAAGACGTACGACGTCACGCTCACCCGCACCTCCGGCCCGGACCGCACGATCCGCCACGACCTGCACTGGCTGAACGACGACAGCACCTGGCGGTTCCCCGGCGACGACACCGTCGACCTGCCGCTGAACAAGCCGGTCACCGTCCAGATCACCGCCAAGCCGCACACGGCCGGCGCGCACAGCGCGATCCTCGAGGTCGACGACCCGTCGACGCGCGGTGTCGACCAGCAGATCCTCAACACGGTCGTGGTCGCCACGCCGCAGGCCAAGCCGGGCTACGCGTTCACCGCGTCCGACACGGTCCAGCGCAACAGCACCACCTCGTACTTCGTGACCGTGCCCGAGGGCGCCAAGTCGCTCGAGGTCAAGATGAGCGGTCTCGCGGCGGGCAGCCAGACCCGCTTCATCGCCATCAACCCGTGGGGCGTCCCGGTGGACGACACCTCCACGCCGTCCTGCTACCCGAACTACAACAACCCGGCCAACACCTGCCGCCCCGACCTGCGTTCCTACGCGGAGCCGATGCCGGGCGTCTGGGAGTTCGAGGTCGAGGCCCGGCGCACCTCGCCGCTGCTCGACAACCCGTACACCCTCACCGCGACCGCGCTCGGCGTCTCCTTCGACCCCGAGGTGCAGACCGTCGACGAAGCCACCGTCGGCACCCCCGCGGCGGTCTCGTGGAAGGTCACCAACGGCTTCGCCGCCGTACAGGGCAAGCTGAAGGGCGGCGCGCTCGGCTCGGCCGAGGCGACCCGTCCGTCGATCAGTGAGGGCCAGGTCACCACCTCGCAGGTCGTCGTGCCGGCGGGCGCCACCCGTCTCGACGTGGCGATCGGCAGCACCGCGGACACCGGTGCCGACCTGGACCTGTACGTCTACCGGGACGGCGTCGAGGTCGGCCGCTCCGCGGACGGCGACTCCGAGGAGGCGGTCAGCCTCGCCAACCCGGCGGCCGGCACCTACACCGTCCAGGTGGAGGGCTTCTCCGTCCCGTCCGGCAGCACCGCGTACGACTACCGCGACGTCTTCTACTCGGCGTCGCTCGGCTCGGTCGTCGTCGACGAGGCGGCGAACGTGCCGCTGGCCAACGGCGCCTCGGCGAACGTCACCGCGAACGTGCTGGTGGCCGCCCCCGCGCCCGAGGGACGTCAGTTCTTCGGCGAGGTCCAGCTGCTCAACGCCAACGGCACTCCCGCGGGCACCGGCAGCGTCATCATCGGCAAGGTGAACGCGGGCTAGTCCGCGCGACCTTGCGCACGATCCGGGGCGGGTGCTGGAACGGGCACCCGCCCCGGCCTTGTGCCTAGGCTGGGGCGGGTGACCGCACCCCATGAGCTGACGATGCTGGAGCAGGCCGCCGCGGTACGCCGCGGGGAAATCTCGCCGGTCGAGCTGACGACCCACCACCTGGAGCGGATCGAGCGGATCGACCCCGCGCTCGGGGCGTATCTGACGGTCACCCCCGAGCGGGCGCTGGCGTCCGCCCGGGACGCGGAACGGCTGCTGCTCGCGGGCGGCGAACCACCGCCGCTGCTCGGGGTCCCGGTACCGGTCAAGGACCTCACCCCGGTGGCGGGCGTCCGCTTCACCTCCGGCTCCGCGGTCTTCGCCGACCGCGTCGCCCAGCAGGACGCGCACCTGGTGACGCTGCTGCGGGACGCCGGCACCGTGATGACCGGCAAGACCAACACCCCCGAGTTCGGACTGCCCGCCTACACCGAGGGCCGCGCGGGACCGCCCGCCCGCACCCCGTACGACCTCACGCGGGGCGCAGGCGGCAGCAGCGGCGGCGCGGCGGCCGCCGTGGCCGCGGGCCTCGCGGCGGCCGCGCACGGCAGCGACGGCGGCGGCTCCATCCGCATCCCCGCGAGCTGCTGCGGAGTCGTCGGGCTCAAGCCGAGCCGCGGCCGCGTGAGCCCAGCGCCCTGGGGCGACGTCAGCGGACTGGCCGTGAACGGCCCCATCGCGCGCACGGTGCGCGACGCCGCCGCGCTCCTGGACGTGCTCTCCGTGCCGGCCCCCGGCGACCCCTTCCCCCTGCCGGTGCCCGAGCGGACCTTCCTGCGGTGGTGCGACCACGAACCGCGCCGGCTGCGCATCGCCCGCTGGGCCCGGCCGGACGTCGCCGGGGTCACCGTCGATCCGGAGGTACTGGCCGCGTACGAGCGGACCTCGGCGCTGCTGGAGAGCCTGGGGCACGAGGTCGTCGACGTCCCCCAGCCGCTGGCGCCCGGCGACCGGGACGCGTTCACCCCGGTCTGGTCGGTACTGGCCGCGCTCACGCCCGTCGCCCCGGAGCGCGAGGGCGAACTGCTCCCGCTCACCCGGTGGTTGCGCGCCCAGGGGCAGGACGTCGGCGGCCTCGACTACGCGCGGACCCTCGGCGCGATGCAGGCCGTGGGCCGCGCCCTGGCGCGGGCCGTCCACCCCTACGACGCCGTCCTCACCCCGACCCTGGCCCAGCTCCCGGCGCCCGTCGGCGCCCTGCGCGACGACACCGACCCCGAGGCCGACTTCGCCGCGCAACTGGCCTTCACGCCCTTCACCGCCCCCTGGAACATCGCGGGGCTGCCGGCGGTGTCGCTCCCGCTGGGGTGGAGCGCGGCGGGCCTGCCCATCGGCATGATGCTCGCCGCGCGCCACGGTGCGGAGGGGCCCCTCCTCGCGCTCGCGGCCCAACTCGAGGCGGCGGCCCCCTGGCGCGACCATTCCCCGCCCGCCCTCCCGTGTGCCCTGTGAAGTCAGGTGCCCCGGCGCGCGTGTGGTCCTGGGCCGAGTTCGGGGCCTCCGGGGCTGGCCATTCTGGACAGCACATTTAGGTGCCTCAGGCGCTCTCTCTTGATCACCCCGGGTCATGCACCCAAATATGCTCCACAGTCCAGAACACCCACCCTCCCCCAGCCTCCGGCCGGGGGTGCCCCCACCACCCCCGCCCCCTCCGTTTCGTATCGCGCCTGATCCCCGGAGGGGGGTAGAGACGGGACCGTGCACGGGCCACCCGTCGGCGCAGCGCCGTCCAAGTGCCCAGCCGTCACCGCCGACAACACCCCCACCGGCCGTCACGTCGCGACACAGCATGAGGGGGTATGGCGGAGACTGCCCGCTGGGGGAGCGACGAGCGGTGACTGCGGGGCCCGATGCCGGACGATGTGGGGCCAAACCGCGAGCCCCGTGGGGGCACCTCCCAGCGGTAGCTGGGGGAGGGCTCCGGCGCGGCACCGACCCCATACGAACAGAGCGCAGGCGGTCACTTATCGCGCCGGGCGCCCGGGCGGGAGGGCGGGGAAAAACCTCCCCGCACAGCAAGCGCAGCGCAGCGCACCCGCACGGAGGGCGACTGCACCGCCACGCAGTGGGTATGGCTGAGGCTGTCGCCCTGTTCCGACAACGCCCGGGAGGGCACCCCGATGACCGATGCTGCCGAGCGGGACAGACTTGCCGTGCTGCACGGCGTGGCTCCGACGTACCGCCCCTCGGCCGACCGTGAGGTGCGGGTGCCGGACGGGACGGTGGTCGAGGTGCTGGCCGCGCTCGGGGTGGACGCCTCGACGCCCGCGGCGGTGCGGGACGCCCTGGCGGATCACGAGCAGCGGGCGGGGCAGCGGCTGCTGCCCCGGAACGTCGTGGTGCGGGCCGGGCGCGCGGCGGGCCTGGTGCTGCCGGACGGCACGGACCTGCGGGTGGAGACCGAGGACGGCGCCGAGACCGGCTGGGACGGTCAGGCGCCGCTGCCGGTCGGCCGGCACGCACTGCGCGCGCGGACCCCGGACGGCCGCACGGCGTCCGCACAACTGGTCGTGGCGCCGGACCGGCTGCCGGGGCCGCCGGAGCGGGTGTACGGCTTCATGGCGCAGCTGTACTCCGTGCTGTCGACGCGTTCGTGGGGCATGGGCGACCTCGGTGACCTCGCCGACCTCGCGGCGTGGACGGGGCGGGCGCTGCACGCGGGTTTCCTGCAGGTCAACCCGTTGCACGTGGCCGTGCCGGGGCGGCCGACCGATCCGTCGCCGTACCGGCCGTCCTCACGACGCTTTCCGGACCCGGTGTACCTGCGGGTGGAGGAGATCCCGGAGTACGCCCATCTGGACGCCGAGGACCGCGAGCGCGCCGCGGACCTGCTGCGCAGGGCGGCCGTGCTGCGCGACTCGGTGCTGCTCAAGGACGCGCTCATCGACCGTGACGCGGTGTGGGAGCTCAAGCGCGAGGCGCTGGCGCTGGTCCGCAAGGTGCCGCTGTCGCCGGGCCGCCGGGCGGCGTACGGGGACTTCCTGGCCGAGCAGGGGCAGGCGCTGGACGACCACGCGACGTGGTCGATGCTGGCCGAACTGCACGGCCCCGACTGGCGGTCCTGGCCGGCCGGGCTGCGCGACCCGCGGTCGGGGCAGGTCGCCCGGCAGCGCGGGCAGCGACTGGACCAGGTGGACTTCCACTGCTGGCTGGCCTGGCTGACCGACAGTCAGCTGGGGGCGGCCCAGCGGGCCGCGCGCGATGCCGGGATGGCCGTGGGCATCGTGCACGACCTCGCGGTGGGCGCGCACCCCTCCGGCTCGGACGCCTGGGCGCTGCAGGACGCCCTCGCCCGCGGCATGTCCGTGGGCGCCCCACCGGACGCGTTCAACGCCCGCGGCCAGGACTGGGGGCTGCCGCCGTGGCGCCCCGACGCGCTCGCGGCCACGGGGTACGCGCCGTACCGCGATCTGCTGCGCGGTGTGCTGCGGCACGCGGGCGGGCTGCGCATCGACCATGTGATGGGCCTGTTCCGGCTGTGGTGGGTGCCGGAGGGCAGGCCCCCGACCGAGGGCACGTACGTGCGCTACGACGCCGGGGCCATGCTCGGCATCCTCGCCCTGGAGGCGCACCGCGCGGGCGCGGTCGTCATAGGGGAGGACCTGGGCACGGTGGAGCCCGGCGTACGGGAGGAGCTCGCGGACCGGGGCATCCTCGGCACGTCGGTGCTCTGGTTCGAACGGGACTGGGAGGGCGCGGCCGCGGCGGGCGGGCACGGGCACGCCCGGCCGTTGCCCCCGGCGGAATGGCGGGCGGACGTGCTGGCCACCGTGACCACGCACGACCTGCCGACCACGGCCGCGCGGCTGACCGGCGAGCACGTCGGACTGCGGCACCGGCTGGGGCTGCTGACGCGGTCGCTGGAGGAGGAGCAGTCCGCCGACGCGGTCGACGTCGCGGAATGGCTGGCGCTGCTCGGGCGGCTCGGTCTGCTGCCCGAGGGCACGCGGGACGAGGAGTCCGTGGTCAAGGCGCTGCACCGCTTCCTGGCCAGGACGCCGGCGCGGATGGTCGGGGTGTGGCTGCCCGACGGCGTCGGCGACCGCCGTCCGCAGAACCTGCCCGGCACCTGGGACGAGTACCCCAACTGGCGGCTGCCGATCGCCGACGCGGAGGGCCGCCCCCTGACCCTGGAGCAGCTGGCCGCCTCGCCGCGGTTGCACGCCCTCGCCCACGAGGTGCGCACGGCGATGGAGGCGACGGATGCCCCGTAGCACCCGTGAAGGCCACCCCGGGCGCGCGGGGTACGGGAGCGTTCGCTACTTTGAGACCGTGGACAAGCTCAACAAGAACGCCCTGCGCGCCGGTGCCGTCTCGGCCACCACGGCGCTGATGCTGCTCGTGTCGTCCCCCGCGTTCGCCAACAGCGTGGACGACGGCTCGGACCCGGGTCCGGGGCTGAGCGTGATCGAGACCCTGGGCCTGTTCCTGGGCATCCCGATCCTGGCCTTCCTCGTCATCGCGGGCCTGGTCACCATGACCGACAAGTCCCGCAAGCCGCAGGCCTGACGGGCCTCTCCCCCGACCGACCGCACGGGCCGGGCCGCGGTACCGCCGCGGCCCGTTCCGGCGTTCCCGGACGCGGCCCGTGCCGTGCCGTACAGGTTCCCCCGAACGGTCGAGCGTCGCCGGGGCCCGGGGACGTGACGTCCCCGGGCCCCGGCGCGGTCACGCCGCCGCGGCGTCCGCGGCCTGTGCCTTCAGGGCACGGTCCACGCCCGCACGGCACTCGGTCACCATGCGGCGCAGCGCGGGCGCCCGGTCGGCCTCCGCCAGCCAGGCGTCGCTGGCGTCCAGCGTCGCCTGCGAGACCTGCAGCGCCGGGTACAGGCCGACGATGATCTGCTGGCCCATCTCGTGCGAGCGGGACTCGAAGATGCCGGCGATCGCCGCGAAGTACCGCGCCGTGTACGGCTCCAGCAGCTCGCGCTGGTCCGGCTCGGAGAAGCCGCCGATGACCGCTTCCTGAAGGGCGTTGGTCAGCGTCTCGGCCTCGACGACCGCGGCCCAGGCCTCGGCCTTGGCCTCGGCGGTCGGCCGGGCGGCGCGCGCGGTCGCCGCGTGCCGCTCGCCGGCGGCGGTGGCGTCCCGCTCCAGCTCCGCGGCGATGGCGGCCTCGTCGGCGCGGCCGGTGGCGGCCAGTCGCTCCAGCAGGCTCCAGCGCAGCTCGGTGTCGACCACCAGGCCCTCGACGACCTCGGAGCCGTCGAGCAGCGCGCCCAGCAGGTCCAGCTGGTCCTTGGTCCGCGCGGCGCTCGCGAAGGCGCGGGCCCAGGCCAGCTGATGGTCGCTGCCGGGGGCGGCCGCGCGCAGGTGCTCCACCGTGGCCTCGGTCCAGCGGGCCAGCCCGGTCTCGCGCCACTCGGGGGCGGCGTACAGCTCCAGTGCCGTCTTCACCTGCCGGTGCAGCGACTGCACGACGCCGATGTCGGACTCCTTGCCGATGCCGGAGAGCACCAGCTCCAGGTAGTCGCGGGTGGCCAGTTCGCCGTCGCGGGTCATGTCCCAGGCCGAGGCCCACACCAGCGCGCGCGGCAGCGACTCGGTGAAGTCGCCGAGGTGGTCGCGGACGGTGGCCAGCGAGACCTCGTCGAGGCGCACCTTGGCGTACGACAGGTCGTCGTCGTTGAGCAGCACGACCGCCGGGCGCCGGGTGCCCACCAGCTCGGGCACCGCCGTCAGTTCGCCGTCGATGTCCAGCTCGACGCGCTGGACGCGCACCAGCTTGCCGTCGCGCAGGTCGTACGCGCCGACCGCGATGCGGTGCGGCCGCAGGATGGACTCGCCCTTGGCGCCGGCCGGCAGCGCCGGGGCCTCCTGGCGCACGGCGAAGGAGGTGATGGTGCCGTCGGCGGCGGTCTCGATCTCCGGGCGGAGGATGTTGATGCCGGCGGTCTCCAGCCACTTCTTCGACCAGGTCTTCAGGTCGCGGCCGGAGGTCTCCTCCAGGGCGGACAGCAGGTCGGTCAGGCGGGTGTTCTTCCAGGCGTGGCGCTTGAAGTACGCCTGCACGCCGGTGAAGAACTCGTCCATGCCGACGTAGGCCACCAGCTGCTTCAGGACGGAGGCGCCCTTGGCGTAGGTGATGCCGTCGAAGTTGACCTGGACGTCCTGGAGGTCGTTGATCTCCGCCATGATCGGGTGGGTGGACGGCAGCTGGTCCTGCCGGTACGCCCAGGTCTTCATGGAGTTGGCGAAGGTGGTCCAGGAGTGCGGCCACTTGCTGCCGGGCGCGTAGGCCTGGCAGGCGATGGAGGTGTAGGTGGCGAACGATTCGTTCAGCCACAGGTCGTTCCACCACTCCATGGTGACGAGGTCGCCGAACCACATGTGGGCGAGCTCGTGCAGGATCGTCTCGGCCCGCACCTCGTAGGCGGCGTCCGTCACCTTGGAGCGGAAGACGTACTGGTCGCGGATGGTGACCGCGCCCGCGTTCTCCATGGCGCCGGCGTTGAACTCCGGCACGAAGAGCTGGTCGTACTTCGCGAAGGGGTACGGGAAGTCGAACTTCTCCTCGAACCAGTCGAAGCCCTGCCGGGTGACCGCGAAGATCGCGTCCGCGTCGAGGAACTCGGCCAGCGACGGGCGGCAGTACAGGCCGAGCGGCACGGTGCGCCCGCCCTCGCCCTCCCAGGTGCTGTGCACGGCGTAATAGGGGCCGGCGATCAGCGCGGTGATGTACGTGGAGATCCGCGGGGTCGGCGCGAAGCTCCACGTGTTGTCGACCGGCTCGGGGGTCGCGGAGTTGGAGATGACCGTCCAGCCCGCCGGGGCCTTCACGGTGAAGGCGAACGTCGCCTTGAGGTCGGGCTGCTCGAAGTTGGCGAAGACGCGGCGCGCGTCGGGCACCTCGAACTGGGTGTAGAGGTAGGCCTGCTTGTCGACCGGGTCGACGAAGCGGTGCAGGCCCTCGCCGGTGTTGGTGTACGCCGCGTCGGCGACGACCCGCAGCTCGTTGGGGCCGGCCTCCAGCGAGGGCAGCGCGATGCGGCTGTCCGCGAAGACCTCGGCCGGGTCGAGCGCGGTGCCGTTGAGCACCACCTCGAGGACGGCCGGAGCGACCAGGTCGATGAAGGTCGAGGCACCCGCCTCGGCGGACTCGAAGCGCACCGTGGTCACCGACCGGAAGGTGCCGCCGTCCTGGGCCCCGCTCAGGTCGAGCTCGATTTCGTACGCGTCCACGGTCAGCAGGCGCGCACGCCGGCGCGCCTCCTCACGTGTGAGGTTCGTGCCAGGCACGTTTCCGTCTCCTTCGTCGGTTTTTCGGCCATCCTCGCACGCGAGGGGTGCCGGGCGGCCAGGGGTTTTCCCTCGACCGGCGGACCGTTCCCCCTATGGGCGGCGGCTACCGGAGGTACGGGGCCGCGCACCACCGGGACGGGAGGGGAAGAAGGGCCCCCGGATGCGTTGACACGCGCTTCCGGCGGGTGATGGGCTGTCGCGAACATGACCCGGGGCAGGAGAACCGCCGCAGCGAGAACGGCCGCGATCGTCGCCGCCGTGGTCGGCGGCATGCTGGGCGCGTCGCCCGGCGCACTGGCCGCGCCGCCCGCCGCCCCCGCCACCCTGCCGGACGCGGCGGCCACCGCCGATGCGGCGGCCCGCTCCACCGCGCTCCCCGCGGTCCACCCCACGCCCCAGGTGATGCGTGAACAGGGCGGCCTCACCGCCGTCCCGGACACCGTCACCCTGGTCGCCGGCCCGGGCGCCGACCCCTACGCGCTGGACGTGCTCCGCCGGATCCTGCGCGAGGCCGGGGCGCGGGACCTGCGCGACAGCGCGGACGTCCCGCGGGGCGGTCTGACGGTGTACGCCGACGGCCCCGGCGCGGACACCGCGCTCCGCGCGCTGGGGGCCCCGCCCGTGGGGGACCTGCCCTCCGGGGGCTACCGGCTGGCCGTGGGACACGTCCTCGGCCACGGCACCGTGGCCCTGGCCGGCACGGGCGAGGACGGGCTGTTCCACGCGGCGCAGACACTGCGTCAGCTCGTGACGCCGCGCGGCCTGCCCGGCGTCGTCGTGCGCGACTGGCCGGTGGCGAGTGCCCGCGGCATCTCCGAGAGCTTCTACGGCGAGCCGTGGACGGGTGAGCAGCGCCTGTCGCAGATCGACTTCCTGGGCCGCACCAAGCAGAACCGCTACCTCTACGCCCCCGGCGACGACCCCTACCGCCAGGAACTGTGGCGCGAGCCCTACCCCGCCGCGCGCCGGGCGGACTTCCGCGCCCTGGCGGAGCGCGCCCGGGCCAACCACGTCGCGTTGATCTGGGCCGTGACGCCCGGCCAGGCGCTGTGCTTCTCCTCGCAGGAGGACCGCAGGGCGCTGCTGCGCAAGATCGACGCGATGTGGGCCCTGGGCGTTCGCGGCTTCCAGCTCCAGTTCCAGGACGTCAGCTACAGCGAGTGGCACTGCCGGGCGGACGGCCGCCGGTACGGCGACGGCCCGCGCGCGGCCGCCCGCGCCCAGGCGGAGGTCGCGAACGCCGTCGCCCGCCATCTGGAGGGCCGGCAGGGCGAGGGCGGCATACCGTTCTCGCTGCTGCCCACGGAGTACTACCAGGACGGCGCCACCGACTTCCGCCACGAACTCGCACGGACGCTGGACAGCTCCGTCGAGGTGGCCTGGACCGGCGTCGGTGTCGTGCCGGAGACGATCACGGGCGCGCAGGTCGCCGGCGCGCAGGACGTGTTCCACCACGCGCTGCTGACGATGGACAACTACCCGGTCAACGACTGGGCGGACGACCGCATCTTCCTCGGCCCCTACACCGGGCGTGAGCCGGCCGTCGCGGCCGCCACGGCCGGACTGCTGGCGACCGCGATGCGGCAGCCCTCGGCGTCCCGGATCGCGCTGTTCACGGCCGCGGACTACGCCTGGAACCCGCACGGCTACGACCGCGCCTCGTCCTGGCGGGCCGCCGTCGACGACCTGGCGGGCACCGACCCGGCCGCGCGCGGCGCGCTGCGCGCTCTCGCGGGCAACGAGGCCTCCTCCGCGCTGGACGACAGCGAGTCGGCGTATCTGCGGCCGCTGCTGCAGGAGTTCCTGGACGCGTACGAGCACGGGAGCGACAAGCGGCTGCACGGCGCGGCGGACCGGCTCCGCGCCGCCTTCACCACGATGAGCGGCGCCCCGGAACGGCTGGACGGCCTGGCCGAAGGTACCTTCGGCAGCGAAGTGCGGCCCTGGCTCAGCCAGTTGGCGCGCTACGGATCCGCCGGGGAGCACGCGGTGGACATGCTGCTGGGAATGCGCGAGGGCGACGGCACCGGCGCGTGGAAGGACCGGCTCGCCCTGGAGCGGGCGCGGCGGCGGATCGCGCAGAGCCCGGTGACCGTGGGCGACGGGGTACTGAACCCGTTCCTGGCCAAGGCCCTGGCCACGGCGGACGCCTGGACCGGGGTCGGGAGCGAGAGCGGCACCGCCACCGCGACCCTCGGCTCGGCGCGTGCCACCGAACCGTCCCTCATGACCGACGGCGAGGACTCGACCGCCTGGGCCAGCGACGCCCCGCCGCAGCAGGGCGACACCTTCGGGGTGGACCTGGGCAGCGCCCGCGAGATCCGCGAGGTGCGGATCGTCATGGGCTCCGCGCAACCCGGCCCGGAACAGGACGACTACCTGAACCAGGCGGTGCTGGAGTACTCCGCGGGCGACGGCGCCGGCTGGCGGCCGGTCACCGACGTCACCGGCGAACGCACCGTCACCGCGACCCTGCCGCAGGGCACCCGGGCCCGCTACGTACGGCTGCGGGCCACCGCCGCGCAGGAGAACGCCGTCACCGTGCGGGAGTTCACGGTGACCACCGGGGACGGCCACGAACCCGCGGTCTCCGCGGGCGACCCGGCGGCCGGGGCCGCCGCCGACGGCGACGCGACCACGGCGTACCGCGTGCCGGCGGACGGACTGACCCTGGAGTACGGCGCGGCCCGCCCCCTGGAGGCGCTGACCGTGCTGACCGGCCCCGAGGGCGGCGCGGGCGGGGCCGTCGAGGCCCGCGTGCCCGGGCAGGGCTGGCGCCGGCTCGGCGAGCTGGGCAGCGGCTGGACCGAACTCCCCGCGAACGGCCTGCGGGTGGACGCGGTGCGGGTCACCCCGGCGCCAGGGACGCGGGCACCGGTCGTCCACGAGATCGTGCCCTGGTACGCGGACGGGCCCGCCGCCCGGATGACCCTGGACCGTACCGAGGCCGACGTCGAGGCCGGTGGCCCGCCCGCGACGGTCACCGCCGAACTGACCGACGCCTCCCCGGGGGCAGCGCGGGTGACGCTGACGGCCAAGGCCCCGCCGGGAGTGCGCGCGGTGGCCCCCGGCGACATAGAACTGCCGCGCGGCGGCAGGGTCGTGGTGCCGGTGAAGCTGTCGCTCCCCGAGGACGGCGTGCCGGGCGTCTACGAGGTGCCGCTGGAGTTCCGCGCCGAGGGCCGCACGGTCCGGCAGACCGTCACCGTGCACGCCTACCCGCGCACCGGCGGACCGGACCTCGCGCAGGGCGCCACCGCCACCTCCTCCGGCGACGAGACCGGGGACTTCCCCGCGTCCGCGCTCACCGACGGCGACCCCGCCACCCGCTGGTCCTCCCCCGCGCAGGACGACGCGTGGGTGCAGGCGGAGCTGCCGCGGCCGGCCTGGATCGGCCGGGTGACGCTGCGCTGGCAGGACGCGTACGCCTCCCGCTACACCATCCTGACCTCGGCCGACGGGCAGAACTGGCACACGGCCGCCACCGTCGACGACGGCCACGGCGGCACCGAGTCGGTGCGCCTGGACGCACCCGCCGACACGCGCTTCCTCCGCGTGCAGGGCGTGGAGCGCGGCACGAAGTACGGCTACTCGCTGTACTCGCTCCAGGCCTTCGCCGTCACGGGCTGAGCACACCTCCACGGCACCTTCCGGCGGAACCGCTTGCTCTGCTGATCAGGCACCTGCCACTATTCACTCAGTACATGTAGTCAGTGAACAGGGGGTGGGCGCCGATGAGCACCGGCAACACGCTGCTGGGACTGCTCGCCACGGGGCCCGGCCACGGGTACGACCTGAAGCGGCGGCACGACGAACGCTTCCCGCAGGCCCGCCCGCTCGCCTACGGGCAGGTCTACACAACGCTGCAGCGCCTGGTCCGCGACGGCCTCGCCGAGGTCGACGCCACCGGGAGCGAGGGCGGGCCCGAGCGGACCACGTACCGGCTCACCGAGCAGGGCACCGGCACGCTGCTCGACTGGCTCGCCGAACCCGTACCGCCCGCGCCCGTCACCGCGGCGAACGAGATCTTCGCCAAGGTCACGGCGATCATCGCCTCCGGCCACGGCGACCCGGCGGACTTCCTGCGCGCCCAGCGCGCCGCCCACCTCGCCCGGATGCGCGAGCTCACCGCCGTCAAGACCGCGCCCGGCGCCCCGCTGTCCGCCGTGCTCTCCGCCGACTACGCCCTCACCCATCTCGACGCCGACCTGCGCTGGATGGACAACGCCGCGCAGCGCCTCGGCGGACTGGCCGAGGAGGTCACCTCCGCATGACCCCACCCCTGATCGAGGCCCGCGGCCTGGTCAAGCGCTACGGCACGACCGACGCCCTGCGCGGTGCGTCGCTGCGCCTGCACCCCGGCGAGATCCTTGCCGTCAGCGGCCCGAGCGGCAGCGGCAAGTCCACGCTGCTGCACTGCCTGTCGGGCATCGTCCGGCCGGACGAGGGCGAGGTGCGGTACGGCGACGAGCGCCTCGACCAGGCGGGCGAGACCCGCCGCACGACGCTGCGGCGCACCGACTTCGGCATCGTCTTCCAGTTCGGGCAGCTGGTCGGCGAACTGACCGCGCTCGACAACGTGGCGCTGCCGCTGCTGCTGGCCGGCACCTCCCGCACGGCCGCCCACGCCCGCGCCCGGGAGTGGCTGGAGCGCTTCGGCGTCGGCGACCGGGCCGCCCTGCGCCCCGGCGAGCTGTCCGGCGGCCAGGGCCAGCGCGTCGCCCTGGCCCGCGCCATGGTCACCGCCCCCCGGGCCGTCTTCGCCGACGAGCCGACCGGCGCCCTGGACTCCCTCGCAGGCGAGCAGGTCATGACCGCCCTCGTGCAGGCCGCCCGCGAGGCCGGCACCGCCGTACTGCTCGTCACCCACGACGCCCAGGTCGCCGCCTACGCCGACCGCGAGGTCACCGTCCGCGACGGCGCCGTGGAGGACGAGCCCGCGCAGGTGCTCCGGTGACCGCGCTGCGCGCCGACGCCCGGCTGGCCTGGTCGCTGCTGCGCGGCTCCCCGCGCGGCGAGTGGTGGCGCCTCGGCCTCACGGCGGCGGCCACGGCGCTGGGCACGGTCTTCGCGCTGGCGGCCACGGTCGTCGCGGTGATCGGCACCCGGTTCGGGGGCGGGGTGCCTCACTACACCAATGACCTGCTCAACGAGTCCGGCCTGCGGCCGGGTGTGATCACCGCGTTCCTGCTCCTGGTCGTCCCGGTGCTCGCCCTCGTGTGGCAGTGCACCCGCATCGGCGCCGCGCGCCGAGAGCGCCGGCTCGCCGCGCTCCGCCTTGCCGGTGCCACTCCCGGTCAGGTCCGGCGGATCTCCGCGCTGGAAACGGGCACCGTCGGCGCGGCGGGAGCGGTGCTGGGCCTGGCCGCGTTCATGGCGCTGCGGGCGGTCGCGGAGGCCTCCTGGAACGGGCGTGGGCAGCGCACCTGGCCCACCGACGTGCCGGTGCCGTGGGCGGCGGCCGTCACCGTCGTGATCGGGGTACCGCTGCTGGCCACGCTCGGAGCGTGGGCCGCGCTGCGACGGGCGCGTGCCGATCCGCCGGCCACGGCCGGGTACGGGCGCCGGCCCCGTGCTTCGGGGACGGTCCGGCTGCTGCTGGGCCCGTCGGCGCTGCTCGCCGGCGCAGGGCTGGGATGGGTGACGCTCTCCGCGGGCCAGGACGGCACGTCGTCGGCGTTGATGTCGGTGGCCGTCCTCGCCCTCGTCGTCCTCGGCCTGCTCCGGAGCACCGCCGCGCTGGCGATGTTCACCGGACGGCTGGCCGCCCGCTCCGGCCGTCCCGCCCTGCTGATCGCCGGGGAACGGCTGCGGGCCGACCCCTGGGCGTCGGCGCGTGCCCACACGGCGGTCATGCTCGCCGCGCTGGTGGGATCCGGGTGGGTGGCCATGCGCACGATGACGGTCCGGGCGCTGACCGTCGACCGGAACTACCCGGCCGGTGACGTCACGTTCTACATCGGCGGCTACGACCTCGCCGGGCTGGCGCTGCTGATGGGGGTGGCGGTCACGGTCAGCGGGCTCGTCGTGGGGGTCGTCGATTCCGTGACGACCCGCCGCCGGACCCTGGCCGCGCTGGCTGCGGCCGGGAGCCCCCGAGGGGTGCTGGGACGGGCCCTGCTGCTGGAGACCGCCCTGCCCCTCACCCCGGCGGTCCTGCTGGGCGGGCTGTGCGGGCTGGCGGTCGCGGCCCCGTTCGCCGTCGGCTTGGGGCAGTCCCTGCCGCTCCTGGAGCCGGTCCTGATCACGGTCGGCATGCTGGCCGCGGCCCTGCTGGCCACCGCCACCTCACTGCCGCTGCTGCGCCGCACCGCGCACCCCGCGCAGCTGCGGCAGGAGTAGGACGACGCGCCGACGCACCGACGCGGGCCCACGGGCCCGGGACCGCCGCGAGGGCGGCCCGGGGCTCATGGGCCCGCGTCGGGCAACACAAAGGCCCGGTCTCAGGCGGATATGCCGTCGATCCGGGCCAGGGCGTCGTCCGCGCCGAATGGCTGCAGGTATGGCAGCCAGCGCGGGTCCCTATGCCCCGTCCCGATGATCCGCCAGGCGAGGCCGGACGGCGGGGCGGGCTGATGGCGCATGCGCCAGCCGAGCTCGGCGACATGCCGGTCGGCCTTGAGATGGTTGCACCGGCGGCAGGCAGCGACCACGTTCTCCCACGTGTGCTGGCCTCCACGGCTGCGCGGGATCACGTGGTCGACGCTGGTTGCGACGCCTCCGCAGTACGCGCACCGGCCGCCGTCCCGGGCGAAGAGCGCCCGCCGGGTCAGGGGCACGGGGCCGCGAAAGGGGACTCGGACGAATTTGGTGAGCTTGACAACACTGGGTGCGGGGACGGAACAGGTCGCGCTGTGCATATAAGCGCCGGATTCCTCGAGGCACACGGCCTTCTTGTTCAGCACGAGGATCAGTGCGCGGCGGAGCGGTACGACGCCGAGCGGCTCGTACGACGCATTGAGGACCAGGACATGCGGCACGGGTGCCTCCTTTTACGCCGGCGGCGCGTGGCTCGCGCCGGGACGATCTGCCCACAGTCTCTCCGGAAGCCTGGCCGCGGCGCCACCATGACCGGGTAACGGACCGAGGGTGTTTTCGACCACACCCCTTTACATGCCCTGAATCAGCGCACGTCGCTCTCGAACGAGGCAACGAGACACATCGTTTACCCCGTTAGTGTGGGAAGCCTGCCCAACCCGGAGGTTCCCGCCTGTGTCCACACCGCTCGCCACCGCCTCGACCATTGACGACGCCCAGAAATCCGCCGACGGCGCGGCCGATTACATCGGTCAGAACTGGGCGGACTGGCTCGGCGCGGGTCTGCGGATCGTGCTGATCCTGGTCATCGCGCTGGTACTGCGGGTGATCGTGCGGCGGATGCTGACCAAGGTGATCGAGCGGATGAACCGCGGCGCCGAGGCCGCCGCGTCCGGCGCGCTGAGCGGGCTGCTGGTCAACGCCGAACGTCGGCGGCAGCGCAGCGAGGCGATCGGCTCGGTGCTGCGCAGCGTGGCCTCGTTCGTGATCATGGGAACGGCCGCGCTGACCGTGCTGTCGGTGCTCCAGATCAATCTGGCCCCGCTGCTGGCCAGTGCCGGTGTGGCCGGTGTCGCCATCGGTTTCGGCGCGCGCAACCTGGTGACGGACTTCCTCTCCGGGGTCTTCATGATCCTGGAGGACCAGTACGGCGTGGGCGACGTCATCGATGCGGGCGTGGCCAGCGGCACGGTGATCGAGGTCGGGCTGCGGGTGACGAAGCTGCGCGGCGACAACGGCGAGATCTGGTACATCCGCAACGGCGAGGTCAAGCGCATCGGCAACCTCAGCCAGGGCTGGGCGACGGCGACGGTGGACGTGCGGATCGGCTACCACGAGGACCTGGACCGGGCGCGGGCCCTGATCCTGCAGGCGGCCGAGGAAATGGCCAAGACCCAGCCCTGGGACGAGGTGCTCTGGGAGCCGGTCGAGGTGCTGGGGCTGGAGTCGGTGACCGCGTACTCGATGGTGCTGCAGGCGCAGGCCAGGACAATGCCCGGCAAGGCGCTGTCGGCCGCGCGCGAGCTGCGCTGGCGGATCAAGCGGACCTTCGACGAGGCCGGGATCGCGATCGTCGGCGGCCTCCCGGCGGCGACGGACGACGAGGCCGGGGTCGACCCCACGGCCGGCATCGCCGCACCGTCGGCGCTGGCCAACCCCGTGTCGCCGCAGGCACTCGCGGCGCAGCCGCTGCCGACCAGCACCACGAAGTGACCTGACGGACCGGGCGCACGCGCCCCGGATCGCAAGGGGGCGCCGGGCAGTTGCCCGGCGCCCCCTTTTCACGCCTTGGCGCCCCTGATAACACTTTGACGCCGTCCCTGATCCACCCTTGACGCTCCCGGCGCCGGGCGCCTACCTTGCCTTTCACCAACAGGAAAGTTTACTAACTACCAACGCGTCACAGCCCGAACACGAACCCCATCCAGCCCGTCCGCCCGTGCCGTAGCGTGCGGCGCACGAGCCGTCGACACGAGGAAGGACGAGACTGTGGCCGGTACCCCCGGAGCCCCCGGCACCCCCGGCACGCCCGGCACGCCGCGCGTCCTGCGCGCCATGAACGACCGCGCCGCCCTCGACCTGCTCCTCGAACACGGCACCCTGTCCCGCACCCGGATCGGCAAGCTCACCGGCCTGTCGAAACCGACCGCCTCACAGCTGCTGGCCCGGCTGGAGTCCGCCGGGCTGGTGGTCGCCACCGGCACCACCGCCGGCCGGCCGGGCCCCAACGCCCAGCTGTACTCGGTCAACCCCGCCGCCGCGTACGTCGCCGGGCTCGACGTGACCACCGAGCACATCCGTGCCGCGGTCGCCGACATCACCGGCACCGTCACCGGCGAGTTCGAACTGCCGACCCCGGGGCGCAGCCGGCGCTCCCACGGCGCCGTCGAGCAGGTGGCGCAGGCGGTCGACGGCGCGGTGAAGGCCGCCGGCCTGCACCTGACCGACCTGCACCGGATCGTCGTCGGCACCCCGGGCGCCTTCGACCCGAGCACCGGGCGGCTCCGCTACGCCAGCCATCTCCCCGGCTGGCACTCCCCCACCCTGCTGGAGGAACTGGCCGCGGCCCTGCCCGTGCCCCTGGAGTACGACAACGACGTGAACCTCGCCGCCGTCGCCGAGCAGCGGCTCGGCGCGGCCCACGGCCACGACGACTTCGTCCTGCTGTGGAACGAGGAGGGCATCGGCGCCGCCGTCGTCATCGGCGGCCGGCTGCACCGCGGCCGGACCGGCGGCGCGGGCGAGGTGGGCTTCATGCCGGTGCCCGGCACGCCCCTGGTCCGGCACGTGGCCAAGGCCAACGCCGGCGGCTTCCAGGAACTCGCGGGCTGCAACGCCGTGTTGCGGATCGCCCGCGAGCTGGGGCTGACCGTCCCCCGCGGTACCCAGGCCGGAGCGGCCTCGGCGCTGCTGTCCTCGGCGGCCGCGGTCACCGGGAACGGCGACCCCAGCGGCGACGGCGGCGGCACAGAAGACGGCGGCGGCCCGCAGGCGGAACTGCTGCGGCGCTTCGCGACCGGGCTCGCCATCGGCCTCGCCTCACTGGTGACCGTACTCGACCCCGAACTGATCGTCCTGGCCGGCGGAGTGATCGCCGCCGGCGGGGAACCCCTGCGCGCACTGGTCCAGGCGGAACTGGCCGAACTGGCCGTGCCCCGGCCCCGGCTGGTGCTCGGCGCCGTGCCGGAACACCCCGTTCTGAGCGGGGCACTGCAGAGCGCCCTCGCCACCACCCGCGACGAGGTGTTCGACACCTCCCGCTGAACCGAACCGCCCGCCCACCACCCGCACACGCAGCGGGGGTCACCCGTCACCGGCACCACCCGGCGGGCCCCTCCGCAGGCATCGCACACCCTCGAACCGCCCCCGAAGTCCCCGGAGGAAGCGAAGTGTCCGGTTCCACCAAGAAGGCCGCGGCCGCCATCGCCGCCGCCGCCGCGATATCCCTGCTGACGAGCGCGTGTACGGGCTCCAGCAACAACACGGCGAGCGACGACCCCAACAAGGACGTCACCATCACCTTCTGGCACGGCTGGTCCGCGCCGAGCGAGGTGAAGGCGATCAGCGCCAACGTCACGGCGTTCGAAAAGGCGCACCCCCACATCCACGTCAAGGTGCAGGGCAACATCACCGACGACAAGATCAACCAGGCGCTGCGGGCCGGCGGCCCGAACGCCCCGGACGTGGTCTCCTCCTTCACCACCGACAACGTCGGCAAGTTCTGCTCGTCCAACGCCTTCGCCGACCTCGACCCCTTCCTGAAGAAGTCCGGCATCGACGCGGCGACGACCTTCCCCAAGCCGATGCTGGAGTACACCCAGTTCGAGGGGAAGCGCTGCACGCTGCCGCTGCTCGGCGACGCCTACGGCCTGTACTACAACAAGGACGCCTTCAAGGCCGCCGGAATCGCCGCCCCGCCCAAGACGCTGTCGGAGTTCAAGGCCGACGCCGTCAAGCTCACCAGGTCCAAGGGCGACTCCTACTCCCAGCTCGGCTTCATGCCCAACTTCCACGGCTACGAGTCGACCACCACGCACCTGGCCGCCCAGTGGGGCGCGAAGTACTTCGACGCCGACGGCAAGTCCAGCGTCGCCAAGGACCCCGGATTCGCGGCCATGTTCGCCTGGCAGCAGGACATGGTGAAGGCGCTCGGCGGCTTCGGGAAGCTGGAGAAGTACCGGTCCACCTTCGGTGACGAGTGGGGCGCCAAGAACCCCTTCCACACCGGCCAGGTGGCCATGGCGATGGACGGCGAGTGGCGGGCCGGCATGGCCAAGGAGTCCGGCGCGAAGTTCGACATCGGCGTCGCCCCCTTCCCCGTGCCGGACGACCAGGCCGACACCTACGGCAAGGGCTACCTGTCGGGGACGATCATCGGCATCGCCAACACCAGCGCCAAGAAGAACGCCGCCTGGGAACTGGTGAAGTACATGGCCACCGACACCGACGCGGTCGTCAACTTCGCCAACGCCATCCACAACGTGCCCTCCACGCTCGCCGCGCTGAAGTCGCCGAACCTGGACGCCGATCCGCTCTTCCGCACCTTCGTGGACATCGCGCAGAACCCCAACAGCACCACCACCCCCGCCAGCCTCAACGGCGGCACCTACCAGCTCACGCTGCAGGACTTCGGCTACGCCTACGAGTCCGGTAAGCAGTCCGACCTGACCGCCGGCCTCAAGGGCGTCGACACGCAGGTCGACAAGGACATCGCGCAGGCCCAGTGATGAGTGCGAGCGTCCACCCCCTGCTGAGGGCGAAGCGCCGCCGCGAGGCGCTTCGCAACCTCGCCTTCCTCTCCCCGTGGCTGATCGGCTTCAGCGTCTTCTTCGCCTACCCGCTGATCTCGACCGTCTACTTCTCCTTCATGAAGTACGACGGCTTCACCGCCCCGACCTGGAACGGCCTCAAGAACTGGTCGTACGTCTTCAACGACTACCCCTTCTTCTGGCCCGCGCTGCGCAACACCCTGTGGCTGGTCGTGGTCATGGTCAGCCTGCGGGTCGTCTTCGGCCTGGGCATCGGCCTGCTCATCACCAAGATCAAGACGGGTGCCGGGCTCTTCAGGACCGCCTTCTACCTGCCCTACCTGGCCCCGCCGGTCGCCGCGACGATGGCCTTCGCCTTCCTCCTCAACCCCGGCACCGGGCCGGTAAACCACCTGCTGGGCAGCATCGGCCTGCCGCAGCCCGGTTGGTTCAACGACCCGACCTGGTCCAAACCGGCCCTGACGCTGCTGGCCCTGTGGGGCATCGGCGACCTGATGGTGATCTTCATGGCCGCACTGCTCGACGTCCCCAAGGAGCAGTACGAGGCCGCGGAGCTGGACGGCGCCGGCGCCTGGTCCCGGTTCCGCTACGTCACCCTGCCGAACATCTCGCCCATCGTGATGTTCGCCGTGGTGACCGGGGTCATCCAGACCATGCAGTACTACACACAGCCCCTGGTCGCCGGAAAGGTCGCCAGCGGCATCATCGGCGGCTCCGGCCAGCAGTTCGAGCCCGGATATCCGGAGAAGTCCACGCTGACGCTGCCGCAGCTGGTCTACAACCTCGGCTTCCAGCGCTTCGACACCGGCGCGGCCTGCGTGATCGCTCTGGTGCTGTTCGCACTCGCCATGGTCTTCACCGCACTCCTGATGCGCCGCGGCAGCGGCTTCCTGTCGGCGGAGGACTGATCCCGATGACCCACGCGACTCTCGCCCCGCCCACCACCCCGACGACCGGCCTGCCGGACCGGTCCCGGCGGGCCGCGACCCGCCGGGCGGCGCTGCACTGGATCGCGGTGCACGCCCTCGGCATCGCCGCCGCCCTCTTCTTCGTCCTCCCGTTCGTCTTCGTCTTCCTCACCGCGGTGATGAGCGACAACCAGGCCCTGACCCGCGACCTGTGGCCCAGGGCCTGGGAATGGGGCAACTTCGGCACCGTCTGGGACACCCCGGGCTTCCTCACCTGGTGGCGCAACACCCTGCTGTACGCCGGCCTCGGCACCGTACTGACGGTCGTCTCCAGCACCCCGGTCGCCTACGCGCTCGCCAAGTTCCGCTTCCGCGGGCGGAATCTGTCGATGATGCTGGTGATCTCCACGATGATGCTGCCCCCGCAGGTCGTCATCGTCCCCATGTATCTCTTCTGGGCCAAGCAGCTGCACCTGTCGGGCACCCTGTGGCCGCTGATCATCCCGATGGCCTTCGGTGACGCGTTCACCATCTTCCTGCTGCGGCAATTCCTGCTCACCATCCCCAAGGAGTACACGGACGCGGCGCGGGTCGACGGTTGCGGCGAGCTGCGCACGATGCTGCGCGTCGTCCTGCCCATGGCGAAGCCCGCCATCGCCGCCGTGGCCCTGTTCCAGTTCTTCTACTGCTGGAACGACTACTTCGGGCCGCAGATCTACGCGAGCGAGAACCCGGCGGCCTGGACCCTGAGTTACGGCCTGGAGTCCTTCAAGGGCGCCCACCACACGAACTGGAACCTGACGATGGCCGCCACCGTGCTGGTCATGGCACCGGTGATCGTCGTCTTCTTCTTCGCGCAAAAAGCCTTCATCGAGGGCGTGACATTGACGGGAGTCAAGGGATGAAGCTGGCTGTCGTGGGCGGCGGGTCCACGTACACCCCCGAACTCATCGACGGGTTCGCGCGGTTGCGCGAGACCCTGCCGATCGAGGAGCTGGTCCTCGTCGACCCTGCCGAGGACCGGCTGCGGCTGGTCGGCGGCCTCGCCCGGCGGATCTTCGCCAAGCAGGACCACCCCGGGATCGTCACCACCACCTCCGATCTGGACGCGGGCGTGGCGGGTGCCGACGCCGTGCTGCTGCAGCTGCGGGTGGGCGGACAGGCCGCCCGCGCGCAGGATGAGACCTGGCCGCTGGAGTGCGGCTGCGTCGGCCAGGAGACCACCGGCGCCGGCGGGCTGGCCAAGGCCCTGCGCACCGTTCCGGTGGTGCTGGACATCGCGGAGCGGGTCCGCAGGGCCGCGCCCGATGCCTGGATCATCGACTTCACCAACCCGGTCGGCATCGTGACCCGGGCCCTGCTGCAGGCCGGGCACAAGGCCGTCGGCCTGTGCAACGTGGCGATCGGCTTCCAGCGGAAGTTCGCCTCCTTCCTGGGGGTGACCCCCGACCAGGTCCACCTGGACCACGTGGGCCTGAACCACCTCACCTGGGAACGCGGGGTGCGGATCGGCGGCCCCGGCGGCGAGGACGTGCTGCCCAAGCTGCTCGCCGCGCACGGCGACGCCATCGCCGACGACCTGCACCTGCCCAGGACCCTGCTGGACCGGCTCGGCGTCGTGCCCTCCTACTACCTGCGCTACTTCTACGCGCACGACGAGGTCGTGCGGGAACTGCGGTCGAAGCCGTCCCGGGCCGCCGAGGTGGCCGCGATCGAGGCCGAACTGCTGGAGATGTACGGGGACGAGAGCCTCGACGAGAAGCCGGAGCTGCTCTCCCGTCGCGGCGGCGCGTACTACTCCGAGGCCGCCGTGGCCCTGGCCTCCTCGCTGCTGCGGGACACCGGCGACGTCCAGGTCGTCAACACCCTCAACAACGGCACCCTGCCCTTCCTCCCCGACGACGCCGTCATCGAGGTGCCCGCCACCGTCGACGCGAGCGGGACGCACCCGCTGCCCGTCGCGCCGCTGGACCCGCTCTACAGCGGCCTGATCGCGAACGTCACCGCCTATGAGGACCTGGCCCTGACGGCCGCCGTGCACGGCGGCCGGGACCGCGTCTTCAAGGCGCTGCTGTCCCACCCCCTGATCGGTCAGCACGAGTACGCCGATGCCCTGACCGACCGTCTGATCGCGCACAACCGGGAGCACCTCGCGTGGATCTGAACCATCCCCTCGACGGGGGGGTCCTCGCGATCGACGCGGGCAACAGCAAAACCGATGTCGCCCTCGTCGCCGCCGACGGGTCGGTGCTCGGCACCGCCCGCGGCGGCGGCTTCCAGCCGCAGATCACCGGTGTGGAGGCGGCGGTCGAGGTGGTCGCCCGTATCGTCGAGCGGGCGGCCGACGCGGCCGGCACCGCCGTGCGCCCAGGTGAGCCGCTGGTGGGGCATGTCTCGGCCTGCCTGGCCAACGCCGACCTGCCCGTGGAGGAGCAGCAGCTCGAACGCGCCGTGCACGCCCGGGGGTGGGGTGTCACCACCCGTGTCGCCAATGACACCTTCGCGCTGCTGCGCGCGGGTGTGGACGAGCCGCGCGGCGTCGCCGTCGTCTGCGGCGCCGGCATCAACTGCGCGGGCATGCTGCCCGACGGCCGCACGGCCCGCTTCCCCGCCATCGGCCACCTCTCCGGTGACTGGGGCGGCGGATCGGGCCTTGCCGACGAGGCGCTGTGGTGGGCGGCGCGCGCCGAGGACGGGCGCGGCGGCCCCACCGCGCTGGCGGCCGCGCTGCCCGCGCACTTCGGGCTGACCTCGATGTACGCGCTGATAGAAGCACTGCACTTGGGACGCATTGATTTCTCCCGTAAGCACGAATTGACCCCTGTACTCTTCAAAACCGCGGAATCGGGCGATTCGGTTGCCCGGGCCATCGTGGAACGTCAGGCGGAGGAGATCGTGGTCATGGCCGCGGTCGCGCTGGACCGGCTCGGCCTGCTGGACGAGGAGGCCGATGTGGTGCTCGGCGGCGGTGTCCTGGCGGCCCGTCACCCGCTGCTGATGGACTCGGTGACCGCCCTGCTGGCCGCCCGCGCCCCGCGGGCCGTCCCGCGGGTCGTCGCCGCCCCGCCCGTCCTCGGTGCGGCGCTGCTCGGCCTGGACCGGTCCGGGGCCGGCGCCGAGGCGCAGGCCCGGCTGCGGGCGCACTACGAGCCGGTGGCGCCGGTGCCGTAGCCCACGCGCACGCCGGGAACCGAACACGCACCCGCGTGCGTGGTGAGCTGCGAGAGGGAACGCGCGAACGGGCCGGACGGGGGGCATCGACCGGGGCGGAACGGGCGGAACCGGCGGCAAGATCCACCCAATTCACGGGTGGATGTCGGCGCCGGCGGCCATACTGCTGGTCATGGGCTCGGCGCGCGTGCGCGGGGATCGAGTCGGGGGGAGGGCTGGCGGATGCGGACGCCGACGAACACGGAGCCGCCGACCGTGAGGGTGCCGGGCGATGCGCCGGGGCACGACTCCGGCGCGCCCGGGGACGCGCGGTCGTGGGCGTGGGTCCACCAGTTGCGCGCGTGGCGCACGGCCGCGACCACCGAGCCGGGCCGGCTGCGGGTGATCGGAGCCCTGCTCGTGGTGCTGGTCGTGGCGTTCGGGGCGGTGACGGCCTGGCAGATCACCGAGCGCGCGACCGCGGCCGACGACGTGATCCACCACAGCGAGCCGCTCAGTGCGCGCGCGGCGGACATCTACCGGTCCCTGGCCGACGCCGGCGCCACCGCCTCCGACGGCTTCCTCGCCGGCGGCGTGGAGCCCGCGGGCGTCACCGAGCGCTACGACAAGGACATCGACGTCGCCTCGCGGAGCATCACGCAGGCGGCGGCGAGCTCGGAGGGTTCGCCCGGTTCGCGCGACCGGCTGGAGCGGCTCAACCAGCGGCTCTCGGAGTACACCGGCCTGATCGAGCGGGCCCGTTCCAACAACCGGCAGGGCTTCCCCGTCGGCGGGGCGTATCTGCGCCGCGCCAACGACCTGATGAACGAGCAGATCCTGCCCGACGCCAAGGAACTGTGGACGATCGAGACGGCCCGGCTCGGCCGTGACTACGACGACGCCCAGGCACTGCCGTGGGGCGCCTGGGCGCTGGGCGGAGTCGCGCTGGTGGCCCTGCTCTGGGCGCAGCGGCGCTCGTACCGGCGCACCCACCGGGTGTTCAACGTCGGCCTGTTGGCGGGGACCGCCGCCACCGTCGCCGTGCTGCTGTGGCTGGTGGCCGGGCACGGAACGGCACGCGCCCGGCTGGACGACTCGTACGCGCACGGGGCCCGGTCGCTGCAGGTCCTCAACGAGGCGCGGATCGAGTCCCTGCAGGCCCGCAGCAACGAGAACCTGACACTGGTGGCCCGTGGCAGCGGTGACGCGTACAACACCGCCTACCTCCAGCAGATCCAGGACATGGCCGGCACCAAGGCCGACGGGAAGACCGGCCTGCTCGCCCGGGCGCTGCAACTGGCGGACGACACCGAGAGCCGCGACAGCATCACCACCGCGATGAAGGACGCCAAGGCCTGGTGGAGCCTGAACCTCCAGGCCCGCGCGAAGGACGACGCCGGCAGCTATCTGGACGCGGTGGCCCAGACGATCGGCGGGAGTTACGAGAACGGCGAGCAGGCGAAGGAGTACACGGGCGTCTGTTTCGACGGGGTCGACAGCAGCCTGGCCAAGGCCGTCGCCCACGAGCAGGACGAGTTCGAGCAGGCCGCCGAGGACGGCCGTGGCGCGCTGAACGGACTGGGTGCCGGCGCCGCGCTCCTGGCGGTGCTCGGTGCGGCGGGTGCGGTGCTCGGCATCGGGCGCCGGTTGTCGGAGTACCGATGAGCGGCGGAGGGAGGCCGCGGATGACACGCGGGGGGCAGGGCATGCGGGGCTGGGGAGGCGTGGCCGCGATGGCCGGGCTGTGCGTGCTGGCGGTGGCCGGCACGGCGTTGCCGCTGCACTTCAGGGCGACCGAGCGGGCGGAGGCGGAGCGGGCGGCGACCACCACGCACTCGGCGACGCCCGCCGACGCGGAGCAGGCCGGGCAGCAGGCCGCCGACGACGACTGCGGCGGCCACCCGGAGGCGAGCCTGCGGCCGTCCGGGGAGAGCGGGCCGGCCGTCGAACGGATCAAGGAGCGCGGCAAGCTCGTCGTCGGCGTCGACCAGAACGGCTACCGCTGGAGTTACCGCGACCCGGTCAGCCGCAAGATCATCGGCTTCGACATCGACCTGGCCAAGGCGATCGCCGAGGACATCCTCGGGGACGACGACGCGATCGTGTACAAGACGGTGCCGACCGCCAAGCGCTTCGAGGCCGTCAACAACGGCGACGTGGACGTGCTGGTGCGCACGGTCAGCATCACCTGCGAGCGGATCAAGGAGAAGCACATCGCCTTCTCCACGGCCTACTTCGAGGCGGGGCAGCAACTGCTCGTCCCCCGGCAGGGCTCCGGCATCAAGGGCTTCGACGGATCCATCACCGGCAAGCGGATCTGCACCGCCCAGGGGACCACCGGCGAGGCGAAACTGGAGGAGGAGAAGGACCGGCTGCGGCCGCGGATCGTCCTCGTCCCCAACCAGCTGGACTGTCTGGTGAAGCTGCAACTGGGCGAGGCCGACGCCGTGTTCACCGACAACGCGCTCGCCGCGGGGCAGGCCGCCCAGGACCCGGCGGTGCGCCTGGTGGGGAAGCCCGTCACGACGGAGTACTACGGCGTGGCCATGAACGAGAAGGACACCGACCTGGTGCGCCGGGTCAACAAAGTGCTGGAGGACTACCGCAGTGGCGGCCCGGACAGCCGGTGGATGCAGGCGTACCGTACCTGGCTGGAAGCGGATCTCCCCGGCATCGAGGGCCCGCCGGAACCGCTGTACCGGGACTGAAGCAGACTGGCGCCCGCGCGGGCGTCCCACGACCGACGGGGAACTGGCCGACAGCTGACGCAGACACGGGGACCGGCGGAGAAGGAAGTAGGTGCGATGGCGCTCGCGGGACCATCCGGACCGGCGATGAGCCGCGAGGACGTCGACCGTGCCCTGGCGCGGCTCGGTGACGAGCGGGAGGCGATCGAGTCGTCCCTGCTCGCGCTCCAGGACCACTCCGGCCGCAGGCTGCTGGAGGGGGCGGCGCTCACCGGCGCCACCAAGGAGCGCTGGGCCGCCGCCGAGCAGGCCCTGTCCTTGCTGTGGGCGCACTTCGACGCGTACACCGACGCACTCACCAGTGCCCGCGCACTGCGTTCGCGGCGCCGCTGGCCCACCCAGAGCGAGTTGCGGGACCTGACGGAACTGCTGCGCGGTTCCGGCATCACGGTCTCCGGCGGCGCGGTCCCGGAGGCCGCCCGCGGTCTGACCGGACCCGCCAGGCTGAGCGAACGGCTCAGCCTGGAACAGCTGCTGGCGCGGATGAACGACCGGTACGCGCAGGTGCTGGACGTCGTCTCGGCCGTCGACGCGGTGTGGTCGGCGCTGCCGGCGCGCATCGACCTGCTGGCCGCCGAGGCCCAGCGGGTCCGTTCGCTCGCCGAGTCGGTCGGGGTGCGCCCGGGCACCCACCCCTCCGGTGACGACCTGCAGGAACTGCTGACGTCACTGGCGGCGCTGCGCGGCCAGGTCGTCTCCGACCCGCTGCTGTTCTGGACCGCCGGGCGCCCCGACACCGGGCGCTACGACCGGGCGGGCCGCGCCCTGGAGGACATACGCCGCGAGGTCGAGGCCGTCCTGCACGTACGGGACGACGCCGACCACCGGATGATGCGGCTGCGGGACGTGCTGTCGCGCGCCGACCGGACGCTCACCGAGGCGCGCAGCGCCCGCGTGGAGGTGCTCTCCAAGATCGCCGCGTCGGAGGTCCCCGCGGTGAGCGGCGCGCCGGTCGCCCTGCACGACCAGTTGACCGCCGCCGTGGAGTTCCGCAGGACCGGGCAGTGGCACCGGCTGTCCCCGCTGCTGGACGGTCTGGAGCAGCGCGCCGACGACGAGTTGCTGCGCGCCCGCGAGTCGCTGACCGCGGTCACCGCGCCCTTGGCGGTCCGCGCGGAGCTGCGCGGACGGCTGGACGCCTACCGGGCGAAGGTGGCACGTCACGGTTTGGCGGAGGATCCGCTGCTGATGGAGCGGTACGACCACGCGCGGCGTCTTCTGTGGAGTGCGCCGTGCGATCTGCGCGCCGCCGAGAGCGCGGTGCTGCGCTATCAGCGTGCGGTGTCCGACATGCTGGTACCGGGGCAGGCGGGACCTGCCGATCACAAGGGGGATGGGCGATGAAGTGCCAGCGTCCGGGCTGCGACGGGACGATCGAAGACGTCGGCGGCGGAGAGCTGTTCTGTGACACCTGCGGCCTCGCGCCGGTGACGGCGGGGGGCGGCGGAGCCGGCAAGGGCCCGGCAAGCGCCTCGGGTGCAGGATCCGGCACCGCGTCCGGCACGAGCACGGGAACCGGATCGGGACCGGCGTCCGGATCGGCATCGGCCGCCTCGTCGGGGTCCGCCCCCTCCTCGCGTTCCGCCCGCTCGACGGGCACCTCCCGCTCCTCCCGCCGCTCGGTGTCCGGACGGCTGTCCCGCTCTCTCAGCGGCAGCACCGTCGGCGGCACCCCGGTGTCGGTGCGCAGTTCGCGCTCCGGCACCAGCGGCCCGACCCGCAGCAAGCTCGGCGCGGGGCTGGTGGCCGTTCCGCCGATCCCGCGGCCCGACCCCGCCGCGTCGGTCCTGCAGGACCCGCAGGTGCCCGAAAGGAAGCGGTTCTGCAGCAAGGGCGACTGCGGTGCGCCGGTCGGGCGCAGCCGCGGCGACCGCCCCGGGCGCACGGACGGCTTCTGCACCAAGTGCGGGCACCCGTACTCGTTCACGCCCAAGCTCCAGGCGGGCGACGTGGTGCACGGCCAGTACGAGGTGGTGGGCTGCCTCGCCCACGGCGGACTGGGCTGGATCTACCTGGCGGTGGACCGGGCGGTCAGCGACCGCTGGGTGGTGCTCAAGGGCCTGCTGGACACCGGCGACGAGGACGCGCTGGCGGCGGCGGTCTCCGAACGGCGCTTCCTGGCCGAGATCGAGCACCCCAACATCGTGCGGATCTACAACTTCGTCGAACACCTCGACCCTCGCACGGGCAGCCTCGACGGCTACATCGTGATGGAGTACGTCGGCGGCAAGTCGCTCAAGGAGATCGCCAACGAGCGCCGCTCCGCCGACGGCAGGCGCGAACCGCTGCCCGTCGACCAGGCGATCGCCTACGCCATAGAGGCGCTGGACGCGCTCGGCCACCTGCACAGCCGCAATCTGCTCTACTGCGACTTCAAGGTCGACAACGCCATCCAGACCGAGGACCGGCTCGAACTCATCGACATGGGCGCGGTGCGCCGCATGGACGACAACGACAGCGCGATCTACGGCACCGTCGGCTACCAGGCACCCGAGGTGCCGGAGGTCGGCCCGTCCGTCGCTTCCGACCTCTACACGGTCGCGCGCACCCTGGCGGTGCTCACCTTCGACTTCCAGGGCTACACGAACGTCTTCGTCGACAGCCTGCCCGACCCCGGCAACATCGAGGTCTTCTCGCGCTACGAGTCCTTCTACCGGCTGCTGGTGCGGGCCACCGACCCCGACCCGGGGCGCCGCTTCGCCTCGGCGGAGGAGATGGGCGACCAGCTGCTGGGTGTGCTGCGCGAGGTCGTCGCCATGGGCACCGGGACGCCGCGGCCCGCGCTGTCGACGCTGTTCGGGCCCGAGCTGCGCGTGGTGGACACCGAGTTGCTGGCGCCCTCGGACGGCGACGCCTCCTCGCTCGGCGGCGGCCGGACGAAGGGCCGGGCGGGCGGCAGGGCGAACGGCGGTGCCCCCGCGGCCGCCCCCGCACTGGCCGCTGCTCCCCCGATGCCCGCCCTGCCACCGGCGAACGGCACCTACAGCCCGACGGTGGCGGGCGCTCCGTACGCCGTCCCGGCACAGCGCACCGGGTCCGCCCCGGCACCCCTGACCGGTCCTGGCGGGCCTGCCGGCCATGCCGGTCCGACGGTCACACGGCTCGACGTACGGGCCGCCGCCCTGGCGCTGCCGGTGCCGCACGTCGACTCGGCCGACCCCAACGCCGGTTTCCTCGCGGGCATGGCGGCCGCCGCGCCCGCGGAGCTGGTGGCGGCCCTGCAGGCGGCGCCCACGGAGTCCACGGAGCTGCGGCTGCGCCTGGTGCGCGCCTGGCTCGACACCGCGGACGCGCGCTCGGCCGCCGAGGCGCTGGCCGCGCTCCAGGACGAACACGGCGACGACTGGCGGGTGGTGTGGCACCGCGGCCTGGCCGCGCTCGCCACCGGCGACCACGAGACCGCCGCCCTCGCCTTCGACGCGGTCTACGACGCCTTCCCCGGCGAGCCGGCGCCGAAGCTGGCGCTCGGCATCTGTGCCGAGGTGCTGGGACAGCTGGACAACGCCGCCGAGTACTACCGCCTGGTGTGGAGCACGGACCACAGCTACGTCAGCGCCGCCTTCGGCCTCGCCCGGGTCCAACTGGCCGCCGGTGACCGCGCGGGGGCCGTCGCGGCGCTGGAGTCGGTGCCCGAGGCGTCCATCCACTACACCGCGGCGCGGGTGGCCGCGGTACGGGCGCGGTTGCGCGACCGCCCACCGCAGGAGGCGCTGCTCGGCGACCTGCGGGCCGCCGCGCAGCAGGTCGAGGACCTGCAGCGGCTGGGCCTCGACACCCGGCTGCGCGAGCAGTTGTCCACGGAGGTGCTGGGCACGGCCCTGGACTGGGTGCTCGCCGGACAGCAGGGCGGCGCGCCGGCCGGGGCCGCCGCCGTGGCCGCCGCGCCGGCGCTGCTGGGCCGGGACCTCGACGAACGCGGCCTGCGCTTCGGCCTGGAGCAGTCCTACCGGGTGCTGGCCCGCCTCGCCGAGCAGGGCCGGACAAGGATCGAACTGGTGGAGCGGGCCAACCGCTTCCGCCCCCGGACGTGGGTGTAACGCCATGCCCCAGACGACCGTTTGCCCGGAGTGCGCCGAGCCTCTGGAGCCCTCCGACAAGTTCTGCGACGCCTGCGGCGCCGATCTGGCCGCCCCCCGGCGGCCGGAGGGCTACACGCTCGCGCCGCCCGCGGAGCCGGAGGCGTACGAACTCGCCCCGCCGGCCGGGGAGTCCGACACGCTCGCCTTCGGGCTCGGCACGTCGGGGCTGACCCAGGCCCGGATCGCCGACCCCCGGATCGAGCAGCCCGGCGCCGAGCCGGCTCCCCGATCGCACTGCGTGGCCTGTGAGGTGGGCACCATCGACGCCGACGGTTACTGCGAGCACTGCGGCCACGCCCAGCCGCGCCCGCGCGACCACCAGGAAGTGGAGCTCGGCGGGGTGGCCGCGGTCACCGACCGGGGTCTGCGGCACCACCGCAACGAGGACGCCTTCGCGCTGTCGACGACCACGCTGCCGGACGGCACCCCGTCGGTCGTCGCCGTGGTGTGCGACGGCGTCTCCTCCGCGTACCGTCCCGACGACGCCTCGGAGACCGCGGCGGAAGCGGCGGTGAAGGCGCTGGTGCCCTCGCTGTCGCGCGGCGTGCGGCCCGAGGAGGCGATGCGCGAGGCCCTGCTGGTGGCCGCGCAGGCCGTCGCCGACCTGGCCGCCGAGACGCCCGAGGAGGAGAGCCGGCGGCACCACAACGCGCCTGCCTGCACCTGCGTCAGCGCGGTCACCTCCGGCAAGACCTTCACCGTCGGCTGGATCGGCGACAGCCGCGCCTACTGGATCCCCGACGACCGCTCGGTCCCCGCCGCCCGGCTGACCGAGGACGACTCCTGGGCCGAGCGCATGGTCTCGCTCGGCCTGATGACGCAGGCCGAGGCCTACGCGGACGAACGGGCCCACGCCATCACCGGCTGGCTCGGCGCGGACGCGGTCGAACTGGACCCGCACACCGCTTCCTTCGAGCCGGACGGACCGGGTGTAGTGGTGGTGTGCACCGACGGACTGTGGAACTACGCGGAGTCGGCCGCCGAGCTCGCCTCGGTGATGCCCGGTGACGCCCGCGCCCGGCCGCTGCACTGCGCCCGCACTCTCGTCGGCGTCGCCATCGACGGCGGAGGACACGACAACATCACCGTGGCTGTGCTGCCCTTCCCGGTGGCCTGACCTCCGATCCTCCTCTCCATCACTCCTCAACTCGTTGATCCTGCTTCTTGGTTGACAAGCGCTAGGAGCGCACCCGATGGCCAACTTCTCCAAGTCCAACGTGCCGCAGTTCTCCGTCGACATCTACCAGAACGAGTTCCTCCCGGAAGGCGGCCGCGAGGTCAACGCGATCGTCACCGTGACCTCGACGGGCGGTGGCACCTCGGGTGGGCTGCCGCTGGCCAGCCAGGCCCCCGCCGACCTGCCGGGCACCCGTCCCGGAGCGGCCGTGGTGATCATGGTGGACTGCTCGGGCTCGATGGACTACCCGCCGACCAAGATGCGCAGCGCCCGCGACGCGACGGCCGCGGCCATCGACACCATCCGGGACGGGGTCGCCTTCGCGGTGGTGGCTGGCACCCACCAGGCCAAGGAGGTCTACCCGGCCGACGGCGGCCTGGCCGTGGCCGATCCCACCACCCGTCACCAGGCCAAGCAGGCGCTGCGCCGGCTCAGCGCGGGCGGCGGCACCGCGATCGGCACCTGGCTGCGGCTGGCCGACCGGCTGCTGTCCACCGCGGACGTGTCGATACGGCACGGCATCCTGCTGACCGACGGCCGCAACGAGCACGAGAAGCCGGAGGACCTGCGCGCCGCCCTCGACGCCTGCGCGGGCCGCTTCACCTGCGACGCGCGCGGTGTCGGCACCGACTGGGAGGTCAAGGAGCTGACCGGCATCGCCTCGGCGCTGCTCGGCACCGTCGACATCGTCGCCGACCCCTCCGGCCTGGAGGCGGACTTCCGGCAGATGATGGAGGCGGCCATGGGCAAGGAGGTCGCGGACGTGGTCCTGCGCGTGTGGACCCCGCAGGGCGCGGAGATCCAGTACGTCAAGCAGGTGGCCCCCACCGTCGAGGACCTCACCGCCCGGCGCGCCGAGGCCGGCCCCCGGGCCGGCGACTACCCGACCGGCTCCTGGGGCGACGAGTCCCGCGACTACCACGTCAACGTGGTCGTGCCGACGGCCGGAGTGGGCCAGGAGATGCTGGCGGCCCGGATCTCGCTCGTCCAGCCGCAGCCGGACGGCACACCGCAGGTGCTCGGGCAGGGCCTGGTGCGGGCGGTGTGGACCGACGACATGGTGGCCTCGACGCGGATCAACCCGCAGGTCGCCCACTACACCGGCCAGGCGGAGCTGGCCCAGGTCATCCAGCAGGGCCTGGAGGCCCGCAAGCAGGGCGACTTCGACTCCGCGACCGCCAAGCTGGGCCGCGCGGTGCAGCTGGCCAGCGCCTCGGGCAACGAGGACACCGCCAAGCTGCTCGCCAAGGTGGTGGACGTGGTCGACGCGGTGACGGGTACTGTGCGGCTGAAGGCCAGGGTCGCGGACGCCGACGAGATGACCTTGGAGACGCGTTCGACGAAGACTGTCCGCGTCAAGAAGTAGCGTGGTGGGGTAAAACGGGGCGGAGGGGGAGAGAAAACGACATGTCGACTTGCCCGAACGGTCATGAGTCCGCGACGGACGACTGGTGCGAGGTGTGCGGGATGCGCATGACCTCACCGGCGGCCACCTCCGCCCCACCCGCCTCCTCCTACCCACCGCCGCCGCCCCCACCGCCTTACTCGGGCGGCTACGACCCCGGCTACCACCCCGGTGCCGGTGCCGGTACCGGATACGACCCGGGCCGCGGCTACGGCGGCCGGGCCTACGACCCGGACGCCACGGCGGCCGTGGAACCGTGCCCCCACTGCGGGACCCCGCGCGAGGGCTACGCCCAGTTCTGCGAGGAGTGCCGCTACAACTTCGTCACCCACGCGGGCACGACCTTCGTCCCGCAGTCGCCGGCCGGCGGCACCTCGGCACCGCCGTTCCCGGCCTCCCAGCCCGGCATGCCGCCGTACCAGCGGTACGAGTCGTCCCTGACCCGTCCGTCGCAGGTGAACCGGCCGGCCGAGCCGCTGGAGCCGGAGTCGGTCACCGCCGGCTCGGGCGACTTCCTGCTCACCCCGCCGTCCGCGTACGAGCCCGAGGCCGCACCGGCGGGCCCCGGCACCTGGACCGCCGTGATCGGCGCCGACCGGGAGTACTTCACGGCGATGATGGCCCGTAGCGGCCCTGAGGCCACGGGCCTGTACTTCCCCTCGTACTCCCCCGAGCAGCGCCTGCCGCTCACGGGCCCGCAGATCGCCATCGGACGCCGCCGTCACAGCACCGGTGAGGCTCCCGACATCGACCTGGCACGGGCTCCCGAGGACCCGGGTGTCTCCCACAAGCACGCCGTGCTCGTGCAGCAGCCGGACGGCAGCTGGTCGGTGGTCGACCAGGACTCCACCAACGGCACCACGGTCAACGGCGGCGAGGACCCGATCAAGCCCTTCGTACCCGTCCCGCTGGGCGACGGGGACCGCGTCCACGTGGGCGCCTGGACGACGATCACGATCGTGCGCGACTGACTCCCGGCTCCACCGGGTCGTCTGAGACCATGGGACGCGTGACTGAGATCCCGCGGGGCACACTCGACCAGCAGACGTTCTACGAGGCGGTGGGCGGCGAGCCGACCTTCCGGCGGCTCGTCCACCGCTTCTACGAGGGCGTCGCGCAGGACCCGGCCCTGCGCGCGATGTACCCCGAGGAGGACCTGGGCCCCGCCGAGGAACGGCTGGTGCTCTTCCTCATGCAGTACTGGGGCGGCCCGCGCACCTACAGCGAGAACCGCGGCCACCCCCGGCTGCGGATGCGGCACGCGCCCTTCCAGGTCGACCAGGAGGCGCACGACGCGTGGCTGCGCCACATGCGCGACGCGGTGGACGAGCTGGCCCTGGAGCCGGACCACGAGCGTCAGCTGTGGGACTACCTGGTGTACGCGGCCGCGTCGATGGTGAACTCGCCCGGCTGACGGACCCCGCCGCGGGCGTTCGGGTCCAACGGCCCGGCAGCCCGGCGACCCGCGGCCCGCCGGCCCCGTGATCAGACGGGGCTGACCGACAGCCCCAGACCGCTGCCGCGGCGCACGGCGACCGAGCCGTACGACGTGCGCAGCCGCAGCCACGACCCCGCGGCCAGCAGGTCCATCGCCGTTTCCCCGTCCCCGACCGCCGCGCGCGGGGCCGGGACGGTGGCACGCACCGGGCGCAGGAATCCGAGGGCGTGGGCGGCGTGCACCGCCCGCAACGGCAAACCGGTCACACCGAGCTGCCGGGACCAGATGTCGTCCGCCAGCGCGTCGAGCTCCGCCCGGGTGCGGTGCTCGGGCGTCAGGGCCTCGCTGCGGGTGCGGAACTCCGTCACCGCCGCGGCGGCCACCGCCCGCACGTCGTCCGGCGAGGGCAGTCCCTCCACCCGCCGCCACCCGCCGCGCGGCGGCAGCAACCCGGCCCACGCGGGGCCGGTGACGGCGGCCGGCACGGCGACCGTGCCCGCCTCCTCGTCGAGGCCGTCGAGCAACTGCCCGGCGGAGACGGTGGCGTCCAGCTCGTGCGCCTCGGCGAGTTCCGCCGTGCGCACGGCCAGTACGCCGCCCCCGAAGGGCGGCTGGCCGAAGACCGCGAGCACCGCCCCGAACGCCTGCAGCCTGACGACCGCGGCCTTGTCCCAGCGCAGCAGCCGGGCCAGGAAGACGGCGAAACCCTCCGTCTCCCTGGCCTCGGCGAGCAGCAGCGATGCCGTCATGCGGCCGCGGCCTCCTCCTTGCCGGCGCCCGGGGCGTCGGCACTGGCGGAACCGCCGGCGGAATCGTCGTAGTACTCCTCGAGGAACGCGCGCTCCTCGGCGGTGATCCGCCGCGGCCGCCCCTGCTCGAGGTTGTAGGGGACGACGATCGTGGAGGCCCGCACGTAGACGGTCTCCCCGTCCTTGATCTCGTACGCGACGGTCATCGAGGCCGCCCCCACCTTGGTCACCCACGTCTCGACGGTCACCGGCTCGTGCCGGTGGACCAGCGGGCGCAGGTAGTCGATCTCGTGGCGGGCGATGACCGAACCGCCCGTGAACGACGCGCTGCCCTCCCCGGGCGCCAGCCGGAACATGAAGTCGACACGCGCCTCCTCCAAGTAACGGAGGAAGACGACGTTGTTGACGTGCCCGAAGGCGTCCATGTCCGACCAGCGCATCGGGCAGGGGTAGATATGACGGGCCATCAGGCGATCAGCCCCGGGTGAGCTTCTTGTACGTGGCGCGGTGCGGACGGGCCGCGTCCGGGCCGAGCCGCTCGACCTTGTTCTTCTCGTAGGACTCGTAGTTGCCCTCGAACCAGAACCACTTGGACTCGCCCTCGTAGGCGAGGATGTGGGTGGCCACCCGGTCCAGGAACCAGCGGTCGTGGGAGACGACCACGGCGCAGCCGGGGAAGTCCAGCAGCGCGTTCTCCAGCGAGGACAGGGTCTCGACGTCGAGGTCGTTGGTCGGCTCGTCGAGGAGCAGCAGGTTGCCGCCCTGCTTGAGGGTGAGCGCCAGGTTGAGGCGGTTGCGCTCACCGCCGGACAGCACGCCGGCCGGCTTCTGCTGGTCCGGGCCCTTGAAGCCGAAGGCGCTGACGTAGGCGCGGGACGGCATCTCGACCTGGCCGACGTTGATGTAGTCCAGCTCGTCCGACACGACCGCCCAGAGGGTCTTCTTGGGGTCGATGTTGGCGCGGCTCTGGTCGACGTACGAGATCTTGACCGTGTCGCCGACCTTGATCGAACCGGAGTCCGGGGCCTCCAGGCCCTGGATCATCTTGAACAGCGTGGTCTTGCCGGCGCCGTTGGGGCCGATGACGCCGACGATGCCGTTGCGCGGCAGGGTGAAGGAGAGGTCGTCGATGAGGACCTTCTCACCGAACGCCTTGGAGAGGTTGCTGACCTCGACCACGATGCTGCCCAGGCGGGGGCCCGGCGGGATCTGGATCTCCTCGAAGTCGAGCTTGCGCATCTTCTCGGCTTCGGCGGCCATCTCCTCGTAGCGGGCCAGACGCGCCTTGGACTTGGCCTGCCGGCCCTTGGCGTTGGAGCGGACCCACTCCAGCTCTTCCTTGAGCCGCTTGGCGCGCTTGGCGTCCTTCTGGCCCTCGACCTTGAGACGGGACTGCTTGGTCTCCAGGTACGTGGAGTAGTTGCCCTGGTAGGGGAACGCGCGGCCGCGGTCGAGCTCGAGGATCCACTCGGCGACGTTGTCCAGGAAGTACCGGTCGTGGGTGATCGCCACGACGGTGCCCGCGTACTTGGCCAGGTGCTGCTCCAGCCACTGCACGGACTCGGCGTCCAGGTGGTTGGTGGGCTCGTCGAGCAGCAGCAGGTCGGGGGCCTCCAGCAGCAGCTTGCAGAGCGCGACGCGGCGCTTCTCACCACCGGAGAGGTTGGTCACCGCCCAGTCGCCGGGCGGGCAGCCGAGGGCGTCCATCGCCTGCTCCAGCTGGGCGTCCAGGTCCCAGGCGTTGGCGTGGTCCAGCTCCTCCTGCAGCTTGCCCATCTCGTCGAGCAGCGCGTCGGAGTAGTCGGTCGCCATCAGCTCGGCGATCTCGTTGAAGCGGTCCAGCTTGGCCTTGACCGGGCCCACGCCGTCCTGGACGTTCTCCAGCACGGTCTTGGACTCGTCCAGCGGGGGCTCCTGCAGCAGGATGCCGACGCTGTAACCGGGCGAGAGGAACGCGTCACCGTTGGACGGCTGCTCCAGACCGGCCATGATCTTGAGCACCGTGGACTTACCGGCGCCGTTCGGGCCCACGACACCGATCTTCGCGCCGGGCAGGAAGCTCAGGGTGACGTCGTCGAGGATCACCTTGTCGCCATGCGCCTTGCGCGTCTTGCGCATGGTGTAGATGTACTCAGCCAAGAGAAACCGTCCGGCAATCGATGTGTGGGCAGATACACCCCATCTTGCCTGACCGCTACCCCTCTACGGAAACGAGTACCGCGGGGGCCGTGTGACCTGCGGACTCCCGGGCAGCCCAGGTGGTCGATCTGCCACCCTCGGTCGCCGCATCGGCCACTCGATGCCCCCGCTGCCCGGCACGGACGGAGTCCGGCGACGTACGGCGTCAACGAAGAAACCCGTCGTCCCGGACGTCGCCACCAGGCACCATGGGTCCGGTGAAGGACCTGCCCCCCGCCCTGCCGTCAGCGGATTCACGCAAGTGGCACGGCCGCCGATGGTGGGATCAACTCGGATATCTGCGCGTGCGCTCCTCGGCGAACCCGCATTGGTCCCGGGACACGCCGTGGCTGATCGCATGGCTGCGCCGCGAGCGTTCGATCGCCGTCCCGGCAGATCACTCCCTCTATGACAGAGCGATCACCGCTGCTCAGAACTACGCACGGACTCAGGGCCGGCCGGCAGAAACCGAAACCGCATGGGATCGAGTTCTCGAACCCGTGGACGAGTTGCTGACGAGGCGGCAGGCAAGGCACCTCGCCGCGGTCCGCAGGGCACAGGCCGAACAAGGCAACGCGGGCTCCTGACGTCGAGCCGCTCGGTCCGGCCCAGCAGTCACCGCTCAGTCCAGCGGGTCGGGCCACTCGTGGGCGGGGAGGAGGTCGCGGAGCCTGGCTGTCCTGGTGCGTCCGAGGACCACTTCGGTCTCCAGGTTCTCCGGGGCGATCTGGCGCATGAACTCCCGGCACCGGCCGCACGGGGGCAGCACGTGCAAGGCGCCCTCGTCGTTGCGCCATACGGCGACGACCTTGGCGATCCGGTACTCGCGGGCGGTGACCATGGCGGCGATGGCGGCGTGCTCCGCGCAGAACCCGGTGCCGGACCCCGTGTCGATGCAGACGCCCGAATAGAGGTTGCCGGCTTCGGTGACCAGCGTGCAGCCCACGTCGCCGAACAGCCGGTCGCCCACCCGGTGCGGGTGGAGCACGGCCTGCGCGGCGGCGATCAGTTCGTCGTTCGGCACAGTGATCACGCAGGGAAGGTATCTGCGCCGCCGTCCCGGGGCCACCGGGATGGTCAGCGCGGGGCGGCGCTCGCGGGCAGCCCGAACGCGGCGCGGGCCTTGGTCTCGGGGTCGGTCAGGTTCGCGGCGGCGTCGCCGGTGAGGCGTTCGGCCTCGGCGGCGCCTCCGGGGGAGAACCGCGCCGCCGCCCAGGCGGAGGAATCGCCGTCGGGCTCCCAGGAGACGTCGCTCACCCGGGCCGGCGCCGTGGCCGGGGAGACCGTCAGCACCCCTGCCATGATTCCGCCGTCGAGCATCGACACGCCCCCGCTGCCGTGCCGTGCGAAGTGCCCGCACCAGGCCGCCAGGCCGACCCGCAGACCGGCGCCCGTGGGCCGGATCTCGACGATGTGCTCGGTGCAGAAGCCGCGCGGCGCGACCCCGTTCTCCTCAGGAGGGTCGTCACCGCCGAGCGGGCCCAGGGAGTCCGTGAGCAGGTAGCGGTCCACGACGGGAAGCACGGCCCGTTCGAGCGCCGGGTCGACGCGTGGCGCCGCCGGAGCCTCCTGCTGGGTGTACCAGAGCGCCCCGGCCAGGACCGCGGCCCCGACGATCCCCGACGTGGCCCACCGCCGCCGTCTGTGTCCCTCGCCCATGGTGCCCGTCCCTCGCTCTCGTCCCGCCGTACCGAAGACTACGGACGCCGCGCCCGGGGGGGGAGGGTTCCAGGACGACTCGGGGAAATGCCCAGGGGGCGGAAGTCGTTGACCTCCGCCCCCTGGGGGTGGGACTACGGCCGGAGCCGGTCAGTCAGTTCACTCGGCGGGAGCAGCCGGCTTCTTCTTGCGGAGGAAGAAGACCGCGGCGCCGCCGATCACGACCAGCGCGATCGCGATGCCGGCGATCACCGGGGTGGCGCTGCTGGAGCCGGTCTCGGCGAGGTCGCCGCCCGTGGTGGAGCCGGTGTCAGAGGTGCCCTCGCTGGAGCCGCCGGCCGAGGCCGGGCTGGGCGAGGAGGACGGGGTGGTGGTGCCGCCGGAGCCGGCGGTGTCGCAGTCGAGCACACCCTCGAAGGTCTTCTCGAAGCCGTTCGGACCCGAGATGGTGATCTTGTACGACTGGTCCTCGTCCACCGGCACGGTCACGGTCTCGGACTTGCCGGCCTCGATCGTGTACTCCTTGCCGGACAGCGAGAAAGTGAACGGCTGGTCGCCCTCGTTGGTGGCGGTGACGTCGACGCCGTTCTTGTCGCAGTCGACCTCGGCGGAGACCGCCGGGATCGGGCCCTTGGCGGCCCAGGTGCCGGTCGCCGACGCGGTGACGGTGCTGTCGCTGGAACCCGCGAGGATCTGCACCTGCGTGGTGGTGTCGATGCCGGTGAAGGCACGGCCGACCGGGAGCTTGGTGTTGGCCGAGGCCGTCAGGGACGTGGAGCCGTCCGGGGTGCCGGCCGCGACGTCGAAGTACAGCGCGTCGCCGTCCTTGGCGGTGCTGACCTCCTGGCCGTCCTTGTCGGTGATCTTCACGCCTTCGGGGGTGCTCGGCGCGGGGCTCACCGTGACGCTCGCGGCGTTGGTGTGGACGGTGATCGGACCGAGCAGGTCACCGGCCTTGCCGGAGACGGCCGGCGGGTCGAGGGTCAGCGAGGCCGCCGGCTCGTCGAGGGTCTGCGCGTTCTTGCCCAGGTACGCGGCCAGCTCCTCCGCGACGGGGTTCACCGCGTCCACGTCGGCGTTGTCCGAGAAGCGCCAGATGGCGACCTGCGTGCCGGCGGCGGCGAGCTGCGGGGTGAGGTCACCGCTGAGGTTCGCCGCGGACTTGAGCGCCGCCAGGTCGTTCACCTGCGGGTACGAGTGCTGCAGGATCCAGTTGATCTTGCCCGCGTTCGTGTTGTTGTGCAGGCTCGACTGGTCCCAGGAGACCTCCTTGTAGCCGGCCTTGCCCTGGGTGGGGTTGTGGATGTCGATGCAGTACGTCTGGATGGTGCCGCCACCATCGACGGTCATCTCGAAGAGACCGGCGGAGACCTTCTCGTCCTTGCCGTTGTCGTGGATGACGGCCTTGTCGAACGTCTTCAGGTTGCCGAGCGTGGCCTTGGCGCCCGCGGTGGGGGTCGCGTCGTCCGCCGCAGCGGACCCGGCGCCGGCCATGGAACCGACCGCAATGAGGCCGGAGGCCACTATCGCGGCGGCAAGACGGGCAGCTCCCCGCCTCCGTACAGTGAACATGAAATTCCCCTCCGGGCGAGGCCGGTCGTGGGGCACGTGCCTCGCCGACAGCTGTGGATCCCCCGTGGAACGCCGGGGTACCCGAAGAATCCTAGGAACCGCACGTATCAAAGCCATCAGGATTCACGGCGGCCCGGGAATTCGAATCGCAATCGTTACCGGCGCGTACGTGTGAGAACGAATTTGTCGATAAATCCTCGCCCGTTCACGAGGAACGAAATATCCGCTGTCCGGATTATCCGGACAGGGCGACCGCGGGGTCGGCCGACACGGACTCCCGGCTCTCGGGCGCCGGCTGCGGAACCGTCAATTCCGGCCGGGGCAGGGCCACACGGCGGAACGCCGACGTCCCCCGCGTCAGGTCGTGACCCGCGGCGACCGCGTCGATGTCGGCCGAGATCCAGCGCTGCCCGTCGCGTTCTTCCTCACGCACCCTCAGCCGCCCCTGGACCAGCAGTGGTTCGCCCACTCCCACCGAGGCCACCACATGTTCGCCGAGCGACCGCCACGCCCACACCGTGTAGAAACTGGTGTGGCCGTCCGACCAGCCGCCGCGCTCGCGGTCCCAGCGGCGTGCCGTGGTGGCCAGCCGGAACCGGGCGACCGGCACACCTGTCGGCGTCTTCCTGAATTCCGGCCGGGTCGCGACATTCCCGACGACGGTGACCAGTGTCTCGCTCACAACCGATTCCCCCTTGTTTCCGTGCCGTCGCCGGCGGCCCTTTCACCGCCGTCCTCGCGACAAAACCATCGTGCCCCGCCGACGACGGTCGTGGAGAAATCGGATTCAACCTGTGGATTACTGCCCGGTTGTGGACAACTCCGTCACCCGGAAGTGGCGACCGGCCAGAACTCCGTACTGCTCGCGCACCTCCCGGTAGCGCAGCAGCTCCGCCGCGACCGGCTCCAGCACGCGGGCCCTGCCGCAGTCGGCCGCCGCGTCCGCCAGCCGTCGTTCCGCCGCCTGGCCGTGCCGCCGGGCCGGACCGCGCGCCGCGAAGCGCCCCGCCCGGGCCAGTGCGGGCCCGCCACCCGCCCCGGCACCCAGCAGCACCAACGACAGCCACCACGGCGTGCCCACGGCGCCCGCCGCCGCCGCGGCACCGCACAGCGTGCCCGCCATCACCAGCAGCGCCAGCAGCCACTGCGCCGTGCCGACCGCCGACCACCAGCCCGGCCGTCCCGGCTCGCCCGGCTCGGCGCGCTCCGCCGCCGCGTCCAGCGCCTCCGGCAGGGCGTCGCCGCCGCGCCGGGCCGCCTCGCGCACCGCCTGTGCCCACGGGGCGGGCAGCCCGACGGCCGCGTCCGCCGCCACCATGCGCACCGCCTCCTCCACGACCGCCCGGGACGCCGCGAGCGCGGGCCGCCGCCCGGCCGGCGCCACATCGTGCGGTCCCTCCCCCGCCGAGGCGCGCACGCCGCCGCGAAGGAGGCCCGGCAGCCGTCCCCACGGTGTCCCGCACGCCTCGCCGGCGGCCCGGATCCACTCCCGTTCCGCGGTCCGTCCGGCGGCCGCGGCGCCGACCGCCTGCGCGAGCCGGATCGCGAAGTCCTCGCGTGCCGCGTCCGTCAGGCCCGTCGCGCCCTCGGCGACGTACAGCGGGCGCAGCCGTTCGGCGAGCCCGTCCACGTCCGCCGACAGCCGCCGGCCCGCCGCGGCGCGCTCGGCCACGATCTGCCCGATCGCCGACCGCAGTTCGGGCACGCCGTCACCGCTCAGCGCGGAGGTGGCCAGCACCATGGCGCCGTCCTCGCCGTGCTCGCCGACCGCGAGACCGTCCTCGTCCAGCAGGCGCCGCAGGTCGTCCAGGACGAGTTCCGCGGAGTCGCCCGGCAGCCGGTCGGTCTGGTTCAGGACGACGAGGGTCACGTCGGCGTGCCCGGCGAGCGGCCGCAGATAGCGCTCGTGCACGGACGCGTCCGCGTACTTCTCCGGGTCCAGCACCCACACGACGACGTCGACCAGGGTGAGCAGCCGGTCCACCTGGTCGCGGTGGGTCAGCGCCGCCGAGTCGTGGTCGGGCAGGTCGAGGAGAACGAGCCCGCCGAGACCGCCCGGCACTCCGTGGTCCTGGCCCGCCTCTCCCGCCAGGTGCTCCCCGTCGAGCACGCTGTGCCGGGCGTGCCGGTGCCGCGGCGGGATGCCGAGCCGGTCCAGCAGCCCGGCCGCGCCCCGCGGGTCCCAGGCGCACGCCACCGGCTCGGAGGTGGTGGGCCGGCGGACGCCGACCCGCGCGAGCTCCAGCCCGGTCAGCGCGTTGAACAGCGACGACTTCCCGCTGCCCGTCGCTCCGGCGAGTGCCACCACGGTGTGGTCCGCCGACAGCCTGCGCCGGTCGCCGACCCGTTCCAGGAGCTCCCCGGCCCCGTCCAGGGCCTCCGGGCTCACGCGCGTGCGCGACAGCCCCAGCAGTTCCGACAGCGCGTCCACCCGCTCCGCGAGCACCCGCTCACCTCTCCCACAGTCCGTACGACTTCTGCATCACGGAGAGCTCCGCGATGAGCGATGCCTGCTGGCCGGCCGTGACGTCCAGGGCGTCCACCGGCCGCACGCGGCGCTCGCGTTCGGCGTCCAGCAGTTCCCCGACGATCCGGTCCAGCGCCTCGCGCGCCCGGTCGCCGGCCCGCAGTGCGGCCAGTGCGCCGCCCAGCGTGGCGAGCCGTTCGCCGGCGGGGACGCCCGCGCGGCCGCCGAGCAGGGCGACGCCGAGCAGCGCGGCGGCGTCCTCGGGGTCCACGTCCTCGGGCGCGGAACTCACGGCCTCGTACGCGATCCTGCTCAGGTTCCAGCTCCAGTCGGCGACCGCCTCCTCGATGCGGTCGTCGAGGTCCTCGTCGGCGGGCATACGGGTGGCCGCCTCCAGCGGGGCGCTGCCCGCGCGGTCGCGCCGCCAGTCGTCCAGGATGCGTTCGTCGGCGGCGGTGATCCGGGTGCGCAGCAGGACCGCCAGTCCCTCCGCGAGCGCGCTCTGCAGGGCCCCGGAACCGCAGTCCGGGTAACCGCGCCAGCACGCCAGCGCCTCGCCGGAGAGCGCGGCCCCCGAGGTCACGGCCTCGTCGAAGGCGTCCTGTGCCGCGTCGTACGCGTCGTCCACGTACCGGGCCAGGCGCGTCGCCGCCGCGTGCTGGGCGGCGGACGCGCCCGCGAGTTCCGGCAGCCGGCTGTCGAGCGAGCCGAGCACGCCGGACGCGGTGCGCCGGGCCGCCTGGTGCCGCGCGGCCGGGTCCTCCGCGCAGTGCGCGAGCCAGCTGCCGAGCGCGGCCACGGCGGTGTGCGGCAATAGCCCGCCGCCGCCCGCCGACTCCGGCAGCTCCGGCACGGTGAACCGCGGTACGTCCCCGAGGCCGGCCCGGTCCAGCAGCGCGGCGTAATGGTCGGAGACGTCGTCGAGGATCTGGTGCGGCACCCGGTCCAGCACGGTGGCCAGGGTGACGTCGTACTCCTTGGCGGTGCGCAGCAGATGCCACGGGACCGCGTCGGCGTAGCGGGCCGCGGTCGTCACCAGGATCCAGATGTCGGCGGCGCAGAGCAGCTCGGCGGCGAGTTCGCGGTTGCGCACGACGAGGGAGTCGATGTCCGGCGCGTCGAGCAGCGCCAGTCCGCGCGGCAAGGTGTCGTCGGTCTCCAGCCGCAGCCACAAAGGGCCGTCGGAGGCACCGGGGTCGTCGTCCGTCTCACGGCCGCCGTCGTCCGCGTCGCTCGCCGCCCGCGGCCGGGGCGCCCACGCCCGTGCCAGCCCCGGCAGCACCCGTGGATCGGCGAACCACGCCCGGTCCTCGGGATGGCACACCAGTACCGGTGTCCGTGTCGTCGGCCGCAGGACTCCCGCGTCGCTCACCCGCCGCCCGATGAGTGAGTTGACCAGCGTCGACTTCCCCGCGCCCGTCGAACCGCCGACCACCGCCAGCAACGGCGCCTCCGGCGCCCTGAGTCTGGGCACCAGGTAGTCGTCGAGTTGCGCCAGCAGCTCCCGGCGCGTACGGCGGGCCCGATCCGCCCCGGGAATCGGGAGGGGAAAGCGCGCGGCGTCAACGCGGTCGCGCATCGCAGAGAGCACGTCCAGCAGCTCGGGCCTCGTGTCCAAGATCGCCACACACGCAGAATGCCCCATTTTGGTGGGTTTTTGAAGCGTATTTCGCGTACTTCACGCCTTTCGGCCCGCAAGAGGGTCCCAACGGGACAGGTGAGCACCGAGAGACAGCGGCATAACGAGTGCACAACAGCCGCCGACTGGTGCGTCAAAAGTGGTGCGACATTCGCACCTGCCTGCGATTATCAGACCGCTTCACCGAACCTACACAACGTGTCATGAAGGCGAAGCAACCGGCCGCACATCAGCCGCGCCCTATCCTTGTCCCCGGCAAGGTCACGGATACCGTCGACACCAAGGGGCGGGTTCGGTCGCGGCCATCGTCCGGCCCCCGTAGCTCAGTGGATAGAGCAGGCGCCTTCTAAGCGCTTGGCCGCAGGTTCGAGTCCTGCCGGGGGCACGTCTTGCGCCCCTCCCCCAGGGAGGGGCTTTTTGCTGGGCGGACGCCTGCCGGCGCGAGCGCCGCGGCGCGGGGACTCCCCCGGTGATCACGAGAGCGGTCCGACACTGTCCGGCTGTCACCGGGTTTTCGCGGGTGGCTCTGTCGAATACGTGTCGAAATTCCGCGGCGTCCCCGCGGTCCTCGTCCGAATCGCGGGTCTCCGCCGGCCTCGATCAATCCCTGATGATCTTTGAGTCGACGGGAGCCGCAACACCGGCGCGGTACGACACGTGTGTCGTCCAGACCGTTCGAAGGGCGGCGCCAGAGCGTCGGCGATCAGCGCGACGCCGAGCGATGCACGCCCCAAAAGGCGGACAGCCACGGGCATCAGTCCGTCCCGCGACGGGCGTTCGGGGTCCGCACCCTACGCAAGGAGAATCGCGGTCGTTGCCGCTTCCAAGGGGTTGCCCGTCCGCAGCGACCCGTCCCGCTCGCCGTCGATCGCACGCAGCGGTGAGGTCATCCACGGGCATCGCTCCGGGCCAGGCCGGCTGCCGGGAACCCGGCTCCACCGACGGCCACGCCGGCGCCCACGTCCGCGCACGAGCAGGGCGTGCGGACCCGCCGACGGCGAGCCACTCGCCGAGTGGGATCGCACCGATCCGCGTTGCCCCGTCAGTGTTGCTCGACTGCTCTGATGATTGCCGCAGGCACCGAAACGCACTCGCCCATTTCCGCTGGTCATCGGCGTGGCCCCACGGCAGTTGAGGCATCAAATACGCGTATTAGGTGATAAGTGGACACACTGCACGCCGCTCGCTAGGGTCAAACTTAAAGGCGCCATAAGTGCAGGAGTGGTCCGCACATAGGGGAGTTGGCGTAGCGAGTCGGAACTCACCGGCCTTACGGGTGCACACCGCATCAGCGCGTAGATACCGCCCCCCTGAGGCGACTTATGTCATGAGCAGGACAATATGTCCAAGGAAGGTCAAGCCAAATGACCAGGGACAACCTCGCACGCAAGGCCGTAGTCGCGGCGTTCGCAAGCGTTCTCCTCGTTGGTGGGGGCGCGGGCATGGCGTCCGCCTCCGCGCCGGTGAATTCTGCGCCTCGTGTCGGCGACATCGAGTGCTTCAAGGCGCCGTGCCACGACGACGGCGGTAACGACTGGGGCCACGGTCACGACGGTGGCGGTTGGGGTCACGACCACGACGGCTGGGGTCACGACCACGACCACGACGGCGGCGGCTGGGGCCACGGCCACGACGGTTGGGGTCACGACCACGACGGCTGGGGCCACGGCCACGACGGCTGGGGCGGCGACCACGACCACGACGGCGGCAGTTGGGGCCACGGCCACGACGACGACGAGTGGAACGGCTACGGCGGCGACGACTGAAAGCGGGTCAGCGCCGCCTGGCAAGGCCACGGGGCAGCGACATGAGCAATCAGGCCGACGGTTCCCGCGGTACTGACTCTCCCCTCTTCCTTCGAGCCGGGAGAAGCGGCGGAGCAGCCACCCCTGTGCGGCTGTTCCCATGATCGCCCCCGACCGCGCCCCGCCCGGCACTCGCCGGGCGGGGCGCGCGCACGAGGTGGGCAAGGACCCTTTGCCTGCGCGCAAGTGACGCTGCCTCGAACCTCACGACACAGGACCGCGCTCCAGCGGCCGCCACCGACATCAACGAGGGCGGCACCTGTGGTCACGACCGTCCAGGGCACCCGCTCAGGAGCCTCTTCGGTCGGGCGGGACTCCGTCCACGCCAGGACCTCCCCCGCGCTGTCGTAACTCTCCTTGTTCCACTCGTGGATCTCTTCGGCGTCCGCCCGATCGACGTACCCGTCGTGGAACTCGGGGCCGGGAGTCGCATCAGGCAGCAGGCAACGACTGATCGTGACGATCTGTGCGGGCAGGAAGTCGGCGTCCTGCCAAGGTTCGCGGGCGACAGGTACGGCAAGCGCGAAGCCACCGAGGATGGTGTCAGCGGCCTTCAGAGGATCCACGACGGCATTGAAGCCGACATCGGCGCGGGGCATCGACGTTGCCGGACGGCGGCGGGATCCGGTCGGGTCGGGTCGGGACGCCCCTTCAGACACGCATGTCGCCGCGGTTCAGGCAGGAGTACGAACCGTCGTCGTTGCGCCCCACGCTGTCGTACGACCAGCAGTGGAGCGCGGGCGCGAGCGTCCACATCCGCAGCGCCATGAGCGCACCGAGGCAGGCGACAGCGGCCCATCCCCCGCGGGACCGCCATCCGGAGAGCGCCAGTCCGCCGACGGTCACCAAGGCCGCGAATCCCAGCAGGTAGACGATCAGTGGCCCGCGGTTCTCCCGCAGCCCTGGGAAACGCTCCATCTCGGTGGTCCCCATGAAGCTGATCAACACCACGAGCGCGGCACAGCCGAAAACGAGGGCAGCCGTGCAGCCACGGGTCGCGCGCCCGTGCGGCTCGGGAGTGACCTTCACGGCGCCTCCTTGTGTGCGGGTGGGCCGTGATCGTAACGGGCCGGCAGAGCACGCCAGGAGGCGGATCAACGCCGGCTCGGTCGCACGCAGAACGTCTCCGCGGCCTTTGCCCGCCCGATGCGCGTCGCGCGGCGCGACGGCCGCCGGTCCGCCCTCGCCGGGCGCGCCGGCCCGGCGCCGGATCGGCCCCGTCACGGGTGAGTGCACCCGCGACGTCGTCGCACCCGGGGCGCGCGGGCACGGTGTTGCGTCCCGTGGCGACGGGAGGAGCATGGGAAGGGAGGGACTCCGGAGGCGGGAGCAGCGAAGAGCCGGCGTCGAGCGGCAGGGGCTCAGGACATGACCACAGCAGGCTCCTACGACGCGGTCGTCATCGGCGGCGGCCACAACGGGCTGGTGGCGGCCCTGTACCTGGCGCGCGCGGGGTGGTCGGTGGGCGTGCTGGAGCGCAACGCCGCGGTGGGCGGCGCCGTCGCGAGCGGTGAGGCCACGGTGCCCGGGTTCACGCACGACCTGTACTCCACCAACCAGAACCTCTTCCTCGGCTCCCAGGCGTACGCCGACTTCGCCCCCGGTCTGTCCCGCCACGGGCTGAGGTTCCGCACCACGGACCAGCCCTACGCCAACGTCTTCCCGGACGGGCTGAGCGTGCGGGTCTCCTCCGACTACGAGCGCACCCTGGGGCAGTTGGCGGCGCACGACCCTGGCGACGCCGAAGGCTTCGCCGGTCTCTACGAGGTGTACCAGCAGTACGCGCCGTACCTGTTCGGCGTGTACGGCAGTGCCCTGCCGTCGGGCGCGGCCGTGCGGCAGGTGCTGGAACTGCTGCGCCACCGCGGGCTGCGGGGTGCGACGGAACTCGTCCACACGCTGTTGATGAGCACCCGGGAACTGGGCGGGACGTGGTTCGCCACCCGGGAGGCGAGGGCCATGGCCGCCTGCTGGGGCATGCACCTGGACTTCGGGCCGGACGTGGCGGGCGGTGCGATGTTCCCACTGCTGGAGATGTTCGCGGACATGGAGAACGGCATGTCCGTCGTCGAGGGTGGCGCGCGGCGCCTGCCGCTGGCGCTCGCCGCGCTGCTGGCCGAGCACGGCGGCGAGGTCCGCACCGGTACCGAGGTGGACCGCGTCCTGTGCGACGACGGCCGGGCGGCCGGTGTGCGCTGCGCCGACGGCGGCACGCTGACCGCGCGGCGTGCCGTGATCGCCGATGTCGGGCCCACGGCCCTGTACGAGCGGCTGCTGGAATCCGAGCGGCTGCCCGCGCGGGTGCGTCGCGCGGCGTCCCGCTACCAGTACGGCCCCGGCACCATGATGCTGCACCTCGCGCTTGACGGGCCGCTGCCCTGGGCGGCGGGCACCGAACTGGCCCGATTCGGGTATGTGCACGTGGCACCGTACGTGGATGATCTGGCGCGTACCTACACCGAGTCCCTGGCGGGGCTCCTGCCCGCCGATCCGCTGCTGGTCGTGGGGCAGACCTCCGCGATCGACCCGACCCGGGCCCCGGCGGGACGCCATGTCGTGTGGATCCAGATCCGCATGGTGCCCTCGGTGATCCGCGGGGACGCGGCAGGGACGATCGCGCAGACCCGCTGGTCCGAAGCGGTCGGGCCGATGACCGACCGGGTACTGGCCAAGCTGGAGGACTACGCGCCCGGCAGCCGGTCGCGGATCATCGGCGCCACCGCCCACAGCCCCGAGGACCTCGAAGCGGCCGATCCGAACCTGGTCGGCGGTGACAGTGCGAGCGGCAGCCACCACCTGTCGCAGAACTTCGTCTTCCGGCCGATGTCCGGGCACAGCGGCTACCGCACGTGCGTCCCCGGCCTGTACCTGACCGGCGCCTCGACATGGCCCGGCGCGGGCAACAACGCCACGTCCGGCCGGCTCGCGGCCCGCCGCGTGCTCAACGACGCCCGTCTGCGCGGGAGGTCGTGGGCGGCGCGGAAAGGTCGGCATCCGTAGCAGCCGCCGCCCCCGGCCCGGCGGGACGTTCGCGGCGGGCCGCTTTCCCCTGTCCCGCCGACCGGCCGACTGAGCACGCGCACGCGCAGGGGCGGAGAACGCCGTGACCCTGCCGAACACCTCGGCGCGCACCCGGTGCTGAAAGAGGCGCCCGCAAAGTCGCCACGGGCACCTCCCCCGCGCCGGCCGCCACGTATCCCGGCACCACCGGGCGAGGCCGGGCAACCGGAGTTCGCGCGCGGGCCCCCGCGTCTCCTGGGGCGCCCTGTCACAGATCGGGAGCCTGCCCGGTCGAACCCGTAATTGATGCGAAAAGCGACATATCCAGCCCGCCGCAGGCGCCCGACCCGCCCGAGGAAGAAGTCCGATGACCAGCACCGACCTGCTGACTCTCAGTGACCACACGGACACGTCCGGGATATCCGACTCGGCCATCGCGATGCTCGACGAGCGGGGAACGGTGGTCGCCTGGACGCGGGCCGCCGAGCACCTGGTCGGGTACCCGGCGGCGGAGGCCGTGGGCCGTTCCGCCGCACTCGTCCTGCCCACCTTCGGGGAGGCGCCGACAGTGTCGGAGTTCGTCGAGGAGTGCAGGACCCGCGACGGCTGGTCGGGCACGACGACGGTGCGCGACCGGCACGACCGGACGCTCGACGTCGGCCTGCGGTTCTCGAAGCTGCGGGGGGAGGACGGGACGACACGCTGGCTCGCCTCGGTGGGCGACGTCGGGGCGCTGTCCGGGGAGGCGGCGTACGGATCGGTGCGGGGTCCGCTCCTCACCCGTGCGCCGATCGGCATCGTCGTGCGTGATCCCGAGTTGCGGTGCACGTGGGCGAACGAGGTGATGGAGAGCCACGACGGCATCTCCCTGGAGCGACGGCTCGGATGCCGGTTCGCCGACGCGCTGCCCGGGGCCAAGTCGGAGGCGCTCGAGGCGGTGATGCGGCAGGTGCTCCGGAGCGGCACGACCAAGGTCCACGAGTACCGGACGTGGCTGCCGACGACCCTGGGCCGCGAGCACCCGTTCGCGGCCTCGTTCCAGTGCCTGCAGGGCGCCGACGGCGAACCGGTGGGCGTGTGCGTCATCAGCGTCGACGTCGCCGAGGGCCGGCGGGTGCGCGAGCGGCTGGCCGTCCTCGGCGAGGCCGGTACGCGCCTCGGCAGCACGCTGGACGTGATGCAGACCAGCCAGGAACTGGCCGAGCTCGCGGTGCCCCTGCTCGCCGACTACGTCGCGGTCGACCTGGAGCAGTCGGTCCCCTTCGGCGAGGGGCCCCCGGTCCGCGTCGGTCCGGTGGGCGAGCGGCTGCCGGTGTTCCGGCGGGCCGGCCTGGCCTCGATCCACCGAGGGACCCCGGAGTCCCCGTGGGTGCGCGGCGAGCCGGTCCCCGTACCGCCCGACTCGCCCTTCAGCGAGGTCCTGTCGACCGGGAAGCCCCATCTGGAACCGATCCTGGACACCGCTCCTGGCATTTGGATCGACAAGGTCCCGGCACTGGCGCGGAAGGTCCACGAGCACGGCATGCACTCGCTGATGATCGTGCCCATCCGTGCGCGGCGCACCGTGCTCGGCATGGTGCTGTTCCTCCGCATGGAGGATCCGATGCCGTTCCAGGAGGCCGACCGGCTGCTGGCGGAGGAACTCGTCGCCCGCGCCGCGGTGTCGCTGGACAACGCGCGGCAGTACGCCCGCGAGCACACGGCCGCCCTCGCACTCCAACGCAACCTGCTCCCCCGCCGGTTGACCGGCGGCACGGCCGTCGACACCGCCTCGCGCTACCTGCCCGCCGACATGGACCACGGTGTCGGCGGCGACTGGTTCGACGTGATCCCGCTGTCCGGCGCCCGGGTCGCCCTGGTCGTCGGCGACGTGGTCGGGCACGGCCTGCACGCCGCCGCGGCCATGGGCAGGCTCCGCACCGCCGTGCAGACGCTCGCCCACATGGACCTGCCGCCCGACGACCTGCTGACCCACCTCGACGACACGGTCCAGCGCCTGGCCGAGGAGGACGACGACGAGACGCCCGCCCCCGTGGGCGCCACCTGCCTGTACGCCGTCTACGACCCGGCCACCCGCCGGTGCGCCATGGCACGGGCCGGGCACCCCCCGCCCGCGATCGTCGACCCGCGGGGCCGGATCACCTTCCCCGACCTGCCCTCCGGTACCCCGCTGGGCATCGGGCTGGGAGTCCCCTTCGAGTCCGTGGAGCTGGAACTGCCCGAGGGGAGCCTGCTCGCGCTGTACACCGACGGCCTGATCGAGACCCGCGGCCACGACATCGACGAGGGGATGCACCGCCTGGGCGCGTCCCTCGCGCAACCGGGCCGGTCCCTCGAAGAGCTCTGCGACCTCGCGACGGAGTCCTTCCCGGGTCAGGCGCCGTGCGACGACGTCACTCTGCTCCTGGTCCGCACTCGTTCGCTCCACCCGGCCCAGGTCGCCTCCTGGACGCTGCCCAGCGACGAGACCGCCGTGCGCAGCGCCCGGAACATGGCGGCCCGTCAGCTGGACGCCTGGGGCCTGGGGGGTCTCGAGGAGCCCACGAAGCTGATCGTCAGCGAACTGGTCACCAACGCCGTCCGCCACAGCACCGGCGCGATCGGTCTGCGCCTGATCCACCACTCCGTCCTGACCTGCGAGGTGTTCGACACCGACGTGTGCTCCCCGCATCTGCGTCGCGCGCGCAGCGTCGACGAGAACGGCCGCGGCCTCTTCCTGGTCGCCCAGATGTCCCGCCGCTGGGGCACGCGTTCGGTGTCGGGCGGCAAGGTCGTCTGGGCCGAGGCGGACCTCCACGGCGGCTGAAGCGTTCCTGCCCGCCCGGGACGCCGCGGTGCGGCGGGTGTCCGTATCATGCGGGCGTCCGGGGACGGCGAGGAATGTCGGGGGGCCTGATGAGCTTCGATCTTGCGGTGTGGCACGAACCCGTGCGGGTGTCGTCGGCCGCGGCCGCGGAGAAGTACGCGCGGCTGTGCGAAGGCGATCACACGGGTGTGGCCGGGGCGCCGGAGGTCGGCGCCTTCCATCGGGAACTGACCGCCGAGTTCCCCGAGTCGGACGCCGACGAGGCGTCGCCCTGGGCCTCCGGGCCGCACGTCGGGAACAGTCACGTGATCATGGCGATGAGCTGGTCGCGTGCCGGGGAGGTCGCACCGCGCGTGCGCGAACTGGCCGACCGGCACGGGCTGGTGTGCTTCGATCCGCAGGCGGAGGTGGTGCGACTGCCGCGGGCCCTGCGCGGTCCTCGGCCGCTCGACCTGGAGTTGTGCGCGGGGCTGCCGGTGGCCGACCCGGACCGGGACGTTCTCGAACGTGCCGTGCGGAACCTGTCCGACGACAACTGGTACCTGGTCCTGGACGAGGGCGACGGGCGCTTCGTCCAGGTCGGCCTGGGCCCCGCGGCCGGTGTGGGAGACGACGAGTTCGCCGTCGAGCACCGCGACGGCGCGCCGGACCGCCATGAGCGGTGTGTCGTACGGGATCGCGAAGCGGTGGTCGCGGCGGTCCTGGGCTTCGCCGCGGGTGACGCCTCGTGGAAGACCGGCCTGCCCTGGGAGCGGCTCGACCTGTGAACCCCGGCCGGGCGGCGGGGCCGCCGCCCACGCCTCACGCCCCGGTGACGCGGTCCAGGGTGTCCAGTACGGCGGCCCAGGGGAGTTCGGGGGCGGTGGCGGACGCGCGGGGCTCGGGGAGCGGGTGGGCGGCCGGGTCGTCGACGAGGTGGACGCCGGCCTCACGGAGCGCGGCGAGGTGGCGGCGCCAGGCGGGGTGCCGGGCGTGGGCGGCGTTGACCGCGGGCAGGACGACGACCGGGACCCCGGGGATGCCGAGGGCCTCGCAGGTCTGGGTGAGGGCCTGGTTGTCGCCGATGCCGAGGGCGAGTTTGGCGACGGTGTTGGCGGTCGCGGGAGCCACGACATGGCAGTCGGCGTCCGGGTGCGGCCGGGGCTCGGTGGGCAGCCGTGGCGCGTCGCGCACCGGCAGGCCCGTGGCGCGCTCCAGGCGGTCGATCTCGCCGAGGGGGCGCAGCCAGCGGGCGGCGGCGGGCGTGAGGGTGACCGCCACCCGCCAGCCGCGGGCAAGGGCGGGCAGGACGAGGCCGTCGCACAGGGACTCGACGCCGCCGGCGGCCGAGCCGACGACGGCGAGGACTCCACGGACCGGTTGAGGAGGCATGGCCTTCCCCTACCCGAAGCGACCCTCCACGTAGTCCGCGGTGCGCGGATCGGTGGGCGTGGAGAACATCGTCGTGGTCAGGCCGTGCTCCACGATGCCGCCGGGGGTGCCCTGTTCGGCAAGGAAGAAGGCGCACTGGTCGGAGACGCGGGCGGCCTGCTGCATGTTGTGGGTGACGATGACGATGGTGACCTCGTCGGCCAGTTCGCGGATCGTCTCCTCGATGCGCCGGGTGGAGGTCGGGTCGAGCGCCGAGCAGGGCTCGTCCATCAGCAGGACCCTGGGGCGCACGGCCAGTGACCGGGCGATGCACAGACGCTGCTGCTGGCCGCCGGACAGCGCGCCGCCGGGCTGCCGGAGCCGGGCCCGTACCTCCTTCCACAGACCCGCCTTGGTCAGGCACTCCTCGACCAGGTCGTCCCTGGCGTCGCTGCGCACGCGCAGCCCGGTGAGCTTCAGGCCCGCGGTGACGTTGTCGTAGATGGACATCGCCGGGAACGGGTTGGGCTTCTGGAAGACCATCCCGATCCGGCGGCGGGCCTCGGTGAGGCGGCGGCCGGCGGCGTAGATGTCCTCGCCGTCCAGCAGGACCTCGCCGGCCAGCGACGCGGACGGGACCAGTTCGTGCATGCGGTTCAGGGTGCGCAGGAAGGTCGACTTGCCGCAGCCGGACGGGCCGATGAGCGCGGTCACCTGCCCGGCGGGCATGGTCAGGGAGACCTGTTCGAGGACCTTGTGGTCGCCGAACCAGCAGGAGACGCGGCGGGCTTCGAGAGTGGCGCCGGACGCGTCCTCGGGGATCCCCGGGATCGGCGGGAGCGGGATGGTGGTCTCGGTCACGGATCGGTCCTCACATCAGGTTGGGCAGGAGCAGCGCGGCGTTGTCCGCGACGAGGAGGCCGAGCACGCCGAGCACGGGAACACCCACGACCCAGGCGTGCCGCCGTCCCCAGCGGGCGTGGGCCCAGGCGAGCAGGGCCGCCGCGCCCACGAGGGCCTGGCCCCACAGCACCAGGGGCAGCCAGGCCGACCGCTGGACGGCCATGGGCTTCTCGTCGTCCGGCAGGGCGGCCGTGGCGACGGCGGGTGCCGAGGCGGGCTGGGCGGGCGAGACGAGGTCGGCGTCGACCCGCAGGATGCCCCACGGCATGAAGGGCGTGCCGTCGGCCGTGATCAGGGTGAGGCGGCCGCCTCCCTGGGCCACGGGCTGCGGCTGGGGGTCGCCGCCGCGGCGGACGTCGATCACCCGGTAGGTGTGGGTGCCCTGGCCGGTGGTGACCTTGAGGGTCCAGCCCTCATGTACCTGGTCCAGGTCGCGGAAGGGCCCGCCGTACATGCCCTGCCGGCCCATGACGACGCTGACCCCGGCCTGGCCGGGCAGGGGCGTGTCGCGACGGTGGCCCAGCCCGCGGGACAGGGTGCGGGCCGTGGTGCCCTCGTCGACGACCTCGCGCAGGTTCAGCTTCGGGATCTCCAGCACGGCGAACGCCACGCCGGGGGCGAGCGACGTGACGCCCTCCTGCGGCGCCGCGCCGACCGGGGCGACACCGTTGGCGAGCTCGCCGCGCAGGTCGGCGTAGTCGACCTGCCGGTCGCGGGCGTGCCGCACGTGGCCGAGCAGGCCGACGTCGGCGACGAAACCGAGGAGCAGTGCCGCGAGGATGCTGAGCGCGGCGCCTGCCACGCGCAGCCCGGGGCCGGCCGGGCGCGTCGTGCGCACCCGGCCGGCCTCGGACTCAGCCTCCGGCACAGGGGGTCGGCCCCACGGCCCGCCGTACCCCGAGGGGGCGGCGGGCCGGTCGCCGAGTTCGGCGACCGGGGCCGGGGTGCCGGGTGGGGTCATCCCACTCTCACCGCCTTGGAGACGGCCGTGCCGTTGGTGTAGCCGGACCGCCTCGCGGTGACCACGACGGACACCAGGTGCTTGCGGTCGGACTTGGTGAGGACGTACGTGGAGTGCGTGGCGCCCTTGATGGTGTGGCCGTCGCGCCGCCAGACGTAGCTGTAGGAGGTGCCCGAGGGCTTCCAGGTGCCGACCTTGGCGGTGACGCGCTTGCCCACCTTGGCCGTGCCCGAGACCGAGGGCTTGACGGCGGCCTGCAGGGCCGGGCCGACGGCCACGGTCACCGCGGGGCTGGTGACCGTGAGCTTGCCGGTGCTGTTGGCCGCGGTCGGACGGCAGGCGATCTTGTGCTTGTAGTCCGTGGCGGCCAGGCCCAGCGTCCTGGCGGTCTTTCCGCTGTACGTCCTGCCGTCGCGCAGCCAGGCGTAGGTCACCGCGGTGGCGCCGCGGAAGCTCACGGAACAGGTCACGGTCGAGGCGACCTTGACGCTGCCCGTCACCTTGGCGGCCGTCACGAGCGCCGGAGGCTTGATCTTGACGACGAAGGACCGGGCCGCCGAGGTGGACGCCCCGTACGCCGCCGAGTCGGCGGGGGTGAAGACGGCCTTCAGCGCGTGGGTGCCCACTTTGAGGGCACTGGTGCTCAGGGACGCCGTGCCGGAGGTCACGGTGACCGGGGAGCCGATCTGCGTCGCGCCGTCGAGGAAGCGCACGGAACCGGCGGCCCCGGCCGGGGCGACGGTGGCGGTGAGCTTCACGGCGGAGCCCTCGACGACCGGGCCGGCCGGGGAGGCGGCCAGGGTGGTCGTGGTGGCGACCTGGGGCTGAGTGCTCTGGTACGTGGTGTTGGAGGTGAACCAGATCGGCGCGGTGAAGTCTCCGTAGGTGGTGTCACCGAAGGGCTTGCGGCAGGTGAGGGTGAAGTCGTAGCGGCCCTGCAGCGTGGTGAAACCCGCCTCGCTGGCGTAGTCGCGCATCGTCTCGGTCAGGGGCACCTCGAAGCCGGCGCCCTGCACCGGGTTGTAGATGCCGATCTCCGAGTTGCCCACGACGTTCTGGCCCTCGGCGGGGAAGCCGGCGCCCTTCACCGTGACGATGATGTTGGTCGCGGGGTCGGGGCACGGGGCCGGGGTGATCAGGGACATGCCCTGGGTGTCGCTGCCGGTGGCCGGGGTGACGGTCATCGTCCCCAGGACCTCGGCACTGGCACCCGGGGTGCCGAGGGCCAGCGCGCCGGCGGCGAGCAGGGAGGCGACGCCGGCCGACAGGCAGCGGCGTGCGGTGGTGGACATCATGGTCGTCTCCGGCCTCAGTCGTTCGGGGTGTCGTGGAAGGTGAGCAGTCCGCGCCGGCGCGCGATGCGCACCGCGGCGAATCCGGCCGCCACCAGGGCGGCGGCGGTGCCGCCGAGGACGGCCGCGTCGGCGCCGGTGGCCGCGAGGGAACCGCCGCCCGAACTGCCGCCGTTCACGTTGGTGGAGATGCCCTCGGTGCCGCCGTCGGTGGAACCGCCGTCCGTGGAACCGCCGTCCGTCGTGCCGCCGTCCACGGAATCGTCGGTCGGGGTGGTGGTGTCGGTGGGCTCACCGGTGTCCGTCGGCTCGCCGGTGTCCGTGGGCTCACCGGTGTCGGTCGGAGTCCCCGTGTCCGTCGGCGTGGTGCTGGGCGTCGTGGACGGCGTCGTGCTCGGTGTGGTGCTGGGCGTCGTGGACGGCGTCGTGCTCGGGAGGGCCGGGTCGGTGGACTGGTACGTGGTGTTGGACGTGAACCAGACCGACCCGGTGAAGTCGCCGTAGGTGGTGTCGCCGAAGGCCCTCTGGCAGGTCACGGTGAAGGTGTACTTGCCCTGCAGCGTGGTGAAACCCGCCTCGTTGGCGTAGTCGCGCATCGTCTCGATCAGGGGCACCTCGAAGCCGCCTTCGGGCGTCTGGTTGTAGGTGCTCGTCGGCGAGTTGCCCACGACGTTCTGGCCCTCGGCGGGGAAGCCGGCGCCCTTCACCGAGACGATGATGAAGTCCGCGGGCGCCGGGCAGAGGCCGGGGGTGGTCAGGGCGATGCCGCTGGTGTCGAACCCGTGGTCCGGGGTCACCGTCATCGTTCCCAGGACCTCGGCGTGCGCGGCGGTGGCGCCGAACAGCCCCACCGCGCCCCACGCGAGCGCCAGGGCCCCGAGGCCGGCCGCTGCCGGCCGGGACAGGCTTCTGATGGACATGATCTTCTCTCCTCTTGCGTAGGGCGTCTGGTGTGGTGGCGGGTGCTCAGTCGTCCGAACCGGCAGCGGCGGCACGGCCCTTGCGGCCACGCACCCACTGGGTCGCACCGGCGGCGACCACCAGGAAGGCGACGACGAAGCCGGCGAGCGACCAGGCGACGAGCGCGGAGTGGGAGCCGGAGGTGTCGGCCGCGACGACCAGCGGCGCGGTGCCGGAGCTGCCGCCCTGGGCGTTCGACGCCGCGGAGCCGGCCGGCGCGCCGCTCGGCAGGCCCGCGCTCTGGCCGGCGGGCCGGCCTACGGGGGCGGACGGACCGCCCTGGCCCACGCCGCCCTGCATGCCCTGCACCTCCTGGCCGCCGCCGGGCGTGCCCGCGGCCGGGTTCTCGGGCTTGGCCTGCGTGCCGTCGCGGTAGGTGTCCTGGGAGACGAAGCGCAGCGACCCGGTGAAGTCCCGCAGGCCCTTCTCGTCGAAGGGCGCCTTGAGGCAGGTCGCCGTGAAGGTGTAAGTGCCGTGCAGCGCGCGGAAGCCGGCCGTGGCGGCGTAGTCCTGCATGGTGAAGGTGAGCGGGATCACCAGACCGCCGCCGACCCCCTGCGGATACGTGGTGAGCGGGGCGTTGCCGACGACGTTCTGGCCTTCCTTGGGGAAGCCGGCTCCGTGCACGCGGACGATGACGTACGTGGCGGCCGCCGGGCAGGGGGCGGCGGCGGTGAGCGTGATCGGCTGCGTGGCGGCGCCGCGGGGCGGCGAGACCGACAGGCCGCCGGGCGCGGCCGCGGCGGCACTCGGCGCGCCCGCCCAGCTCACCATCGCGGCCAGCACCATGGCGACCGGGGCGGCGGCCTTCGCCGCGGGCGTCCGCTTGGACTTGGTGCTCACCGGTCCCCGGGCCACGGCGGTCGGGCCCGGACGGCGGCGGCGCCGGCGGATCCAGACGACCAGGACGGCGCCGGCGGCGGCCAGCAGGACGGCCACCCAGATCCACGGCACGGCCCAGAAGCCCTGGGTGCGGGTCACGCGGGGCAGCACGGGGTGCTTGATGTCGCCGCGCACGGAGACCGGGTCGACCTGCACGGTCGCGGTGTCGCGCACCGTGGGCAGCACGCCGGTGGCCTTGGCGGTGAACCGGAGCGAGGTGCCGGGCAGCAGCTCGGCCATGTCGTGGACACCGGTGATCTTGGCGGTGCCGCCGAAGAGGTCGCGGACCCGGACGATCTGACGGGCACCCAGCCGCACGTTGCCGATGTTGCGCACGGTGTACGTGATGGTGGCGGAGCCGGCGCCGAAGGGGTTCGCTGTGCCGTGGTAGCTGGTGTGCACGTCCTCCACGGTCAGCTGCGGCTTGAGGTCGCCGGCCACCCGGACGTAGACGCGGGCGCCGACGCGCTGGTCGACCTTGACCCGGTCGCCCTTCTTGTCGGTGCGGACCCCCGCCAGCGACGCGACGATGCCGGCGACGTGGTCGCCCGGGGTCACGGTGGCCGGGACGGTCAGGGTGAAGGGCACGATGACCTTCGAACGGCGCGGAATGGTCACGCGGTCCTTGGCGACCTTCACCCACGCGCCGGCGTCCTTGGACTTGGCGCCGCCCGCGAGCAGGTCGAAGCCGCCCTCGGCGGTGTTGATGGCGTCGGCGGCGTACACGCTCACCGTGAGCGGCTCGTTGCCGTAGTTCCAGACGGCGAGGTAGTCGCGCACGGCGGCGCCCGGGGTCACGCCGTACGAGAAGTTCGGACGGGCGTCGGGCTTCTTCGCGGACGAAGGCTGGACGCCGAAGGTGGTGCGCCCGTGGGGATCCGCGGCCGGCCGTGCGGACGACGGCTGTGCGGGGGCGGCCGAAGCGGCTTCGGCGGCCGGGAGGACGGCGAAAAGGCAGGCGGCCAGGGCGGCGGCCAGCCGGCGGGCGGAACGAGTGATCATGTCAGGTCGTCCGTTCGGGCGCGGCAGTACGGGAGGAGTGGGGGCGGCCGGAAGCCGGGACGGGCATCGCTGCCCGCCCCGGCCCGGGGCGGCCCCGCGAGCGGGACCGCCCCATGACCTGCCGGCGGCTCAGATGGCCGTCAGCGTGAGGGTCGCGGTGTAGGTACCGGCCACGGTCGAGGTCGGGGCGTTCAGGGCGAGGTCCGCCCCGAAGTGCGCCGTGCCGAGACCGGTGCCGATGGCCAGCGAGCGGGAGGACTTCAGACCCGCCGTGCCCGCGTCCGTGGGCTCGGCACCGTGCGCCGGGTCGACCGCGGTGCCGGCAGTGACGGACTGCGCCGGGGAGTGGTCGATGACGTTCGGGGTCCAGCCGAGGTTCTGGCCGTTGATGGCGTGGGTGCCGCCGTCGGAGAAGTCGGTCACCTGGCCGCTGGCGGACCAGCCCGGGTTGCCGGCGCGGGTGTCGGTCAGGGTGACCGGGTTGATCTTGCCCGCGGTGGTGAGCAGGTCGCCGTTGGCGTTGAGCACCGGCGAGGGCAGCGTGACGTGCGGGTTGTCCACGCTGATGGCCAGCGCGCCGGCCTCGACGGTGGTGGTGATGTCCTCGGAGGCGGAGACACCGCTGAAGGCACCGATCACGTACGGGATCGCGCCGGAGTCCGAACCGAGGTAGTCGTCCGTGTTGGCCGGGACGAAGGTCGCCGAGAAGGCGTGGTCGCCCTTGGGCAGGCTGCTGGTGGTGAAGGAGGCCTCACCACCGTTGACCGGCACCGTGGCCAGCGTGGAGGTGTTGCCGGCGACGGTGTCCTGGAACTTCACCGAACCGGCCGCGGCGGCGGGCGTCACCGTGGCGCTCAGCTTGACCGGGCTGAACTGCGGCGCCGTGCCGGACGGGGAGACCGCCAGCGCGGTGGTGGTGGACGTCGCCGGGGCGGCGTTCACCTGGTAGTCGACCGCGGAGGACTGCGACGCGGCGTAGGCCGTGTCGGACGGGGTGAACTCGGCCGTCAGCGAGTGGCTGCCCGAGGACAGGCTGCTCGTGGTGAGGGTCGCGGTGCCGCCCGTCACGGACTTCGGGGTGCCGATGGCGACGCCCTTGTCCTTGAACTGCACCTCGCCCGCCACGCCGGCCGGGCCGACGGTCGCGGTCAGGGTGACCGGGGTGCCGGCGGTGACCGGGCTGTTCGGGGACACGGCGAGAGCGGTGCTCGTGGCCGTCTTCACGTCCGGGTCGGTGCTCTGGTACGTGGTGTTGGACGTGAACCAGATCGACGACTTGAACTCGCCGTAGATGGTGTCACCGAACGCCTTGCGGCAGGTGACGGTGAACGTGTACTTGCCCTGAAGCGTGCTGAAGCCCGCCTCGTTGGCGTAGTCACGCATCGTCTCGGTCAGCGGGATGATGAGCCCGCCGTTCTCCGTCGAGTTGTACGTCTCGAACGGGGAGTTGCCGACGACGTTCTGGCCCTCGTCCGGGAAACCGGCGCCCTGGACGTAGACGAGGATGTTGGTCGAGGGGTCCGGGCAGGGACCGCTCATCGTGAAGTCCATGCTCTGGGTGTCGGCGCCGCGCGCGGGGTTGGCCACGGCGGTACCGATCTCGTCGGCGTGCGCCGCGGGGGCTACCAGCAGCCCGGCCGTCAGGACGGCCACCGTGCCCGCGAGACCACCCGCCAGGGCTCGCGAGAACTTGTTCTTCAACACAGTCGTGCTCTCCCTCTGGGAAGGATGAGAAAGTGGCGAAAGCGATGGTTCAGACATCCATGAGGTGATGAGGTGCAACGACCGCGTCAGGGGGTCTGCTTGCTCGTGTCACCGCAGTTCGCGTTGGCCGCGAAGCCGTAGGTGTTGATCACGCCGGTCTGCTGGCAGACGAGCGAGTTCGACCCGACGAACACGGTGCTCCAGGGCGCCGTGCCGATCTTGCTGGTCGGGATGACGTTGTAGACATCGCGCTTCACGCCGAAGTTGGTGTTGAGCACGTTGGGCGCGAGGCCGTCGATGGTGCCCAGGATCGCCCGGCCGCGCAGGTCGGCGACGGTCTGCGACGACTGCGAGTTGTACTGGGCGATGGAGAACGGGACGATCGACTTGTCGTCGAGCACACGACCGTCGTGCTCCTGCACCGGGGCACCGTTCTTGGTGTCCTTGATGCAGGGGTAGACGCCGGCGACGACGTCGGCCTCGGTGATGCCGACCTGGGACTCCCAGAAGGAGCGGGTGCCCGAACCGGCCTGCGGCAGGAGCGCCGTCAGCTTGTAGTTCGGGCCGGTGCCCACGTAGGCCGCGTCGCAGTGGTAGATCGCCTTGATGTCGGCCAGGGCGAGCTTGCGGGGCACGGTGCTGCTGGGGGTGATCGCGTAGCTGACACCGTCCACGGCGAACGGCACGTAGGTCAGACCCGGGGTCGCGGCGGTCAGCGTGAGGCTGGAGGAGCGCGCGAAGTCCAGGCAGCCGTTGCCCGCCTGCAGGGAGGTCAGCAGGGCGGCACGGCCGGCGCCGGAACCGTTCGGACGGTCCATGTTGGTGCAGGCCGGCGAGGCGGTCGGGTCCTTGGGGGTGATCTTCGCGGAACCGGTCGCGTTGTAGGAGCCGATGACCTTGACACCGTTGATCGTGACGACGTTGGCGATGCCGTTCATCACGTCCTGGGTGGTGTCGGAGCCCACGCCGGACAGCTGGCGGAAGGCCGGCGCGCCGGACGGGTCGGCGACAGCGACACTGCCGCAGACGGTGCCGGTGAGAAGCCCCGCAGCACCGACGGCCGCGATGACGATCTTTCGGATGTTCACTGGGAATTACCTCTCGGCTAGGCTTTTGCCGGGTGGTGCCCGGCGCAATGGTTCAGACAGTTCGTTGGCGCGGACCTGTCGATGAGTTGAGTGCGGGCATCACCCCTTTCCCTGGGGCGGGTTCGGGCCGCCCCTCGCGAACAGGTCCCGGAGACCGGCCACGACCCCAGGTGCCACTCTCGGCAGCAGGGGGCCGCAGACGGCCGCAATGAGGCCGGCCACGAGGGCGATCAGGAGGGCGAAGCGCGGAGCGCCGAGCGCCCATTCGGGTGTGGGCGGCAGCGCGCTGCCGGCGGCCACCGGAGTGGCCGAGGGAGAGGCGCCGGAGGGCGCGGGCGCCGAGGGGGTCGGCGACGCGGGCGGAGTGGGGCTCTCGACGGGCGGAGCCGGTACGCCGACGCCACCGTCACCGCCACCGTCACCGCCACCGCCACCGCTGCCGCCGTCGCCGCCCGTGGAGCCGCCGTCACCGCCGCCCGTGGAGCCGCCGTCGCCGCTGCCAGGATCGGGGGTCGTGACGCCCGACCTGGAGACGATCGCGGAGGCGACCTGCAGGGTCTGCGAGCGCAGGGCCTGCGGCAGCGGGGCGTACCCGTCGGGCAGGGTGCCGGCGGAGACGCCGGGGCGCTGGCCCGAGCCGACCGCGTACCGCAGCAGGTCGGCGTACTCCCGGCCTTCCGTCTTCCCGAGCTTCTCGGGCACGGTGGCCGCGTAGCTGAGGAGCGGGACCGGGTAGGCCGCCGCGTCCTTCGTGGCGGGGTCGTTCTCCAGCACGCCGGCGACACCGCTGGGCTTCATGGCCTTCTGCGCCGCCAGGAGGGACTCGGTGGTCGGTGCCACGAAGCGGCCCGCGGCATTCTGCAGGGTGGCGGTCACCAGCCCGTAGCGGTGCGCGGTCGCGGTGTCGGTCACCGCGAGAACGGCCCGCTGCCCCGTCGGCTGCGGGAAGTCCTTCTTGTAGGCCGGCGGATTGGTGGTCTTGTCCCAGGTCGTGCGGGCCAGGGTCTCACCGCGCGCGGCGGCGCGGGCACCGGCGTGCATGTCGGTGGCGTAGGGGTGCTTGTCCTGGATGCACAGGGGGTTGTCCGCGTGATCCGCGAACTCCTGGCAGTACGGATCGCTCTTGGGGAAGTCGTTGATGGGCAGCTCGATGCCCTTGTAGTGCGGGTTGACGGTCATCCCGGAGAAGCCGGGGTCGCCGTGGGCGCCGGTGTTGTCGGCGGTGCCGTCCAGGAACTCCCGGGCTGCCGGGTCCTGCTCCACCCAGTTCCACAACTGCCACGTGGCGTCGGACAGCGGCTCGGCGACGAGGGCGTCGCCGAACGCGCCACCGAAGTCGAGTCCGGCGTAGTCGGGGTTGTACTTCTGGAACTCCGGGTCGAGGGCCATGTTGACGGGGTTGTTCTTGGTGCTGTCCGCCAGGCGCGAGTTGCCGTTCTGGTAGGACTCGGTGAGGAGTTTGGCGACCAGCCGGGGGGTGAGGTTCAGCGAGGTGAGCCGGGTTCCGTTGCGGGCCTTGACCTCCGCGGGGGCACTGGTGCCCGCCTGGCTCTCGATGAAGTAGCCGAAGGTCAGACCCGACAGCGCCACCGGCGCGTACACCGGGCGCTGGTCCTCCGGGACCTGGTCGGCGGTCGGCGGACGGTTGAGGAAGACCATGCCGGGCTTGCCGGACACCAGCTTGGCGCGCGCCGTGTCGTCGGTGATCTGCGCGTAGCCGTAGATGGTCTTGGAGCCGCTCTGGCACAGCGTGGGCTGCCAGCGCACGACCGCCTCGGCGACGGCCTCGTTGCCGAGCGTGCCGCGCTCGTCGGCGCCGATCGGGCAGAAGCTGCCGATGGCCTCGAACTGCAGCGGGACGACGATGCGCTGCTTCCAGTTGGTCGCGCTGAGCGGCGAGGACTGCAGCAAGCCGCTCGGCTGATCGCGGTACCCGCTGCCGTTCACCTCGGTCTCGCCGCGCGGCACGACGACCAGCCAGCAGCTGCGGCCGGTGACGGCGGTGTGGCCTTCGGGGACCTCACCGCAGCCGAGGCCGGGGGCCTCCAGCGCGGTCTGGACCTCGAAGTAGACCTCGCCCGTGCCGTTCGGGCCACTGCGGGCGTAGGGGACCTCGTTCGAGGTGCTGACGTCGTAGAAGTCGTTCCAGTTCCCGGGCTGGCTCGCGTCGCCGGTCACCGAGTGGAAGGGGACGTAGTAGTTGCCCGATTCGGTCGGCGGCGGCAGTACCTGCGCGGAGTCCTTGAGCAGTGCGCCGTAGTTGAGCTGGCGGGTGTTGGTGTACGCGCCGGCTCCCTGGCTGCCCGCCCCCGCGCCGAGCGCGGAGGTGCCGCCGAACTGGCACTGCTCGGGGTCCGGGCCGGTGGACGCGTCGCCCCAGCACTGCATGAGCTGCAGGTAGTCGGCCGCGTAGTTGGTGTCCGAGATCGTCGGGGTGGCGTCCGTCCAGGACACCTTGATCACCTGGTTGACCAGGCTCTTCGTCTGACTGACCGTCACCTTCAGGTCGGCGAAGGTGTCGTGGCCGCTGACCGTGACCTGCGATCCGGACCCGGAGGCGGCCATGGGAACGGAGGCCGGGGCCGCGGCCCCGGTGAGCGCCAGGGCGAGGACGGCGAACAGACCGGCCAGCGGCCGGCGGAAGCCCCTCATGACCGCCCCTTGCGGCCGAGGCGGGAGGTGAGCAGCGGCGGCACGATCGTGAGGGCCACCAGCAGCACGGCTGCCAGGACCATCAGGGTCGTCTGGGTGCCGCCGCTGATGTTGCTCGCGGTCGTCACGGGCACCGGGAACGCGCCGTTGCCGCCGTTGCCGCCGTCGGCCGCGGCCGCGCCGTTGTCGATCACCTGACCGGTGTCGGGGTCGACCGAGGGCGAGGCGCTGCCTCCGCCCGTCGTGCCGCCCGCACCGGTGGCGCCGCCCGTGTCACCGCCGCCGGCCCCGGACGTGCCCCCGGTGGCGCCGCTGCCGCCCGACGAGCCACTGCCGCCGGTACCGCTTCCGCCGCCGCTGCCGCCCGAGCCGCCCGACGCGCCACTGCCACCGGAACCCCCGACGTTGGTCGGGGTCTTCGCGCCGCCGGTGCCGGTGGCGCACTGTGTGGCGCCCTTCTTGTCACAGGCGGGCGGGTACGGGGCGGTCTTGGCGAGGGTGTTGGTGCCGTTGGTGGAGAAGGTGGGGTTGTTGCATTTCTTGATGTTGATCGACTCGACGTTGACGCCGGGGATCTTGGCGACCTGCTCCAGACCGGCCTTGACGAGGTTGATGGGCAGCGGCGAGTAGCCGAGGTCGGCGACGCTCTGCTGGCCCTGGCAGAGGAAGTAGTACGCGAAGGCCCCGAGCGTCTTGCCCTTCTGGGCGTTGAACTTGTACTCCAGCTCGGTCGGAATGATCATGTAGCTGTAGCTCGACAGCGGATAGGTGCGCTTGTCACCGTCGGTGTAGACCTGGTCGAGCTGCTGCGTGAGGTCCGGCCTGATCTTCGCCTGGAGCAGCGCCACCGCGACGTTGGTCGCCTTCGGCTCGACGTAGTAGCCCGCCGAGTTGAGCACCTTCACCACGGGGAAGCCGGTGGTGTAGACGGCGTACGAGTACTCGACGTAGGTGATCGTGCCGACGTTGCCCGCCTGGGCGACGTAGCCGGAGACGCCGTTGGAGCCGGCCTGGGCGACCGAACGGCTGCCCGGCACGAGCGGGAAGTTGGAGGTCTGACCGCAGGGGGTGCTGCGGCCGGCCTTGCGGCAGTAGTCGTCCCAGAGCGAGCCGTACCGCTTGGACATCCACGTCGTGAACTGCGCGGTGGTGCCGGAGCCGTCCGAGCGGACCACCGGGACGACGGGGAGCGCGGGCAGGGCCTTGGCCAGGGCGGGGTTGTCCGCCTTGATCGCCGGGTCGTTCCAGGTCTTGATGACGCCGGTGAAGATCTTGGTGATGACGTCGCCGGACAGCCGCAGGTTGGTGACCCGCTTGCCGCCGATCTTGAGGTTGTACATGAAGGAGGTGCCGCCCGCCACGATCGGCATATAGGCGTACTTGCGCGTGGGCGGCGGGTCGATGACGCCCGAGTCCTCGATGCCGTAGGGGATCTCGGAGACGCCGTAGTCCACCGTGCCGTTGCGGTACTGGTTGCGGCCGTCGGAGGAACCGGTGCCGTTGTAGTTCACCGTCATGCCGTACTGCTTGACGTTGGCCCGCCACTGGTCGAGCGCGTTCTGGCTCCAGGTGGACCCGGCGCCCGAGATCGGGACGTACGTGGCGGCGGAGGCGGTGTCCGGCGTCGGCAGCACGGCCGTGAACAGCAAGGCGGCCAGCAGCGCGAGCAGTCTCACGGCTCGGGAACGGGAACGTGCGGGCGGTGCCGGACGGGCTCCGGACATGACGGGCGGCTCCTGATCGGTACGGGTGGTGCGGTCTGGACGGCGGCGGGGTGTCACGAGTCGGCCGGGTCGGGAGCGGCAGGCGCCGGGGCCGGCGGCCTGCGGGCGCTCATGCGCACCACGTCCCGGTGGGAGGCCAGCACCCGCCGGTGCTGCTGACCGCGGCTCAGCTCGCCCGGGCCGCGTCCGCCGATGGCACGGGCCAGCAGGAAGAGGAAGAGGACCAGGGCCATCAGCAGCGCCGCGGAACCGAACCCGCGGGCGATCAGGTTCGGCTGGGGCGACCCGACGAGCGAGAAGGTCGCCAGCGGCAGCGAGATCTGCGCGTCCTTCAGCGGGTTGGTGTTGAGGCTGGCGGTGAACCCGGCGGTCAGCAGCACCGGCGAGGTCTCGCCGATGCCGCGGGCGGTGCCGAGGATCACCGCGGTGGTGAGACCGGACCGCGCGGTGGGCAGCACCACGGTCCACACCGTGCGCCACTGGCCTGCCCCGAGCGCGTACGACGCCTCGCGCAGCGAGCTCGGCACCAGCCGGATGACCACGTCGGCGGCGCGGATGATGATCGGGAGCATCATCACGCTCAGCGCGAGCGCGGCGGCGAAGCCGGACTTCTCCAGGCCGATGATGAGGATGACGGTGGCGTAGATGAACAGGCCGGCCACGATCGACGGCAGGGCCGTCATCGCCTCCACGATGGTGCGCACGAACCGGGCGTAGCCGCCGGGCACCTCGTTGAGGAACACCGCGCAGGACAGGCCGAGCGGAACCGTGATGGCCAGGGCGATCGTGATGTGCTCCAGGGTGCCGACGATGGCGTGCAGCACACCGCCCTGGGTGAGCGGCTGGAGCGGACCGGTCTCCGACAGGTCCTGGGTGAAGAAGTTCAGGTGCACCAGCGCCCGGTGGCCGCGCCACAGCGTGTAGAAGACCACGAAGACCAGCGCGACCAGGAGCAGCATGGCCAGGCTCTGCCACACCACCGCCGCCACCCGGTCCCGTACCGCCGCTGCGTTCTGGTCGAAGGAGACCAGCACGGCGTAGAGGCCGAGGAAGCACACGTAGGCGACGACCACGAAGCCGAGCAGGGAGTTGAACGGCGCGACCCAGAAGAACAGCAGCGCGGTCAGGGCCACCGCGCCGGCCAGTGCCCCGCCCAGTGCCAGCAGGTCGATCAGGTGCACACCGGAGGTGTTGCGCCGGATCTCGGGCTCGTCGGGGCGGGCGGCCGGGGCCGTCCGCTCCTTGGTGAGGAGGTCACTCATCTCAGGCCTCCACCCCCGCGCCGGAGCGACTGCGCGCCACGATCGAGGAGGCGATGAAGTTGACGACCAGCGTCATGAGGAACAGTGCGAGGCCGGCGGCCATCAGGGCCGACATGCCGAAGGTGCTCGCCGAGCCGTAGCGCAGGGCGATCAGGGCGGAGACGGAGTTGGCGCCGTTCTGCAGGATGTGCGGCTGGATCGCGAAGACCGGGGAGATGATCATGTACACCGCGATCGTCTCGCCCAGCGCCCGGCCGAGGCCGAGCATCGTGCCGCCGATGACCCCACCGAGCCCGAAGGGCAGGACGACGGTGCGCACCATGCCCCACTTGGTCGCGCCGAGCGCGTAGGCGCCCTCGCGCTCGCCCACCGGTGCCTGGGAGAAGGCCTCCCGCATCACCGAGCAGGCGATCGGCGTCACCATGAGCGCCACGACCATCCCCGCGATGAAGGTGGAGGACGTGTAGACCGTGGAGGTCGCCAGCGGGTCGTCGGGATCGGTCCCCGCGACCTTGAAGAACGGCAGCCAGCCGAAGTACGTGGCCAGCCACCGGGACAGTCCGACGACGTGGGCCTGGAGGAAGAAGGCGCCCCACAGCCCGTACACCACACTCGGCACCGCCGCCATGAGGTCCACGAGGCTGACGAGCGTGCGCTTCAGGCGGCGCGGCGCGTACTCGGAGATGTACAGCGCCGTGCCCACCGCCAGCGGCAGCGCGAAGGCGATCGCCACCACGCCGATCAGCACCGTGCCGGTGAGCACGGCCGCGATGCCGAAGTGGTGGGAATCGGGTTCCCAGGCCGCCGTGGTGAGGAACGAGAAGCCGGCGACGCTCAGCGCCTGCCACGCCCGGTAGGTGAGGAAGACGCCGACCAGCAGCATGATGACGAGCACCGCGGCGCCGCTCCCCCGTGCCGCGAGGCGGAAGGCGAGGTCGGTGGGCTCGACACTGCCGCGGATGTCACGGGGAGCGTCGTCCGTGCGGTCGGGACCGGGTCCGGAGGGACCGCCGACCCCGGGGATCGCGAGGGTCATCGGACCGCCGCCCCGGCCCGCAGCCCGGTGGGCGGCGGTGTGGTGTCCCGCGGGCCCCGGGCGCCGCGGGCGTCGTGCGCGCCGCGGCCGTCGTCGGAGTCTTCTCGCGTAGACCCCGGCTGAGCTGCGGCCCGCAGACCGCGCAACCGCGGCCGGTGGGCCGTCCCCTCGGTCATCTCCGCGACCGTCACGGCGGCCAGGAACAGGCCCAGGTTCTGCTGGCACTCGCGCTGGCGCTGGTAGGTGCGGCCGGAGACGGCGACGTCCTTGCCGCCGAGCGCGACCCGCCACGTCCAGGTGCTGCCGGCATCGGCCATGGCCAGCTGCGCGCGGACCTGTCCGATGTTCTCGCGGAGCCGGAGCACGGCGGCCTGACACTCGGCCAGGGAGGCGTACACGCGGGCGCTGCGCCCCAGTTCACGGTTGTTGGCGCCGACCAGGCGCCAGCCCACGGCGGCGGGCCGGTCCTCGGACCGCTCCTGCCGGTCGGCCCGGTCGTGGCGGTCCTGCCGGTCGGATCGTGCGGATCTTTCAGGTCTTTCGGGTCTCTCGGGTCTCGCGGTACGCGGCGACCCCTCCGGGGAGAGGTCCGGATCCCCCGGATTCCCCGAACGCACATGCTGCACCCCTGGCAGGTACCTGCCATCCCCCTGGGCCAACATGTACAGAACGCGCGGCCGGACCATAAGGCCGACCTCCCTCCCCATTTTGTTTTTCGCGCAACAGGCCGAAATACATCCCCAAGCGGTCCTGACAGTCGCGGCACATGAGGGGGTTGTGTTCAAGGAGGAGGGAACGCCGAACGGATGGAAGATGAACGAGGCGTGCAGATCCACGCAAGGTGATGATGATCAAGGCGGCGGTGACGCTCCGCTTTTCCAGCCGCGGTCGGACGCAGTCGGCCTCACGCAGAAGCGGTACACATCGAGCAGCACTTGCGCGAGAACGATCGTCAACAGTCCTTCGGACGCGCGTAGTTGAGGACAGAAGCGCGGGTTCCCGCCATTCACGGCCGGCCGCGGAGCGCGCGAGCGGAACCTGTTCAGAGGACGTTTCTCCCCAGTTCTCCGGCCACCGTGGAGCGTTCACACGGTGGACGGGCGCATGTCCGGACCCGGGCGGCCGGCCGTCCCGGCCGGGGTTCGGTACCGCCGGGCCGGTCCGTCCGAAAACCGTCGGCGGACCGTCCGCGAGAGACACCCGCGGCCCCCGGCCGCGGGTACGTCGTGCGAACCGGAGTCGCCGGCCACGGGAAAGGGCGGTACGAAACGGCCCCCCGGGCCGTTCCTCCCGCGCCGCGTCAGTTCGCGGCGGTGCGGCCCACTTCGGTCACCTTGCAGGTGATCTCGCCCGCCGCCGCCGCGGAGCCCTGTGCGGTCTCCTTCACGGATGCCCCGGCGGCCAGTCCCGTGGTCGTGGCGACGCCCTGGGCGATCCGGGTCCCCGTCTCGTCGGTGAAGGCCACGCGCACCTGGTAGTCGGCGCTCCGGTCACCGTGGTTGGTGATGGTCACCTCGGCACTCGGCCACTTGGTGAAGTCCGCCAGCCCGCAGGAGGCGACCTTCACATCGTCCTTGAACTGCTCCTCCACGACGGCGGCGTGCGTCGGGGCGGTGCTCACCGCCGGGGCCTTGTCGCCGGGGCTCGAGCCGTCGCCGGTGCGCAGGGCGAACGCGACGCTGCCGCCGATCACGACGAGGATGGCGACGACGCCGAAGCCGAGAATCTTCCCGGCGCCCGACTTCTTGGGCGGCTGAACCCAGCCGGGTTCTTGGGACGGGTGCGAACCCGGTGGTTGCGTGTGCGACGACTGTGTCACAGGAGCCCCCTGAGGCTTGGGTGTGGGGGACACCGTGACACTCCCCTCACAGTCCGCGCAGACATGCGAGCGGTCCGTGATGTTGCCGTGACCGATCCGGTACAGATCATTCCCCTGGTCCACACCAACTCACCGTCAGACGTCCTACCGGGGCACACTGGGGGCCCGTGGCGATGCGACGCCGGACCGGAGGAGCCATGTCCTCGTACGAGCAACTGGCGGCGCTCGCCGCGCTCTTGGACGAGGCGGCGGCCGCCCAGCCGGAGGCCGACCGCGTGGTGGCGGCGTGCGGCGAGCCGGGCCCGGTGCCCACCGAAGTGGCCCGCGCCGGCAGCCGGCAGGCGGCGGTGCTGCAGGACATCGCCCAGCGGCTGCGGGACCTGCCCGTCGGCGGCGAGGACGCGGACGCCCGGGACGAGGCCGTACGGCTGCTGACGTACGACCACTGGATGGTGCGTCAGGCACTCAATCTGGCCTTCACCGCCAATGCCGACACCGGCACGGAGACCGCCCGGCTGCGTCTCAACGGGCTGGGCGCCCCCGCCGACCGGCTGCGGGAACTGCGCGAACGGGTCCGGCGGGCGGCCGGCCCCGGCGCGGAGCCGAGCTGACCGGGCCGACCGGGCCGACCCGGCCGACCCGGCTCACACCCCGTGATGGGCCAGGACGGCGTGCGGATCGGGGAGGCCGGCCGCCGGAGCCGGATCGGGGTGGACGAGGGCGGCGCCCAGCCGGGGAACCGCGTGCAGCAGCGCGTGCTCCGCGTCCACGGCGACCTGATGGGCCGCGCGCAGGTCGAGCGAACCGTCCACGACGACGGCGACTTCCGCCCGCAACCGGTGCCCGATCCAGCGCAGCCGCAGTTCGGCGACGTCCAGCACACCGGGCCGGTCGCGCAGCGCACGCTCGGCGGCGTCCACGAGGGCGGGATCCACGGCGTCCATGAGGCGGCCGAACACCTCGCGGGCCGCGTCGCGGAGCACGAGCACGATGGCCGCGCCGATGAGCAGCCCGACGACCGGGTCGGCCGCGCGCCAGCCGAGTGCCGCGCCGCCCGCGCCGAGCAGCACGGCGAGCGACGCGAAGCCGTCGGTGCGGGCGTGCAGCCCGTCCGCGACGAGCGCGGCGGAACCGATCCTTCGCCCGGTGCGGATGCGATAGCGGGCCACCCATTCGTTGCCGGCGAAACCGGCCAGCCCGGCGGCGGCGACGGCCGGCAGATGGGAGACGTCCCGCGGGTCCAGCAGGCGGTCGACCGCCTGGTACCCGGTGACGACTGCGGACGCCGCGATGGTGGCGACGATGACGATCCCCGCCAGGTCCTCGGCCCGGCCGTAGCCGTAGGTGAAGCGCCGGGTGGCGGCGCGGCGCCCGAGCAGGAACGCCAGGCCCAGCGGGAGGGCGGTCAGCGCGTCGGCGGCGTTGTGCACGGTGTCGCCGAGCAGGGCGACCGATCCGGACAGCACGACGACGGCCGCCTGTGCGGCGGCGGTGGCCCCGAGGACCGCAAGGGAGATCCACAGGGCGCGGAGGCCCTCGGCGGAGCCTTCGAGGGCGCGGTCGAGCTTGTCCGCCGCGGCGTGGGAGTGGGGGCGGATAGGGGTGCGGGGGTGCGCGCGGTCGTGGTCGCAGTCGTGGTCGCGGTCGTGATGGTGACTGTGGTCGCGGCCGTGGTCGTGCGCCTGACCGTGACCGCCGTGCGGGTGGGGGTGCCGGTGCTCGTCCATGCCTGCCATTATGTGCGTATGAGCGCACGCATGCACCTATCACCTGCACAGGATGCGCACCCGCGAGACCCGGGCGCCGAGCAGTACGCCCTCGCCGCCGAGACGCTCGGGCTGCTCGCCGACCGCACCCGGCTCCGCCTCCTGCACGCCCTGGGGCAGCGGGAGGCCGACGTCGGCACGCTGACCGAACTGTGCGGCGCGGCCCGCCCGGCCGTCAGCCAGCACCTGGCGAAACTGCGGCTGGCCGGGCTGGTGACCGTGCGCAAGGAGGGCCGCCGCATGGTCTACGGGCTCGCAGACGGACATCTCCGCCGGGTGGTCGACGAGGCGCTGAACCTCGCCGACCACCGCCTCAGCGGGGCCCGGCCGCACGACTGACCCAGCGGTGTCCCGCCCCGGTGTCCCCTCAGCCGGCCAGGCCGCGGCGGGTCAGCAGCGGCGCGATCTCCGGCGCCCGTCCGCGGAAGTTCTCGAAGGCCGTGAGCGGGTCGACGCTGCCGCCGCGCGAGAGCAGTTCGCGCCGGAAGGTGTCACCGTTCTCGCGCCGCATGCCGCCGTTCTCCTTGAACCACTCGACGGTGTCGGCGTCCAGCACCTCGCTCCAGATGTAGGAGTAGTAACCGGCGCTGTATCCGTGGGCGAAGATGTGCGCGAAGTAGGTGCTGCGGTAGCGCGGCGGGATCGCCGGCAGCGCGAGCCCGGCCTCCTTCAGCGCGGCCGCCTCGAACTCCTCGGCGTCGCCCGGGTCGTGGCCGGCCGGGAGGGAGTGCCAGGCCCAGTCGAGCACGGCCGCCGACAGGTACTCCACCGTCCGGTAGCCCTGCCCGAAGCGCTCGGCGGCCTCCATCCGGGCCACCAGGTCGGCGGGCATCGGCGCACCGGTCTCGTGGTGGCGCGCGTAGTGGGCCAGCACCTGCGGCCAGGTTGCCCACATCTCGTTGACCTGGGAGGGGTATTCGACGAAGTCGCGCGGAACGGCGGTGCCCGAGAAGAAGGGGTGCTCGACGTCGGAGAGCAGACCGTGCAGGGCGTGGCCGAACTCGTGGAAGAGGGTGTGGACCTCGTCGAAGGTGAGCAGCGCCGGCTCGCCGGGCGCGGGCTTGGCGATGTTGAGGTTGTTGACGACCACGGGCTTGCGGCCGAACAGGTGCGACTGCTTGACCAGGCTGTTCATCCAGGCGCCGCCGCGCTTGGAGGCGCGGGCGAAGAAGTCGCCGAGGTAGAGGCCGAGGGGGGTACCGTCGGCGTCGGAGACCTCGAAGACCCGTACGTCGGGGTGGTAGCCGCCCAGGTCGGGGCGCTCGGTGAAGCCCAGCCCGTACACCTGGCCCGCGGCGTGGAAGACGCCGTCCTTCAGCACCCGGTCGAGCTCGAAGTACGGGCGCATCTCGGCGGCGTCGATGTCGTACTCGGCCTTGCGGACCTTCTCCGACCAGTACGCCCAGTCCCAGGCGGCGAAGTCCGTCAGGCCGGAGGCGGCGGTCAGCGCGGCGGCCTCCCGCTCGGCGTTGGCGACGGCGGCCGGGGCCAGCCGCGACAGCAGGGTCGTGACCGCCTCGGTCGTGCCGGCGGTCTGGTCGGCGACGACGTACGCGGCGTGCGAGGGGTAGCCCAGCAGCGCGGCGCGGTCGGCGCGCAGCCGGGCGAGCTTCACCACCAGGGCGCGGTTGCTCGTGAGACCGCGGCCCAGGGAGGCCTCCAGGAGCCTGCGGCGCAGGGCGCGGTCGTCCAGGGAGGCCAGTTCGGTCTGGTTGGAGAAGTTCTTCAGGCTCAGCACATAGCGGCCGTCGTGGCCGAGGGCGGTGGCGTTGGCCGCGGCCGAGGCAACGGCGTCCGCGGACAGGCCGGCGAGTTCCTCCGCGCTGTCCAGGACGATCGCGGCGCCCTTGGTGTCCGCGAAGAGGTTCTGCTCGAAGGCGGTCGAGGCCTCGGCGATCTCGGCGTTCAGCTCGCGCAGCCGCTCGCGGCCCTCCTCGGTGAGTTCGGCCCCGGCCCGGACGAAGCGGGTGTGGTAGCGCTCCAGCAGCCGCAAGGACGGCGCGTCCAGGCCCAGTTCGTGCCGGGTGTCATGGAGCGCCTTGACGCGGGCGAAGAGATCCGGGTCGAGGTGGATGGCGTCGGCGTGCGCGGCGAGCTCGGTGTTGACGCGCGCCTCGATCTCCTGCACGGTCTCGCTGGTGTCGGCCGCGGTGCGGTTGAAGAAGACGTTCGAGACGCGGCTCAGCAGGTCGCCGGAGCGCTCCAGGGCGACGATCGTGTTCTCGAAGCCCGGCGGCTCCGGGTCCGCCGCGACGGCCCGCACCTCGGCGAGCTGCTCGGCCATGCCGCGCTCGAAGGCGGGCAGGTAGTGCTCGTCCCGGATGTCGGCGAACGGCGGCAGCTCGTAGGGGAGCGTGCTCGGACTGAGGAAGGGATTCGTCGAGGTCACACGACCGACCCTACGCCCGCCGCATTCCGGGCGGACGTGGCCTTTCGTAGGATGGCCGGGTGACAGCCCCCCGTACGGACAACCGGCTCCGGCGCGGCAACGAGACGCGCCGCCTGGTCCTGAGCCGCACCACGGCCCTCGCCTCGGTCGAGGGTCTGGAAGGGCTGTCCCTGGGCCGGCTGGCGGCCGAACTGGGACTGAGCAAGAGCGGGGTGTTCGCCCTCTTCGGTTCCAAGGAGGAACTGCAGCTGGCCACCGTGCGCGCGGCCCGCGAGCTGTACGTCGACCATGTGGTGCGGCCGCCGCGCGAACTGCCCGCCGGCATCGCCCGGGTGTGGCGGCTCTGCGAGGCGTGGCTGGAGTACTCCCGGAGCCGGGTGTTCCCCGGCGGCTGCTTCTTCCTCGCCGTCGCGGCCGAGTTCGACGCGCGGACCGGCCCGGTGCACGACCTGGTCGCCGACGCGCGCCTGGAGTGGATCACCTATGTCGAGATCACCGTGGAGAAGGCCCGCCGGACGGGGCAGTTGCGAGCGGATCTCGATGTGCCGCTGCTGGCCTTCGAGCTCATCGCCCTGATGGAGTCGGGCAATCTGCAGTCGGTGCTCTTCGACGACGCCTCCGCGTACACCAAGGCGGGCACCGCGATCCTCGCGCGGCTGCGCGCCGCCGCCTCGGCGCAACCGCCGCCCCTGCCCGCGCGGTTCGGGGACTGAGGCGGACCGAGGCACCCTCGTACGCCGTTCCGTCCCCGTCCGCCGGACGGCTGTCCGATCATCACCCCCTCTGCCAGGTTTGTCACCGTTACGCGGGCTTCCCGTAACAGGTGATCAACAGGCCCATTCACCTGTCATCCCATGTCGTTGACCCGGCGAGGCTGACCGCTCGAAGCCATCGCGAGGAGGTGTGTGTGAGATGACGGATCGGACCCTCTGGTCGTACGCCGAGATCGCCGCTCACATCGGGGTCCAGGTCGACACGGTGCGCTCGTACCGGAAACACGGGCACCTGCCGCCGCCCGACGTCGTGGAGGCCGGCAAGCCCTTCTGGTACGCGGACACCATCCGCCTGTGGAGCTCCCGGCGGCCGGGCAACAGAGGCCGCCGGGAGCTCGGCTGACCCTCAGCCGGTACGGGCGGGCTCCGGGCCCCGCGCGGGCTCCTCCCGCGCCGGGGCCCCGCCCGGCCCCTCCCCGTCGCTCAGTCCGAAGCGGCCGTGCAGCCGCTTCAGCGGTCCCGGGGCCCACCATGTCGCCCGTCCCGTCAGCCGCATCACGGCGGGCACGAGCAGTGTGCGGACCACCATCGCGTCCATCAGCACGGCCAGCGCGATCCCGAGGCCCAGCATCTTGGTGTTGGCGACCCGGGAGGTGCCGATCGCCACCATCACCACCGCCAGGATCACCGCGGCCGCGGTGATGAGCCCGCCGGTGCGGCGCACCCCGAAGACCACGGACGACCGGTGGTCACCGGTGCGGTCGTACTCCTCCTTGATGCGCGACAGGAGGAAGACGCCGTAGTCCATCGACAGCCCGAAGGCCACGCAGAACATCAGCACCGGCAGGGTGGTCTCGATGCTCCCGGTCGCGGTGAAGTCCAGCAGCCCCGACAGGTGGCCGTCCTGGAAGACCCACACCACCGCACCGAACATGGCGGTCAGGCTGAGCGCGTTGAGCAGCACCGCCTGCAGGGGGATGACGACGGAGCCGGTGAGCAGGAAGACCAGCAGCAAGGTGACTGCGGCGATCATCCCGGCCGCCCAGGGCAGTCGGTCGGCGATGACGCCCTTGGTGTCCACCAGTTGGGCGGCCGTGCCGGTCGCCGAGGTCGTGAACGGGGCGTCGACCGCCCTGATCCTGTCCACCAGGTCCTGGCTCGCCGCGTCCACCGCCTCCGTCCTGGGCAGCACCGTCAGATACGCCGCCCCGCCGGCCGCGCGGGCCGCCTCGGCCGGGCCGGGCGCCGCACTGCGCTCGCCGGACGCGTACTGCCCGGCGGGGCCGTCGACGACCACCACCCCGGGCAGTTCGGACAGCCTGCTGCTGTAGGCACCGAGCTGGGCCGCCGTCGGGTTGCCCTCGGCGAGCACGGTGATCTCGTCGCCGGGGTTGCCCGGGAAGTCGTCACGTATGTGCTGCTGCACCACATGCGCCTCGGCGGTCGCCGGCAGCTGGCGGTCGTCGGCCGTGCCGAACTGCACCTGCAGGAAGGGGACTCCGAGCAGCACCAGGCCCGCGATCGTGCCGACCGCGAAGAGCGGCGCCCGGCGCATCACCAGGGTGGCCAGCCGTGCGTACCCGGCGCCGGGCTCTCGCGCGGCCCGCCGGCGCGGCAGGATCCTGCGCAGGTCGAGCGCGTTGACCCGGTTGCCCAGCAGCACCAGCGCCGCCGGCAGGATCACCAGGGCGGCACCCGCCGCCAGCAGCACCACCGCGATGCCCGCGTAGGCGAACGAGCGCAGGAAGTACTGGGGGAACAGGAACATCGCGGACAGCGCGGCGGCCACGGTGAGCGCCGAGAAGAGCACCGTGCGGCCCGCCGTGCGGAGCGTCGCGCCCACCGCGGCCCGCGGGTCGGCGCCGGCGTCCAGTTCCTCGCGGAAGCGCCGCACGATGAACAGCGCGTAGTCGATGGCCAGTCCGAGCCCCAGGGCGGTGGTCAGGTTCTGGGCGAAGATCGAGACGTCCGTGAAGGCCGTGATGCCGCGCAGCACGGCGTTGGTGCCCAGGATCGCGACGATGCCGACGACGAGCGGCAGCATCGCGGCCACGGCGCTGCCGAAGACCATGACGAGCAGCAGCAGGGTCACCGGCAGTGCGATGACCTCGGCGCGGGCCAGGTCGTCCTGGATGGTGCTCTGCAGTTCCTGCCGGAAGGCGGCGAGACCGCCGACCCTGACCTCCACCGGGCCGTGCGCCCCGCGGTACTCGGGGGCGAGGCGCTCGACGGTCCCGGCGATCGCGTCGTCGTCACCGGCGATGCGGGCGGCGATCATCGCCTCGCCGCCGTCCTCGGCGCGCAGGGCGGGCGCGGCGGTGGTCCAGTAGGAGGTGACACCGCTGACGTCCTTGTCCGCGGCGAGCCGACGGCCGAGTTCACGGCCCTCGGCGGCCACGGCCGGGGAGTCCACCCCGGCCCCGCGGCTGTCGACGAGGAGGATCAGATTGGGCTGGGAGTCCGGGAAGTACTTCTGCAGTGCCGCGTTGGCGTACGACGACTCGGAACCGGGCGCTTCCCAGCCGCCGCTGTGCAGCCGCTCGGCGACCCCGCTGCCCGCGACCACGGCGAGAGCGGTGAACAGCAACGCGAGGAGCAGGGCGAGCCTCGGCCGGGCAGTGGTCACCCGGGTCCAGACCCCTGGCGGGCGCCCGCGGTTGACATCGGACATGACAGAGGTGTCCCCTCCCATGAAGAGCAGCCGTAAACTGGCCAACACGAGCGATCACTCGCGTTTCTTCAGAATGCGAGCGGCCACTCGCGTTTGTCAACAGTGATTGGGGATGACACGTGCCCGAGGAGCAGAGACCGCGCCGTCGTCAGGCGCGCGGGGAACGGCGCGTGGCACAGCTGCTGGACGCCGCGGCGGACGTCTTCCGCACGGTGGGCTACACCGCGGCGAGCACGAACGCCATCGCGCGTGAGGCGGGTGTGTCGCCCGGCACGCTCTACCAGTTCTTCCCCAACAAGGAAGCCATCGCCATCGAACTGGGCAGCACCCTCAACCTGCGGATGCGCGAGGCCCACGGCGAGCTGTTCACGCCGGAGAACGCCTCGCTGCCGCTGCGCGAGATGCTCGATGTGATCGTCGATCCGATGATCGACTTCAACTGCGAGAACCCGGCCTTCCTCGCCCTGGTCCACGACAGCGACATCCCGGGATCGGTCACCTCGGAGCACGACGCCCTGCACAGCTCCCTGGTGGAGCGGGTCGAGACGCTGCTCGGCCTGCGCGCCCCGGACCTGTCCCCGGCGGAGCGGACGCAGGTGGCGGCCATGGCCTTCGGGCTGTTCAAGGCCGGCCTCGCCCTGGTCGTCGGGCACGAGGGCGTGGAGCGGGACGCCTACACCGGCGAACTGAAGAACGCCCTGTTCGGCTACCTCGCCCCACGCGTCGGCACCGGACCGGTCGACGTGACGGCGGCCGCCGCCGCAACCGGGGTGGCGGCCGCCCATGAGCCCGGCGGCAGCCCGGCCCCCGCGGCCGGCTGAACACCCGGGCCGCGCCCGGATCCCCGCGGTCACAGGAGAGCCGGCCACTCAGGAGCTGACCGTGCCCCGGCGCCCCGCGCCCGGCCCGGTCCCGCCGCCGCGCCCGTCGTCCGTGTCGCGTCCCTCCTCGTCGCCGACGCGCGGGGCGGGAGGGACCGTCCCTCCGGACGCCACCACCCGCCCGGCGGCCACGGCGCTCTCGGCGGCCGCCCGGCGCCCGGACACCACCTGCGCCAGGCTGCCGACCCCCGCCACGAACAAGGAGACGCCGAGGCCGAGCCCCACCGCGTACAGGGAGTTGGACATGGCCAGGCCGCCGAAGTAGCCCAGCCCCACGGAGTAGGTCGCCCACACCCCTTCGGCCACGCCCGCGCCGATCGCGTAGCGCCGCGCCGGGTAGCGGACGATCCCCGCGGCCAGCCCGCCGATCACCCGCCCGCTGGGCAGGAACCGCACGCCGATCACGAAGGGCACACCGTGGCGCTCTATGCGGACGCTCGCCCACTCCAGCAGCGCCCGGCGCCGGGGCTTGCGGTACAGGCGCGTCAGAACGCTGCCGCTCACCGCCCGGCCGGTCCGGTGGATCACCATGTCGCCGAGCAGCGCGCTGCCCGCGACCACCAGCAGCACCAGCCCGATGTCCAGCCGCCCCTGGGCCGCCAGCACTCCGCCGGTCACGAGCAGCGCCGAGTTGGGCACCAGCGGGGGCGCGGTCGTGGCCGCGAGCACCCCGTAGGCCCACAGCACGTGGCCGTCGCGCAGGTATCCCTCGAGACCTGCGGTGAAGTCAAGGGCTGACATAAAGCGTGAAACGTCCATACGGCCGCCCCTCTTCCCGCCCCGGCCCCGGTGTGACCCCGCCCCGTCCCGGTTCCACGCTGGCAGCAGCGTTCGGGCGGGGGCAACCCGGTTTCACCGGGATCGGGGGCGTTCCCGGGGTTTTCCGGGGGCCGCGTCATCCTCAGGGAGGGGGTGCCGCGTCCCGGTCCGACCAGGGGAGTAGACCGGCGCGCCGGGCTCAGCGTCCGAGCAGTTCGCCGCCGTTGCACTGGAGGATCTCGCCGGTGATGAAACCGGCCTCCTGGGAGGCCAGGAAGACCACCGCCGCGGCGACGTCGTCGGGGCGCCCCACGCGGCCGACGAGGGTGCGCCCGGCCCGCCGGGTCAGCTCGGCGGCGTCCAGCCGCGCGCCGAAGAACTCGGTGCCCGCCACCGTGCCCGGGGCGACGATGTTGCAGGTCACGCCGCGCGGGCCGAGTTGGGCGGCCAGGGAGTGGTTCCAGGCGTGCAGGGCGGCCTTGGAGGCGCCGTAGGAGCCCCCGCCGCGCAGCGCGGCCACCGAGGTCACGGTGATCACCCGGCCGCCCTCGGGCAGCCGGTCCCGCAGGGATTCGGTCACCAGGACCGCGGTCAGCACATTGCGCTCGAAGTCGCCGCGCCAGCGGGCCAGGACGCCGTGCGGGCCGGCGCCGATCGCCAGTTCCCGGCTGCCCGCGTTGTTGACCAGCACGTCCACGCGCCGCGGCAGTCGGGCGAGGGCCGCCTCGACGTCGTCGGGGTCGGCGAGGTCGCAGGCGACCGGGGTGACGTCGAGGCCGTGCTCCGTGCGCAGTTCCTCGGCGGTGGCCCGCAGCACCTCGCGCCGGCGGCCCACGATCGTCACGTGGTCACCCGCCTCCGCGAACCTCGTCGTCACCGACCGGCCGATGCCCGTTCCCCCGCCGGTCACCACGACGTTCCGGCCCACACTCGCCTGCTGCGACATCACGCTCCGCCCCTCAAGGTGGGACAGCACGTTACGGGACGGGGTCCGCGCGACCGACACGGGGGTCGTTTCTGATGCGGATGACGTAGAAAGACGTAGACGAGACCTAGATCACACTGGCTGAAACGTAACCTTTTGGTTTACAGGGGGGTCTAACCCCGAGAAGACACCGGGCTCCCGGCGGACTCGGTGAGATGATGAGCGGGTTGTCTTTGGGGGACAGCCCGGTCGTCACGCCTGGACGCACTGCCCGGAGAGCTTTGAGCGGCCCTCCCGGGTGGCGCGCTCCGGTGGGGCGAGCGCACCCAAAGAACGCCCGGTACGGACCCGTGGGGGGATCCGCTCCGGGAAACGGGAGCGCCCCGTGTCGAACCCGTGGGGGGATTCGGCGCGGGGCGTTTCTCTTTGCTCCGGCGTGCCCCGGCGCCCCGCCGGAGCGGGACACCGGAGGCGCGGGATCAGCGGCTCTCGACCGGCACGTACTCGCGCTCGACGACGCCCGTGTAGACCTGACGCGGGCGGCCGATGCGGGAACCCGGCTCGGTGATCATCTCGTGCCACTGCGCGATCCAGCCGGGGAGCCGGCCGAGCGCGAAGAGCACGGTGAACATCGTGGACGGGAAGCCCATGGCCCGGTAGATCAGGCCGGTGTAGAAGTCCACGTTCGGGTAGAGGTTGCGCGAGACGAAGTAGTCGTCGCTGAGCGCGTGCTCCTCGAGCTTCAGGGCGATGTCCAGCAGCTCGTCGGACTTGCCCAGCGCGGACAGGACGTCGTGCGCCGCGGCCTTGATGATCTTCGCCCGGGGATCGAAGCTCTTGTAGACCCGGTGGCCGAAGCCCATGAGGCGGACGCCGTCCTCCTTGTTCTTCACCTTGCGGATGAAGGCGTCCACGTCACCGCCGTCGGCCTGGATGGCCTCCAGCATCTCCAGCACGCTCTGGTTGGCGCCGCCGTGCAGGGGGCCCCACAGGGCGTTGATGCCCGCGGAGATCGACGCGAAGAGGTTGGCCTGCGAGGAGCCGACCAGGCGCACGGTGGAGGTGGAGCAGTTCTGCTCGTGGTCCGCGTGCAGGATCAGCAGCTTGTCCAGGGCGTCGACGACGACCGGGTTGAGCTCGTACTCCTCGGCGGGGACCGCGAACGTCATGCGCAGGAAGTTCTCGACGTAGCCGAGATCGTTGCGCGGGTAGACGAAGGGGTGGCCGATCGACTTCTTGTACGCGTACGCGGCGATCGTCGGCAGCTTCGCGATGAGCCGGATCGTCGAGAGGTAGCGCTGCTTCTCGTCGAACGGGTTGTGGCTGTCCTGGTAGAACGTCGACAGCGCGCTGACCACGGAGGACAGCATGGCCATCGGGTGGGCGTCGCGCGGGAAGCCCTGGAAGAACCGTTTCACGTCCTCGTGCAGCAGCGTGTGCTGCGTGATGTCGCCCCGGAAGCCGGCGAGCTCGTCAACGGTCGGGAGCTCACCGTTGATGAGGAGGTACGCGGTCTCCAGGAAGCTGCCACGCTCGGCGACCTGCTCGATGGGGTAACCGCGGTAGCGGAGAATGCCCTGTTCGCCGTCGAGGTAGGTGATCGCGGACTTGTAGGCCGCGGTGTTGCCGTAGCCGCTGTCCAGGGTGACCAGGCCGGTATTGGCGCGGAGCTTGCCGATGTCGAAGCCGTTGTCCCCAACGGTGCCCTCGATCACCGGGTAGCTGTACTCGCTGTCCCCGTACCGCAGTACTACAGAGTTGTCGCTCACGTCATTCCCTCACCGACGTCGTGCCTCTTCTTCGAGGTTTCGAGGTGCCCTGACCTACCCCTACTGTCCCCCATTTGGCGTGGCCACGTGCACTCGGGGTCGGCCATAGGACCGAAAGGTGGCACCCAGTGCCTATTTTGCCGCCCGGGACAGCCGGTGGTCGAGTGCTGTGAAGCGCCTGCCTGCGGAGACGGTGCGGACCGCCTGCCCGATGGCCTTGCGTGAGCCCACGAGCACGACCAGGCGTTTCGCCCGGGTAACGGCCGTGTAGAGCAGGTTCCGCTGCAGCATCATCCACGCTCCGGTGGTGACCGGGATCACTACGGCGGGATACTCGCTCCCCTGCGAACGGTGGATGGTCACCGCGTAGGCGTGGGCGAGTTCGTCGAGTTCGTCGAAGTCGTAGGGGATCTCCTCGTCCTCGTCGGTCAGGACGGTGAGCCGCTGTTCCACGGCGTCCAGGGAGGTGACCACCCCCACGGTGCCGTTGAAGACGCCGTTCGCGCCCTTGTCGTAGTTGTTCCTGATCTGGGTGACCTTGTCGCCGACCCGGAAGGTGCGGCCGCCGAAGCGGCGCTCGGGCAGGTCGGGGCGGGCCGGGGTCACCGCCTGCTGGAGCAGTCCGTTGAGGACCCCCGCGCCGGCCGGTCCGCGGTGCATCGGGGCCAGCACCTGGACGTCACGGCGCGGGTCGAGGCCGAAGCGGCGCGGGATGCGGTGGGCGGCCACGTCCACGGTGAGCCGGGCCGTCTCCTCGCCGTCGTCCTCCACGAAGAGGAAGAAGTCGTCGAGCCCCTGGGTGAGCGGCGGGACGCCGGAATTGATCCGGTGCGCGTTGGTCACCACCCCGGACTCCTGGGCCTGTCGGAAGATCCTGGTCAGCCGTACCGAGGGGACCGGGCCCCGCTCGTCCAGCAGGTCGCGCAGCACCTCGCCGGCGCCGACGCTGGGCAGCTGGTCGACATCGCCGACGAAGAGCAGGTGCGCACCCGGCGGCACGGCCTTGACCAGCTTGTTGGCCAGCAGCAGGTCCAGCATGGAGGCCTCGTCGACGACCACGAGATCGGCGTCCAGCGGCCGGTCCCGGTCGTACGCGGCGTCGCCGCCGGGCTTGAGCTCCAGCAGCCGGTGCACGGTGGACGCCTCGGCCCCGGTCAGCTCGGCCAGCCGCTTCGCGGCCCGCCCGGTCGGCGCGGCCAGCACGACCTTGGCCTTCTTGGCCTGCGCAAGGGCCACCACGGAGCGGACGGTGAACGACTTGCCGCAGCCCGGCCCGCCGGTCAGCACCGCCACCTTCTCGGTCAGCGCCAGGCGCACCGCCTGCTGCTGCTCGGGGGCCAGGTCGGCGCCGGTGCGCTCGGCGAGCCAGGCCAGCGCCTTGTCCCAGTCCACGTCGCGGAAGGCGGGCATCCGGTCCTCGGGGCCGCGCAGCAGCCGCAGCAGCGCGCCCGCCAGCGAGATCTCGGCCCGGTGGAAGGGCACCAGGTAGACGGCGCGCACGGGCTCCTCGCTGTCCGGGCCGGGTACGGGCTCGATCACCACGCCCTCCTCCGCAGCCAGCTCGGCCAGGCAGTCGATGACCAGCCCGGTGTCGACCTGGAGCAGCTTCACGGCGTCGGAGAGCAACTGCTCCTCCGGCAGGAAGCAGTTCCCGTTGTCGGTGGCCTGGGACAGCGCGTACTGCAGCCCGGCCTTCACCCGCTCCGGGCTGTCGTGCGGGATGCCCACCGCGCGGGCGATGCGGTCCGCGGTGAGGAAGCCGATGCCCCACACGTCGGCGGCGAGCCGGTACGGCTGGTTCTTCACCACGGAGATCGAGGCGTCCCCGTACTCCTTGTAGATCCGCACCGCGATGGAGGTGGACACCTCGACGCTCTGGAGGAAGACCATGACCTCCTTGATGGCCTTCTGCTCCTCCCATGCGGCGCCGATCAGCCGGGTCCGCTTGGGGCCCAGGCCGGGGACCTCCACCAGGCGGGCCGGCTCGCGCTCGATGACGTCCAGCGTGCCGGTGCCGAAGTGCTCCACGATCCGCTCGGCGATCCGCGGGCCGATGCCCTTGATGAGGCCGGAGCCGAGGTAGCGGCGGATGCCCTGGATCGTGGCGGGCAGCACCGTCGTGTAGTTCTCCACCGTGAACTGGCGGCCGTACTGCGGGTGGGAGCCCCAGCGGCCCTGCATGCGCAGTGACTCCCCGGGCTGGGCGCCGAGCAGGGAGCCGACCACGGTGAGCAGATCGCCGCCGCCGCGACCGGTGTCGACGCGGGCGACCGTGTAGCCGTTCTCCTCGTTGGCGTACGTGATGCGTTCCAGGACGCCGGTCACCTCGGCGAGCGCCGGGCGTTGTGACTCTTGCGACTGCCCCACCTCACCACCCCCCGCGAGACCCGCGCCGACGTCCCGCGCGGAGCGGGTCCCGGACCTGGACGCGGCCCGCACGGAAGGCCCCCGATTCCCCCATTCCACGGGCCTCCTCCCCCGTCCGGCGATGTGATCCGAAGCTGTGTTCCGAAGGTACCGTCCCGCGCCGACAGCACGGCCGGGCCTGTGGACAACTCCGCCCGGACCAGGGCCTGGAATGTAACGATCCGGTTTCGTGGTCTTGTTCTGGCGCATGTAATCGATTCCAATCCTCCTTGTAATCGATTCCACGAGGAGGTGGGACGTGGCGAGCATCAAGGACGTGGCATCCCGCGCCGGCGTATCCGTCGCGACGGTGTCCCGCGTGCTCAACGACCACCCCGCGGTCCGCCCGGACACCCGCACCCGGGTGCTCGAGGCCGTGGCCGAGCTCGGCTACCGCCCCAACGGGGTGGCCCGGTCGCTGCGCACCGACCAGACGCGGACGCTCGGACTGGTCATCAGCGACGTGCTGAACCCGTTCTTCACCGAACTCGCCCGCTCCGTCGAGGACGAGGCCCGGGCGCTCGGCTACAGCGTGATCATCGGCAACGCCGACGAGCGGCCGGAACAGCAGGACCACCACATCCGCACGCTCCTCGACCGCCGGATCGACGGCCTGCTGGTCAGCCCCACGGACGGCGGCTCGCCGCTGATCATGGACGCGGTGCTCGCCGGCACCCCCATGGTCTTCGTCGACCGGTGGATCCCCGGCATCGGCAACGACGTGCCCGTGGTCCGCACGGACGGCTGCGAAGCGGTCCGCGACCTGGTCGCCCACCTGCACGCCCTCGGGCACCGGAGGCTGGCGATCATCTCGGGCCCGGCCGCCACCACCACCGGCCGCGAGCGCGTGCAGGCCTTCCGCGACGCGCTCGAGGCATTCGGCCTCGCCCTGCCCGACGACTACATCGGGCAGGGCGACTTCCAAGCGGACAGCGGCCGCCGGGCCACCGCCCGCTTCCTGGACCTGCCGGTCCCGCCGGACGCGGTCTTCGCCGCGGACAACCTGATGGCCCTCGGCGCCATGGACGAGATCCGCGCCCGCGGCCTTCGGGTGCCGGAGGACATCGCGCTCGCCGCGTTCGACGACATCCCGTGGTTCCTCCACACCGACCCGCCGATCACGGCGATATCCCAGCCCACGGGCGAGCTCGGCCGGGCGGCCGTGCGCTCGCTGATCGACCGGGTGGAGGGCCGGCCCGCGCCGTCGGTCACCGTCTCCGCCCGCCTCGTAGTGCGCCGCTCCAGCGGCGCGTCCGAAGGGAGCCCCCGTTGAGCACGACCAGCCCCGAGATCCTCCGCATGGAGGGAGTCCGCAAGGTCTTCCCCGGCGTGGTCGCCCTCGACGGCGTCGATTTCGACCTGCACGGCGGCGAAGTGCATGTCCTGCTCGGCGAGAACGGCGCGGGCAAGAGCACGCTCATCAAGATGCTGTCCGGCGCCAACCGCCCGGACGGGGGGCGCCTGCTGGTGGACGGGCAGGAGGTGCGCATCCACGGCGCACAGGACGCCGAACGACTCGGCATCGCCACCATCTACCAGGAGTTCAACCTCGTCCCCACGTTCAGCGTGGCGGAGAACATCTTCCTGGGCCGCCAGCCGCGCCGCTTCGGCCTGCTGGACCGCAAGAAGATGAACGCCGACGCCGCCGCGCTGCTGGAGCGCGTCGGGGTGGACGTCGACCCGCGCACCCCGGTGGGGGAACTGGGCATCGCACGCCTGCAGATGGTGGAGATCGCCAAGGCACTCAGCCTGGACGCCCGGGTGCTGATCATGGACGAGCCGACCGCGGTCCTCACCAGCGAGGAGGTCGAGAAGCTCTTCGCCATCGTCCGCCAGCTGCGCACGGACGGCGTCGGCATCGTCTTCATCACCCACCACCTGGAGGAGATCGCCGCGCTCGGCGACCGTGTGACGGTCCTGCGCGACGGGCGCAGCGTCGCCCAGGTCCCCGCCGCCACCCCCGAGGACGAGCTGGTCCGGCTCATGGTCGGACGCAGCATCGACCAGCAGTACCCGCGCGAGCGCTCCGACGCCGGCGCGCCCCTGCTGCGGGTCGAGGGCCTCACCCGCGGCGGCGTCTTCCAGGACGTGAGCTTCGAGGTGCGGGCCGGCGAGGTGGTGGGCCTGGCCGGGCTCGTCGGCGCCGGGCGCACCGAGGTCGTGCGCGCGGTCTTCGGCGCCGACCCCTACGACTCCGGCAGCGTCGAGGTGCTCGGGAAGCGGCTGCGCCGGCACGACGTCAACGCCGCCATGGACGCGGGCATCGGCCTGGTGCCCGAGGACCGCAAGGGCCAGGGCCTGGTGCTGGACGCCAGCGTCCAGGAGAACCTGGGCCTGGTCACCCTCGGCCGCGCCACCCGCGCCGGTTTCATCGACAGGGCGGGCCAGCGCAAGGACGCCGACCGCATCTCGGGGCAGCTCAAGGTGCGTATGGCCGGCCTCCAGCAGCACGTCCGCACCCTGTCCGGCGGCAACCAGCAGAAGGTCGTCATCGGCAAGTGGCTGCTGGCCGACACCAAGGTGCTGATCCTCGACGAGCCCACCCGGGGCATCGACGTCGGCGCCAAGGTCGAGATCTACCAGCTCGTCAACCAGCTCACGGCCTCCGGCCACGCCGTGCTGATGATCTCCAGCGACCTCCCTGAAGTACTGGGCATGAGCGACCGCGTCCTGGTGATGTCCCAGGGCCGGATCGCCGGCGAACTCCCCGCGGACCAGGCGACCCAGGACTCCGTCATGGCCCTGGCCGTGGGCGCGGGCACCGCGGACAACGACAACGGCAACACCACTGCGACGAAGAAGGATGTGGAGGGCTCCCGTGGCCACTGACACGCTCAAGAAGACTACGGACACGGGCGGCGTCGCCGCGGCACGCCGCGTGCTCCTCAACAACGGCGCCCTCAGCGCCCTGGTCGTCCTGCTCGTGGCACTGTCGTTCATGTCGGGCGACTTCCTGAGCACGCAGAACCTGCTCAATGTCGGCGTCCAGGCGGCCGTCGTGGCGATCCTCGCCTTCGGCTCCACCTTTGTGATCGTCGCGGCCGGCATCGACCTGTCGGTCGGCTCCGTCGCGGCGCTCTCGGCGACGGTGCTGGCCTGGAGCGCGAGCTCCGCGGGCCTGCCGGTGTGGCTTGCGGTCGTGCTCTCCGTGGCCACCGGTGTCGCCAGCGGTCTGCTGAGCGGTCTGCTGGTCTCCTTCGGCAAGCTGCCGCCCTTCATCGCCACCCTGGCGATGCTCTCCATCGGCCGCGGCCTGACCCTGGTCATCTCCCAGGGCAGCCCGATCGCCTTCCCGGACTCCGTCTCCCACCTGGGGGACACCATCGGCGGCTGGCTGCCGGTGCCCGTCCTGGTGATGATCGTCGCGGGCGTCGCAACGGCCGTGATCCTGGGCCGCACCTACATGGGCCGCGCCATGTACGCGATCGGCGGCAACGAGGAGGCGGCCCGCCTCTCCGGCATCCGCGTCAAGCGGCAGAAGCTCATCATCTACGGCCTGTCCGGCCTCTTCGCGGCCGTCGCGGGCATCGTCCTGGCCTCCCGGCTCGCCTCGGCGCAGCCGCAGGCGGCCTACGGCTACGAACTGGACGCCATCGCCGCGGTCGTCATCGGCGGCGCCAGCCTCTCCGGCGGCGTCGGCAAGGCCTCCGGAACCCTGATCGGCGCGCTGATACTCGCCGTGCTGCGCAACGGCCTCAACCTGCTGTCGGTCTCCGCCTTCTGGCAGCAGGTCGTGATCGGCGTCGTCATTGCCCTGGCGGTCCTCCTGGACACCCTGCGCCGCCGTGGCTGACGCCACGCGCCGCCCCTCCGCTCATCAGCCTCATCACACCCGCAAGGAACCACCGATGCGTATCAAGAAGATCACGGTCACCGCAGTCGCCGTCAGCGCCCTCGCCCTCACCGCCGCCGCCTGCAACTCCGGCTCCGGCTCGTCCTCCGGCACGAAGGTCGGCCTGTCGGTCTCCACCCTCAACAACCCCTTCTTCGTCCAGCTCAAGTCCGGCGCCCAGGCCGAGGCGAAGAAGGAGGGCGTGAACCTGACCGTGACCGACGCGCAGAACGACGCGTCGCAGCAGGCGAACCAGCTGCAGAACTTCACCAGTCAGAACGTGAAGGCGATCATCGTCAACCCGGTGGACTCCGACGCGGCCGGCCCCTCCGTGAAGGCCGCCAACAAGGCGAACATCCCCGTCGTCGCCGCCGACCGCGGCGTCAACAAGGCCGACGTCGCGACCACCGTCGCCTCCGACAACGTCGAGGGCGGGCGCCTCGCCGCCAAGACGCTGGCCGAGTCCCTGGGCGGCAAGGGCACCGTCGTCGTCCTCCAGGGCACCGCGGGCACCTCCGCCGCCAACGAGCGCGGCCAGGGCTTCGACGAGGGCATCAAGGCCTACCCCGGCATCAAGGTGGTTGCCGAGCAGGCCGCCGACTTCGACCGCACCAAGGGCCTGGACGTCATGACCAACCTGCTGCAGGCGCACTCCGACGTGACCGGCGTCTTCGCCGAGAACGACGAGATGGCCCTCGGCGCCATCAAGGCGCTCGGCTCCAAGGCCGGCAAGACCGTCAAGGTGGTCGGCTTCGACGGCACCCCCGACGGCCTGACCGCGGTCAAGGCGGGCACGCTCACCGCGTCCGTGGCGCAGCAGCCCAGCGAACTGGGCAGGCTGGCCGTGCAGAACGCCGTGAAGGCCGCCAAGGGCGAAAAGCTCCCGACCCTGGTGAAGGTGCCGGTCAAGGTCGTCACGGAGCAGAACGTCGCGGACTTCACGTCCTGACGCGACGCACCGCCACGGCCGAATCCGCGAAGGGAACACAAAGATGCACGGCTACGACCTGCTGGTCGTAGGGTCGGCCAACGCCGACCTGGTGATCCACGTCGACCGCCGCCCCGCGGCGGGCGAGACCGTCCTCGGCTCCGACCTGGCCACCCACCCGGGTGGCAAGGGCGCCAACCAGGCCGTCGCCGCGGCCCGCCTGGGCGCGCGCACGGCACTGCTGGCGCGGGTCGGCGACGACGCGCACGGGCGCCTGCTGACCGGGTCGCTGAGATCGGCCGGCGTCGACACCTCCGGCATCCTGATCGGCGACACCCCCACCGGGGTCGCGCTGATCACGGTGGACCCCTCGGGCGACAACAGCATCGTCGTCTCGCCGGGCGCCAACGGGCGCCTGGGGACGGCCGATGTGGCGGGGGCGCACGAGCTGCTGGCCGCCGCCCCCGTGGTGTCGCTCCAGCTGGAGATCCCGGCCGCGACCGTGGCCGCCGTCGTCGCGGCGGCCACGGAGGCCGGCACAAGGGTGGTGCTCAACCCGTCGCCGCCGGCGCCGCTGCCGCCCAAGGTGCTGGAGGGCTGCGATCCGCTCGTGGTCAACGAGCACGAGGCGCGCTTCCTGCTGGGCGAGGACGCCGGGGCCGCTCCGGAGGACTGGGCGCGGGGGCTGCTCGCCCTCGGGCCGCGCTCGGTGGTCGTCACCCTGGGCGCCGGCGGCGCCCTGGCGGCGACCGCCGACGGCGCGGTGCACGTGCCCAGTGTGCGCGTGGAGGCCGTCGACACCACGGGGGCCGGTGACGCGTTCACCGGGGCGCTGGCCTGGCGGCTGGGCGCCGGCGACGACCTGGAGACCGCCGTGCGGTTCGCGGTGCGGGTCGGGGCCGTGGCCGTCACCAAGGCGGGTGCGCAGGAGTCCTTCCCCACCCTCGACGAGACGGAACAGCTGTGAAGAAGTCCGGAATCCTCAACCGCCACCTGGCGGGCGCGCTCGCCGCGCTCGGTCACACCGATCTCGTGGTCGTCTGTGACGCGGGCCTGCCGATACCGCCGGGACCCGTCGTCGTCGATCTCGCCTTCCGCGCCGGGACGCCCTCGTTCGCCGAGGTGCTCGAGGGGCTGCGGGACGAGCTGGTGATCGAGGGCGCCGTCGCCGCCAAGGAGGTGCGCGACCACAACCCCGAGGTCACCGCGCAGCTCGAGGGCGCGTTCCCGGACCTGGAACTGGTCTCCCACGAGGACTTCAAGGCCCTCACCCACCGGGCCCGGCTCGTCGTCCGCACCGGGGAGGCGCGCCCCTACGCGAACGTCATCCTGCGCTGCGGTGTCCCCTTCTGAGAGGGGTACATCCGTCCGGATGCGGTCGGCGGGCCGAGCGGGCGTTTCGCAACTAACGTCCGGAGCATGAGCGATCGACCGCTGAAGGACGAGGTGCTGGAGGAGCTGGGCGAGGACCGGCTCCGCGGGATCGCCGCGCTGCTCGGTACCGACGCCGACGAGACGCTGCAGGTCGTGGGCGGTTCCGTGGCCTCGCTCACCGGTGTGCTGACCGACGACGCGGTGACCCCCGGCGGTACGGCCGAGCTCTGCCAGGCCATGGAGCAGGCGGCGAACGAGACCGAGCCGCTGCCCGCCGCGGCCGCCGGCTTCGCCGGGGTGCGGGGCGGCGCGCAGGGCGGCAACGGCGGCGGGGCCCTCGTGGCGGTCCTGACCAAGGTCGCCGCGCCGGCGGCGCGGGCGGTGGCCAAGCGGACCGGGCTGCCGGAGCAGGCGGTCGCCGGGGCACTGGAGTCGATCATTCCGGTGGTCGCGGCGGTACTGGCCCGGCGGGCGCGCGAGAAGCGCTGACCCCCCTCGGGCGACCTGCGGAACGCGGCGCCGGAAGGCCCCTGGAACGGCGTAAGGGGTCCGGCTCAGCCGGACCCCTTAAGCGTTCCCCTCCCTCTGCGTGGCATCCCGAGCCCCCTCCGGACACCGCGCCTCCCCCTCACTCAAGACCCTACGAGGCCCCCCTCAGGGTCTTGACGCTACATAGACCCGCGAACCCCGGGGATGGTTGCACGCCCTCAGGAAGAAATTTCAAAGTTTTCCGACCGCCCCCGGAACGGCCCCCGGAGCCCGGTTCACCGCACATGCGCGCGGTATCTTGCGATGGTTTCGTCCAGTACGTCCCCGCCGTCACGGGCCCACAGGGCCGGGTTGAAGATCTCGACCTCGACGGGTCCGGTGAATCCGGTCGCGTCCACCCGTTCGCGGAACCCCCGCAGATCGACACAGCCGTCGCCGAGCTGCCCGCGGCCCAGCAGCACCCCCTCGGGCAGCGGCGTGATCCAGTCGGCGACCTGGAAGCAGGCGATGCGGCCGCCCTCCCCCGCCCGCGCGATGTCCCGGCCGGCGAGGTCGTCCCACCACAGGTGGTAGGTGTCCACGACGACCCCCACCTGCTCGACGGGGAAGCGCTCGGCGATGTCCAGGGCCTGCGCGAGGGTCGAGACGACGCAGCGGTCCGAGGCGAACATCGGGTGCAGCGGCTCGATCGCGAGCCGGACGCCGCGCCCACCCGCGTACGGGGCGAGTTCGGCCACGGCGTCGGCGACGCGCTCGCGGGCCGCGACGAGGTCCCGCTCGCCGGCCGGGAGGCCGCCGGAGACCAGCACGAGCGTGCCGGTGCCCAGGGTCGCGGCCTCGTCCACCGCCGCGCGGTTGTCGGCGAGCGCGGCGGCCCGCCCCTCCGGGTCGGAGGCGGTGAAGAAGCCGCCGCGGCAGAGCGAGGTGACCGTGAGCCCCGCGTCGCGGACGAGCTTCGCGGCGGCCTCCACGCCGTACTCCCCGACCGGTCCCCGCCACAGGCCGACGCCCGGCACGCCGCGCGCGGTCAGGTGCTCGGCCAGTTCGGGGAGGGCGAGTTGGCGCACGGTCTCCTGGTTGACGCTGAGCCGCGCGAGGTCGTCCGGGGTCCGGTTGTCAGTACCCACTGTCACACTCCGTACACGGAGAGGAGGTTCCGCATGCGGGACGCGGCGAGCGCCGGGTCCGGGAACAGGCCGATGCGGTCGGCCAGTTCGTACGCGCGGGCCAGATGGGGGAGGGAGCGTGCCGAGTGGGAACCGTCGAGCATCGTGAAGTGGGACTGGTGGCCGGCCAGCCAGGCAAGCAGGACGACGCCGGTCTTGTAGTGCCGGGTGGGCGGCCCGAACAGGTGCCGGGACAGCTCGACCGTCGGGTCGAGCAGGGAGCGGAAGGCGGCCGGATCACCGGCGTCCAGCGCGCGGAGCGCGTGGGCGGCCACGGGCGCGAGCGGGTCGAGGATGCCGAGGAGGGCGTGGCTGTAGCCCTGGTCGTCACCGGCGATCAGCTCGGGGTAGTGGAAGTCGTCGCCGGTGTAGCAGCGCACGCCGTCCGGGAGGAGGCGGCGCAGCCCGATCTCGCGCTCCGCGTCGAGCAGCGAGATCTTGACGCCGTCGACCTTGCCGGGGTGCGCCGCGATCAGTTCCAGGAGGGTGTGGGTGGCGGCGTCCAGGTCGGTGCTGCCCCAGTAGCCCTCCAGCGCCGGGTCGAACATCGGCCCGAGCCAGTGCAGGACGACGGGGTGCGCGGCCTGCCGCAGGACGGGGCCGTACACCTCCAGATAGTCCTCGGGGCCCTTGGCGACCGCGGCGAGGGCGCGGGAGGCCATCAGTACCGGCTGCCCGCCGGCGTCCTCGACGAGCGCGAGCTGCTCCTCGTAGGCCCTGCGGACGTCGTCCAGGCCGTAGGGGTAGCCGATCTCGGTCACGGGAAGCTGGTCGGTGCCGACGCCGCACAGGATGCGGCCGCCGGCGGCCCGGGCCTCGGCGCAGGAGCGGCGGACCAACTCGGCCGCGGCCGCCCAGTCCAGGCCCGAGCCGCGCTGCGCGGTGTCCATCGCCTCCGCCACCCCGAGCCCGTGGGACCACAGGTGGCGGCGGAAGGCGAGGGTCGCGTCCCAGTCGACGGCCGCCGGCAGACCGGGGGCGGTGCGGAAGGGGTCCGCGACGACGTGCGCCGCCGCGTACACCGTGCGGCTGCGCGACGGGGCGGCGTCGGCCGGGACGGAGAAGTGGGCGGCGGGCGCGGTGCGCGGCTCGTACGGCCGCAACTCCCCCGAGGCGTCGGGCAGGTGGATGGTCGTCACAGCATCAGCTCCGGTACGTCGGGACGGCGGCCCTGGGCCGAGGACTTCAGGGCCGGTTCGGCGCGCCGGGCGGCGGTGACCTGGGCGTCGAAGGAGATGTCGGCAGTGGGGTCGGCGAGCACCGCGTCCAGGTCGGTGGAGACCACGGCGGGGTCCGGGCCGTGCCGGCCGGCGATGCCCCGCGGCGCGTCCTCGCGGTGGCCGACGAGGACGGGTTCCGGCCACAGCACGGTGCCGTCACCGAGGTCGAGGCCGCCCCGCTCTCGCAGGGCGAGGATCGAGCGCACGAGGTGCCGGCGGCAGCCCATGCGGCCGGTGACGCCGTCCATGGCGATCCGCACGGTCCTGCGGGTCACGGGAGTTCCTCTCTCCGGCGGCGGGCCGCCGAGGGGGCACCAAGCGACAGCAAGCGCTTCCTCGCCCCTCACGCTAGCCATCGCCACGACAATCGACAAGAAGCACCACCTTCCGACAGATAGCGCTTACTGGCCTGCGGACCGGGCCGGACCCGCTCCCCGCGCGGCTCCGGGATGAGAGCATGTGCCGCCACGGGCCGACGGCCCCGGAGCACCACCGACCCGGAGGAAGCAGAAGCATGGCAGTGACCCTGGCCGACGTCGCGGCGCAGGCCGGAGTGTCCGCCGCAACCGTGTCGCGCGTGCTGAACGGCAACTACCCGGTCGCCGGGAACACCCGCGAGCGCGTGCTGCGGGCCGTGGACGACCTGGACTACGTCGTCAACGGCCACGCCCGCGCGCTCGCCGCCGCCACCTCCGACCTGGTCGGCGTGCTCGTCAACGACGTCGCCGACCCCTTCTTCGGGCTGATCGCCAGCGCCGTGCAGGGTGAGATCAGCGGCGGCCCCGACACCCCCGGGGCGATGCCCGCGGGCGCCGGGAAGCTCGCCGTCGTCTGCAACACCGGGGGCTCACCCGAGGCGGAGCTCAACTACCTCACCCTGCTGGAACGGCAGCGCGCGGCCGGGGTGGTGCTCACCGGCGGCGCCGTGGAGGGCGGCGAGCACTCCGCCGCCGTCGCCGGCCGGCTCTCCCGGCTCGCCGCCTCCGGCACGCGGATCGTCCTGTGCGGCCGGCCACCGCTGCCCGAACTCGCCGACCTCCAGGGCGCCGCGGGCGACGCCGTGGTGACCGTGGCCTTCGACAACCGCGGCGGCGCCCAGCGGCTCACCGAGCACCTGCTCGCCCTGGGCCACCGCACCATCGGCTATGTCGCGGGCCCCGCGGACCGGACCACCACCCGGCACCGGCTGGAGGGCCACCGCGCTGCCCTCGCACGGGCCGGCCTCACCGCCCCCGCCGCGGACCTCGAACGCCTCACGGTGCACGGCTACTACGACCGCTCCTCGGGCTACGACGCAGCCCACGAACTGCTGCGCCGCGAGCCGCGTCTGACCGCGGTCCTCGCCGCCAACGACAGCGTCGCGCTGGGCGTCTGCGCCGCCCTGCGCGAGCGCGGGCTGCGCATCCCGGAGGACGTCTCCGTGGCCGGCTACGACGACCTGCCCTTCAGCGCCGACGCCTCCCCCGCCCTCACCACCGTGCGGATCCCGCTCCAGGAGGCCGGGGCCCGCGCCGGGCGCCTGGTGATGGGGCGTCAGTCCCCGCCGCCCGGAGGGCTCGCGACGGTCCGCACCGAGCTCATGGTGCGGGCCTCGACCGCGCCGCCGCGGCAGGACGCGTAGCGGCCCGGAGCGCACACGACGGCAGACCCCGCACCCCTGGCAAAGTGCCGCACGGCGGAATACCTTTGACTGAGTCAAAGATATTTCCCGGGAGAGGCACCGGCACCGTGACCGTTCAGGAGATCAGGGCGTTCAACCGCTTCTACACCAATCTCATCGGGGCGCTGGACTACAGCCGCCATCTGCACACCCCGTACACCCTCACCGAGGCTCGCGTCCTGTACGAACTCGCCCACGCCGACGGGCTCGACGCCGCCGACCTGCGGGCGGCGCTGTCGGTGGACGCGGGGCAGCTCAGCCGCATGCTCGCGGCCTTCGAGCAGCGCGGCCTGGTGACCCGGACGCCCTCGGAGCGGGACGCCCGGCGGCAGCGGGTGGACCTGACACCGGACGGCCGCGCGGCGGCCGGGCTGCTGGAGGAACGCTCGCGGGACGCGGTCTCGTCCATGGTGGGCGGCCTGGCCGCGCGCGACCGCGAGCGGCTGACCGGCGCCATGCGCACGGTCCGCGAGGTCCTCGGCGGCGCCTCCGCGCCCGCGTCCGCACCTGCACCGGAAGCGGAGCGGGTCCGGCTGCGCGGGCTGCGCCCGGGCGACCTGGGCTGGGTGGTGCAGCGCAACGCGGAGGTCTACGCCGAGGAGTTCGGGTGGAACGCCACGTACGAGACGCTCGTCGCCCGGATCGTCGCCGACGGCCACGAGCGCGCGTGGATCGCCGAACTGGACGGCGAACGGGCCGGCTGCGTCTTCTGCGTGCGCGACGACGATCCCGGCACGGCCCGGCTGCGCCTGCTGCTGGTGGACCCGGCGGCCCGCGGCCACGGCATCGGCCGGGCCCTGGTCGACGCCTGCGTGCTGTTCGCCCGCGACACCGGCCGGCGCGAGCTGGTGCTGTGGACGAACGACGTGCTGACCTCGGCCCGCCGGATCTACCAGGCGGCCGGATTCGAGCTGGTGGGGCAGAAGCCGCACCACAGCTTCGGCAAGGATCTCGTCGGGCAGGACTGGCGACTGGTGCTGTAACGTCCGGAATGTGAAGCTCGCGTTCTCGACCCTCGGCGTGCCCGGGCTGCCCATGGCGGACGTGGCCCGGCTGGCGGCCGAGCACGGCTGGCACGGCGTGGAGCTGCGGGCCGGCCACGACGAGCCGGTGCACGCCGGCCTGACGGAGCGCGAGCGGGCCTCGGTGCGCGAGGAGTTCCGCTCCTCGGGGGTCGCGATCGTCGCGGTCGCCTCCTATGTGCAGGTGGCCGCGCCGGGCGAGGACGAACCCGTGCTGCGCGGGCTGCGCGACCACGTGCGGCTCGCCGCCGGGCTCGGGGCACCGCACCTGCGGGTGTTCCCGGGCGCGGAAAACGGGTCGGCCCCGGACGTGGCGGACACCCGCGCGGCCCGCCGCCTGGCCGCCGTGGCACCGGAGGCGGCGGACCTGGGCGTGCGCCTGCTGCTGGAGACCCACGACTCGCACCGCACCGGCGCGGACGTGGCCCGGGTCCTCGGGCTCGTGGGCCATCACAGCACGGGCGCCCTCTGGGACGTGCTGCACCCGTGGCTCGGCGGGGAGCAGCCGGAGTACACCTACCCGGTGCTGGCGCCGTACCTGGGCTACGTGCAGGTCAAGGACGTCTCCTCGGCGCAGGACACCACGCCGGTGCCGCTCGGCCGCGGCGCGGTGCCGCTCGCCGGGACGATCGAGGTGCTCAGCCGGGCCGGCTGGGACGGCTGGCTGTGCTGGGAGTACGAGCGCCGCTGGTACCCGCAGGTGCGGGCGCTTCCGGAGCTGCTGTCCCGGGGCCGCTCCCATCTGCTGGGGCTGCTCGGCGAGTCGGCCTGATCAACCCGCCGCCTGATCAGCCCGCTGTCTGATCCACCCGCCGCCTGATCCACCCGCCGCCGCGGTCCGGGCGACCCGGACGGGAGGCGCTGGTCACACCGTCCCGGCACCGTCCGCCGTATCCTTCGGCACCAGCGACTCTTCAGCGAATGCGCCGGTCGCTGCGCGTTCCGATGCAGAATCCCTGAACGACGAGGTGGACGGATGCTGGACCTGGCCCGGCTGCGGGCACTGCACGCGGTGCATGTGCACGGCTCCGTCGGCGCGGCGGCGACCGCGCTCGGCTACACCGCCTCCGCGGTCTCGCAGCAGATCACCAAGCTGGAGCGGGAGACCCGCACCACACTGCTGGAACGGCAGGGCCGCGGGGTGGCGCTGACCGAGGCGGCACAGTTGCTGGCCGAGACGGCCCAGGAGCTGATGGCCATCGTCGAGCGGGCGGAGGTCGCGCTGGAGGAGCGGCGCGGCAAACCGACCGGGCGGCTGACGGCGGTGGCCTTCCCCACCGCCGCGCGCGGGCTGATGCCCGGTGTGCTCGCCGAACTGGCCGCCGCCCACCCGTCGCTGGAGCTGCGGATGCTGGAGGAGGGCGCGCACCGGGCCGTCGACCTGGTCGCGCGCGGTGTCGTCGACCTGGCCGTGGTGCACGACTGGGACATCGCGCCCCTGCCCGCCCCCGAGGGGCTGGAGCGGGTGGTGATCGGCGAGGACCACTGCGACATCCTGGTACCCGCCGGGCATCCGCTGGCGGCGCGGGGCCCCCTGGCGCGCGAGGACCTGACCGACCAGCGGTGGATCTGCCAGCCGCCGGGGCACGTCTGCCACGAATGGCTGGTGCGGACCCTGCGGGAACTGGGCAGCGAGCCCGATCTCGCCTTCCAGGTCGCCGAGTACCAGACGCAGCTGGAACTGGTGGCCGCCGGACTGGGGATCGCGCTCGTGCCCCGGCTCGGGCGCGGCCCGGTGCCCGCGGGCGTGGCCGTGATGCCGCTGGAGCCGGCGCCGGTGCGGCGGCTGTACGCCTTGTGGCGCACGGGCGCGTCACGACGTCCGGCCATCAGTGAGACGGTCCGCGTGTTGCGGGCCCACTACCCGCAGGTGGGTGCCCGACCATAGGCGGATGTCCTCCACCCGCAGGGAACCGTTCCGGGCAGCGTCCCGTCCAAGCCACGTGCTGCTGATGAGTCTCCGCAAGGCGGTGTCGGTCACGCTGCTGGCTGCGTCGCTGACAACCCTCTCCGCCGCCTGCGGCCGGCAGCAGTCCGCCACCGGTGCGCCCCCCTCCGACAGCACCGGTGGCGGCCCCGCGTCGTCCGGCATCGTCTCGCCGACGTCCGATCCCAAGCCCCCCGCCTCCCCGTCCGTCACGGTCTCGCCCTCGACGCCGCGTCAGGGCGGGATCGCCTCGCGCCGGGTGTACTTCTCCTCGGCAGTCCGGGCCCCGGCGCTCCACACGGTGCTGAACGACGAACGCGACCTGTCCCGCTTCCCGGGCTGGTTCGCCTCGTCCGATCCCGCGGTGGGTGCCGAGATCGCCAAGCGGGCCGCCGCCACGGACTTCTCGCGGAACGTGCTGGTCGCCTGGAACCGCACGACCGGTTGCAGCGCCGCAAAGGACGCGCTGCTCTTCCGCGGCGGCGACCGGCTGGTGCTCGGGATCGACCAGCCGCCTCCGCCGGGCGAGTGCTTCGCGGCCCATCAGGTCGTCACCGTCTTCGAGGTGCCCCGCGACCGGATGCCCGCGCATCCGCGCTTCGCCCAGGAACAGGACCCGCAACCCGACCCGGCAGGACCGGGCAGGACCGTGGCCTTCGGCCGGCTGGACGGCGGGGAGCCCGCGCGCGGCGCGCGGAACGCCGAGGTGACCTCGGGCCGTCAGCTCGACGCCTTCCTCGCCACGCTGTCCCCCAAGGACGCCAAGACCGTGCGCAAGCAGTTGGCGGCGCGCCCGTCCCGGCCGGGCGAGCGGCGCTTCGCCTTTCTGCTGACCGGCTGCCGGCCCACCGACGCCTGGCTGATGATCAGCCGTCAGGGGGTCTCCGCGGCCACGACCGGGGACGAGACCATCCGCTGCATCCAGGCGCAGCACTGGACGGCGGTCCTTGCGGTGGCGTCGTCCTTGGTGCCGGAGCGTGCCCGCCTCATTGACTGACAATAACTTTCCGGATAAGCGTGTCTGCTTGAAGGTTTCTTTCAGCCCCGCCTTCGACATGTCCCGCCTCCTCCTGCCGGAAGGAGTCCGTCATGCACAGCCCTCCCCGTCCGTCCCGCCGTGCCGTCCTCGGCGCCGCCGCGGCCGCCTCCACCGCCCTCGCCGTCGGCGTCCCGGGCACCGCGAGCGCGGCCGCGGCACACGACCGCAGACGCGTCCGCGCGATCATCGACCGGATGAGCATCGAGGAGAAGATCGGTCAGCTCTTCGTGATGCGGGTGTACGGCCATTCGGCCACCGCGCCCGACCCCGCCGACGTGGCGGCCAACCAGGACGAGATCGGTGTCTCCAACGCCGCCGAGCTCATCGCCAAGTACCACGTCGGCGGCATCATCTACTTCGCGTGGGCCCACAACACCCGTGACCCGCACCAGATCGCCGATCTGTCCAACGGCATCCAGCGCGCCTCGCGCATCCCCCTGCTGATCTCCACCGACCAGGAGCACGGCGCGGTCACCCGCGTCGGCTCGCCCGCCACGCTCTTCCCCGGCGGGATGGCGCTCGGCGCCGCCGGGAGCGTGCGCGACGCCCGCGCCGCCGCCGCCGTCGCGGGAGCCGAACTGGCGGCCATGGGCATCAACCAGGACTACGCGCCCGTCGCCGACGTCAACGTCAACCCCGCCAACCCGGTCATCGGCGTGCGGTCCTTCGGCGCCGACCCCAAGGCAGTCGCCTCGCTCGTTGCCGCCCAGGTGGCGGGCTACCAGGGGGCCGGGGTCGTCGCCACCGCCAAGCACTTCCCCGGGCACGGCGACACCGGCACCGACAGCCACTTCGAACTGCCGGTCATCACGCACTCCCTGGAGGAGTGGCGGCGCCTGGACGCGCCGCCGTTCCGGGCCGCCGTCGCCGCCGGCATCGACTCCATCATGACCGCGCACATCCTGGTGCCGGCGCTCGACGACTCCGGCGATCCCGCGACGCTGTCCCGGCCGATCCTCACCGGCATCCTCCGCGAGGAGATGGGCTACGACGGTGTGGTCGTCACCGACGCCCTCGGCATGGAGGGCGTGCGCCAGAAGTACGGGGACGACCGCGTCCCCGTGCTCGCCCTCAAGGCGGGCGTCGACCAACTGCTCAACCCGCCGCTGCTGGAGACCGCGTGGCAGGGCGTGCTGGCCGCGGTGCGCTCCGGCGAGCTGACCGAGGAGCGCATCGACCGGTCGCTGGTGCGCATCCTGACCCTCAAGGAGCGCAGGGGCCTGCTGGACCACCCCTACGTCACCCACCGCGGCGTGGACCGGGTCGTCGGCACCCGCGCCCACCTCGCCGCCGCGGACAGGATCACCGACGGCACGGTCACGCTGCTGGCCAACAACGGCACGCTGCCGCTCCCCGCCCGGCGCCGCCTGCTGGTCGTCGGCGCCGATCCGGCGGCACCGTCGGGCACCGGAGGGCCGCCCACCGCCGTGCTGGCGGCCGCGCTCACCGCGCTCGGGCACCAGGCCCAGGCGCTGTCCACCGGAACCGCGCCCGGCCAGGCGGCGATCGACGCGGCGGTGGCCGCGGCGCGCGGCACCGACGCGGTGGTCGTGGCCACGTACAACGTCAGCGCCGCCACGGACCGGCAGATCGCCCTGGTGCGGGCGCTGGCCGCCACCGGTGTGCCGGTGGTGCAGATCGCGATCCGCAACCCGTACGACATCGCACGGCTGGACGGCACGGCGGCGGCGCTCGCCACCTACGGGTGGACGGACGTGTCCATGCGGGCGGCGGCACGGGTCCTGGCGGGCCGCGTGCGGCCGGGCGGGAAACTGCCGGTGGCAGTACCCCAGACTGACGAACCGACGCGCGACCTCTATCCCGTGGGGTGGGGTCTGGGGTACTGAGATGGAGCGCGCACGGCGGCCCCTCCCGGAACCGGGCCCGACCCCCTATCCTCCCCAAAGGGGGCACGTCGCCCGGGGGAAGTGGTGGGGGGCCGCCGTGCGCATTCAGACGATCTCGGGGCAACTGCTGGGCGCGGCATGGCTGCTCGCCGTACTGCTGGCGTCCTGCACGCCGAGCCCCGGCGGAACCGGCAGCAGCGCCGCGGGCCCGAGCACCACGCCGACCACGCAGGACGGGGTCTTCCTCGCCCAGGACGAGTGCGCGACCAGCGACCCGGTCGGCTCCTACCGCGAGATCCCCTGCGACGACCCGGCCGCACTGGCCCGGGTGGTCACCCGTCTGTACGGGCTGCTGCCCGCCTCGCCGTCGCCGTCGCCGAAGGACGCCGCACGGCCCGGCGACCGCTGCCCGGCGACCACCGACTTCCTCCTGACCGTCAGCGCCGCCCAGCCGCAGGGCTACGCCTGCATGCGCAATCTGATGGCCCCTCACCCCGGCGACCCGGGCGAGGGCGGCGGACCGCACACCATCGCGGGCGACTGCGTGTACACCTCACGGCACGGCGAGGTGAAGGAGACCAACTGCGACGGCTCCGGGGCGCACAAGCCGCAGTACCGGGTCGTCCGGCTGGCCTCCACCCGTGCCGCCTGCCCGAAGGACACGGTGCTGTACGTCCGGGTGGGCGGCGGGCCGGCGGGCGTGGGGTGCGCCCGCCGGCTGTGACGCGCGCCGGTCAGGGCCGCAGCGTGCCGTTCTCGGCGCCGGTGCGCCGGTCGAGCCGCGCGTCGTACGCCGCCAGCGGCTTCGCCCTGCCGGGGTCCGCCGTGACGGCGGCGGGGGCGACCCCGGCCCACTGGAGCACCTCGGCGGTGGCCTTCGCCTTGTCGGCCGCGCCCAGTGCGCCGATCACCGCGCCGTGGTTCGCGCCGGGCGCCCACATCACGTACGCGTCGTGCGTGCCCCTGCCCGGGCGGAAGGGCTCGGCGCCCCAGGGGTCGTTCTGCCCGTAGACGAAGAGCATGCGGTCGGCGTGCTGCCGCACCCAGCGGTCGACGTCGCGCATGGCGTGGGGCTGGAAGCGCATCGGGATGGACCGCGGCACGTACGAGCGCGGCTGGTAGATGCCCGGGTAGCGCAGCAGGCCCTTCAGGTGCGGGGTGGCGAAGGTGGGCGCGCCGAGCTGGGTGCCGGCCTGGTAGTAGTACGGCGTGTAGTACTCCAGCCCCTGGTCGGTGTAGAAGTCGAAGCCGGAGATCGTGTCGACGAAGGAGTAGATCGCGTCGGTGGACGCGGTCGGCGCGGGGACGTCCGCGCACTCGGACGCCAGGTGGTACTGCCAGAACGCCCACACCAGGTCGAGGACGACGTTCTCGTAAGCCTTGTCCGCGCTGCCCACGGTGGTGAACGTCAGGCCGTTGCCGTCGGCGTACGTCTGGTAGCGGGCGACGATCTCGTCGCGGCGGACCAGCGCCTCGCGCTGTACGGCGTTCAGGCGGGCCCGGCAGTCGGCGGTGCCCACCGTCCGGAAGAAGCGGGTGTACGCCGAGTCCTCGTCGTCGACCACGTCGTTGGGGGCGACGTAGGCGACCGTGCCGGCCATGTCGTGCGGGTAGAAGCGGCGGTAGTAGGTGGCCGTCATCCCGCCCTTGCTGGCGCCGGTGGCGAGCCAGTGCCGGGAGTAGACGGTCCGCAGAGCGCGGTAGATGCGGTGCTGGTCGCTGGCGGCCTGCCAGATGTCGAGCGTGGACCAGTCGGCGGGCTCGGGACGGGACGGGGTGAAGAACCGGTACTCCATGGAGACCTGGTTGCCGTCGACGATCTGCGTGGGCTCGCGGCGCGAGGGTGTCGTGGAGAGGCCGTAGCCGGAGGTGTAGAAGACGGTCGGCCGGTCCTCGGACTTGTGCAGCACGGTGATCCGCTGCTGGAAGGTGCCCCTGGACGGATGCCGGTGGTCGACCGGCTGGGTGTAGTTCAGGACGAGGAAGCGGTAGCCGGTGACCGGCTTCTCCTCGATGAGGCTCATCCCGGGTATCGCCAGGATGCGGTCCTTGATGTCGGGGATGCCGGGCTCGTCGGCGGTCGCGGTGGCGACTCCGCCACCGACGGTGCCGATGAGCAGCATGAGCGCGAGCAGCCATCTGAGCGCGTTGCGCATGCCCCCTCCTTCGGGGTCGACGGGCGTCCCCGTGAACCTATGAGGGGGAACTCGCCTGCCACCAGGGGGCGTTGACAGCCGAACGCGGCCCGGACCCCAGGGGTCCGGGCCGCGTTCGTACGGGCGGGCGGAGGCCGGCGACGACCGTTGCGGGCCGCCCGCGCAGGGATCAGGCCACGGCCTCGCTGCTCTCGTCCTCGCCGACGAAGGTGCGCCACAGCGCGGCGTACCGGCCGTCGGCGGCCAGGAGTTGCTCGTGCGTGCCGTCCTCGACGACCCGGCCGTGGTCCATGACGACGACCCGGTCGGCGCGGGCCGCGGTGGTCAGCCGGTGGGCCACCACCAAGGTGGTGCGGCGCACCGCGAGCCGGTCGGCGGCCTGGTTGACCAGGGCCTCGGTGGCCAGGTCCAGGGCGGCGGTCGCCTCGTCGAGCAGCAGCACGTCCGGGTCGACCAGTTCGGCGCGGGCCAGGGCGATCAGCTGACGCTGTCCGGCAGAGAGGTTGCGCCCGCGTTCGGAGACGGTGTGCAGATAGCCGCCGTCGAGCGTGGCGATCATCTCGTGGGCGCCGACGGCGCGCGCGGCGGCCTCCACCTCGGCGTCGGTGGCGTCCATGCGCCCGTAGGCGATGGCGTCGCGGACCGTGCCCTCGAAGAGGTACGCCTCCTGCGGGACGACGCCGAGCCGCTGCCGGTAGCCGGTCAGGTCGAGTTCGCGGATGTCCTGCCCGTCGACGAGCACCGCGCCCGAGGTGGGGTCGTAGAACCGGGCGACCATCTTGACCAGGGTGGACTTGCCCGCGCCGGTCTCGCCGACGAAGGCGACCGTCTGCCCGGCCGGGATCCGCAGCTCCACACCGGCCAGCGCCTCGGCCGCGTCCTCGGCGTAGCGGAAGCGCACGTCGCGGAAGACGATCTCGCCGCGCAGCCGGCCCACCTCGCGCGGTGCCCGGGCGGGCGGGGTCGTCGTCGGGGTGCGCAGCAGCTCGCGGATGCGGCCCAGGGACACCGAGGCCTGCTGGTAGCCGTCGAAGACCTGGGAGAGCTGCTGCACCGGGGAGAAGAACAGGTCGATGTAGAGCAGATACGCCACCAGGGCACCGGCGGTCAGAGTGCCCGCGCCGATCCGGTGCGCACCCACGATCAGCACCAGGGCGGCGGCCACGCTGGACAGCAGCTGCACGAAGGGGAAGTACACAGAGATCAGCCACTGGCCGCGCACCCGCGCCTGGCGGTAGGCGTCGCTGCGGCCCGCGAACCGCTTCGCTCCGCCGCGCTCGCCGCGGAAGGCCTGCACGACCCGGAGCCCGGCGACGTGCTCCTGCAGGTCGGCGTTGACGACGCTGACCCGCTCGCGTGCCAGTTCGTACGCCTTGACCGACCTGCGGCGGAACACCCAGGTGGCCACCAGCAGCACGGGCAGCGTGGCGAAGACGATCAGGGCCAGCTCGACGTCGATGGCCAGGAGCGCGACGAAGATGCCGGCGAAGGTGAGCAGGCTGACCAGCGCGGTGACCAGGCCGGTCTGCAGGAACGTCGACAGCGCGTCGACGTCGGTGGTCATCCGGGTCATGATCCGGCCGCTCAGCTCGCGCTCATAGTAGTCGAGCCCGAGGCGGTGCAGATGCGCGAAGATCTTCACGCGGAGCGTGTAGAGCACCCGCTCGCCGGTGCGGCCGGTGAGGCGCGTCGAACCGTACTGCGCGGCCCACTGCGCGGCGACGACGGCGAGGCCGAGCAGCGAGGCCGCCCAGACCGCGCCGAGCGCGGCCTGCCGGACGCCGGAGTCGATGCCGTGCCGGATCAGGACGGGCAGCAGCAGTCCGGAGAGCGCGTCCACGGCGACCAGCAGCAGGCTGAACAGCAGCGGGCCGCGGAAGCCGCGCAGCATGCTGCGCAGGCCGAAGTCCTTGTCGAGGTCCGCGGCGGCCTTCTCGTCGATGTCCGGGACGTCGTCGGCGGGCGGCAGCGCGGCGACCTGGGCGAGGAGTTCGGGTGTGGCGGGCATGCCGGCCATGGCGGAGGCCATGCTGCCGGGGCCGCCGCGGGCGGCGGCCCCGGCGGGCGCCGCGCCCCTGCGGTCGGTGGTCTCGTCGCGGTGGCGCCGGTCCTCGGGCCACAACTCCGGGGTGACGCCGCCGGCCGGCGGCGCGGCCGGGGCGGCGGGGCGGTCGAGCAGGCCGGTGATCGCGCCCTCGCCCGGCCACTGGGGCGCGGCGGCGGCGATCTCGCCGGCCGGGTCGTGGGTCACGACGTCGGCGCCGAGTTCGTCGGGGTCGGTCAGCAGCCGCCGGTACAGCGCGCAGCGGTCCTGCAGTTCCTCGTGTGTGCCGATGTCGACCAGCCGGCCGGCCTCCAGGACGGCGATGCGGTCGGCGAGCGCGAGGGTGGACCGGCGGTGCGCGATCAGCAGGGTGGTGCGGCCCGCCATGACCTCGCGCAGGGCGTCGTGGATCTCGGCCTCGACGCGGGCGTCGACCGCCGAGGTCGCGTCGTCCAGTACGAGCAGCCGGGGGTCGGTCAGGATCGCGCGGGCCAGCGCCACGCGCTGGCGCTGGCCGCCGGACAGGGTCAGGCCCTGTTCGCCGACCACGGTGTCGTAGCCCTGGGGCAGGGCCGAGATGAATCCGTGAGCCTGGGCGTGCCGGGTCGCGGCGAGTACCTGCTCGTCGGAGGCGTCGGGGTGGCCGTAGGCGATGTTGGCGCGCACGGTGTCGGAGAACAGGAAGCTGTCCTCGGGCACGAGGCCTATGGCGTCGCGCAGCGAGTCGAAGGTCAGCTCGCGCACGTCCTCACCGCCGACGCGCACCGCGCCGCCGGTGACGTCGTAGAAGCGCGGCAGCAGCAGCGAGACGGTGGACTTGCCGCTGCCCGAGGCGCCGACCACCGCCACGGTCTCGCCGGGGGCGACGCTGAGGGAGAAGTCGTCCAGCACCGGGCGGGCCGGGTCGTAGCCGAAGCTGACGTGGTCGAACTCGACGGTGGCCGCGGCCTCGCGGGGCAGCTCCCCGGAGCCCTCCCGCAGGCTGGGCCGGGTGTCGATGAGTTCGGTGACGCGCTCGACGCCGGCCCGGGCCTGCTGGCCGACGGTGAGCATCACCGTGAGCATCCGCACCGGGCCGGTGAGCTGCGCGAGATAGGTGGAGAAGGCCACGAAGGTACCGAGCGTGATCTGGCCGCGCACCGCCATCCATCCGCCGAGCGCGAGCATGCCGACCTGGCCGAGCGAGGGAACGGCCTGCAGCGCCGGGCTGTAGCGCGCGGTGAGCCGGATCGTGCGCAGCCGGCCGGCGAACAGCCGCTCGCTGACCGCGCGCATCTTGGACATCTCCTGCTGCTCCTGGCCGAAGCCCTTGACCACGCGGACGCCCGTGACCGAGCCGTCCACGATGCCGGCGACCGCCGCCGCCTGCCCCTGGGCGTACCAGGTGGCGGGGAAGAGCGTCCTGCGGCTGCGGTCGGCCAGGAACCACAGGGCGGGGGCGACGGCCAGGGCGATCACCGTCAGCAGGGGCGAGAGCACGAGCATGACGACGAGCGACATCACGAACAGCAGGACGTTGCCGATCATCATCGGGGCCATGAAGAGCAGGCCCTGGATCAGCTGGAGGTCACTGGTGGCCCGGCCGACGACCTGGCCGGTGTTGAGCTCGTCCTGGCGCACGCCGTCGAGGCGGGTGAGCGAGTGGAACATCTCCGTGCGCATGTCGTGCTGCACGTCGAGGGCGAGCCGGCCGCCGTAGAAGCGCCGCACGAAGGTCAGCACGTACACCACGACGGCGGCGGCTATCAGCACGGCCGCCCAGGGCGCCAGCGGCTTGTCGTGCTTGACGATCACATCGTCGATGATGATCTTGGGCACGAGCGGCACCAGGGCCATCACCCCCATGCCGCCGAGCGACGAGCCGAGTGCGAGCAGGACGTTCCGCCGGTACCGCCAGGTGTAACCCGTCAGCCGGCGCAACCATCCCGGCCCGGCTCCGCCGCTCTGTCCCTCGTCGTCCTTCGCCGCCACCACGGTCCTCTCGTCGGTACTTCTCCGCCGGAGGATCACAACGCCCCGATGTGCGGATTTCATCCTCCCGAAACAAAGCTACGTCGAAGGTCCGACAGCGGTCGGGTCCCCGCCGGGAGCAGGGCCCCGTGATCGGCTCCGCCTACAGGTGCGTCGGCGCGAACATCCGCAGCAGTGCCGGGAGGACCACCACCGAGGGCCCGGGGGCGGCCAGCGCGGCGGCGAGGTCCTCCCGCAGCCGCTCCGGGGTGGTACGGACGCCGGGGACGCCGAAGGACTCGGCCAGGGCGACGAAGTCGGGCCGGGCGAGTTCGGTCGCGGTGGCCTCGCCGAAGGCGTCGGTCATGTACTCACGGAGGATGCCGTAGCCGCCGTCGTCCACGATGAGCCAGGTCACGGGCAGGCCGTACTGCCGGGCCGTGGCGAGTTCGGCGATCGAGTACATGGCGCCGCCGTCGCCCGAGACGGCCAGCACCGGCCGGGTGCGGTCCGCGGCGGCCGCGCCCAGTGCGGAGGGGAAGCCGTAGCCGAGGCCGCCGGCGCCCTGGGCGGAGTGCATCGCGCCGGGCCACGCGGACCAGGCCCAGTAGGCCAGGATCGTCATGTCCCAGAAGCTGGGCGCGTCCTCGGGGAGGGCGTCACGCACGGCGGCCAGCACGCGCTGTTCCAGTCCGAGGTCCTGACCGCCCAGGCGCGCCCGGACCCGCTCCAGCACCCCGGCCACCGCCGGTGCCGCCGTCGGGTCGCGCCGCTCGCCGGCCGCCTCGGCGAGGGCGCCCAGGGCGAGGCGGGCGTCGGCGTGGATGCCGAGGGCCGGGTGGTTGGATTCCAGCTTGCCGAGGTCGGCCTCGATCTGGATCACCCGGCCGCGCGGGCGGAACGTGTGGTAGTTCGAGGAGAGTTCACCGAGCCCGGAGCCGACGACCAGCAGGACATCGGCGTCCTCCAGGAAGTCGGTGGTGTGCCGGTCCTCCAGCCAGCTGCGCAGCGACAGCGGGTGCTCCCAGGGGAAGCCGCCCTTGCCGCCGAAGGTGCAGGCCACGGGGGCGTCCAGCGTCTCGGCGAGCGCGCGGAGTTCGGCCTGCGCACCGGAGCGGACCACACCGCCGCCGGCCAGGACGACGGGCCGTTCGGCGCGCGACAGCAGCGCGGCCGCCTCCGCGATCAGCTCCGGGCGCGGCCGCGGCGGCCGGGGACCGACCGCCAGTGCCGCGACCGGCGGGACCGTGACCGGGGCGAGCAGCACGTCCTGCGGGATCTCCACCCACACCGGCCCGCAGGGCGCGGTGAGCGCCGACTCCCAGGCCGCGGCGAGGGCCGAGGGGATCTGGGAGGCGGTACGCACGGTGTGCACGGACTTGACGATGTCCCGGAACGACGCCTTCTGGTCGGTCAGTTCGTGCAGATAGCCGTGGCGGCCCCCGCCGAGACCGGCGACCGGCACCTGGCTGCCGACGGCCACGACCGGCACGGACGCCGCGGCCGACTCCTGGAGCGCGGCGAGCGTCATCAGCGAGCCGGGTCCGGTGGAGACCAGCAGCGGGGCGGGTCGGCCGGTGACACGGGCGTACGCGTCGGCCGCGAAGCCCGCGTTGTTCTCCACGCGCAGGCCGACGTACTCCAGCTCCGAGCGCCGCAGGGCGTCGAAGGCGCCGAGCGCGTGCTGCCCGGGCAGGCCGAAGACGGTGGTCGCGCCGAGCGCCGCCAGGGACTCGGTGACCAGGTCGCCGCCGTTCCGGTGGCTCACGCGCGGGCCGCCGCGATCTGCCGGGTCATGATCGTGGTGAGCTCGTAGGCGGTGTGGGAGGCGGCGACGCTGGTGATCTCGGCGTGGTCGTACGCGGGGGCGACCTCGACGACGTCGGCGGAGATCAGCCGGCAGGACGCCAGACCGCGCAGGATCTCCAGCAGCTCGCGGGAGGTGATGCCGCCGGCCTCGGGGGTGCCGGTGCCGGGGGCGTGCGCGGGGTCCAGGACGTCGATGTCGATGGAGATGTAGAGCGGGCGGTCGCCGATGCGCTCGCGCAGCTGCTGGGCGACCTCGTCGGCACCGCGCCGGTAGACGTCGGCGGAGGTGACGATGCCGAAGCCCATCTTCTCGTCGTCGGTCAGGTCCTGCTTGCCGTAGAGCGGGCCGCGTGTGCCGACGTGGGAGAGCGCGGAGGTGTCGAGGATGCCCTCCTCGACGGCCCGGCGGAAGGGCGTGCCGTGGGTGTACTCGGCGCCGAAGTAGGTGTCCCACGTGTCGAGGTGGGCGTCGAAGTGCAGCAGCGCCACGGGGCCGTGCTTGCGGGCCATGGCGCGCAGCAGCGGCAGGGAGATGGTGTGGTCGCCGCCGAGGGTCATCAGGCGGGCGCCGCTGTCGAGCAGGTCGTCGGCGGCGGCCTGGATGGTCTCGACCGCCTCGTTGATGTCGAACGGATTGGCGGCGATGTCCCCGGCGTCCGCGACCTGGGCGAGCGCGAAGGGCGAGGCGTCCTGCGCCGGGTTGTAGGGGCGCAGGAGGCGCGAGGCCTCGCGGATCGCGTTGCCGCCGAAGCGGGCGCCGGGGCGGTAGGACACACCCGCGTCGAAGGGGACGCCGACCACCGCGACGTCGGTGCTGCCGACCTCGTCGAGGCGCGGCAGCCGCGCGAAGGTGGCGGGCCCGGCGTAACGCGGGGTACGGGAGGAGTCGATGGGACCGCGCGGTTCGCTGCTGCTCATGAGTGACTGCCTGCTTTCATCCGCATGGTGCGTTCTGGTCGCTTTGTCAATGATCCGACCGCAAGGGTCCGTTCACTGCCCTGGGCGGGAACCTGCCGCACACCGCCGGCCCGGCCGCCATCCGCCCGTGGCGACACTAGGTGGCCGCGACGGCGCCCTGAAGTGTACGTTTCCTCCACATGGGTCGGTCCGAATGGAGGGAACGCACATGACGTCCCCGCGGCAGGATCTCGTGCCGCCCACCCCCCAGATCCCGCTGTCCGCGCTGCTGGCCCTGCCCGACCTCGGACTGCGCCAGGTGGCCGGGCCGCGGGCGGCACAGGCGGACGTACGCGTCCAGTGGGTGCACACCAGCGAGATGGAGGACCCCGTCCCCTATCTCCTCGGCGGCGAACTGCTGCTCACCGCCGGGGTGCACTTCACCGCCGCGGCCGACGCCGGGCCCTATCTGGACCGCTACGTGGCACGCACCGTGGAGGCCGGCGCCGCCGCGCTCGGCTTCGGCCTCGCCCCGGTGCACGACCGGACCCCGGCGGCACTGGTCGAGGCCTGCGACCGCCACGGGCTGCCGCTGGTGGAGGTGCCGCCGCGCACCCCGTTCACGGCCGTGGCCCGTGCCGTCTGGCAGGCCATGGGCGAGGCGCGGACCCGTGAGCTGCGGCATGTGACCGAGGCGCAGCAGGCACTCGCCGCGGCGGCCGCCCGCCCCGACCCCGTCCCGGCCGTCCTGCGCCGGCTGGCCCGGCGGCTCGATGTCTGGGCGGCGCTCGTCGCACCCGACGGCTCGGAGGTGTACGCGGCCGGCACCGCGCCGGACGCGGGAATCCGCGAGGCGGCCCACCGGCTGGCCCGCGTGGTCGGTCCCGCCGCCTCCGCCCGTCCGCCGTCGTCGGCCACCGACACGCACGGCGCGACACGGCTGTCCGCCTACGCCCTGGCCGGCGGAGGCCCCGGGGAGCGGCCGGCGCTCGTCCTGGCCGCCTCGCACCCCGACCCGGCCGACCACTCGGTGGCCAATGTGGCCGCCGTCCTCCTGTCCCTGCTCACCGGGCCGCATCTGGGGACGGCGGAGGCCGCACGGTCGGCCGCGCTGGTGCGCCTGCTGCTCGGAGCGGCAGCGGAGGAGGCCGCTCCCCTACTGGGATCGGACGGGCCGTGGCTCGTCGTGCACGCCCTGCGCCGCGGCGCCCCCGCCGGCCCGGCCGCGGCCGCCGCACTCGGCTCGGCCCTGGGCACCGCCCTGCTGGATCCAGGGGACGAGGCGGTGCGGCTGGTGCTGCCCGCTGACCGGGAGGTCGCGGCGCAGCCCGGATGGACGCTCGGGGTGAGCGCCCCGGTACCCGCCGCCGCGCTGGACGAAGGCGACCGCCAGGCGGCTGGTGCGGCACGGAGGGCCGTCGCGGGCCGCAGCGCGCTGGTGCGGCACCGGGGCGCGGACGGCGGGATGGCGGACCTGGTCGCCCCGGACGACGCCAGGGTGCGGGCGCGCGAGGTGCTGGCGCCCATCGCAGGCTCCCCCGCCCTGGTCGAGACGCTGCGCACCTGGATCGGGCTGCACGGCAGCTGGGACCGCACCTCCGTCGCCCTGGGCGTACACCGCAACACCGTGCGGCAGCGGATCGGCCGCGTCGCCACCGCGCTGGACGTCGATCCGGACGACCCGGACGTGCGCATGGAGCTGTGGTTCGCGCTGCGCTGGCTGTGAACCGACCGCCCGGGGGCGGCCCGCGTGCCCGGATTCCTGACGCCCCGGCAGGAGGTCACGCCTCGGCGTCGATCGCATCCCGGCCGCACGGACCTTCGACGGCACGGGAGAATGAGGGCATGCTGCCCCATGTCACCGTGCCCTCCCGCCAGGAACTCGCCGACCACCTCGTCGCCACGCGCATAGCGGGCGACGTCGCCACCCCCCGCGAGAACAACCGCTCCCACTACGGCCGGCTCGCCGCGGGCGACCGCCACTACTGGCTCGGCCTGGAACTCGGCGACCGGTGGACGGACGAGGAGGCGGTGCTCGCGGTCATGGCGGAGCGCTGCGGCGTCGTGGCCGACCCGGAGTACCGCATCGGACAGGACACGATCGACCCGGAGCTCACGATCAGCGCGCTGGAGCGGGCCGCCCGCGTGCTCTGCAAGGCCGTGGAGGACGGGCAGCGCGTGCTGTTCGCCACCGGCCACCCCGGCGGCCTGCTGGACGTCCACCGCACGCTGGCCGCCGCGCTGCGCGCCGCCGGCTGCGAGGTGATGGCCGTCCCCGGCGGCCTGTCCACGGAGGAGGGCGGGGTCTTCCAGTTCTGCGACGTGACGATGCTGGAGCGCGGCGCCACCCTGTGGCACACCCACTCCCCCGCCCCCATGGCGGCGGTCCTCGACGCGCTGGCCGCGCAGGACCTGCCGCTGCCCGACCTGGTCGTCGCGGACCACGGCTGGGCGGGATGCGCCGGGCAGCGCGGCATCACCGCGATCGGCTTCGCCGACTGCAACGACCCGGCGCTCTTCCTCGCCGAGGCCGAGGGCACCGTGTCCGTCACCGTCCCGCTCGACGACCACGTCACCGACCCGCGCTTCTACGACCCGATGACGGCCTACCTGCTGGACGCCGCGGGCCTCAACCGCCCGGCCTGACGCAGGCCCGGCGATGCCCCGCGGTGCGGTGCGCGGGGCATCGCGGCGGGGCTAGGGCGTGCGCGGGATCCGGACGAGGCCCTCCTGGATGACGGAGACGGCCAGCCGTCCGTCCTGGGTGTAGATGCGGGCCGTGCCGAGCCCGCGACCGCCGGAGGCGGACGGGCTCTGCTGGTCGTAGAGCAGCCACTCGTCCGCGCGGAACGGCCGGTGGAACCACATGGCGTGGTCCAGGCTCGCGCCCACCACGTCGCCGAGCGCCCAGCCGCCGCGTCCGTGCGCCAGGAGCACGGAGTCCAGCAGCGTCATGTCCGACACATAGGTGGCCAGGCAGACGTGCAGCAGCGGGTCGTCCGCGAGCTTGCCGTTGGTGCGGAACCACACCTGGGAGCGGGCCTCGCGCGGGCCGCGCTCGTGGGCGAGGAACGGCGGCTCGTCCACGTAGCGCAGGTCGACGGCGGCACGCGCCTCCAGGAGGCGGTCCACCACCGTGGGGTCGGGGAAGCGGTCGGCGTGCGACCGCAGCAGTTCCTCGCCGGTGGGCAGGGTCTCCGGGTCCGGGGCGGCCGGCATCGGCTCCTGGTGCTCCAGGCCCTCCTCGTGCGTCTGGAAGGACGCGGAGAGGTGGAAGATCGGCTGCCCGTGCTGCACCGCCACGACCCGCCGGGTGGTGAAGGAGCGGCCGTCGCGTATGCGGTCGACCTGGTAGACGATCGGCGCGCCGGGATCGCCCATGCGCAGGAAGTACGCGTGCAGGGAGTGGGCGTCGCGGCCCTCGGGCACGGTGCGCCCGGCCGCCACCAGCGCCTGGGCGGCGACCTGGCCGCCGAAGACGCGCGGGACGACGGCCCAGCGGCTGGCGCCGCGGAAGATGTCCTGCTCGATCCGCTCGAGGTCGAGCAGATCGAGCAGGGACTGCAGACTTGCGTTGGTCACAGTGCTCTCTCGGGCCGGGCGGCGGACCGCTCGGTCACAGGCCCATCGACTTGGCGATGATCGACTTCATGACCTCGCTGGTGCCGCCGTAGATGCGGTGCACGCGGTTGTCCGCGTACAGGCGGGCGATCGGGTACTCCAGCATGTACCCGTAGCCGCCGTGCAGCTGGAGGCAGCGGTCGATGACCTTGGCCGCCGTCTCGGTGCAGAACAGCTTGGCACGGGCGGCGTCGGCGGCGGTGAAGTCGCCCTGCTCGTGGGCCTCCAGAGCGCGGTCGACGACGGCCTGCATGGCGTCCACGTCCGAGGCGCACTCGGCGAGCACGAACTTGGTGTTCTGGAACTCGGCGACGGCCTTGCCGAAGACCTTGCGGTCGCGCACGTACTGGGTGGCGAAGCGGACGGCGGCGTCGGCCTGCGCGTAGGAGCCCACGGCGATGGCGAGGCGCTCGACCGGCAGGTTGTGGGTCAGGTAGGAGAAGGCCTTGCCCTCCTCGCCGAGCAGGTCCTCGACGGGCACCTTGACGTCGGTGAAGGACAGCTCCGCGGTGTCGGAGGTGCGCAGGCCGATCTTCTCCAGCTTGCGGCCGACCGCGTAGCCCTCGCTCTTGGTGTCGACGACGAGGATCGACAGACCGCCGCGGCGGTCCTCCGGGGTGGCGGGCGCGGTGCGGCAGACCACGAGCACGCGGTCGGCGACGACACCGCCGGTGATGAAGGTCTTGGCGCCGTTGAGGACGTAGTGGGTGCCGTCCTCGGAGAGCTTGGCGTTGGTGGTCATGCCGGCCAGGTCGGAGCCGGTGCCCGGCTCGGTCATGGCGATGGCCGTCATCATGTCGCCGCTGATGAAGTCCGGCAGCCAGCGCTTCTTCTGCTCCTCGTTGGCGAACTCGAGGAGGTACGGGAGCACCAGGCCGGTGTGCACGCCGCTGCTGCCGAAGCTGACGCCGGCGCGGGCGGTCTCCTCGGTCACCACGGCGCTGAACTTCCAGCTCGTGACGCCGGCGCCGCCGTACTCCTCCGGCACCTCGATGCCGAAGACGCCCAGCTCGCCGAGGCGGTTGTAGAACTCGCGGGGCGGGTAGCCGGCCTCCTCCCACTGGGAGTAGACCGGGACGACCTCGCGGGCGATGAAGTCCCGGACGGTCTCCCGGAACGCCTCGTGGTCCTCGTTGAATACCGTGCGACGCACTTGGCGCCTCCTCTGCAGACCGAGCGATGAATAAGCAAGCGCTCAGTAAGTTACTTCCCGGTCGCGTGGACTGTCCAGAGCCGCAAAGGCGCCCAGGGCCAGCCGGTGCAGCAGCACGGCGGTCGCCGCCCGGCCCGGGAGCCCGCCGTGCGGGCCGAGGTGGGGCGTGGAATTGAGCAGGCCGAAGACGGCGTGCACGGCGGCCCGCGCCTCGGCCTCCGCGGCCCCGGGGTGCACCTGGCGCACGACCGTGACCCACTGCTCGACGTACTGGCGCTGCAGCTGGCGCACCAGCTTGCGGTCGGACTCGCGCAGCCGGTCCAGCTCCCGGTCGTGCAGGATGATCAGCGCCCGGTCGTCCAGGGCGAAGTCGATATGGCCCTGGACCAGGGCGTCCAGCGCGGCCGCGGGGTCGCCCGCCTCGGCGACGCGCATCCGGCCGGCCGCGTGCAGCCGGCCGCTGATGCCGACGAGCAGCTCGGCCAGCATCGCGTCCTTGCCCGCGAAGTGCCGGTACAGGCCCGGGCCGCTGATGCCGCAGGCGGCCCCTATCTCGTCCACACCGACGCCGTGGAACCCGCGTTCGGCGAAGAGCCGCGCGGCCTCCTGCAGGATCTGGTCGCGTCTGCCGCTCGCCGCCCTCGCGGCCGTCCTCGTGGGCTCCACACCGCACCTTTCCGGGCGGCGTCCGGCGTTCGGCCGCCCCCCGCGATCTCGTCGTCCTCATATTCTAGACAGTGGTGTTAACGACCGCTAACGTAGGGGACATCACAGTTAACGACCGCTAACACCCGGGGGCCCGCGACATGGAAGCACCCGTCCTCGCCAGCGCCGCGGATCCGGCGGGCGAGGCCTTTCACGCCAACGTCAAGGCGCACGCAGAGCTGTCCGCGCAACTGCGCGAGAAGCTCGCCGCGGCCGCCCTCGGCGGCGGGGAGAAGGCACGCGCCCGGCACACCGCGCGCGGCAAGCTGCTCCCCCGCGACCGCGTGGACGGACTGCTCGACCCCGGATCGCCCTTCCTGGAGCTGGCGCCGCTGGCCGCCGACGGGATGTACGACGGGCAGGCCCCGGCCGCCGGCGTCGTCGCCGGGATCGGCCGGGTCTCCGGCCGCGAGGTCGTGATCGTCGCCAACGACGCCACGGTCAAGGGCGGCACGTACTACCCGATGACGGTCAAGAAGCACCTGCGCGCGCAGGAGATCGCCCTCGACAACCGGCTCCCCTGCCTCTACCTGGTGGACTCCGGCGGCGCCTTCCTTCCGAAGCAGGACGAGGTCTTCCCCGACCGCGACCACTTCGGCCGGATCTTCTTCAACCAGGCCACCATGTCCGCGCGCGGCATCCCGCAGATCGCCGCCGTGCTCGGCTCGTGCACGGCCGGCGGCGCCTATGTGCCCGCGATGAGCGACGAGGCGGTCATCGTCCGCGGCCAGGGCACGATCTTCCTGGGCGGACCGCCCCTGGTGAAGGCCGCCACCGGCGAGGTCGTGACCGCCGAGGAGCTGGGCGGCGGCGAGGTCCACTCCCGTGTCTCCGGCGTCACCGACCACCTGGCCGAGGACGACGCCCACGCCCTGCGCATCGTGCGGAACATCGTGGCTACCCTGCCCGCCCGCGGCGCGCTGCCCTGGACGGTCGCGCCCGTCGAGGAGCCCGCCGTCGACCCCGCGGGCCTGTACGGCGCGGTCCCGGTCGACTCGCGCACCCCCTACGACGTCCGCGAGGTGATCGCCCGCATCACCGACGGCAGCCGCTTCTCCGAGTTCAAGTCCGAGTACGGCACGACGCTGGTGACCGGCTTCGCCCGCATCCACGGCCACCCGGTCGGCATCGTCGCCAACAACGGCATCCTGTTCTCCGAATCCGCCCAGAAGGGCGCGCACTTCATCGAGCTGTGCGACCAGCGCGGCATCCCGCTGCTCTTCCTCCAGAACATCTCCGGCTTCATGGTGGGCCGGCAGTACGAGGCCGGCGGCATCGCCAAGCACGGCGCCAAGATGGTGACCGCGGTCGCCACCACCCGGGTGCCCAAGCTCACCGTCGTCATCGGCGGCTCCTACGGCGCGGGCAACTACTCGATGTGCGGGCGCGCGTATTCACCGCGCTTCCTGTGGATGTGGCCCAACGCCAAGATCTCCGTCATGGGCGGCGAGCAGGCGGCCTCCGTGCTGGCCACCGTCAAGCGGGACCAGATCGAGGCGGCGGGCGACACCTGGGCGCAAGAGGACGAGGAGACCTTCAAGTCCCCGATCCGCGCGCAGTACGAGGAGCAGGGCAACGCGTACTACGCGACGGCCCGGCTGTGGGACGACGGCGTCATCGACCCGCTCCAGACCCGCCAGGTGCTCGGGCTCGCCCTCACCGCCTGCGCCAACGCGCCCATTCCGCAACGCGATCCCGAGGCGCCGGGCTACGGCGTCTTCCGGATGTAGGGGGACGACCGTGACTCCGCAGATGTTCGACACCGTCCTGGTCGCCAACCGCGGCGAGATCGCGGTCCGGGTCATCCGCACCCTGCGGCGGCTCGGGGTGCGTTCGGTCGCCGTCTTCAGCGACGCGGACGCCGACGCCCGCCATGTGCGCGAGGCCGACACCGCCGTGCGCATCGGCCCGGCGGCCGCCGCCGAGAGCTACCTGTCCGCCGAGCGGCTGCTGGAGGCGGCCGCCCGCACCGGGGCCCAGGCCGTCCACCCCGGCTACGGGTTCCTCGCCGAGAACGCCGCCTTCGCCCGTGCCTGCGAGGACGCCGGGCTCGTCTTCATCGGCCCGCCCGCCCGCGCGATCGAGCTGATGGGCGACAAGATCCGGGCCAAGGAGACCGTCCAGGCGGCCGGGGTGCCGGTGGTGCCCGGCAGCAGCGGCAGCGGACTGACCGACGCCCAACTGACGGCCGCCGCGCTGGAGATCGGCACCCCCGTGCTGCTCAAGCCGTCGGCGGGCGGCGGCGGCAAGGGCATGCGCCTGGTGCGCGACGAGGCGCTGCTCGCCGAGGAGATCGCGGCCGCCCGGCGCGAGGCCCGCGGTTCCTTCGGCGACGACACGCTGCTGGTGGAGCGGTGGATCGACCGCCCCCGGCACATCGAGATCCAGGTGCTCGCCGACGGCCACGGCCATGTCGTCCACCTCGGCGAACGCGAGTGCTCGTTGCAGCGCCGCCACCAGAAGGTGATCGAGGAGGCCCCCTCCGTCCTGCTGGACGAGCGGACCCGGGCCGCCATGGGCGCGGCCGCCGTACAGGCGGCGCTGTCCTGCGGTTACGTCGGCGCGGGCACGGTGGAGTTCATCGTCCCGGGCGCCGACCCGGCCGCGTACTGCTTCATGGAGATGAACACCCGGCTCCAGGTCGAGCACCCGGTCACCGAACTCGTCACCGGGCTGGACCTGGTGGAGTGGCAGGTGCGGATCGCGGCCGGCGAACGGCTGCCCCTCGCCCAGGAGGACATCGCGCTCAGCGGCCACGCCGTCGAGGCACGGATCTGCGCGGAGGTCCCCTCGCGGGGCTTCCTGCCCTCGGCCGGCACGGTGCTGGCGCTGGCCGAGCCCGCGGGCGAGGGCGTCCGCGTCGACTCCGGTCTGACCACGGGCAGCGAGATCGGCACGTCCTACGACCCGATGCTGGCCAAGGTCATCGCGTACGGCCCGGACCGCGCCACCGCGCTCCGCCGGCTGCGGGCGGCGCTCGCCGGGACGAGCGTGCTGGGCCTGGAGACCAACACCGGTTTCCTGCGGCGCCTGCTGGCGCACCCCCAGGTCATCTCCGGCGAGCTGGACACCGGGCTGATCGACCGCGAGCTGGCCGGGCTCGTGCCGTCCGAGGTGTCCGCGGAGGTCTACGCGGCGGCGGCGCTGCTGCGGCACGCCGCCCTGGAGCCGGCGGCGCAGGCCTGGACCGACCCGTTCTCCGTGCCGAGCGGCTGGCGGCTGGGCGGCGAGCCGGCGTGGACGCCGCACTGGCTGCGCGTGGCGGGACGCGAGCCGGTCGCGCTGCACGTGCGCGGCCGGGCGGGCGACGCCGAGGTGCGCGTCGGTGACGCCCCCGCCGTGCGGGCCCGGCTGGTCGCCGGGAGCGGCCCGCGGATCACCGTGGAGTGGGACGGCGTCACCCACGCCTTGGACCACGCCGGCGAGTGGCTCGGCCGCGACGGCGACGGCTGGCACGTCCAGGCGTACGACCCCGTCGAGGCGGCGCTGCGCGGCGGCGCGGGCGCCGGCGGGGTGGACACCCTCGCCGCGCCCATGCCCGGCACGGTGACCGTGGTCAAGGTCGCCAAGGGCGACGAGGTCACCGCGGGCCAGAGCCTGCTGGTGGTCGAGGCGATGAAGATGGAGCACGTCATCACCGCCCCGCACGACGGCACGGTCACCGAGATCGACGTGAGCCCGGGCAGCACGGTCGCCATGGACCAGGTGCTCGCCGTCGTCACCCCGCACCACGAGGAGGCCGAGTGATGGCCGGCGAACGCCTTGGACTGCCGATGTCCGTGCCCCTGGACGGGCTCCCGGGCCGGGTGCGCATCCACGAGGTCGGCGCGCGCGACGGGCTGCAGAACGAGAAGACCACCGTGCCGACCGAGGTGAAGGCGGAGTTCGTGCACCGCCTGGCCGACGCCGGGCTGACGACCATCGAGGCGACGAGCTTCGTGCACCCCAAGTGGGTGCCCCAACTGGCCGACGCCGAGCAGCTGATGCCCCTGCTGGACGACCTCGGCGAGGGGGTGCGGCTGCCGGTGCTGGTGCCCAACGACCGCGGCCTGGAGCGGGCGCTCGCCCTGGGCGTACGCGAGGTCGCCGTCTTCGGCAGCGCCACGGAGTCCTTCGCCAAGGCCAACCTCAACCGCACGGTGGACGAGTCCCTGGAGATGTTCGCGCCGGTGGTGACCCGTGCCCGCGAGGCGGGGGCGCGGGTGCGCGGCTATCTGTCGATGTGCTTCGGCGACCCCTGGGAGGGCGCGGTGCCGGTCGACCAGGTCGCCTCCGCCGCCCGCCGCCTGTACGACCTGGGGTGCGACGAGCTGAGCCTCGGCGACACGATCGGGGTGGCGACCCCGGGCCATGTGGTGGCCCTGCTGGACGCCCTGACCGGCCTCGGCGTGCCCGTCGACCGGCTCGCCGTGCACTTCCACGACACGTACGGCCAGGCGCTGTCCAACACCCTGGCCGCCCTCCGGCAGGGCGTCGGCGTCGTCGACGCCTCCGCGGGCGGTCTCGGCGGCTGCCCGTACGCCAAGAGCGCCACCGGCAATCTCGCCACCGAAGACCTGGTCTGGATGCTCGACGGCCTCGGCATCGAGACCGGCGTCGACCTCGGCCGTCTCACCGCCACCAGCGTGTGGATGGCCCGGCAATTGGGCCGACCCAGCCCGTCCCGTACCGTCCGCGCCCTCTCCCACCAGGAGTGATCACTGTCATGACGACCGCCCACCGGCTCCCCGCCGAGTACGAGGAACTCCGCCGCACGGTCGAGGAGTTCGCGCACGACGTCGTAGCTCCCAAGATCGGCGAGTTCTACGAGCAGGACGAGTTCCCCTACGAGATCGTCCGCGAGATGGGCCGCATGGGCCTGTTCGGGCTGCCCTTCCCCGAGGAGTACGGCGGCATGGGCGGCGACTACTTCGCCCTCTGCCTGGCCCTGGAGGAACTGGCCCGGGTGGACTCCTCGGTGGCGATCACCCTGGAGGCCGGTGTCTCCCTCGGCGCCATGCCGATCTTCCGCTACGGAACCGAGGAGCAGAAGCGGATCTGGCTGCCCCGGCTGACCGCGGGCGAGCAGCTGGGCGCCTTCGGCCTGACCGAGCCGGAGTGCGGCTCCGACGCGGGCGGCACGCGCACCACCGCGCGCCTGGACGAGGCCACCGGCGAGTGGGTGATCAACGGCACCAAGTGCTTCATCACCAACTCGGGCACGGACATCACCGCCCTGGTCACGGTCACCGCGGTCACCGGACGCGGCGAGGACGGCCGCCCGGAGATCTCCTCGATCATCGTGCCGTCCGGCACGCCCGGCTTCACGGTGTCCAAGAAGTACAGCAAGGTCGGCTGGAACGCCTCGGACACCCGTGAGCTGTCCTTCGCCGCCTGTCGGGTGCCCGCCGCCAACCTGCTGGGCGAGCGGGGCCGGGGCTACGCGCAGTTCCTGCGCACGCTGGACGAGGGCCGGATCGCGATCTCGGCGCTGGCCACCGGTCTGGCCCAGGGCTGCGTGGACGAGTCGCTGGCGTACGCCAAGGAGCGGGTCGCCTTCGGCCGCCCGATCGGCACCAACCAGGCGATCCAGTTCAAGATCGCCGACATGGAGATGCGCGCCCACACCGCGCGGCTCGCCTGGCGGGACGCGGCCTCCCGGCTGGTGGCCGGGGAGCCGGTCAAGAAGGAGGCGGCGATGGCCAAGCTCTTCTCCTCCGAGAGCGCGGTCACCAATGCCCGGGAGGCCACGCAGATCCACGGCGGCTACGGCTTCATGAACGAGTACCCGGTCGCCCGTATGTGGCGGGACTCCAAGATCCTGGAGATCGGCGAGGGCACCAGCGAGGTCCAGCGCATCCTCATCGCGCGCGAGCTCGGCCTTCCGGCGTAGTTTTCCCCAGCGCCTGCCCGATATCGGGCAGGATTCTTGCAAACCCTCCCACCCCTCCCGCAGTATCGAGCGGTGCTCGAACGCCGGACGCCCCATGACGACCTGGTGGACCACCTGGTGCGGACCACGCCGATGAGCCGCGGCGAGGCCGCCCGGGTGGTCCTCGACGTCCTGGCGTACTTCGACGAGACGGCCGAGGACTTCGTACGGCGGCGCCATCGCGAACTGCAGTCCAAGGGGCTGCAGAACGCGGAGATCTTCGAACGGATCACCGCCGAGCTGCCGCACCGCGCGGTGGCCCCACCGGAGTTCTCGCTGCGGCAGCTGCGCCGCATCGTCTACGGCTGACCCGCGGGCGCTCCACGGCGTTCGGGCCGCCCCACGATCGGGAGGGACAACAAACATGTGCGGAATCGTCGGATACATCGGCAGGCGTGATGTCGCGCCGCTGCTGCTGGAAGGCCTGCAACGGCTGGAGTACCGCGGGTACGACTCGGCGGGCATAGTGATCACCGGCAAGGCCGGCGGCCTGAAGGCCGTCAAGGCCAAGGGCCGGGTCCGTGAGCTGGAGGCCCGCGTCCCCAAGCGCTTCGCGGGCACCACGGGCATCGCCCACACCCGCTGGGCCACCCACGGCGCCCCCAGCGACGAGAACGCCCACCCCCACCTGGACACCGAGGGCAAGGTCGCGGTCGTCCACAACGGCATCGTCGACAACGCCGACGAGCTGCGCGCCAAGCTGACCGCCGACGGCGTCGTCTTCGCCTCCGAGACCGACACCGAGGTGCTGGCGCACCTCATCGCGCGCTCCGACGCGGCGACGCTGGAGGAGCGGGTCCAGCAGGCCCTGTCGCGCATCGAGGGCACGTACGGCATCGCCGTGCTGCACGCCGACTTCCCGGACCGCATCGTCGTCGCCCGCAACGGCTCCCCGGTCGTGCTCGGCATCGGCGAGAACGAGATGCTCGTCGCCTCCGACGTCGCCGCCCTGGTCCGCCACACCCGCCAGGTCGTCACCCTGGACGACGGCGAGATGGCCACCCTGAAGGCCGGCGACTACCGCACCTACACCACGGCCGGCAGCCGCACGTCGCCCGAGCCGACCACCATCGAGTGGGAGGCCGAGAACTACGACCTCGGCGGCCACGACACGTACATGCACAAGGAGATCGCCGAGCAGCCGGACGCGGTGGACCGCGTGCTGCGCGGCCGGATCGACGACCGCTTCTCCACCGTCCACCTGGGCGGGCTGAACCTCGACGCCCGCGAGGCGCGGGCGGTGCGCCGGGTGAAGATCCTCGGCTGCGGCTCGGCGTTCCACGCGGGCCAGATCGGCGCCCAGATGATCGAGGAGCTGGCCCGCATCCCGGCCGACGCCGAGCCGGCCTCGGAGTTCCGCTACCGCAACCCGGTGGTCGACCCGGACACGCTCTACATCGCGGTCAGCCAGTCCGGCGAGACCTACGACACCCTCGCGGCCGTCCAGGAGCTCAAGCGCAAGGGCGCCCGCGTCCTGGGCGTGGTCAACGTGGTCGGCAGCGCCATCGCCCGGGAGACCGACGGCGGCATGTACGTGCACGCGGGCCCCGAGGTGTGCGTGGTGTCCACCAAGTGCTTCACCAACACCGCCGTCGCCTTCGCGCTGCTCGCCCTGCACCTCGGCCGGATCCGCGACCTGTCCGTCGCGGACGGCAGGCGGATCATCGAGGGCCTGCGGAAGCTGCCGGGCCAGATCGAGGAGGTCCTGGCCGGCGAGGACGAGATCAAGAAGCTGGCGGCGGAGTACGCGGACGCCAAGAGCATGATGTTCGTCGGCCGCGTGCGCGGCTACCCGGTCGCCCGTGAGGCATCGCTGAAGCTCAAGGAGGTCTCCTACGTGCACGCGGAGGCCTACCCGGCCTCCGAGCTCAAGCACGGCCCGCTGGCGCTCATCGAGCCGTCGGTGCCGACCGTGGCGATCGTCCCGGACGACGAGCTGGTGGACAAGAACCGGGCGACGCTGGAGGAGATCAAGGCCCGCAGCGGCCGCATCCTGGCGGTGGCGCACCAGGTGGAGGCGAAGGCCGACCACACCATCGTCGTCCCGCGCAACGAGCCGGAACTCGACCCGGTGCTGATGGGCATCCCGCTGCAACTGCTGGCGTACCACTCGGCGCTGGCGCTGGGCCGGGACATCGACAAGCCGCGCAACCTCGCGAAGTCGGTCACCGTGGAGTAGCGCCCCCGCGCACACGGCGCCCCCGCGCACACGGACCGGCCCCCCACGCCCTGCGGCGCGGGGGGCCGGTCCGTACCGGTGGATCAGGCCGCGTGCCCGCGGTGCGGGACGCCCAGCCGCCAGCCGTCCGCCAGGGCCCGGCGGCCCCATGCGGCGTTGGTGAGCAGTGCCGTACCGCCGTACCAGGCGACCACGCCGGCCGCCAGGCCGACCCAGCCGGCCACCTTGCCGAGTCCGCCGTTGGAGGCCAGGGCGGCGATGCCGGACAGTGCGGCGGAGACGGTCAGCAGCCCGAAGGCCGCCTGCGCCACGCCGCCCATCTGCCAGGCCGCCATCGTGAGGGTGAGTGCCAGCAGCGCCCACAGGAGCATGAACAGCCCGACGACCTCCTTGCTCGCACCCGCGCCGGATCCGCCCGACCAGGTCACCCAGAAGGCGCCCAGCGAGGCGAATGCGGTGCCCGTGAAGCCGTTGCCGCCGTAGAACTCCCACATGCCGGCGACGAATTGGGTGATGCCGCCGACAAAGAGCGCGAGCCGTGCGGCGTCCGCCGCCGCGGCGTTGTCGATGACGCCCGTGCTGAACAGCCCGAAGGCGATCAGTGTCAGGCCGAGTGCCAGATATCCCAGAGCCGCTGCACCGGCTCCCGCTGTACGTGCCGTGGAGACGTCGTTGTCCACCGCCGGCCCCCTTCGTGTTCGAGGGAAGAAACTGCAGGTGAAATACCCTTCACAAGGGCACAAGCAATCCCTCGGAGCCGACATTCACGGCAACTGGCGCCGAATCGTTATGGAATGACCACGACAGGCCGCTGCGCACGCCGGGCGAGCCGTCCGGCGACCGAGCCGAAGATCTTTCCGATGATCCCGTGCGTCCCGCCCACCACGATGGCGTCGGCCTCGTACTCCCGGCCGACCTCCTCCAGCTCGTGGCAGATGTCCCCGCCGCGCTCGACGAGGATCCACGGCACCTCCGACAGGTGGTCGGCGCAGGCGAGTTCGAGGCCGAGGACCTCGGTGCGGTGGTCGGGGACGTCGACGAAGACGGGCGGCTCGCAGCCGGCCCACACGGTGGCCGGCAGGCGGTTGGCCACGTGCACGATGATCAGCGCGGAACCCGACCGGCGTGCCATGCCGATGGCGTACGCGAGCGCCCGCTCGCTGGACATGGAGCCGTCGAAGCCGACCACCACCCCGTGCCTGAAGGCGGGGTCGCAGGCAGCGCGCGGCTCGGAGTCCGCCTGGGGTACCGCCGCCGATTCGGCGAGCGGCTTTCCGTCGGCGGGCTCGGGGAGCTCGTAACCGGCCATGATGCGGTTTCTCGGCAAGGTCGGCGCCGGTGGCACCGAGTGGGCGGACAACAACAGTGCGGGGGCCGCGGGACCGGCCGGATTTCGACCGATAAGGGGCTGCCCTTCCCGCTGACTCCAGAGTACGGCGGCCCCGGTCCACTGCACAGAGGTGCGCGGACCCTCACAGCGTCCCCTTACCCCGGAGTTTCCAGGAGAATGCCGGAGCGCGGCGCCGAGCGCAACGCCACGTCGCCAACCGGACAAGTCGCCCCTCCCGGCCCCGTCCCGGCCTGTCCGCCACCGGCCATATCCGGAATCGTCCTCAGGGCCCGTTCGGGGCCTGGGGGCGCACTCGTTCATCGGCCACCCGGGGGGCGCACGACGGGGCGCTGACCTGGGGCGCGCGCAGTGATTCCCCTCATTTTCAGCCAACTTCACTGTGGCAAAGGCCACTTGGGACACACCACCGCCAACCGCCCTACCACCGGTGGGGAACCGGAATGAGGGGGCGCACAGCCCTTGTGCGCCCGTCCACCGCTGCGAGGCACACTTCACGAGCGGAACGCTTCGTGATCGAATGCTTCACGCCACGTGGTCATGTCGACATACCGGCAGGTGATGAACTTGCCATTGCGGATGCAACTGACCCAGTAGATTCGATCTTGAGAGACAACGGCGGGGGATCCGTGCAGGACCGAGAGGACGAGTCGACCGAGGGGGGCCCCAGCTCCATGAACCAGGAGTCCAGGACCGGCACCATGGCGGAGATCCAGTCGGCCGCCGGCATGTCCACCGCACTGTCCGTGCCGTCGGGGGCTTCCGTTGCCCCGGGGCACTCGGGCGCCCACGGCCTCCCGAACATCCCGGGGGTTCCCGCCGCGACGGCCGCCTCCGCGGCCGGCCCGTCCGCCGCCGCGGCGGCCGGACGCGCGCCCCGCAAGCTGTCGGCGCGACGCCGTCAGGAAGTCGTGGCCGTCATGCTGTTCAGCGGCGGCCCGATCTTCGAGAGCTCGATTCCCCTGTCGGTGTTCGGCATCGACCGGCAGGACGCCGGGGTGCCCCGCTACCGACTGCTGGTCTGCGCCGGCGAGGACGGTCCGCTGCGCACCACCGGCGGCCTCGAACTGTCCGCGCCCTACGGGCTGGAGGCGCTGTCGCGGGCCGGGACGGTCGTCGTTCCCGCCTGGCGCTCCATCTCCCAACCGCCGCCCCCCGAGGCGCTGGACGCCCTGCGCCGCGCCCACGAGGAGGGCGCGCGCATCATCGGCCTGTGCACGGGCGCCTTCGTGCTCGCCGCCGCCGGGCTGCTGGACGGCCGCCCCGCCACCACGCACTGGATGTATGCGCCGACGCTGGCCAAGCGCTACCCGTCGGTCCACGTCGATCCCCGTGAACTGTTCGTCGACGACGGCGACGTGCTCACCAGCGCCGGCACCGCCGCGGGCATCGACCTGTGCCTGCACGTGGTCCGCAGCGACCACGGCAGCGAGGCGGCCAACGCGCTGGCCCGCCGGCTGGTCGTACCGCCGCGCCGGGGCGACTGGGGCGGCCAGCCACGGCACCTGGACCGCTCTTTACCGGAGGAGATCGGGGGCGATCCCCTCGCCGAGGTCGTCGCGTGGGCCCTGGAGCACCTGCACGAGCAGTTCGACGTGGAGACCCTCGCCGCGCGCGCCTACATGAGCCGCCGCACGTTCGACCGCCGCTTCCGCACCTTGACCGGCAGCGCCCCCCTGCAGTGGCTGATCACCCAGCGCGTCCTGCAGGCGCAGCGCCTGCTGGAGACCTCCGACTACTCCGTCGACGAGGTCGCGGCCCGCTGCGGCTTCCGCTCCCCCGTCGCGCTGCGCGGCCACTTCCGCCGGCAGCTCGGCTCCTCCCCCGCCTCCTACCGTGCCGCCTTCCGCGCCCGGCGCCCCCACGAGGAGCCCGACGCACCCGCGGCCGCCAAGGACCCGCGCGGCCACGAGCCGTCCGGCGGCCCCGTGCCCGCGCCGCGCCGCGGCTCCCCGCAGGGGGCCGAGCGCACCGCCGGGGTGCTCCCCATCCCCGGCCAGGGCGGCCCGACGGCCGGCAGCGGGATCCTCAAGCAGGAGCCCGACACGTACGCCCGCATACCCGAACAGGCCGGCAGCCGCTTCGACGCCCGCGAGACGCACCCGCTGCGGCGCCCTCGCGACGGCCGGGACGGACGCGGTCGGAACGCGGCTATGCCTGCTCCGCGGGATCGCCCCGTAGGGTGAGACGTATGAACGACCGGATGGTGTGGATCGACTGCGAGATGACCGGGCTCTCCCTGGCCCAGGACGCTCTGATCGAGGTGGCGGCACTCGTCACCGACTCTGAGCTCAATGTGCTCGGGGAGGGGGTCGACATCGTCATCCGTCCCCCCGCGGAGGCGCTGGAGAGCATGCCCGACATCGTCCGCACGATGCACACCGCCTCCGGGCTGCTGGAGGAGCTCGACGGCGGCGTGACGCTGGAGGAGGCCGAGAAGCTCGTCCTGGACTACGTGCGCCAGTACGTGAAGGAGCCCCGCAAGGCGCCGCTGTGCGGCAACTCCGTCTCCACCGATCGGGGCTTCCTCGCCCGCGACATGCAGACGCTCGAGCAGTTCATGCACTACCGGATCGTGGACGTCTCCTCGATCAAGGAGCTGGCCCGCCGCTGGTACCCGCGGGCCTACTTCGCCAGCCCCGAGAAGAACGGCAACCACCGCGCGCTCGCCGACATCCGCGAGTCCATCGCGGAGCTGCGCTACTACCGCGAGGCCGTCTTCGTCCCCCAGCCGGGACCCGACACGGACACCGCCCGCGCCATCGCCGCGAAGCACGTCCTGCCTGCGGAAACGGCGAAGTGACCGACCCGCGGGAAACGTAGGCGCGAGCACCCTCCCGGACCCTGTACACTTTTCCTCGGCCGGTGCGAAGGAAACACAAGCGCCGGTCATGGTGGGTGTAGCTCAGCTGGTAGAGCACCTGGTTGTGGTCCAGGATGCCGCGGGTTCGAGTCCCGTCACTCACCCTCTGAAAAGAGGCCGCTGACCAGCGGAAAGCCGGTCAGCGGCCTCTTTCGTTTCCTCGGTGGCCACACCAGTGGCCACCCGGGATCTTGAGAAGGGCCCTACGGTCCCCACATGGCGAGCATCCGTAAGCGCGTCCGCAAGGACGGCAGCACCGCACATCAGGTTCGTTGGCGCGAGGGCGGCGCCCGTGACGGCGCCCCTCAGGCGGAGGTCTTCGACTCCGAGCCGGAGGCCAAGCAGTTCCAGGCCCTCGTGGACGCACACAATCAGCACTGGCCTCCCGGGTGGGTCAAGGGCGAGGGCTTCGTCCAGCCGGGCGAGGGCGACGAGGGCAAGAAGGTCATCACCTTCGCCACGTGGGCCGAACACTTCGTGGAGACCCTCACCGGCGTCGAGGTCCGCACCCGGCACGACTACCGCCGCGACATCAAGAGGCACTTCCTCCCCTGGTTCGGGGACAAGGACGTCTGCTCCCCCGAGGCCATCGGGCCCGACCACATCCGCCGGTGGGTCAACGCCCTGGAGTCCGGGGAGCGCGACAAGAAGAACAAGGAGGCGTGGGTCCGCAAGCCGGTGAGCCCGAAGACCATCGCGAACCTCCACGGCCTCCTGTACGGCATCTTCCAGAGCGCGGTCGAGGCCCAGCCGGCCCTGAGGGCCGCGAACCCCTGCTCCCGTACCCGCCTCCCCCGCACGGACGACGGGATCGTGGACGAGATGGTCTTCCTGGAGCGGGAGGAGTTCACGATCGTCCGCGAGGCCATGGGCAAGATCTGCAAGGGCGACGCCGTGGACCTGATCGACATCATGGTGGGCACCGGGCTGCGCTGGGGCGAGATCTCCGCCCTCCAGGTCCGCGACATCACCATCCGGGGAGCCCACAAGGTCCTCCGGGTCCAGCGGGCCTGGAAGCGCCAGGAGGACAACACCTTCCTGCTCGGCAAGCCCAAGACGAAGAAGTCCCGCCGCTCGGTCGTCCTCTCCCCCGCCCTGGTGGAGATCCTGGAGCGCAACATCGCCGGGAAGCGTGCCGAGGACTTCGTCTTCACCACGGCCTGGGGCAACCCGTGGCGCCACGGGAACTTCTTCCACCGCCGGTGGACCCCGGCGGTCTCCCTGGCCCAGGACAGCGGCCTCACGAAGAAGCCCCGGCCCCACGACCTCCGGCACACCCACGTCTCCTGGCTGATCGCGGCCAACGTCCCCCTGCCCGCCATCCAGGCCCGCCTGGGCCACGAGTCCATCACCACGACCGTGGACCGGTACGGGCACCTGGTGCAGCAGCTCGATGACGAGGTGGCCGCCGCTGTCGAGGCCGCCATGACGGGCGAACGTCCGGCCCTGCGCATCGCGTCCTGACCCCGAGCAGCACGAAGCCCCTGACCGTGAGCGAGCAACGGTCAGGGGCTTCGTCGTGTCCGTCAGCGACGGCGCCGTGCCCGGGAGGGGACAAGCCCGGGGAGGGGCCCCGTCGGTACCGGAGCGGGGGGAGCTTCCGGGACGGACGCAGGAGCCGAGCGGACTCGGCAGATCTTGAGGATCGACTCCAGGTCCTCGTCCGTGAACAGGACTTGGCGGCCGACCTTTACATGCGGGAGCTTCGAGAGGTTCCGCCGGAGCCACCGGTCGGAGGGCTGCCGCAGTATCGCGGCGGCCTCCTCGTAGGTGTGCAGGTTCGGCGTCTCCATCACACGGGCTCCGGCTGGCCCGGGACCATGCCCGTGCTGCCGTCGTGGAGAGTCCCCGGGACAGGGCACAGGCACTCTCCATCCATGTGACTCCACTCGGGAGCCGGCCCGTACGCCGGGGTCCACCGCAGGGGCGGAACGTTCTGGGCGGCCTCGCCGCACTCGCCGCACACGTACTGGCCGCTCACAACATCGGCTCCATCTTGCAGTAGCGGCCCTTCTCGTTCTCGCGCTCCACCAGGGCCACCGCGGCCTCCTGGGTGAGCTGGGAAGAGATCGAGACGACGCCGTTCGTGCGGTTGAACTCGAAGTCGTTGGAGAAGACCGTGACTTCGTAGAGCTGCTCCACGTCAGACACTTCCGTTCTGCCACTGCTCGCGGGAGTCGAAGGTCAGGGTCTTGCCCTCACGACTGTCGATGAAGACCTGGACGGCCTTCCCGCCGTGCGGTCCGTATTCCACGACCTGGGTGTCCGGCCGGGGGTGCTCCGAGGACCACGAGATGGCCCACTGACCGTCCAGCTCCAGCAGGGTCACCCGGTCGCCGTCGTCGGTCGCGTACAGGGCTTTCTGGTTCCACTCAGACATTGATGTCCCCCTCCGAATTACAGACGGCCGTCGCCGTCGAACGGCTCGGGCTCGTAATCCACCGCGAGGTCCGCCATGGCCTGTTCGGTCGTTCCGCCGGGCGGGATGAACGGGCACACCGGCGGGCAGTCGTAGCGTCCGTCATCGCAGGTCGAACAGGTGCTGGCCATGGGACTCCCCCTCCTCCAAACAGAATTTAAAATCGTCCGGCTCCAGAGAAGCCGGAAGGCCCGTCCCCGGATTCCTCCGGAGCGGGCCTGTGAGCTTTCAGCGTACCGGATTTCCCCGGCCTGTCGAACTCCCCAACAATCCTAGGAGAGGGCTCGGAATTTAAATTCCTGACTCGTGGATCTCTGCCCAGTACCCCTCAAGCTGGACACATCTCGCGTACTCCCAGCGGGCCGGGTCATCGGCCGCCAGGGAGAGCATCCGGGCCGCCTCCTCGTTCCCCTCGGCCCTCAGCTCCAAGGCCCTCCGCATGGCCCTCTGGTAGCCCCGGAGCGTCACGTCGAGACCGTCGGGGGTCTCGGTCAACCCGTGCCGTTCCAGGGCCTCCTGACGCCATCGGGAGGTCACGCGTAGGACCAGGCCACGATGCGCTTCCGCATCTCCGCGACCCTCGCGAGGAGTTCCGGGTCCTCCTGGACCACCGCGGCCTCCCGAGCCGGCCGGGCGTTTGCGACTCCGTTCGGCGGAGTCGCAAATCCCGCCACAGTGTCCGGGACGATGCCGGGCTCCGGCTGCTCGTCCAGCTCCATCCAGCGCCTCCAGTCGGCCTCCGTGGCCCCGGCGAAGACGTGGAGGAGCTTCCCCAGGTCCTTCCGGTGCTCGGGGCTCTCCGCCTCGTCCAGGGCGTCCTGGAGGTACGCGGCGTACTGGGCCGGGCTCTTGGCCCTCCGACGGACCTCCAGCTCGTCAGCCGTCAGGGGCCGCTGGATGCGCCGCTGCTCCTTGGCGTGGTCGTTCTGGAGCTTCTTCACCCGGGACATCAGGTCCTCCGCGTTCTCCTCCACCATCCGGAGCTGGATTGACCAGTCCAGGGCGTACCGGGTCGCTCGGGCCTTCCCGGTCCGGGCGAGGACCCCGTGCTTCTCCAGCTTCTTGGCCAGGCGCTTGGCCTTGTCGGTCCCTCCGGCCAGCTCGGCCCACTCCTTGGCGGACAGGTCCACGGTGGAGAAGCCCAGGAGGACCCCGACCCGCCAGCCCTCCCCGCCCAGCTCGCCCTTGTCCCGTCCCCTCCAGAGGTCCAGGGCCGGGTTCGCCAGGTCCATCACGGCCTGCTCGGAGAATCGGTGCGCGTACCGCACACGGTAAGTACCAAGGTCCTTCAGACCCTTCAGGGTCTCCTCCCCCAGGGGGGTAGGGGGGTTCTTATAGGTAGTGCTCTTGGTGTGCGGTAGCCGCACCGATTCGGCGAGGGCGTACGAGCCCTTCTCCCGGCCCTCGGAGGTCCAGGAGGTCCCGCGCTCGATGGTCCGGACGAGACCGTGAGGGGACAGGCCGCCGTCGTACCCGGCCGTGATCTCCCAGACCTGCTCCTGGTGAAGGCCCGAGGCGATGGACAGGGCCCGGATGCCCCGGACGGGACCGGACAGGAGGGAGAAGGCGATCCGGCACTCCGGAGTGGCCTCGGGGTGGTCCAGCAGGACCGAGAGAATCGCGGGGAGGCCCTCCGGGAATTCCTGGAGAGTGATTCGACCCGCAGCGTCCTGGACGCTAGAATCAGAGGACAACTTCACGGTGGCTCCTCGTGCTTGGACGTGGGTGGAGCTGCCGGTCTCGGAGGTGTAGGAGCCTCCTGGACCAACCGGGAATTTAAATTCCCTGACACCGCCTCTGGGTTACGCAGCCCAGAGGCTTTGTCGTGTCTGGGGGTCAGGATACGCACGCGTATAGCACCTTGGCCAACTTCTACAGGGCTCCAACAATCCTTCGCACACAGGATTGTTGGAGCGTTTCCATATTGAGCGAAGGGCCCATCCGTAACCCAGCAAGTGCTATTGTTGTCGCATCGCACCAAGCGATTGACCGCCATTTTGGCGAAACGACTCCTCCGGAGGCAGTTCCCCACACGGGGATGGCCTCCGTGTGTTGAGTCGGAGGGATACCGCCAATGCAAAGCGGCCCCACGAACGAGCTGGTACTCATCGAGTCCCGCTCCTTGCGAGACCAGACCATCGAGCGCACGGACGTGCTCGACAAGGTCAAGGCCCTCGTTACCCTGCCGAACGGCTTCCACGTCACCACCCAGATGGTGGCCACCTACTTCGAGGTGCCGGTGGAGACCATCAAGTCGGTTGTCGAGGACAACCGAGCGGAGCTGGAGGAGCGCGGATACCGAGTTCTGCGCGGTGCGGAGCTGACCGAGTTTGCGAGTCCCTTCGGGGGACCCGCAAATCTGGGGCTGAGCCCGATGGCCCGGTCCCTCGCCCTCTTCACCCGCAAGGCCGTGCTCAACATCGGCCAGCTCCTCACGAAGTCCGAGGTGTCCCGGCAGATCCGGACGTACCTCCTGGACGTCGAGGAGGCCCAGCACGCCGCTCCGCAGTTCCAGATCCCGCAGACCCTCTCCGAGGCTCTGCGGTTCGCGGCTGACGAGCACGACCGGGCCGAGAGCCTGAAGGCCGAGCTGGCCTCCGCCACTGCCGTGGTCCAGGAGCTGACGCCGAAGGCCGAGGTCTACGACGACCTGATCCAGCATGGCGCCAACCGGACTGTCGGCGAGGTGGCCAAGGAGCTGTCCACGCCCGAGCGGAAGGTCATGGAGGGCGAGTTGCGCCGCCGGATCATCCACGAGTGGCGGTGGGCCTTCCAGAAGCTCCGGGAGTGCGGAAGCACCCAGTACACCCCTTACGCCCACCGGACGGACTACCTGGTCCTGGGCGAGGAGAAGTACCCCCACAACACCCGGCCGGACTGCTGGCACGCGACCATGCGCATCACCCCGATGGGCCGTGAGGCCATCCGCCAGAAGCTCGACAAGGAGGCGGCCAAGGCCCAGCCGGCCGCCGCACCCCGGATCATCGCTCCGGCCCCCACCGAGGCCGAGATCGTTTCGATGATCCGGCGAGGTGCCTGATGACGCGCCTGAGCACTGCTCCCCTGGCCGCTGACGAAGTCCACGCGGTCATGACGGACACCGAGCTGGAGCACACCTCCAAGGCCGTCTGGGCGTACCTCCGGGCCGTCTCGGACCCCCAGGCCGTGAGGCCGGTGGCCGAGGTGCTGGGCATGGCCAGGGGCACCGTCATGCGGGCCATGACGGCCCTGGAGGCCAAGGGCCTGATCCGCCGGGTCAACGGCGTCTGGGTCTCCGAGGAGACGTCATGAGCGCCCTGGACGGCCTGATCGTCACGAACGGCCCGGAGCAGATCGAGGAGATCCGGGTCCACTCGGACGGCGTGATCGAGTCCGTCGTCAGCCGCCCCATCCGGGTCTTCGAGCGCCAGGAGGACGGCTCCCTCGTGGAGCTGCACGGCGACGAGAAGGCCGCAGCACTGGAGGCGTTCTGGGCCTCCGTCGACATCTTCAAGCAGGAGAACGGCGCATGATCATCACCCTCGCGCTCCACGCCATCGCCGCAGGGATCTGCCTCGGCCTCATCATCGCGGTCGTGCGCCGCTGGAAGCGGAGCGCCCGATGATCTACGACCTGACGACCGCCAACCTGATGCGCTTCGTCGGAGTGGTCCTGGACCGCCACGACGATCACCTCTGCAACGAAGGCCCCACCGAGCAGGGCGTCCGGATGCTCAAGCGGATCGACGCCTTTGTCCGCCACACGCCCCTGAGGCCCGTCTTCGGCATGACGTTCGACCTCGCGGGCTTCGGGTGCGTGCCCGTCCACTTCGAGAGCGACGACGCCAAGTACGTCCTGCTCAGCGAGTGCGCGGAGGAGCTGGGGTGGTCCCTGCCGAAGGCACATGAGTGGGCCGAGAGGCAGTACCAGTGGGACATCGTCGACCAGCGCCGGGCGGACGAGGAGCGCGGAGACGGCCGGCTCGGGTACGAGGGGCTGCGCGGTTACGTCGACCTCCAGCTTGACCTGATCATGGACGACCCCGAGGCCAAGCCCGACAGCAGTGGAGCCCAGTGGTCGACGGCCGGGGACTGGCTCGTCTCCTCGGACCGACTCCCGTGGCTCCTGTCCTGCTCTCCGTGGGGCCAGGAGTTCTTCATGAACACCGTGGACGCCTTCAGCCATGCCTTCGTGAAGAACTTCGGCGAGCAGCTCAAGGACGTCCCGACGTACGGCACGGACGGTCAGCCCACCGGCGGGAACGCCCTGGAGGACCTCTTCCACACCGACCTGACCGAGGAGGAGGCGCTCCGCAAGGCCCGCCGCGGTCCCTCTCTGGACGTCAAGGGGGATGGCCAGTGACCCTGACCGCTGCCGACTTCTTTGCCGGTGCGGGCGGTTCCGCCTCGGGGGTCATCAAGGTCCCCGGGGTGGAGCTGCGCTTGGCGGCCAACCACTGGGATCTTGCGGTCAAGACCCACCAGCTCCACTTCCCCAAGGCCGAGCACCGCTGCGCGGACCTCTCCCAGGTCGACTTCCGTACGTACCCCTCGGTTGACCTGCTGTGGAGTTCGCCGAGTTGTACGAACCACTCGATCGCCCAGGGCAAGAAGCAGGCCCAGGACGACCAGATCCCCGACTGGGAGGGCAATGTCCTGCCCACTGAGGCGGGGGCCCGTTCGAGGGCGACCATGTGGGACGTCCCGCGCTACTTGGAGGCGATGATCAACCGGGGACGTCCGGTCCTCGGAGGCGTCACCGAGAACGTGGTGGACGTCTGCCGCTGGGTGCTCTTCCCGGCCTGGCGGAAGGCCATGGAGGCCCTCGGCTACGACCTGATCCCGGTCTTCCTTAACAGTGCCCACGCGCACGCCCGGAAGGCCCTGTGGAGCCCGCAGAGCCGGGACCGCGTGTACTTCCTGTACGTCCACAAGAGCGTCGGCCGGAAGATCGACGTGGAGAAGTGGACCAGGCCGTTCGCCACGTGCTCCGAGCACGGCACCGTGCGGGGCCGCCAGTTCTTCAAGAAGAAGGGCGAGCCCTGGGGCAGGTTCAGGAGCCAGTACTACTTCCTGTGCCCGGAGCCCGGCTGCGCCCTCGTGGTGGAGCCCAAGGCCCTCCCGGCGTCCACGGCTGTCGACTGGACCAATCCGGGGCAGCGCATCGGCGACAGGGTCAAGCCGCTGGCCGCCAAGACCCTCCAGCGGATCGAGGACGGCCTCAAGCGGTACGCCCGGCCGATGATGATCCCGACCGAGGGCAGGGACGGGAAGCTCGCCAAGCCCCTGGACGAGCCCGGCAGGACCCAGACGACCCGCCGGGAGAGCGCCGTGCTCTTCACCCCGGCGTTCGTCGCGGAGCTTCGGGGCGGGAACAGCAAGCACAGGCCGCTATCGGACCCGCTGGCCACCGTGACGGCCGGAGGGTTCCACCACGCCTTAGTGGTGCCCTACTACTCCACGGGGCGGGCCAAGACCGTGGACGTTCCGCTCGGGGCGCTGAGCACCGTCGACCGCTTCGCCCTCGTGGAGCAGCAGGCCCGCGTGGAGGACTGCACGCTCCGCATGCTCCAGGTCCCCGAGATCGCTCGGGCCATGAGCTTCGACCCGGATCACGAGATCCTCGGCAACAAGCGTGAGTCGACGAGGCTCTTGGGCAACGCGGTGACTCCTCCGGCCTCCGAGATCCTGATGAGCGCCGTGGTGGAGGCCGTCACCGGGGAGTCCCTCGAACCGGCGGTGGCGGCGTGACGGTCTTCTTTTTGGGGACCCACATCCCCTCCTGGCTGGCCACGACGGAGGTTCCGCTCTTCGTCTCCCACCGCCGTCTCACCAAGCGCCGGACCCTCCCGAGGGCCCGCACAGACTGGGCACTCGACTCCGGCGGCTTCACCGAGCTGTCGATGTACGGCGGCTGGACCACCGAGCCGGCCGACTACATCCGGGCCGTGCGGCGGTACCGGGACGAGATAGGCAACCTCGCCTGGGCAGCTCCTCAGGACTGGATGGTCGAGCCGTTCATGCTCCGGCGGACCGGGCTCACCGTGGCGGACCACCAGCGCCGGACGGTCGAGAACTTCGAGCGGCTCCGGGACATGGCCCCGGACCTCCCGATCGTCCCGGTGATCCAGGGCTGGACCCTCAGCGACTACCGGCTCTGTGTGGACGAGTACGTCGCGAGGGGCGTCGACCTCCTCGCGGAGCCCACGGTGGGCATCGGCTCGGTCTGCCGACGGCAGGGCACCCGGGAGATCGGGGCGGTCGTCGAGACCCTGGCGGCCGACGGCATCCGGCTCCACGGCTTCGGGGTCAAGCTCCAGGGCCTGAGGGCCTACCGGCAGCACCTGACGTCAGCGGACTCGATGGCCTGGAGCTACTCGGGCCGCCACAAGCCCGGCTGCGGGCCGAGCCACAAGTCCGAGTCCAACTGCCTGAAGTACGCCCTGACGTGGCGCGAGAAGGCCCTGTGCTGACCGCCCTGGCGGACGCCCTGACGAAGGACCCCGAGGCCGTCATGGACCTCGGGGTCCTCCTCGGGCTGATCCACGAGGCCAGCGAGGGAGACGAGGAGCGCATCCACCAGCTCCTCTCCCAGGCCCCCGAGATCACCGAGGGGGCCACCCGGGGCGAGTACGCCCTCAAGCTCCGACTGATCGAGATGGGAGTGACCCCGTGAACATGAGCATCTACGAGTGCTTCATCTGCGGAACGCCGCAGGAGTCGAGGACCTGCCCCCAGTGCTTCAGCCGAATCCGCGGCGTCCTCGCCCAGTTGCCCGAGCAGTACGCGTACCTCCTCGCGAGCCGTCAGCCGCGTCAGGGAGGGCCCGGCGACGGACGGGGCGGGAAGCGTCTCCACGCCCCTCTCCCGGGGCGCGAGGACACCCTGAACATGCTCGGTCCGGCAGCCCGTCAGAGCGTCACTGACGGGCGCGACCAGGTGGGCCCGACGCCCTTCGCGGCGGTCCTGGAGGGGTGGTGCGAGGCGGTGAGCTACGAGCGCGGATTGTCGGCCCGGTACACCGAGGGACTGATGACCGTCAGGCGGGACGTGACGTCCATGACGCGGCGGCTGACGGACCACTTGGACTGGATCTCCCAACAGGACTGGGTCCCGGACTTCTTCGAGGAGATCCAGGAGCTGCTGACGGCCACGAAGCGGATCACGCTGACGGAGCCGAGGCGGGTCGCGATCCTGGGCGTCCTCTGCCCCTCGTGCGGTGAGCAGCGACTGATGAAGGTCGAGGCCAGCGGGTGGGCGGCCCAGTGCCGGGACTGCCCGGCGGTCAAGTTCGACGACCACGACTACGACCGTCTGATCAAGGACCGAGTCCGGGGTCTCCAGGAGCTGTTGGGCACATGACGGCGTCAACCCCTGACGCCCGTCAGCGGGGACCGCTAATCTGTTGGGCACATAACCGAAAACCGCAGCGGGGACCGGGCCAGCCGCCAAGCAAGAGCCCGGTCCCCTAACCACAGCGAGGGGCAACTCGCCATGGCTGATGAAAACCGTACCGTCCTGCCCTCGGGCCAGGGCGGGCAGAAGACTTTACGCGCCAACGGGGCCACCCAGGTGTGGCTGACCGCTGGTGCCGCCGCGTTGACGACCGCCTTGACCGTCGTCTCGTTCTGGTTGAGCTTCGAAGCTCTTCACGACTTGGCCACCGCTCACCGCCTGCACGGCGAGCGGGCCTGGGCCTGGCCAGCCACCGTGGACGCCTTCATCGGCATCGGCGAACTGCTTATCCTCCGGGCCTCCTTGATGCACCGAGTGGACTGGGCAGCCATCACCTTGACGGCGGCCGGCTCACTGGGCTCGATCGGCCTGAACGTCGCCGGGGTGGGCGTCAGTGACGACCCGCTCGACTACATCGTGGCCGCCGTCCCGCCCGTGGCCGCCCTGCTCGCGTTCGGCGTCCTGATGCGCCAGGTCCACGACTACCTCGTCTCGCGTCAGAGCGTCCTGACGGCTCCGCCAGTGCCGTCAGTAGCGCCCGTGACGCCCCCGGTGGAGGCCGAGGAGCCGGAGCCCCTCCAGGGCCTCCAGGAGCCTGTCCAGGCCCCCGAGGTCGAGGAGCCCGTGACGCCCGTCATGGAGCCGGAGGAGCCCGAGGGTCCCCCGACCCAGCGAGAGCAGATCGACGCCGTGATCCGGGGCCTGTACGACGCACTCGGCAACTGCCGCCCGCTGACCCGTCACATGGTCCGGGCCCTCGCTGACGCCAACCTCCCCTGCTCCGAGGGAACTGCCCGCGAGGCCCGGAAGCGAGTCGAGGCCGCAGAGCCCCACCTCCGGGACCTCCCCGAGGCCATGGCCGCCTGAGCGGCCCCCACAGACCTGATTGCGCACGCGCTCCACATCGCCGGAGGACGCCATGACCGACAACAAGACCCCTGACCCGCCCGAGCCGTCCGGGTACGCCGCCTGGACCGAGCCCGAGATCCACGTCCACCTGACCCACACCGAGGAGTCCCGCTGGGACTTCTCCTGGATGAAGATCGGCAAGAACCTCGGAGCCGCCACGGCGGCCTTCATCCCGGCGAACATCTGGGCCTCCGCGCTCCACGACGTCCAGCGCGAGCAGAGCATCGAGGGCGCCTGGTTCATGGCCGGGGCCGGACTGGTGATCGCACTGGTCCGCTTCGCCCACCACCGGGGCTTCTTCAGCCGGACCCTGCTCTGGATCGCCGTCCTCGGGGGCTTCCTGGCCCTGCCCGTCTTCTCCAGCGTCGTCGACATCATGACGGGCGGTGGCCGATGATCACCGTCACGACCGCCACGGTCACCCTGGGCGGCGTCACAATCGGCCTGTCCATCCTGGCCTGGCACCTCTCGCGCTGGTGGCGGACCGGGGGAGGCGGCCCGAAGGTGGGCCCCGCTGCTGGTGGAGGAGGCGGACGGGACCCGAAGACCTTGATCCCGCTCCTGTCCTCGGTGGCCCTCGGGATGCTGTGCGTCACGGCCGCCGGAGGCGTCCTGGGCACCGGAGCCACGATGCTCCTGAGCGCGGGCAACCTCCTCGGGGACTGGTCGCTGACGGCCGTCACGGGCTCCAGCACGCCGTCCGTGACGCGCTCCGGCCACAACGCCCTGACCCCGGGCGGGTGCGCGGCCTTGGTCGTCTACGTCATCGGCTTGATCGCGGTCTGGCGGAGCGGCGGCAAGCTCTTCCATGGCCGGGTCGTCTCGGGCGTCATCTGCGGCGTCATGCTCGGCCTGAGCGCCGGGTTCTCCGGGGTGGCCGCCTCCGCCGTCGTCACGGTCTTCAACTGGGCCGGGGACAAGGTCACAGGGGTCATGTGATGGAGAAGTTCCGAGCCGTCATGGAGCGCCTCGCCCGGGGGAGCAGCGTCCTCGGGTGGGGCATGGCCCGGGGCGTTGCCACGTGGCTCAAGGCCGGGGAGAAGGTCTCGGACTTCGTGGTCCGCGTGCTCTTCCTCGGCTTCCCCGTGGGCATCGTCTGGACCTTCCTTGCGGCCTCCCGATCGTTCATGTGGCTCTTCGCCATCGTCTGGTTCATCGCGGCCTGGAGGGCCGGGCGGCCGGCTCAGGGAGAGCAGGGCAAGGACGCTCCCGACCTCCACCCCGACGACCTCGTGGAGCTGCTCTGGGAGCTGACCGGAGACCGCAAGGGAGTCCACCTCTCGGCCGTCGCCGCACAGCTCCAGAAGGAGATCCCGGGGCGCCAGTGGTCGGTCCCGGAGGTGAAGGCGCTCCTGAAGGCCGCGGGCGTCCCCACGCGCCACTCCGTCCGGGTGCCGGGTGTCGGGGTGGCCGTGGGGGTCCACCGGAAGGACATCCCGGGGAGCCCCTCCCCCGCCCCTTCCGGGACCCCCGGTAGCGGTGTAGATCCGCAGGTCAACGCGGCTACAGCTACAGCTACTACGTACCGCAAGGAAGACATCGGGGGAGGGGCTGCGGTCGTGCTTCATCCCGAGGACGGTCCCAGTCGCCACACCGTGGTGCAGCCCCCGAAGAACTGATCAGCAACGAGAGAAGAGGACCCATGAACTACCTCGCGCAGTACCAGCAGGCGATGGCCGAGGGCAATCCCGAGTACGCCCGGACGATCTGCCTCTCCGCCTCCGAGGCGATCCGCCAGGGAGTCCTGACCGAGGAGGAGACGGCGGCCTTCGTCGCCGAGGTCAAGGCGAACCCGCCGGAGTAGCTCAAGCCCCGGGGCGGTCGACAGCCGCCAAGCATCCCGACCGCCCCGGTTCACCCATCCCCTTGACGAAGACAGGACCAGCATCATGGCACTGAACAAGAACATGAGCACCGCCCCCGAGAGCCGTCCGGACTCCCGCTTCGAGACCGTGTACGACGCGGAGCGCGGGGGCCACTACCCGCCGCAGGAGCAGCCGGCCCGGGAGCAGGACGGGCAGCAGCAGGGACAGCGGGCGGCGTCATGACCGAGGAGCAGAGCGAGGCCCAGTACCTGGAGGACTACCGGACGATCGAGCAGGAGCTGACGGCCGCCCAGGAGAAGGAGTTCGGGGCCTACGTGGGGTGGATCAACGCCTACGGCATCCGGCTACGGGAACTCGCCGAGAAGCACCCGTACCCGGAGGGGGCCTTCCAGCATCTCCAGGCATACGCGGATAGCTTTCTCGATCGCCTTCACGGCAACTGATCGACGGGCGTCAGGCACCCCGTCAGAGGCCGTCACGAGAAGCTCTTGCATCTTCAAATGATGTAGGTGCATACTCCGTGTCAGCAGCACCACTATGCCTGGTGAAAGGCCCCGACTCCCCTGGAGGAGTTCGGGGCCTTTCGCGTTTCCTGGAGGGCGTCATGACGGGTGACGAGGACTGGATGACGGCACAGGAGGCGGCGCTCTTCGCGGGCGTCCACATCCAGACGCTCCGGAGCTGGGTCCGCAGGGGCCACCTGGAGCCCGGCGGGCTGAACGCCCAGGGCCGGTACCTCTTCCGACTCGGTGACGTCGCCCGAGCGGAAGCCGCGACGCGCTCCAAGGGGATGACGCGGGCCTCCGCTACGCGGTCCCTCGCCATCGCCGCCTGAACTTAAGATCCGGAACCCATCGGAGGGCCCGTGGCCATCGCTGACGTCAACTTGCTCGCCTTGTGGGCGGACCTCGCGACCATGACGGACCCCCGCGAGAGCGATCCCTCCGAGGCCCCGATGCGGATCACCGTCGGAGAGCTGTGCGACTTCGCTGACGCCGTGCGGCTGTACGAGCGGACCCTCAACGAGGGCGGGGACGAGGAAGAGGCCATCGACACGGCCCAGAAGTCCTTCAACGACGCACGGCGCTGACGGGCGTCATCACCACCTGACCCGCGAATCCTTGGAGGGCCTCATGGCCACCCCCACCATCACCATGCAAGTACTCCAGACGGACGGAACTGCCTCGGAGCCTCAGCGAACTGAGCTGGTCAAGTGGGCCCAGGAGAACTGGGACGCTCATCGCCAGGGGGACGAGTCCACGGCTCGTGTGAAGGCCGCTCTCCGGTCCGTGCAGATGCAGCACCCGGGTACCGAGGCGTTCAAGGACTTCACCGTCGACAACGCTCTGAACTACCTCCACACCGTCTGTCGCCTCCGCGATGGCTCCATGGGCGTCTTCTTCTCGGACGCTGGCGTCATGGCGGCCTTCAAGCTCACCGAGCTGGTCCCGCTGCCGGAGAACCTGGAGCGAGACTTCATCTCCTGACGCCCGTCATGACGGACCGGTCCATGTGTCACCCGCGCGTACGCGAGAGGGGGCTCCATGGCCAGGAATCCGTTCACCGAGGACGAGCAGGACCGCTTGCGTCAGCTCCACGCTGACGGCCTCTCCCGCAACGCCATCGCGGAGGCCATGAGCCGGCCGCAGGTGACCATCAGCCGATGGGCTGAGCGCCTCGGGCTGTCCTTCGATCGCTCCGCCACGAGGGCAGCGACCGAGGCCCGTCAGGTCGATCTGACGGAGCAGCGTCAGCGCGCTCGACAGGTCCTGATGGATCACTTCTTCCGGCAGATGGACCGGACGAGCAGCCGCTACCTCCTGACGGCCGCGAGCAACTCCGGGGAGATCCACGCGCAGTTCGTGGACGAGCCCCCGGCCCGGGAGACCAAGGACCTCACCGCGGCTGCCGTACAGGCCCTGATGGCCGCCGAGAAGCTCACCGGGGACTCCGGGCGGGAAGAGGCCCAGGGACTCCTGAGAACGCTCGGGGAGGCCATGACGACGGCCGCCCGGGAGCTTGGGGGCGACGATGCCGACGAGTACGGCTCGTAGTACCCAGTTCCTGCTGGAGCGCTTCTCCCCAAAGCAGATCCTGAGCATCGCGGCGGCCAACCGGAGGATCAACCTCTGGGAGGGCGCGGTCTCCTCCGGGAAGACCATCGCCTCGGCCTGGGCCTGGATGATGTTCGTCCCCTTGGCGAGCACCACGGGCGAGCTGGTCATGATCGGCAAGACCAGGGACTCGCTGTACCGGAACGTCCTCCAGCCGCTGATGAACCCCGAAATCTTCGGGGAACTCGCGGACCAGATCGACTACACCCCCGGAGCCACGTCCGCCCGCATCTTCGGCCGACTCGTCCACGTCATCGGCGCGAACGACATCAAGGCCGAGAACAAGATCCGAGGCATGACCTGCGCCGGGGCGTACGTGGACGAGGCCACGCTCCTCCCGGAGAACTTCTGGGACATGCTCCTGACCCGCATGCGGGCCCCCGGAGCGCGGATCTACGCCTCCACGAACCCCGACAGCCCCACCCACTGGCTCAAGGCCAAGTTCATCGACGACCCGATCCAGCGGGCGTCCATGAAGGTCTTCCCGTTCGTCCTGGACGACAACGTCCACCTGGACCCCGAGTACGTCGCCCACATCAAGGCGAGCAACGCGGGACTGTTCTACAAGCGCTTCGTCCTCGGTCAGTGGGTCGCCGCCCAGGGCGCGATCTACGACATGTTCGACAGCACCACTCAGGTCGTCGACATCCTCCCGATGATCCGCAAGTGGGTCTCGGTGGGGATCGACTACGGCGCCACGAACCCGACCCACGCGGTCCTGGTGGGCCTGGCCGATGACCGACGGCTCTACGTCGTCTCCGAGCACAGGTACGCCAAGGGCTCCGCGAGCCTCTCCCTGACCCAGGCGGAGGCGTCCCGGCGGATCGTGCAGTGGCTGGACAACGTGCCCCGCCACGGGCGCGTACGGCCTCAGTACGTCGTCGTCGACCCGAGCGCCGCGAGCTTCAAGAGCCAGCTCCTCCAGGACGGCCTGAACCCCACGGCAGCCGACAACGAGGTCATCAACGGCATCCGCCTGGTCTCGAACCTCCTGGCGAACGACCAGCTCCGGATTCACCGCTCGTGCCGGGAGCTGCTCAAGGAGATGGACTCCTACACCTGGGACCCGAAGGCCGCCCTGGACGGCCACGACGCCCCGCTCAAGCAGAACGACCACGGCGTGGACGCCCTGCGCTACGCCCTCCGAACCACGCGCCTGCTCTGGCAGCACCAGCTCCGACGGGCCGCCTGACGACAGAGGAACGGGGGTGACCCCGGATGCCTCTGCCTGCTGGTGGAAAGATCCTCTGGCCCCCGCCCGAGCTGGACCCGGTGGCCCGCAAGCTCACCGAGTGGAATGCCTGGTACAGCGGGGACCCGGACGCGCTGACGTCGGTCTACAGCTCGGCCGGCTCAGCCACGACACCGACGGCCCAGACGTTCTTCGCGAGCGACAAGGCGTACGGTGCCTCGGGCCCCAGCACGGTGGCCAGGACCTTCTGGGGCTCCCCGCTGGAGCCCGGGACCCTGCGGACCAAGCTCCACGCCCCGGTGGCCGCCGACATCGCCGAGCTGAGCGCCAACCTGCTCTTTGGCGAGATGCCCAAGTTCACCGCGACGGACAGCGCCACCCAGAAGGAGCTGGACGCCTTCCAGACGGACGGCATGCACGCGTCCCTCCGGCAGGCCGCGGAACTGTGTGCGGCCCTTGGTGGCGTCTACCTGAAGGTCGTCTGGGACAACTCGGCCTCGGACCGTCCCTGGCTCTTCCCGGAACGGCCGGAGAACGCCGTCCCCACCTGGTCCTGGGACCGCCTCACGGGCGTGACCTTCTGGACCGTGCTCCACCAGGACGACGACTCCACCATCCGGCTCCTGGAGTGCCACGAGGTCGGCTCGATCTCCTACGGCCTGTACGAGGGCTCCCCCACCGAGCTGGGCGACCGCATCCCGCTGTCCGCCTTCGAGGGCACGGCGCACCTCGCGGAGCTGCACGGCGAGCAGGGCGTCATCCTCACGAACATCCCCTGGATGACGGCCGCCTACGTGCCGAACGTCAAGCCCAACCGGTGCTGGTACGGCATCCGGTGCGCCGCGAACCTGGGGCGCCCGGACATCGCCGGGCTCGAAGGGCTCATGGACGAGTACGACGAATGGCACACGGGCCTCCAGCGCGAGCTTCGGCTCAAAAAGCCCCGCATCCACGTGCCCCAGGCGATGTTGGAGACCGACGGCCCCGGACAGGGCGCCCGGGTCAACCTGGACCGCGAGGTCTACGTGGGCGTGATGGGCCTCGAAGCCGACATCACGGTCTCCCAGTTCACCCTGGCGGTCGACGAGCACCTGACCGCGCTCAGTGCGCTGTTCGAGGACATCGTCCGTAGCGCGGGCTACTCGGTGCAGAGCTTCGGCATCAAGGGCGAGGGCCCCGACCAGACCGCGTACGAGACCCAGGCCCGCAAGGAGCAGAGCCTCAACACGCGGGACCAGAAGATCCTGTACTGGCGTCCGGCCCTCCAGAGCCTCTTCCAGGCCCTCCTGGGCATCGACCGCGAGGTATTCGGCCACGCATCGGCCCCGGAGGCCGGGATCGACGTGGCGTTCCCCGACGCCGTCCAGCCGTCCCTGAAGGACCTCGCGGAGACGCTGACGATCCTCGTCTCGGCCAAGGCCATGAGCCTCCGCCTCCGCGTGCAGACGCTCCATCCCACCTGGACCAAGAAGCAGGTGGACGAGGAGATCACGGCCATTCAGGCCGAAGAGCAGGCATCCCTCCCGGCGGCAAGGCCCGCCTTCGAGCCCCCTGCTCCGCAGTAACCCCCGCAACCCCTGAAGCCCGGTCGCCAAGGCGTGGCCGGGCTCTTCGGCGAGCGTCACAAGGAGGACGACGTCATGAGCACCCCCACCGAGCCGCAGCAGAACCCGCAGCAGGGCGCAGGAGACCCGGGCAAGGCCCCGGAGACCCAGAACCCGCAGCAGCCCCCGGCAGGCCCTCCGGCCGGCTCAGGAGGTCAGGGTGACGGCGGCACCGGTAAGGCCCCCAAGTTCGAGGGCGAGTTCGACCCCGCCAAGGCCGCGCGCCTGGTCGAGAACCTGCGCACCGAGGTGGAGCAGGAGCGCACCAAGCGCACCGAGATGGAGACCAAGTTCTCCGGCTTCATGGACAACTTCACGAAGCTCTTCGGTGGTGGCGAGGAGAAGCAGCTCACCCCCGAGCAGATCGCCCAGAAGGCCCAGGAGAGCGACAAGACGGCCCGAGAAGCCACGGTGAAGCTCGCGGTCTTCCAGACCGCCGGGAAGCACGGTGGCGACGCTGAGGCGCTGCTCGACTCCGCCTCCTTCTCCAAGGCCATCGGCAAGCTCGACCCCTCGGCCGACACCTTCGCCGCGAACGTCGAGGCGGCCATCAAGAAGGCCGTCGAGGGCAACCCGCGGCTGAAGGCCCAGACGGCTCCCCCGGTGCCCGGCAAGGGCGGCTTCGACATGAACAACGGGAGCCCCGGCAAGCGCCAGCTCACCGCTGCCGAGGTCAAGGCGCTCTCCCCCGAGGCGCTGGTCAAGGCCCGCGAGGACGGCCTCCTGAAGGACTACCTCAACTCCTGACGAGACGCGCGCAGGCCCGAGCGGACCTCGCGGACACGGCCTCGTCATTCCCCGGCTGACGCACGAGGTGCACAAGGCCGCGTCCATACCCTCTGAGACCACTAGGAGATCACCGTGGTTTTCAAGCCCGAGGTCTGGTCCGCCCAGGCCCTCGTCTCCCTCCGCAAGGCGCTCGTCTACGCGGGCCCGCAGATCGTGAACCACGACTACGAGGGCGAGATCAAGAAGCTCGGTGACACCGTGCACATCAAGATGCTCGGTGACGTCACCGTCCGGACCTACAACACCGGCGACACCATCACGTACGAGGACCTGGCCGACGCCGAGATGGCCCTCAAGGTCGACCAGAGCGACTACTTCGCCTTCAAGGTGGACGACGTCGACAAGGCCCAGGCGGGCGACGAGATGGCCAAGCGCACCGACGCCGCCTCCTGGAAGATGGCGGAGAAGGTCGACACCTTCGTGGCCGGGATGTACACCCAGGCCCAGTCCGCGAACGTCATCAGCTCGACTTCGATCACCTCGGGCGACGCCGCGTACAACGCCCTGGTCGACCTCAAGGTCAAGCTGGACGAGGCCAACGTGGAGACCAACGGCCGGTACACCGTGGTCCCGCCCTGGTACCACGGCCTGCTGCTCAAGAGCCCGAACTTCATCAACGCGGAGAAGTCCGGCTCGACCGAGCCTCTGCTCAACGGCCAGGTCGGACGCGCCGCCGGGTTCAACATCCTGCTGAGCAACGCCGTCCCGATCATCAGCGCGAACAACTACGCCGTCACGGCGGGCGTCAACGGCGCCATCTCCTTCGTGGACCAGGTCACCGAGATGGAGACCCTCCGCCTGGAGACCACCTTCGCGTCGGCGGTGCGTGGCCTGCACCTCTACGGCGCCAAGGTCATCCGCCCGGACGCTCTGGCCGTCCTGACCGCCTCCCGGGTCTGACAGCCCACCGTCACCGAACCCTCTGAGAGGTAATCACCATGGCCCGCACCAACGTGCCCTTCTCCAACCTGGTGGGCAACGGCTCCCTGGCCGACCCGGCCGGGACCGCGCTGGACGCCACCAACGACCACGAGATCAGCCTCGCCTCGGTCCACGCCGAGGAGCTGGTCATCCGGGTGACCAACACCCACTCCTCGGCCCACACCGTGACCATCAAGGCGGGCGGCTCCAACCCTCCGGCGTGGCGTGGTGGCCAGGGCGACCTGACCGCCTCCGTCGCGGCCAACACCGGTGTGACCTGGATCGGGCCGCTGTCCAGCTCCCGCTTCCAGCAGGCGGGCGGCAAGCTCAACATCGACATCGAGCCGAGCCACGCCGGGACCATCACCGTCTTCAAGGTCCCCCGGGGGATCTGAGCGATGGCCGAGACCGCGTTCTTCCTCGGTGAGGGCGGCCACGTGTGGGAGATGGACCTCCCGCTCCGTGAGCAGCACGCCCGGGACGAGAAGGAGGGGCGGCTCGTCCGGGTCAACCCCGACGGGTCGCCGCTCACTGAGCCGGCCGACCAGCCCGACGTCACCCACGAGGTCCCGAAGAAGCCCAACAAGGGCTCCTCGAAGGCCGACTGGGTGGCCTGGGCAGTCCACCAGGGGCTCGACCCGCAGGAGGCCGAAGAGGCCACGCGGGAGGCCCTGATCGAGCGCTACCACGGCGCCGAGTAGTCCAGGAGGACCACCATGGCGCGTACCGCGCTCACTCCCCAGAGGTTCGCCACCACGGGCCTCGCCCCGACCTACGTCACCCCGGACGCGGCGGGCGTCTCGTTCAAGAACAGCGGCAAGCAGCTCCTGCACGTCAAGAACGCCTCGGGCGCCTCGGTCACCGTGACCCTGAAGATCGGGGCCACGGTCGAGGGTCAGGCCGTCACCGCTCCCACCGCCACGGTGGCCGCCGGTGCGGACAAGTTCTTCGGGCCGTTCTCGGACGCCTACGACCAGCCGGACGGCAAGGACAACGTGTTCGTCGACCTGTCGTCGGTCACGAGCGTCACGGTCGCCTGCCTGACTCTCTGACGGGAGGCGTCATGGCGTACGCCACGGTCGAGGAGTTCACGGAGTACCTGGACCCCGATCCGGTCCCGGCGAATGCGGCCCGACTGCTGAGCCGGGCCTCCACAAAGCTCGACCAGATCCTCACGGGAGCGGTGTACAAGACCGACTCCGACGGCCTCCCCACGGACCCCGCGCTCGCGGCGGTCTTCCGGGAGGCCGTCTGCATCCAGGCCCAGTACATCGCTGCTCTCGGGGATGAGACGGGGGCCAACGCCAACGTCTCCCAGATGTCGCTGGGCAACCAGACCATCACCCGGGCCCTGTCGGTCGTCGGTCCCGGAACGCCTCGGGTCTCCCAGGACCTGCTGGACCTGCTCCAGGTGAAGGGGCTCCTGCCCGTCTTCCCGATCGTGTGGGGGTGAGCCGTGCTGCTCCTCCCCACTGACGACGTGACGATCCTGACCCGGCCCGATGCCACGAGGGACCGCCAGAACAACCTGGTCCCCAACTGGCCCTTCGCCGAGCGAACGACCTACCGAGGTCGCGTGCAGCAGCTCAGCTCCTCCGAGAGCGAGCAGCAGAGCGACCAGATCAGCACGGACCTGGAGGTCTTCCTCCCGCCCGAGGCCGTTGTCACGGCGGTCGACCGGGCCGAGGTCGACGGCATCGAGTACAAGGTCCAGGGCAAGCCCCAGGTCCAGCGTGGAGCCGGGCCTCTCGCCCAGCTCGACCACATCCGGGTCGTGCTGCGGCTGGTGACGGGCTGATGGGCGCCTTCAAGCCGGACAAGGTCGCGATCGAGGCCCTCGTCCACGAGGACTTCGTCCAGCGAGACCTTCACGAGCGAGCCGGCCGCGTGGTGCAGGCCGCTCGGTCGACCGCTCCCGTGCAGACGGGGCGCTACCGGGACTCCATCCATGCCGAGGACGGGCCCGACGGGGAGGTCCTCGTGGTCTCCGACGTCGATTACGCGGAGGCGCTCGAACTCGGTGACGGGAACCGACCCGCCCACCACACCATCGCCACCGCACTCGATGCAGCAAGGGACTGATCCCATGGCCAAGCTCAAGCTCGCCTTCGCCTACCAGGGCCAACAGCCCGGCGACGTCGTGGACGTCCCGGACGAGGCCGTCAAGGACCTCGTGAGGGCCGGGATCGGCCACCTGGAGGGCGCTGAGCCCGTCCTGAGGCTCGGGCGCCTCCCCGAGGTCGTCGAGCCCGTACAGGCCGCTCCAGAGCCCACCAAGCGCTCCCGCAAGGCCGAGACCCAGGACGCCCCGGCGACCGAGTAGGAGGCCGCGGTGACCGCTCTGGTCTTCCCGGACGTCGAGACGATGGTCATCAACCAGATCCTGGACGTCCTCGGCTACCAGGCCGCCACGAAGCGGCCTGGCGGTCAGGACTTCACGGACGCCCTGCCGTTCGTCTGGGTCGCCCGCATCGGTGGTGCACGTACCGGCGAGTCCTTCGGCGGCCGACGGCAGTTCGACGACGCCCGCATCTCCCTGGATGTTTTCGCGCCCTCCCGCGTGGAGGCGACCGACGCCATGGCGCTGCTCCGGGCCGCGATCGAGGACATGCAGGGCACCACCCGGGACGACGGCACCGTCCTGCGGACCTGGGAGGAGATCGGGCCGACCATCCGGCCCGAGGAGCCCAACACCGAGGTCACGCGCATCGGCTACACAGCCGGCCTCCGGGTCCAACCCGCCTGACCCGCGAATTCGCCTGGGCCCCTCCAGGCTCCACTTCCAGCCCGCACGGAGGGGCGATGCCCATCTTCGTCCAGGCGAACTCACCTTCAGGAGACTTCATGTCTGACAGCAATGAGCTGAGGGTTGCCACCAAGGGCGCGTTCGTCGTCGCCCCCGTCGGCACCACCGCTCCCACCGACCCGTACAGCCCGTGGGGCACCGGCTGGGTGGACCTCGGGTACGGCACCCAGGACGGTCTGACCGAGACCCTCAACGAGAACCGGCAGACCTTCGAGGCGTGGGGCGAGACCGAGCCCGTGCTCACCATCGTCACCAGTCGGGCGACCCAGTTCAAGATCAACCTGGAGCAGACCAACGCCTGGACGTTGGCGTTGTACTACTCCGTGGACATCGCCGACATGACCTCTTCGGGCAGCGGCGGGACCCAGTTCCTGGCCTTCAACGACCCGCAGACCCCCGAGCCGCAGTACTACGCGATCGGGATGGACATGATCGACCAGAAGGCCCGGCCGACCCGCTTCGTCATCGCCCGTGCCGAGGTCTCCCAGAAGGGCGACCGCCCGTACAAGACCGACTCGATCTCGGGCTTCGACCTGACGTTCTCCACGCTGTCGGCCGCGAGCGGCGGTTCCTCCATCACCCGCATGTTCGGACAGGTCGCCCTTCCGGCCTGATCCCTCTGACCACTGGTCGGGGCGACCTTTTCGCGGGTCTGCGCCCCGACCAGTGCTCGACCCGCGAAGACCCGCGAGAGCAGGAGCAAGACCATGAGCAAGCCGAACCGCAAGCGCCTCAAGCTGGAGACCATCCGCGCCCAGCGTCTGGAGGCCGAGGGCGACAAGTACGTCGAGATCGAGTTCGAGGACGAGCAGGGCGACGAGCAGGTGGTCCGGCTCCTGCGCCAGACCTGGTGGCCGCTGCCGCTGATGAAGCAGCTCACCAGCCTCCGTGCGCTCGTCAAGGAGGACGGCACGGTCGACGACGACCAGGCGATGTCCGGCATCGAGCGCACCGTCGCCGTCCTCCGCCAGACGGCCAACGACAAGGCGCTCTTCGACCAGCTCGCCACGACCCTGACCGTCGGCGACTTCCAGGACATCATGGAGCTGATCACGAGCGAGGACGAGGGCGGCATGGACGAGGGAAAGTCCGGCAGCTCCTCGAACTGATCGAGGAGCACCCCTCCGACCTGCGAGCGGACATCGCCCGGTACTTCCCGGGGCGGTCCCTCAACGAGTTCCACCGCAACGACTCCGGCACCGGGACCATGTCCTGGCTGGAGCTGTGGGAGTTCGTCCTCGCGCTGCCATCCGACTCCATGACGATGGCCGCCCAGTCCAACGACCTGGCCCGTCGGCGGTGGACCGAGCGCGATTACATGCAGGCCAGCTCGCTGAGCCTGATGCAGCAGATGATCCAGATCCTCTGGGCCTCCCACTTGCAGGGCAGGCCGCCCCGGTCCTCCCCTTGGCCGCTGCCGGACCTGCGCTCCCTGGCCCAGATCGAGGCGGACGAGGCGCTCGACAGGCTCATGAGGACCTATCTCCAGGCGACCCGGCCTCCCCCGCCGGACCCCGATATGGAGCGCCTGCTCCACGAGCGGATTGCGAACAGGCCCCGGAACCCGCTGGCCCCTGAGCCGGCCGCCGGGCCGGACAACTGAATCGAGGTGCGATGTCCACCGTCGTTGGATCTGTCGTCGCTTCGATCGTCCCGGACGTCTCGGACTTCATCCCTCGGGCCGACGCGGCCCTGACCCCCGGTGTGGATCGTCTGGGCCGGGATCTGGGCAAGACCCTGTCCCAGTCCCTGGTCCGGGCTCTCGACTTCTCGGGGGTCGACGAAGCCCTCCGCCGTTCCATGGATGCTGCGGAGGCGTCCGCCACCTCCAAGGGCCGTGTCATCGGCAGGCGGTACGGCGAGGCGATCCGGGACGCGCTGGACGTCGAACTGCGGGGCATGAACAGCCTGCGGGACGTCACCATCCGCCCCGTCATCGACCGGAACGCCTACAGGGCCGTGACGGCCGATCTGGACGTCCTGACGCGGACCCGCACGGTCATCATCAATGCCGACGCGGACACCACGGCAGCAGCGGCCCACCTGGCCGAACTGGCCCGGAACCGCTCCGCGACGATCCACACGAACGTCAACGGCTCCCAGGCCGCCCAGGCGTCCTCGCTGATCTCCCGGATCACGGGAGCGGCTGGTTCGGCCGGTGGTGCCGTGGCGGGCCTGGCCTCCAAGGTCGCCATGCTGGGGTCCGTCGCTCCGGTGGTCGGCTCCCTTGTCAGCGTCGTCGCGGCCATCGCTCCGGCTGCTGCCCTCGCGCTCCCCGCCGTCGCCATGCTCGGCTCGGCCTTCGGGGCCATCAAGCTGGGCACGGCCGGGCTCGGGGACGCCTTCAAGGAGGCGTTCGGTTCGGCGTCCTCAGGGGCCTCTGGAGCGGCTTCAGGGACCCGTCAGGTCGAGCAGGCCCGGCGGGGTCTGGCAGATGCTGAGCGGGCCGTCGGAGATGCCCAGAAGCAGGCGGCCGAGCAGGTCGCTCAGGCCCAGGAAGCCGTGGCGAATGCCCAACGGGACCTGACCGACGCCCAGAAGGACGCCAAGCAGGCCCAGCAGGACCTGACCCAGGCGTACGAGGACGGCCGCCGGGCCCTCCAGGACATGAACCTCCAGCTCTCGGGCGCCAAGCTCGATGAGGAGGAGGCGATCCTCCGGGTCAAGGAGGCCCAGGAGGACCTGAACAAGACTCTGGCCAACCCGAAGGCCAGCGAGCTGGACCGCCAGGAGGCGAAGCTCCGGCTCGACCAGGCCAACCAGGGCCTGAAGGAACAGCAGGTCGAGACCCAGCGCCTCGAAAAGGACACCAAGAAGGCCAACAAGGCTGGGATCGAGGGGACCGACCAGGTCCGCTCGGCCAAGGAGCGGCTCGCCAAGGCGGATCAGAACGTCGCCGACAAGCGGCGGGCCGTGGAGGATGCCGAGGCCGCGGTGACCTCAGCACAGGTCGAGGGAGCCCGTCGGGTCGCTGATGCCAAGCGGTCCGTGGCGGACGCCTCACGGGCCCTCGCTGACGCTCAGGCGGCCTCTGCGGCCCAGACGGCCAAGCTCTCGGAGAACTTCTCCAAGCTCAGCCCGAACGCCCAGGGATTCGTTAACGCGGTCAAGGGCCTCAAGCCCGCCTGGGACGGCATGCAGCTCGGTGTCCAGGACCGTCTGTTCTCGGGGATCGGCGGCCGGCTCAGTGATGTCGGCTCCCGGGTCATCCCGATCCTGCGGGGTGGCCTGGAGGGCACAGCAGGCGTCCTCAACCGGATGGGCAAGAGCGCCCTGGAGGCCGTCGACAACCTCGCGAAGACCGGGATGCTCAAGAAGATCCTGGACGGGGCCACACAGTCCCTGAAGCCGCTCCAGAAGGCGCCGGGACAGATCGTCACCGCCTTCGGCCAGATCGCCGTAGCGGCCCAGCCCGCCTTCCAGAAGATCACCACCGGGCTTGGCGGGGCCATCACGAAGGTGACGGACAGACTGGGCAAGGCGTTCGAGTCGGGCGCCATGACCAAGGCCATCGACATGGCGGTCTCCCTGCTGGGCGACCTCATGGACATCGGCAAGAACGTCTTCTCGATCCTGGGCGACATCTTCATGGCCGGTGCCGACACCGGCGGCGGCACGATCGGGATGCTCAAGATCATCACCGAGGAGATCTCGAAGATCACTTCGAGTCCCGAGGTGCAGGCGGGCCTGAAGGCGCTGTTCAGCGTCATGGGCACGCTGGCCAAGACCGTGGCCCCGCTGCTCGGTACGGCCCTGAAGTTCGTGGGGCAGATCTTCGAGAAGCTCGGTCCCCCGGTCGAGGTACTGGTCAAGGCCCTCGGGGACGCCCTGAAGCCCGTGATTGACGCGCTCGGTCCGGTCCTGGTGATCCTCGCGGACGCCATCGGCCAGATCCTGGTGGCGATCTCCCCGCTCCTCCCGGTGCTGGGTCAGCTCATCGCCACGGCGCTCAAGCCACTGGGTCCGATCTTCAAGATCATCGGCGACCTGATCGAGAAGCTCGCCCCGGTCTTCGCGCTCTTCGCCGACACGGTGGGCAAGACGCTGACGCCGATCCTGGAGGGCCTGGGCGAGGTCCTGACGGAGCTGGTCTCGCAGTACGCGGATCAGTTCCTGAAGATCGTCCAAGAGCTGCTCCCCTACATGCCCATGTGGGCGGACCTCATGGTCCAGGTGGGCAAGTCCCTTGGTCAGATCCTGCTGGCCTTGGCCCCGTTGCTGCCGCAAATCATGCTGCTGGCAACGCAGTTCATCACCGCGCTGCTCCCGGCGGTCCTGCCGCTGCTCCCGCCGCTCCTCCAGCTCGTGGATCTGCTGGTCCGGCTGGCCACCTGGGCGATCAAGAAGATCGTGGTCCCGGCCCTCCAGGGCCTGATCGACTTCGTCAAGGACATGGGGCGCAAGCTCCAGCCGTTCATCGACGGGGTCAAGCACGTCACCGAGTGGATCGCCGACAAGGTCAAGTGGCTGTACGACAAGGTCGCGGTCGTCACAATCCCGGGCCTGATCAAGAAGGTCAGGGACTGGTTCGACCAGGGCAAGCGCTGGGTCACCGACCGGTGGAACAGCCTCTGGAACGGCGTCTCCGACCGGGTCACCTCCATGCGGAGGACGGTCGAGGGCAAGGTCAGCGACTTCAAGGACCGCGTCATCGGCTTCTTCCGGAGCGCGGTCGACGGCATCCGGACCGCCTGGGACAAGCTCCAGGACATCGCCAAGAAGCCCGTGAAGTTCTTGGTCGAGACCGTCTTCAACAACGGCCTCCGGAAGGTCTGGAACGCCACGGCGGCCAAGCTCCCGGGCATCGGCGAGATCAGCCCGATGAAGCTCCCCAAGGGCTTCGCGACGGGCGGCATCCTGCCGGGATACACCCCCGGCCGGGACGTCCACCGCTTCTACTCGCCGACGGGTGGTCTGCTCGATCTCTCCGGTGGCGAGTCCATCATGCGGCCGGAGGTCACCCGGGCCGTGGGCTCGGGCGGCATCCACGCACTGAACGCGGCGGCCCGTCAGGGCGGCGTCGAGGGTGTCCGGGCACTGCTCGCACAGGGGCTCCCGCACCAGCAGTTCTGGGGTGGCGGCATCCTCGGCAGCGCCTGGGACAAGCTGACGCACAACCCGGTGACGGACAAGGTCGGAGACCTCCTCGGCAAGGGAGTCGACTGGGCCCGCGGTGGCCTTGCCGACCTCGCCGAGAAGGCCCTCAAGGCCCTGCTCGGCCCGCTGAAGGTGCCGAACCTGAGCAGCCCGACCTGGGCCGACATGGTCAAGGTCGTGCCGGTGCAGCTCGCCACCAAGGTGGTCGACTTCATCAAGGGCAAGGAGGCCGCCGGGGAGATCCCGGGCTCCGCGTCCATCGCCGGGTACAAGCCCAGCGCGGGCGTGAAGCAGTGGTCCTCCGTGGTGCTCCAGGCGCTGAAGATGGTCGGACAGCCGGCCAGCCTGCTCAGCAGCACGCTCCGGCGTATGCAGCAGGAATCCGGCGGCAACCCGACGATCGTCAACCGCTGGGACAGCAACTGGATCGCGGGCCACCCGTCGGTCGGCCTGATGCAGGTCATCGGCCCGACCTTCCGCTCCTACGCGGGCGCGCTCAAGAACAAGGGGCCGTTCTCGTACGGGGTCTCGGTGGACCCGCTGGCCAACGTCTACAGCTCGATGCGCTACGCCCTCGGGGCGTACGGCTCGCTCTCCCGGGCTTACGACCGGGCGGGCGGATACGCCAAGGGCGGCTTCCCCCGTGCGGGCGAGACCGCATGGGTGGGCGAGGACGGCCCGGAGCTGGTCCGTTTCAAGCGGCCGGCTCAGGTCTTCTCGCACCAGGAGTCGATGCGCATGGCCGCTGCCGCTCGTGCAGGAGTCCAGGCCAGTCCGGCCGCTCCCGAGGAGCGAGTCCAGAGCGTCACCTTCGTCAACAACGTCACGGATCAGCCGACCGAGCAGGCGATGAACAGCAGCTTGGCCAAGTACCGCGCGCTGAACCGAGCACGGATCACCTTCTGACCGGGACCCGGAGGGGTAGACATGCCCATCTTCGTACCCCCCTCCGGGACTCTGCCGGTCGGGAACAATCCCCCGCCCCTGGGCCCTCTGGAGGTGCCCAGCCTCTCCTGGACGGACCGACGGGGGCGTACGACGCTCCTGTCCGACTGGGAGAACGGCTGGCTCCTCCAGCCCGGCATCCAGGGCCTGGACTTGCCCGCCTTCGACTTCTACACCGATGAGTCCCCGCAGATCGACGGCAACGCCCTGCGGGGCCAACGGGCTCAGGCGCGGGCGATCTTCCTGCCCATCGGGGTCTTCGGGCCCGACCGGTCCAGCTTCCTGGCCCGCAAGCGGTCCTTCGGGGCGAGCCTGAACCCCTCCCTGGGCCTCGGGATGCTGACCGTCGCGGAGGCCGATGGCACCTCGCGGTCGATCGAGGCGTATTACGTCTCGGGCCTGGAGGGCGACTTCGGCAAGGAGTCCTCCGGCCTGCACTGGCAGGTCATGGGCCTGAACTTCTCCTGCCCCAGCCCGTACTGGCTGGGAGATCACGTCATGCGGACGTTCTCCACCGGGGCAAGCGGGGACTTCTTCCCGGTGTCGTTCCCGGTGGAGGTCCAGGACTCCCAGGTCCTCGGAGCGACCACGATCGAGAACCCCGGCGACGCCCGGAGCTTCCCGATCTGGACGATCCACGGCCCCGCGACGTCGGCGGTCATCAGCAACACCACGACGGGCCTGAGCTTCTCCGTGACGGCCTCTCTCGGCTCCTCGGACGTCCTGGTCGTCGACTGCCGCGAACGGCTCCAGACGGCCGTCCTGAACGGCTCCACGAACTGGTGGAGCCACCTGGGTACGGCACCCGACCTGTGGGCCCTGGAGCCCGGAGAGAACGCCGTCTCCCTGACCCTGGTCGGCACCACGAGCGCGACCGTGGTCCAGGTCGACTACCAGCCCCGCTTCTTGACCGCGTAGGGGGTGGAGATGCCGTTCCCCGACGCTGTGACCGTCCAGGTCCGGGACCAGAGCCTGAACCTCCTCGGAGTCGTCAGCGACTTCACCTCGCTGACGCTGAAGCCCCGCTTCAATGACGTCGGGACCTTCGTGCTCAGCATCGCGGCGGACTCCGCCAAGGCGGCCTTGCTGCTCCCCGGCAACGGCCTGGTGATCCGGCGGGGCTCCAAGGTGCTGATGTCCGGCCCGATCCGGGAGCCCAACTGGGACTCCGGACAGGGACGCGGGACCCTGACGGTCAACGGGGTCGACGACATGGCCCTCCTGGCGGGGACCGCCTGCTGGCCGAAGCCCACGGCAGCGGCCAACGCCCAGACCGACCCGGTGTACAAGATCTCCGCCGTGGTGGCCGAAACGGCCATGCGGGCCCTGGTGAACCTGAACATCGGCCCTGGCGCCCAGGCGGCCCGGAAGATCTCGAACCTGACCCTGGCCTCTGACGGCCTCCACGGGCCGACCATCACCAAGCAGGTCAACCAGTTCGACAACCTCCTGACCGTCCTCCAGGACATCGGCAAGACGGCGGGACTGGGCTTCCGGATCGTCCAGGTCGGCAGCAACCTCCAGTTCCAGGTCTACGAGCCGGCCGACCTCTCGGCCACCGCCAAGTTCTCCTTCGCGCTGGGCAATCTCACCAGCGCCTCCTACTCCGTCACCGCCCCGACCTGCACCAAGGCCATCGTGGTGGCCGGAGGCGAGACCACCGCCCGCGTGGTGAAGGACTACACCCGCGCGGACCCTGCCTTCCCCGGGCCGTGGATCGAGCAGTTCGTGGACAAGACCGACGTCGACAGCACCGTGGCGGACCGGGATGCCCAGATGGACCAGGCGGCCGACGAAGCGCTGACCGCCGGAGCGGCTCAGGTCGCGCTCTCGATCACCCCGATCGACACCCCGTTCCTCCAGTTCGGGCGGGACTACACGGTCGGCGACAAGGTCTCGTGCCAGGTCCGGGACGACTTCCTCTCCGACGTGGTCCGCGAGGTCGAGATCGGGTTCAGCGCCCAGGACGGCTACGTCGCCAAGGCGGCTATCGGGTCCCCGGACGCCACCGACAAGAACGACCCCGACGCCGCGTACACGGCGTACTTCAAGCAACTCTTCAACCGGATGAGGCGCGCGGAAACGCGCAAGCCGTCCTGACCTCCGAAGGAGATCCCGATGGCGGAGAGCAGCTTCCCCTTCGGTTCGTCGCCCGTCCCCAACGAGGACGGATGGTCCAGTTACTTCCGCATGGCACAGGTGGACGGCGTCTTCGCCACCAGCGAGACGGGCACGGAGCTGAAGGTCACGGCCTCCAACGCCTCCACGGTCTCCGTCGCGGCCGGTGAGGCGTGGGTCCAGGGGACCTACTACCAGAACAGCGCGGCGCTGAACGTCAGCGTCCCCACGAACTCCGGTGGGGCCTCGGCCCGCAACGACCTGATCGTCCTCCGGCGGGACCCCTCCGCGGATTCCACCACGGTGAAGTACAAGACCGGAGGCACGTCCTTCCCGACGCTGACCCAGACCCTCAACGGGACCTGGGAGGTGCCCCTCGCGCGGGTCACGGTGGCCGCTGGAGCGTCTGTCGTGCCCCCGGCGGGGGTCACGGACGTCCGGTGGTTCCTGGGCCGTCCTGTGGTCTTCGGCAGCTCCACGTACCGCCGTCCTCCGGTGCGGGGACAGTTCCACGTCGACAACGGCAACAAGATCTACGTCGGCGACGGCACCGCCTGGCGACTGCTGGGGCTGGCCGAGGACCCGGCCGCCAAGCCGTACACCCCGGTCTGGAGCAACCAGGCAGGCGCCACGATCAACTGGGGCACCGGGACCAGCAACATCGGCCGGTACAAGATGCTGGCCGGGAACATCTGCTGGCTCAAGATCCAGCTCACGGTCGGCGGCAATCCCGGCGCGTACGACGATCTCCCGATCGGCGTGACCCTGCCCTTCGCGACGCAGGGCTCCACCCGGGACCTGTTCGACACGAACATCACCTCGGCCAACAACGAGGGCACGGCGCTCGGTCTCGCCATGGTCTTCCCGAGCGAGGGCACGAACCGCATCTCGCGCATCCGGCTCCCGCTGTCCAACACCGTCGACTCCACGCCGGGCCTCGGCCACATCAACACCACGAACGTGTGGACCAACGCGCCGTTCAACCTGCGTACGGGCGACGTGATCACGATCACCGGCTCGTACGAGATCGCCTGACCCCGACCCGCACAACGAAGGAGGGGCCATGGCCCGTCATCTCTTCGGTCTCTCCCCCGCCGACGTCACCATGTCCCAGTCCGGGACCTCGCTGGTCCTGGAGCCCGGCGCGACCGGTACCACCTGGGACGCCCGAGTCGGCGGTACCCAGATCACCGACCTGCTCGACCTCTCGTCCAACCCGATCGCCAGCGTGACGTCCGACTCGTACTCGATGATCGGGTTCTACGGTCCGGACGGCGTGACGAACCTCTACCTGGACTTCGGCTTCGACGGCGGCCGAGTCCTGATGCAGGCGTCCGACCTCGGGGCTTCGATTACGGATCTCCAGACGAACAAGCTCGACATCGCGGCGGACCTCCGCTCCGGCGGCACCATCACGGGGAACCTGTCGGTGTCCGGCCGGCTCAGCGGTCCCGTGGGTCCGTACGGCGTCATTGCCCCGAGCCGGAACACTCCGGCCTGGCGGCCTGCGAGCCTCTCCCACCAGTTCCAGACCGGTCACGGGTGGACTGCTAGTGGGGCGGCCAGTTCGAACCTGAACAACACCGCGGCCTTCGTGCGGGGCACCCAGTGCGCGTCCATCACCACGGACACCGCGCTGGGCAACGCGAACCTGCGCAAGTACGGGATGTCCTCCTTCGACCTGACGGACAAGGCGATCCGCCTGATCTGCCGGATCGACGACATCACCAAGATCGGGCACCTCAACTTCTTCGTCGGCACCTCCAGCCTGGCGAACAACTTCAAGTGGCGCCTCTGGGAGATCTCGGCCACGACCCAGCTCGGCTCGAACAACGAGTGGATCACGCTGACCTTCGGGTGGTCCTCGCTGAACTCGGCCTCGGGCTCTTACTCGATCAGCTCCACTGGAGTCCCGAGCACCACCACGGGCTTCACGGACATGGTCGTCCAGGCGATCGGCACGACCGGGGCCGCCTACACCTTGGACGTCCAGGCCGTGGAGATCATCGACGCCACGAGCACGACCTTCCCGAACGGCGTGGTCTCGGTCGTCTTCGACGATGGGGCCTCGTCCATCTACGACCTGGCCCGCCCGGCCATGGATGCCTACGGGTTCCAGGGCACGAACTACGTGATCGTGGAGAACCTCGGAACGGCGAGCGTCATGACCACCGAGCAGAACCGCGTCCTTCAGGACTTCAGCGGCTGGGAGGTCGGGCTCCACTCGTACTCGGGCACGGTCCACAACAACCGGTACACCTCGTACACGGCGGCCGAGGTCGACGACGACATCCGCCACGGCAAGGAGTGGCTGGTCCGCAACGGCTTCCGGGGCGAGTCGATCGCCTACCCGGGTGGCGAGTACCAGAAGACCACCGACGGCGTGGGCATCGACTCGATCGCCAACCGGTACTTCAGCACCGGCCGAACCATCCTTTTCCAGAGCGGCTTCCCCACCGAGACCTTCCCGGCCGGGATGCCCATGCGGGTCCGCGCCGTGTCCTCGATCAGCTCCACCCAGTCGGGCGCGAACAACCCGACCAACCTCGTGGCGACGGGCGGCCTGCTGGACAAGTGCCAGCTCAACGGCGGCTGGTTGATCCTCGTGTTCCACAAGATCACCGCCGGTACGGCCACGGTCTCGACCGAGTGCTCCCAGTCCGACTTCCAGATGGTGATGGCGGCCATCGCCTCCCGGGGCATCCCCGTGGTTCCGGCGTCCGACGTCTACCGGCTCTTCTCGTAAGGAGGCGTCATGGCGCTCAAGGACATCGACCTGAAGTACCAGGGTGGCGTGCTGACCACCTCCAAGAGCTTGGCCGTCGGCGGGCTCACGGTGGCGGGCACGCCCATGGCCCAGCCGAACATCCAGCTCCCGACCGACCACGGCGCCATCGCCTGGACGACGGACCCGGCGATCACCACGGGCACGTCGAACGCGGCGAACGGCTTCGTCTACCTGGCCCGGATGCCGATTCGGACGGCGACGACGATCACGAAGGTCTGGTGGGACCAGACCACCGGGCCCACCACGCCGACAGCCGGCCAGAGCTTCGCGGGCCTCTACAGCACGGCCGGGACCCTGCTGTCCTCGGTGAACATCGACGGCAAGACCGGGAACGGCGTCCAGAACGCCACCCTGGACGCGGCCCAGGCCGTCTCCGCCGGGTACGTCTGGATGGCCTTGATGTTCAACGCGGCCACCCCTCCGGTCCTGATGCGCGGCGGCGGGCAGACGGCAGCGGCCAACGTCTTCAACCAGACGGCCGCCACGTACCGCTGGGCGGTCAACGGGACGACCACCGGGCTTACGGCCCTGCCCTCGTCCATCACCCCGGCGAGCAACTCCCAGACGGGCGTCATCGCCTTCTGGGCCGCCCTGAGCTGAGCCGGCCCCCAGGAATCCTTGGGGTAATCGGTCGCCCCGGTGGGACAAGCGCCAGTAACGTCCCCTCATGGACGAATCGCTCTCGTACACGAGGCTCTTTGACGGCGCCCGCAGAGCCCTTCAGAAGGCCATGGACGACCATGCCCAGCGCGAGTACGACGAGTTCGCGCTCCATGCCGGAGTAGCCGTTGAGCGCCTCGCCAAGGCCGCTCTGGTCAGGATGAATCCTCTGTACCTGGTCGAGATGCGCAACAACAACACGGACATGCTGCTGCACTTCGGTGGCAATCTGGAGCTGGCAAGGGACAAGGTCCGCACCATCGGCGCCAAGGACGCCCTGGCTCGACTGCGGAAGATGCAGGTCCTCCCGGCTGACGCGCAACTGGATGAGCTGATCGACATCCGGAACGGTGTCGCTCACACGACCGGGAGCGACGAAGCGAAGTTCCTGCTGCCCACGTTCGCGCGAGCGGTCGAACAGATCCTCGGCCACCTCGGCCAGTCGTCCCAACGCTTCTGGGGAACCTGGGCATCCGCGGTGCGTATGGGCCTGAATGAACGGGAGAGTCAGGTAACCCGTGAGATCCACCTTCGAATCCGCCAGGCTCGTCACCGTTTCAACCAACGGTTCGAGGGGTTGCCGGAAGGCGCCCGGGATCTGGTGCTCGGGGCGCCCCAGCCCGGTCAGGGGATGGAGATCGGCCCTATGACCCTGCCGGACGGCACAGAGATCACCATCATGGTCGCTTCGGTGAGGTGCCCCGCGTGCACCGGTCTGGCATCGGTGATGATGAGCCCGACGACTCAGTCCAACACCGGGGTGACGCTGGTCCCCACCACGTACCTCTGCAAGATTTGCCGCCTGGAGCTGGACAACTACGAGGAGATCAAGGCATCCGGCGTCGAGATCGACGGCATGGGAATGCCAGTCTCCATGTCGTTCAGCTACGGCCCCACCCTCATGCCCGATGAAGTCCCCGAGCAGCGCGCGGAGTAGTCCGCACCACCTCATGCAAGCCCCGGCCCACCAGCCGGGGCTTTTGCATGCCCAGACCCGCAAGGAGGACCTCGTTGTTCCCTGACCTGCACGCGGTCATAGCCGCAGCCGAGGAGGCGGGCGGTCCCGACGTCGGCAAGATGATCGGGCAGTTCGCCCAGTACGGGAGCGTCGGGGTCATCGTCGTCCTCCTGCTGATGGGCATCATCGTGCCGAAGTACGTGATGACGAACCTCACGGCCGACAGAGACAAGTGGCGCGACGCGTTCGAGACCGAGCGCGTGGCCCACCAGGCGACGCGTCAGCAGCTCTCCGCCGCACAGGCCAGTGCCGAGGTCGCGACAGAGCAGGGCCGGGCGATGATCCGGCTGCTCGAAGAGCTGGGCCACCGTCCCCAGACCGCCCCGGCCCCGAGGGGAGCGGTGTGATGCGGCTCTTTCCCCGGCGTAGTCACCCGTCCCCGGAGTCGACAGCGGCCCTGAAGGACGCCGAACAGTCCCTCCTGGAGGCCCAGGCCCGGACGTTCCAGGTCGAGGCCAAGCTCCGTGAGAGCCACGAAGTCGCCGAGCGGCTCCGTGCCCACAACCGCTCCAACGCCTACAGCGACTTCATCGAGGGCATCGTCCTCGGCCGGCTCACCGACGGCTGAACAAGGAGGCCCCGTGTACATCCTGACCCTGTACGTCCTGCTGGGCGTCGGCCTCGCCGCATCGCTCGGCTTCCTGGCCCTCCACCGCCCCCGGCGCTTCTTCCGGACCGTCGAGATCAACGCCTCCTGGTGGGTCATCATCGTCGGCCTCTGGTACGCCCGCTCCCTGATCCTGCTCGGAATCCGCGGCACCCGCCCCATTGACGCGTGGTGGGACGCGGCGCTCTCGATCGGCCTTCTTGCGGCCATCGACGGGCTCCTCCTGGTCCGCTTCTTCTCCTACCTCCGGTACCTCCGGCGGCACCCCGAGAAGCCGCCCACGGCCTCCTGAGCCCTTTCTCCGACCGCCCCTCCGGGTAACGCGTAACGGCACCGGAGGGGCTTCTTCATGCCCGCCAGACCCCTGGAGCCGCTCCATGAAGCTCGTCACCAGAACCCAGCTCGGATGGGGCCCCTCGGCCGCCACGGCCCAGGCCACCACCCGAGGCGTCAAGGTCCACTACGAGGGGACCGAGGTCTCCAAGGACCTCCTCACCGACCATGACCTGTGCATCGCCGAGTGGAAGGCGATACGCAAGGCCCACCTTGCCGACCCCCGCGAGAACTGGATCGACGTCGCGTACAACTTCGCGGCGTGCCCCCACGGGTACCTCCTGGAGGGCCGTGGCCTGGGCAAGCGCACGGGCGCCAACGGCGATCAGCCGCTGAACGTCGCGCACTACGCGATCGTGGGCCTGATCGGCAGCAAGGGCCTCACGGAGCCCACGGACGAGATGCTCTCCGCGCTCCGCGACGGCATAGAGCTGCTCCGGCAGCACGGTGCCGGGGACGAGATCCTCGGGCACCGCGACGGCTACGCCACCAACTGCCCCGGCGGCCCGCTGTACGCCTGGGTGAAGGAGGGCGCTCCCCGCCCCGAGGGCGAGCCGGCCGTCCCGGTCGCCCACCCCGTGAAGACCTACGAGCCCTTCCCCGGGGCTTCGTGGTTCAAGGTCGGCCGCAAGAGCCCGATCGTCGCGCGCATGCACGACCGCCTCGTGGCCGTCGGCTGCAACCGGTACAAGAGCAGCACCAAGAAGGACACCATCGGTTCCGGAGACGTCGCGAGCTACGAGGCGTGGCAGCGACACCTGGGCTACACCGGCAAGGCCGCGACCTGGCCTCCGGGCCCCGCGAGCTGGGCCGCGCTGAAGGTCCCCAAGAGCTGATCCCCCTACGTGTCTCTGGCGGACACACGAGAGCCCCCGGTCTCCCTCGCGGAGATCGGGGGCGCTCTTTTCGTTTCCCTGATAAGAATCCCGGTGTGGATGCGGGACTTGCGGCCGTCCTCGGTGCGGCCATCGGTGGCGGTCTTACGGGGCTGACGGCCGTCGGGACGGGACTCTTCGGGCTCCGGACGGCTCGCCTCCAGCTCAAGGTCCAGGAGTCGGAGGCGTCTCGGCAACGGCGTTTCGAGAGCCTCCAGGAGAGGCGCGGCCCCCGCTCACAGGCATACGCGGAGTTCATCGAGGTTGGCCAGGAGTTGGTGGACACCCTCCACGCGAAGGACTGGAACGACTACGCAAAGAACTACGAGCCCATGCAGAAGAAGATCCGCAGACGTCGAGCGGCCGTCGCCATTGTGGGGCCAGACACTGTGGTGCAGGCGGCAGCCCAGTTCGCCAATGCGGTCAGAACTATGAGGAACGAGGTCCAGCACAGCACTACCAATCGCCCCTGGGACTACAGGCGCCAGATCGAAGGCTCCTTGGACGACTTCGCCAAGGCGGCACGGACAGCCCTAGAGGACGAGGGCCACCAGGCGTAGCCCCGACGCACTGGTTAAGCCCCCAACCTCCCATGCGGAGGGCGGGGGCGCTTTTTGCGTTCTAGCTGCCGTTCTTCTTCTCCAGCTCTTCCACGTAGTTGTATGTGGCGTTGCTGCCCTGCTTGCCGGGCGAGATCTTCAGGATCGCCTGGTTCTTCTCGGGGTTGCCGGTGAGGTACGCCTCGGTCAAGACGTACGGAAGGCCATCCACGCGGAACCGGATGCTGCCGTCGGGGTACGCGCTGACGCGGATCTTCCTGCCGTCGGGAAGGACGACATCTCCGGTGAAGTGCGCCAAGACGGGCTGATCAGCCATACAGACCTCCAGGTCATACAGGCTCGATTGGAGCGGCCAGCGTATCGACGGCCCTCCTGATCCCCAAGGCGTTTTGCTCAAGCCGCAGTTCAGACCGGTCAGCGGTCAGTCGTCCAGCTTGATCGAGAACTCAACCACGGTCGAGTCGCCTCGCCTCACAATGTGGGCGGCCTCCACGACCCTGCCGTCCTCGGCGATGTGGCGCCGGGTCAGGCGGATCACCGGGACGCCGGAGCCGATCCGGAGCGTCTTGGCCTCCTGGTCGGTCGGCATGCCGCAGGTGAAGGACTCGGTGACCTCCACGACCCGGATGCCCAGGGAGGCCATCTGAGCCCTCGTCCCGCCCGGCCACGGCTCATGGATCGGGTCGGCGACCGGGGTCCCCTCCACGTCCTCCAGGCGCACGTACGAGGTGCTCATCTGGGACGGGTTGCCGTTGTCGTTGAAAACGAAGTGCCTGGCCAACAGGCGCTCCCCCACCTCGGACCCGAAGAGGGCCGCGAGTTCCGGCGTGGCCTCCACCGTCTCGAACATCTTGTCCAAGCGGTACTCGGACCAGCCGATGTTCTGGTCCCGCGTGTACGGAGTCGAGGGCGCCCCGGTCCTGTTGCGGTACCGGTCGGCAGGCATCCGGTGGATCGGCGGACGCTCCCGGACCCGGGTCCCCGCACGGGCCTGGGTCTCGACCAAGCCCTCGTTCTTCAGCACGGCAAGGGAGTTGCGGATCGTCGTCTGTGACGTGTCGTACTCCGTCGCGAGCGCCGGGAGGGTCGGGATCTGATCGCCGATCTGGAACTCCCCGTCCGTGATCCGCCTCCGCAGGTCGGCCGCGATCCGCAAGTACCCGGGCTCTTCCACCCCACACCACCGTTTCGAGTGATCAGCGCTTTCTGCGCACAGAAACTACCCCCACGCACTTGACCTCCGTCAACCCCACCCGCCAATGTGAGCATCACAAAGCGCGTATCTGTTGCACACAGAGCCATGGAGTCGGGGGACTTACATGCCCGAGACAGGACATTCGTGGAGCCTGGAGTTCGAGGCGACGGCCGCTCAGGCCCCCTCGGTCCGCCAGTGGGTGGCCTTACGCCTGACGCACCCGGACGCTCCGCAGGTCGCGAACGAGCTGTTCCTCAGCGTCCTCAGCGCGGGGAGCCCCGTGGTCGCGATGACGCTCAGCACGGCCGGAGCCCGGACGCTCATAACGGCAGCCGGCTCGGTCGTGCTGACCCTCCTGGACTCCTATGGCCCCGGCGTCACCATCGTCAGCGGCTTCGCGAACCTCTACGGCGTGAACGCCGACGGGTGCGGGGTCTGGGCTCAGCTCATCTCGGAGGACCAGTGAGCACCACCGAAGCGACCGAGCGGCAGCGGGTGTACATCGAGCTGCTGGAACACCTGGCGGAGCACCCGGACTGTTTCCCGGGCTCCTGCCCCGAGGGCGACGCGATCCGCCAGGCCCTGCGGGAGACGCGATGACCAGGTGCGCCAAGGGCGACCACGAGTTTCCGATCGAGGACGACGAAGGCGCCTACTGCGATCAGCACGGCGTGGCCCTGGAGTGGACGGGCCGCTGGGCTACCCCAACAGAGGAAGGCACCCATGGAGAGCACGGCGTTCCCGTGGCTCCGCGAGCTGACTGACGAGGAGGCGTACCGGTTCCTGGGCGAGCTGATCGAGATCGCCCAGGGCGCCGGTGGCCACACGACCTTCCTCCGGAGGATCGACGCCCTCGTCTTCGAGTGGTCGGCGACCGACGGCGCCCCGAGCCCGTCAGAGGATGACGATCGTTCCGTCCTGACCCATCCGCCCGTTCCACGTGAGGCCGGATGAGTCGAGCTGACTGACCGCCCCCCTCCAGTCGGGGGCGATGGACCACGCGTTCCCCGGCTCCTGGACGTACTGCTGGGCGGACGAAGTCGCCGGGTTGGCGACCGTGATCATGCACAGATCCGGGAATGCAGCACTGAATGCCACATTGACGTAGGCGGATGCGCTCCCGGCATTTTGTGCTGCCGTCGCAATTGATCCGACGCTGGCCTTGTTGTCGTTTCCGAGATTCCAGCTATCGGCACATCCCTGGAGAGCATGGCTGGCCATGTTCGTGACGCTCTCCCCACTTTCCTTGGGGGCGACGACAGCCATGTCACCCTTGCTGACCTGGGCGTTGACGACTGCGCCACCGGCACCGAGCACGATGGCACACAGGGCCGCTAAGGCCATCTTCTTACGCGCGGACATCGCCTTCCAGGGGCCGTACCGCCGAGGAGGGCGAGCGGGTCGAGGAGGGATTCCTGAGGGGGTCTCATAGGACATACAGGAATCCTAGGAGTGGTTCATCTCCAGCCCGCTCAGTCCACTCCAACAATCCTGAAGTCGATGCATTTTAAATTCCACCGACTATCCTGGACGACTGCCCTCCCCGGCTCCGGCCGGGGTCCGATGGGGCAGCGCTGAGCCCCGGTCCGCAGAGGCGTCCGGGGCTCCTTCACGACCCGAGTGATCGTGCTCTCGGTGGGGTGGCCATGGCCACACGCGTGGCCACACGAGCGGCATCGAACGTCATTGAGACGACGTGCAGTGCAGCTCAGATGCCCGCGTCAGGGTGTCGCCCCAGGTCAAGCCTCCGTAAAGAATTGGGTTCGAGTCCCGTCACTCACCCTGACATGAGGGCCCCTGCACTGTGGAGACACAGTGCAGGGGCCCTTTTGGTGAGCCCGAAGCCCGAAGCCCGGCACGGAAGCGGTGGGGCCCGGGCGGGAGGGACCGGGAGGCCCGGGCGCTCGTGCGCGCCCGCGGCCGCCGCGTGGCCCCTCCCGTGCCGGGACCGGGGACTACGCCTTGCGGGCCACGCCGCCGTAGAAGCCGATCTCGCCGGAGCGCGGGGACGGCTCGGTGTCCGGGCGCCAGAAGGGGACCTGGACCAGGCCGGGCTCGACCGGCTCGAAGCCGTCGAAGAAGTTCTCGACCTCGGCGCGGGAGCGCAGGTTCAGGGAGGCCGTGGCGTTGTTGTAGACGGCCTGGGCCGCGCTGCGGTCGGCGAAGTCGCCCGTGGCGTGCGAGAGCACCAGGAAGCTGCCGGCCGGAAGCGCGTCGCGCAGGGTGGCGACGACCTCGCCGGGCTTCTCCGCGTCGGTGATGAAGTGCAGGACGGCCACGAGGAGCAGGGCGACCGGCTCGTCGAAGTCGATGACCTTGCGGACGTCGGGGTGGTCCACGACGGACCGCGGGTCGCGCAGGTCGGCCAGCACGACGCTGGTGGCGCCGGGGCGGCTGAGCAGCGTGCCGGCGTAGGTGTTCACGATCGGGTCGTTGTCGACGTACGCGATGCGCACGTCCGGGGCGGTCTCCTGCGCGATCTCGTGCACGTTCGGCGAGGTGGGAAGCCCGGTGCCGATGTCGAGGATCTGGCGGACGCCGCTGCCGACGACGTACCGGACCGCGCGCTGCAGGAAGCCGCGGTTGGCCTGCACGCCGATCCTCACCTCGGGTGCCGCGGCGGCGAGTTCGTCGCCCGCGTGGCGGTCCACCTCGTAGTTGTCCTTGCCGCCCAGCAGGTAGTCGTAGATCCGCGCAGGGTGTGGCCTGCCGGTGTCTATCTCCTCGGCGCGGAAGCCGTCCTGTCTCACGCTGCGCTCCTCTCGACGGCCGTCCCGGCTCCCGGCCCGCGGACGGCAGACGACAGCTTCGCACATCAACATCACGGAGCACGGCCCCGGTTGATCATCGTGCGGTACGGCGTGAGAGGGCGCCGCTCAGGGCTTCCAGTGGTACTTGGCACCGCGGACCCAGCGCACGACCGCCGGGTCGTCGAGATCCACGTGGGCGATGCCGGCTTCGTGGGCGAGGCGGACGACATCGAGGAGGTCGTGGGCGATGCCCACGGTCTCGCCGCCGATCTGCACGATGCGGAACGGCGGGTCCCCCTCGTGGACGGGGGAGACGACGATGGGGGTGTCGGTCACCCTTCCAGCTTGCGGCAGACCCGCCCCGGGCGCACCCGCCGCTCCGCCCGCCCGGCCGAGTGGCCCGCCGCGACGGCCCGCGAATGGACCGGGCGACCGGCCCGCGGCCTGCTTACGGTGGGTTCATGACCACCGCAGACTCCTCACCCGCGCGGCTCGCCGCCCGCCTGCGCGCGCTGCACGTCCCCGGCCGGCCGCTGATCCTGCCCAACGTCTGGGACGCCGCCTCGGCGCGCGTGGTGGCCGAGGCGGGCTTCCCCGCCGTCGCCACCGGCAGCGCGCCCGTGGCGGCGTCCCTGGGCCACCCGGACGGGGAGATGGTGCCACTGGCGGACATGCTGGCCGCGGTCGCGCGCGTCGTGCGGGCGGTCGGGGTCCCGGTGACCGCGGACATGGAGCGGGGCTACGGGCTCGGCCCCGCGGAGTTCGCCGAACGGCTGGCCGCCACCGGGGCGGTCGGCTGCAACCTGGAGGACACCGATCCGCGCACGGGCCGCCTGGTGGAGGCCGGGGAGCAGGCCGACTTCCTCGCCGCCGTCCGCGCGGCCGATCCGGACCTGGTGGTCAACGCCCGCACCGACGTCCTGGTGCGGGCGGAGGCACCGGCGCGGGAGCGGGCCGCGGAGGCCGCCCGGCGGGTGCGGCTGTACCTGGAGGCGGGCGCGGACTGCGTGTACCCGTTCGGCCCGTTGGACGAGGAGACCACGGCCGCGATGGTCGCGGCCGCCGGCGGACGACCCGTCAACGTCCTGGCCCGGCCGGGCGGTCCCGCGACGCCCCGGCTGGCGGAGCTGGGGGTCGCCCGGATCAGCTACGGCCACCAGCTCCACACCGCGGCCCTGCGGCACCTCGGGGACCTGGTCGCGATCGTGCGCGACGGCGGCAGTCCCTTCGGGCCGGGCTGACCGGGGCTCAGCCCACCTCGCGCGGAGGCCCTTCGTCGTTGCCGCGCCGCAGGGTGCGCACGGGGAGGCCCGGCCGCCAGACCTCCAGCACGATGTCGGGGTCGTCGACGTACGTCCGCACGACCTCGGTCAGGTCGGCGGCGAAGAGGTGGAACGGGCCCTCCGGCACGGTCACCTCGCCGGTGAAGCGGGCGAGGGCCGCGGGGTCGGTGACCTCGACGGCGCGGCCGCTGATCCGGATGTCGCCGCCGTCCATGGAGGTGCCGGGACCGGGGTTCACATGGAGCGAGAACCGCGGGTCGCGGCGGAGATCGAGGGCCTTGCGCGAGTTCGGCATCATGCCGAACCACAGCTCCCCCAGCCGGAACTCGGCCTCGATGCCGGTCACCCGCGGGGAGCCGTCGGCCCGCAACGTGGCGAGCACATGGTGTTTGTAGGGGCTGAATCGTGTGGTCACGGCCTCGGCGAGGCCGGGTTCCGCCGCCTCGAGGTCCGCCCAGCGTGTCGTCATACGACGATGCTCCCCGGCATACCCGACATCTTGTGTCGGCATTGCCGGGGAGGTCCTACTCCTCGCCCTTGCGGCCCTGCGTGCGGCCGCGGCCGTGGCCCTGACGGGCGGCCTGCCAGATCGCCCGCAGGCGGTCCAGCTCGGCCAGTTCGGCGCGCGACCAGGTACGCCGGCCCGCCACGTACCGCCGTATTGCTTCGTTGGCGGCCTCGACGGATCGACGGTCCAGAACGGTCGGTGACATACCCGTGATGTTATCGGCCGGGTCCGACAGCGAGCCCCGGCCGAGCCCCCCGCGGGGCGATATCACACCGTGACCCTTCTCACTGTGGCGGGGGTCACTCCGCCGGCCGCGGGCCTCGGGACGCCGGGGCCCGGACCGGGTACGGGCCCCGGCCCGTGGCTCACGCCGATTCGCGGCGCACCAGCTCCGTGGCGAGGACGACGTGCCGCCGGGTCCCGGTGGCGGCTCCGATCTCCTCCAGCAGCACCCGGGCCATCGTGCGGCCCATCTCCTCGATGGGCTGACGCACGCTCGTCAGCGGCGGGTCGGTGTGCCGGGCCACGGCGGAGTCGTCGAAGCCGATCAGCGCCACGTCGTCCGGCACCCGGCGGCCGCGCTCGCGCAGCACTTGCAGCGCGCCGCTCGCCATGACGTCGGAGGCGGCGAAGACGGCGTCGACGTCCGGCCGCCGCTCCAGCAGGGCGCGCATCGCGGCGCGGCCGCCCTCCTCGGTGAAGTCGCCCCGGGCGATCAGGGCCTCGTCCACGACCAGTCCGGCGTCCCCGATCGCCTGGTGGTAGCCGTCGAGGCGGCAGCGGGCGACGTACATGTCCAGCGGCCCGGTGATGGTGGCGACCGCCTGGCAGCCACGGCCGAGCAGGTGCGCCACCGCGGAGCGGGCACCGCCGACGTTGTCGGAGTCGACGTAGGCGACCGACTCCGAGTCGGAGCGGCGGCCGCTGAGCACCGTGGGCATCTCCAGCTGCTCCAGGAGATCGGGCAGCGGGTCGTTCTCGTGGACCGAGACCAGCAGGACGCCGTCCACCCGGTGGGCGCCCAGGTACTCGGCGAAGCGGTGCCGCTCCTTGGGGGTCCGCAGCAGCGTGAGCAGCAGCTGCATGTCGGTGTCGGCCAGTTCCGCGCCGACGCCGCGGATGATGTCGGAGAAGTACGGCTCGGCGAAGAGCCGGGTCTCCGCCTCGGGGATGACCAGCGCGATGGCGTCGGTGCGGTTGCCCGCCAGGGCCCGGGCCGCGCGGTTGGGCACGAAGCCCAGCTCGGCGATGGCGGCCTCGACGGCGGCCTTGGTGTGCTCGCTGACCCGGGGTGACCCGTTGATCACCCGGGAGACCGTGCCACGCCCCACACCGGCGCGCGCGGCGACCTCCTCCAGCGTCGGTCTGCCACTGCGCCGTCCGCCCATCACCATTGCGGCCTCCCAATCACGAGGTGGTAACTGCGCCAACTTAGAGCGTCCGCTCCCTTGACACCTCATCGGGGAATCGAGACTCTTCAACACACAGCATATGGGAGCGCTCCCACTCTAGCGAACACCTTCACTTCCCGCACGTACTCGGAGGACCCGAATGCGCACGACAAGGAAGTCGAACCGGCCACGAGGCCGTACCGCAGCCGTCGCACTGACCGCTGTGGCCGCACTGGGAGTGAGTCTGCTCTCCGGCTGTTCCAAGGACAGCGACGACGCGGCGGGCGGCGGAGGCACGACCCAGGGCACGGACAAGGGCGCGGACCAGAGCAAACTCACACTCACCGTCGGCACCTTCGGTGTCTTCGGCTACAAGCAGGCCGGCCTGTACGAGGAGTACGAGAAGGCGCACCCGGGGATCACGATCAAGGAGAACGTGATCGAGCGGAACGACGCCTACTACCCGCAGCTCCTCACCCACCTCGCCGCGGGCAGCGGCCTGAGCGACATCCAGGCCATCGAGGTCGGCAACATCAACGAGATCGTCACCACCCAGGCGGCGAAGTTCGAGGACCTCTCCAAGGCGGCCGGCGTCGAGAAGTCGAACTACCTCGACTGGAAGTGGGCGCAGGCCACCACCACCGACGGCAAGACCGTGGGCCTCGGCACCGACATCGGCCCGATGGCGATCTGCTACCGCAAGGACCTGTTCCAGAAGGCAGGGCTGCCCACCGACCGTGATGCGGTCGGCAAGCTGTGGGCCGGCGACTGGCAGAAGTACATCGACACGGGCAAGAAGTACACAGCGAAGGCCCCCAAGGGCACGACCTTCCTGGACTCCGCGGCCGGCCTCTACCAGGCGGTCAGCAACGGTGCCTCCGAGCGCTACTACGACAGCAGCGGCAAGGTCATCTACAAGACCAGCCCGGCCGTCAAGGACGCCTGGAACCTCGCCATGGAGGCGGCCACCGGCAAGATGACCGCCAAGCTGAAGCTCTTCGACAAGGCCTGGGACCAGGGCTTCGCCAACGCGCGCTTCGCCTCCCTGCCCTGCCCGTCGTGGATGCTCGGCTACATCCAGGAGAAGTCCGGCGACGCGGGCAAGGGCAACTGGGACGTCGCCGCCGCACCGAAGCCCGCCAACTGGGGCGGCTCCTTCGTCGGCGTCCCCTCGGCCGGCAAGAACAAGGAGGAGGCCATCAAGCTGGCCGCCTGGCTGACCGCCCCCGAGCAGCAGGCCAAGGTCTTCGCCAAGCAGGCGAGCTTCCCGAGCGCGCCCGGCGCCTACGACCTGCCCGAGGTCAAGGACGCCAAGCACGCGTACTTCGACGACGCCCCGATCGGCACGATCTTCGCCGACGCGGCCAAGGGCATCCCGACCCTGGTGATCGGCCCGAAGGACCAGCAGATCTACACCGCGATCACCGACGTCGGCATCCTCCAGGTCGAGCAGCAGGGCAAGTCCCCCGAGCAGGGCTGGGCGGCTGCCGAGAAGGAAATCGACAACGCGCTGGACCAGTGACCGCATGACCTCGGACACCTCCGGCACCACCGCAGTGACCGCGCCCCCCATCCAGGGGGGCGCGGCCCCGCGCGACGGCTCCGGCCGTCCGCGCGACGCCCGTGACGAGCGGCGCAACCGCCGGCGCAGCCGCCGCTACCGGTGGGACGTCAAGGCGATGCCGTACGCCTTCGTCTCCCCGTTCTTCCTGTTCTTCGCCGCCTTCGGGCTCTTCCCGCTGATCTACACCGGCTGGTCCTCCTTCTACCGGGTGGAACTGACCAACCTGGACCAGCGGGAGTTCGTGGGCTTCCACAACTACACCCGCCTCCTGGAGGACGAGTTCTTCTGGAACGCCCTGAGGAACACGTTCACCATCGGGGTCATCTCGACCGTCCCGCAGCTGCTGCTGGCGCTGGGCCTGGCCCACCTGCTCAACTACCGGCTGCGCGGCTCGAACTTCTTCCGGGTCGCGATGCTCACCCCGTACGCCACGTCCGTGGCCGCCGCGACGCTGGTCTTCACGCTGATGTTCGGCACCGACTACGGCATGATCAACTGGGCGCTGGAGCACATCGGGTTCACCCACCACATCGACTGGCGGGCCGGCACCTGGTCCTCCCAGATCGCCGTCTCCTCGATCGTGATCTGGCGCTGGACCGGCTACAACACCCTGATCTACCTCGCCGCGATGCAGTCCGTACCGCACGACCTGTACGAGTCCGCGGCGCTGGACGGGGCCTCGCGCTGGCAGCAGTTCCGCCATGTGACGGTCCCGATGCTGCGGCCCACGATCCTCTTCACGATCGTGGTCTCCACCATCGGGGCGACCCAGCTGTTCGGCGAGCCGTTCCTCTTCGGCGGCCCCGGCGGCGAAAAGGGCGGCGCCTCCCACCAGTTCCAGACGCTGGGCCTGTACCTGTACGAGCAGGGCTGGACGAACTACCACCTCGGCCGGGCCTCGGCCATCGCCTGGGCGATGTTCCTGCTCCTGCTGCTGATCGCCGCCGTCAACGGGCTGGTCGCCCGCCGGCTGCGCAAGAGCCAGGAGGGGTGACGCCGATGACCACCGTCCCGACCCGTCCGACGCAGCGGGGGACGGCCGCTACGCCGGGCACGTCCCGCAAGGCGGGGCGCCGCGCATCCGGCGCGCCCAAGGCCGGACGGCAGATGCACGGCGGGCCGTTCACCTACGCCGTGCTGATCGTCTTCACCGCGATATCCCTCTTCCCCCTGGTGTGGACGGCGATCGCGGCCTCCCGCACCAACACGCGCCTGGCGCAGACCCCGCCGCCGTTCTGGTTCGGGTCCCACCTCTTCAAGAACCTGCAGACCGCGTGGACGGACGCCAACCTGAGCACGGCGCTGCTCAACACCGTCGTCGTGGCGGGCTGCATCACCATCGGCACGGTGCTGTTCTCGACGATCGCCGGTTTCGCCTTCGCCAAGCTGCAGTTCCGCCTGAAGACGTTCCTGCTGATGCTGACCATCGGCACCATGATGGTGCCGCCGCAGCTCAGCGTCGTACCGCTCTTCCTGTGGATCGCCGACCTCGACTGGACCAACCACCTCCAGGCGGTCATCCTGCCGACCTTCGTCAGCGCCTTCGGTGTCTTCTTCATGCGGCAGTACCTCTCGCAGGCACTGCCGACCGAGCTCATCGAGGCCGCGCGGGTCGACGGCGCCAGCAGTCTGCGGATCGTCTGGCACGTGGTCTTCCCGGCCGCCCGCCCCGCGATGGCGGTGCTGGGCATGCTGACCTTCGTCATGGCCTGGAACGACTTCTTCTGGCCGATCATCGCGCTCACCCAGGAGAACCCCACCGTGCAGGTGGCACTGACCAGCCTGGGCCGCGGCTACATCCCCGACGAGTCGGTGATCATGGCCGGCGCGCTGCTGGGCACGCTGCCGCTGCTGCTGGTCTTCGTGGTCTTCGGCAAGCAGATCGTGGGCGGCATCATGCAGGGCGCCGTCAAGGGCTGAGCCTCCCCCGGCCTGCCGCACCTCCTCACTCCTCGGCTCTTGTCCACTCGTTCCGAAGGGAGCGCTCCCGAATGACAGCGTCCGGCACCCGCCCCGCCGCGAGCGGCACCACCGCCGAAAACGCCCGCCGGTTCCCGCCCGGCTTCCTGTGGGGAGCGGCCACCGCCTCGTACCAGATCGAGGGCGCGGCGGCCGAGGACGGGCGCACCCCGTCGATCTGGGACACCTTCAGCCATACCCCGGGCAAGGTGTTCGGGGGGCACACGGGCGACGTGGCCGCGGACCACTACCACCGCTTCCGCGACGACGTACGCCTCATGGCCGACCTCGGCCTGGGCGCCTACCGCTTCTCCGTCTCCTGGTCGCGGGTGCAGCCCACCGGCCGCGGGCCCGCGGTCGAACGCGGCCTGGACTTCTACCGCGCCCTGACCGACGAGCTGCTGGAGCACGGCATCCAGCCCTTCGTCACCCTCTACCACTGGGACCTCCCCCAGGACCTCGAGGACGCCGGCGGCTGGCCCGTCCGCGACACCGCGGACCGCTTCGGCGAGTACGCGCGCATCGTCGGCGACGCCCTCGGCGACCGCGTGCAGATGTGGACCACCCTCAACGAGCCCTGGTGCAGCGCCTTCCTCGGCTACGCCTCCGGCGTCCACGCCCCCGGCCGCACCGACCCGGTCGCCGCCCTGCGCGCCGCCCACCACCTCAACCTGGCCCACGGGCGCGCCGCGGAGGTCCTGCGCTCGGTGCTACCGGCCCGCGCGCAGCTGTCCATCACGCTCAACCTGCACCATGTCCGGGCCCGCACCCGGTCCGCCGCCGACCTCGACGCCGCCCGGCGCATCGACGCCGTCGGCAACCGGGTCTTCACCGGCCCCCTCCTCGACGGCGCGTACCCGCGGGACCTCATCGCCGACACACGGCGGCTGACCGACTGGTCCTTCGTCCAGGACGGCGACCTCGCGGCGATCGGCCGCCACCCGATCGACAGGCTCGGCGTCAACTACTACACACCCACCCTCGTCTCCGCCGGCGCCGCCCCCGACGGCCCGCGCAACGACGGCCATGGCCACGGCACGGGCGAGCACTCCCCGTGGCCCGGCGCGGACGACGTCACCTTCCACCAGCCCCCCGGCGAGCGCACCGCCATGGGCTGGTCCGTCGACCCGACCGGCCTGTACGACCTGCTCGCCCGCGTCTCGCGCGAGCACCCCGGGCTCGCGCTGCTCATCACCGAGAACGGGGCCGCCTACGAGGACGCCGTCGGCCCGGACGGCACCGTGGACGACCCCGAGCGGATCGCCTACCTCCACGGCCACCTCGACGCCGTGCTCAAGGCCATCGCGAACGGCGCCGACGTGCGCGGCTACTTCCTGTGGTCCCTCATGGACAACTTCGAGTGGGCCTACGGCTACGGCAAGCGCTTCGGCGCGGTGCACGTGGACTACGCCACGCAGGCGCGCACCCCCAAGTCCAGCGCCCACTGGTACGCAGGCGTCGTGCGCACGGGATGCCTCCCGGCGCTGCCCACGACGACCTGACCGTCAGACGGGGCGCGCCGGTTCGATCCCGGAGGAACCGCCGCGCCCCGTCGCCACGGCGCCGACGAACGCCGCCCAGGCGGCGGGCGTGAACGTGAGCGCGGGCCCCTGCGGGTCCTTGGAGTCCCGGACGTGCACGGCGTGCGGCGTGGGGGCGACCTCGACGCAGTTCCCACCCTGGTCGTCGCTGTAGCTGGACTTGAACCACACCAACCGTGCGCTCATATCGCCTCCGCCACTCGCCCGATGAAGTGCGCCGACTCCTCGACCCCGAGGGCCTGCATGCGGATGATGCCATGGCGTTGGGAAAGCGTGCTGACCCGTGCGGGCTCCGAGTACAGCGCGCTGGTCTCCTGGCCCTCCACGTACGCGTAGTGCTCGTGCTCCTCCGTCTCCAGCAGTACCAGCGAACCGCTGAGCGCGGGATAGGCAGCGCGGTCGACGGGCAACACTTGGACGGCGACGTTGCGCAGGGCACCGACGTCCAGAAGGTGACGCAATTGGCCCCTCATGACGTCGGAACCGCCGACCCCTGTACGGAGCGCGGCCTCGTAAATGACGAAGCCGAACAGCACAGTCGGCTTCTGCCGAAGCCTCTCCTGACGGGTCAGGCGAGCCGTGACACGTTCGTCGATGGTCTCGTCGTCGAGAGGCGGACAGCTGTTGCCGATCAACGCGCGGGCGTAGGCCTCGGTCTGCAGCAGGCCTGGAATCAGCAGGGGCTCGTATCCGTACACTGCGATGGCCTCGGCCTCCGCCTGCATGAACTCCCGCGTGCGTTCCGGGAACTTCTCCGGTTTCAGGAACTCCTGGGCCGCCAGGAGCTTGCCGCCCGCGCCGCACAGGTGGTCCGCCACCTGAAGCAGGCGCAGCATGGGGCGGCGGCGGCCGAGCTCCATGGAGCGCACCGTCTCGACGCCGTAGCCCGCCTCGTCGGCAACCGCTCGCGCGTGACGCCCGCCTGCTCACGCCAGAGCTTGACCTGGTTGCCGCAGTACCGCCACGCCATCGGCGGCTGGGTCGCCTCGCCGTTCATCCGCACACACCCCCGCACACTCCGTGATCGACAGGGTACGGAAAGGCACTGTCAGTCGCGCCCGAAGCTGTGGAAACGACCGATGACGGTGAAACCGCGGCGGCCGTACCAGTACCGCGGCCAGTCGTCCGCGTCGGCGATGAGGAAGCGCGTGGCGCAGCCCGCGCCGACGGCACGCCGCAGGGCGGTGGACAGGACGGCGTCGGCGTAGCCGCGGCCGAGGTGGTCCTCGGACGTGATCAGGTCCTCGATCTGGGCGATGCCGGACGCGGGGTCCATGTAGAGGTCGGCCCAGGACGCGACGTCGCCCTCGGCTGTACGGGCGCCGATGAAGCCGACGACGTCCGCCCCGCGGCGCCGGGTCTCGCGGCGGTCCACGAGCTGGCGGACGGCGTCGTCGTCGGCCTGCGGGAGGAAGCCGCGCCAGCGCCGGGCGAGGGGGACGCGGAAGGCGTCGAGGTCGACTTCCTCCGCCCCGCCGCCGTCCGGTACCGGGCCGGTGTGCAGCATGACGAGCTCGGCGGAGTGGAAGTACCCGGCGCGGATCAGCGGCCCGGCGCAGGCGGTGCCGGTCGCGTCGTCGAGCACGGTGATCGCGCGGTGCTTCAGGTGGGCCAGCGCCTCGTCGGCGAGGACGGGCAGCGCCTCCGGGTCGACCGTTCCGTCGATCCCGTCGACGAGCACCCGGTTGTTGCCGTGGGAGAACGCGAAGGCGTCGTCGAGCACGGCGAAGCCGCCGGGCAGCTCGACGGTGCGGGCCGCCTGGCGGCGGGCGAAGGCGGTGACGAAGGCGCGGATCTGCCGCAGTTCCGGTCCTGGCATGGGAGCAGCCTAGGCGGGGCGCCGGGGTCACGGGCGATGGCGATGCAACTGCCGGGGCAAGGCGACGCCGTGCACGACGGCAGCGATTGATCACGTTCCGCCGAAATCGGCCCGGTTGCGGAACCCGATATGCTCACTGGCCGTCAATACATGTGCTGCCCAAGGTCAGTACAGACACGGGGGTGTCCGCAGTGGGCGTTGTCCTGCCCGACGAGTTGGCCTACGTACTCGATCTCATAGGCGTCGCCTGGCCGAACGTGGACGAGGACGACTACCGCGAGATGGCCACGTCGCTGCGGGACTTCGCCACCGACATCGACGGCGGCTCCATGGACGCCCACAGCGCCGTGCAGGAGTTGCTGGGGGCGAACGCGGGCGCCGCGATGGACGCCTTCGAGGCGCACTGGGGCAAGGTCAAGGGCACGCATCTGGCCAATCTCGGCGACGCCGCACGCATGGGTGCCGTCGCGCTCGACGGCGTGGCGACAGCCATCGAGGTCGCCAAGGGCGCCGCCATCGTCCAACTGGGCATCCTGGCCGTGGAGATCGCCTCGACCATCGCCTCCGCGCCCTTCACGCTCGGGTTGTCGAGCTTCGCGGGGGCCGCCGCGACCCAGGCGACCAGGATGATCGTCAAGAAGATCTTCCGCGAGGTCGTCGACCAGGTCGTCGACCAGCTGATGTCCATGGCCACGGCGCCGGTGTACGCGGCACTGGAGTCGATGGCCGCCGACCTGGTCATCCAGATCGGTTCGAACGCGCTCGGCCTCCAGAAGGGCGTCGACCTCGGCAGGACCGCCACCGCCGGCAAGGAGGGCTTCGGCGAGGGTGTCGACGGTGCCAAGGAGCAGGCCGGCAGCTTCACCCTGGCCAGCGCCGGAGGCGGGGGAGGTGGCGGCGGCGGCGGTACAGGTGACGGAGACGCCGGCAGCAGCGGGCACTTCCAGAGCGACGGTGACAGTTTCGACCGGATCGACACCCAGCTCGACGGCATCACCGGCTCCATGCGCGGCAGGTCCAGGGGGCACCTGGGCCGGGTCCGTGACGCCAAGAGCCGCACCGGCGGCCGGGGCGAGATCGCCGAGCACGTCATGCCGATCGCCACGAAGATCGTGGACGGCATCGGCGAGGCCGCGGAGAAGGCCGTCGGCCACGTGCGCGACGACATGCGCAAGGGCCTGAAGCAGATGCACCGCAACCACCGCGACAACGACGACAAGATCGCGGATCAGTTGAAGGGCATCGGCAGGAAGCACGGCGGATCGTCCTCGCCCGCGGCCGGTTACTCCCCCGGCACCGGATCCGGCAGCGGCGGCCCGGGAGGACCCGGTGGCGGAGGTCCCAGGCGTCCGGGCGGCGGAGGCCCCGGCCAGGGAGGCGGTCAGCCGTCGGGCGTCCCGATCAACCCGCAGCCCGACTGGCACGGCAAGAGCGCCGGAAAGATGAAATGCCATCGCCGGGACGCCGTCGACGTGACCCACCTCAGCCCGGAGGACCAGATCACGGTCCTGGAGAACGAATCCCGGTCCCTCGCCGACGACGCCAACAACAGCGCCCTTCCCAAGCACCATCAGACCGGTGGCGGCGACTACATCAAGACCGGGTGCGCGGGCAGCCTGCTGCACAACGGCGTCGTCACGTCCCACACCAGCGCCACGGGGCGGCACGGGCAGAAGGTCCCCGACACCCACCCCGTCGTCCAGAAGGTCTACGACGACATCAAGGCGGAGAGCGATGCTGCGGAGCGGCCGTTCACCGGCGCCGGTCACGGCAAATGCGCCGAAGTGGCGCTGATCTCGGACAGACTCCATCAACTGGACCCGACCGGCCGGTCGATCCGCACGGTGGACGACGCACGCGACGCACTGGCGGGAAGTATGATCCATTCGCGGCAGATCGGAGACCTCACCGACAAGGACGGCAACGTGGAGATGGCCCACGGCGACTACAAGCCTCCGTGCCGCTCCTGCGCCCGGGCGCTCCCCGTACTCGGGGTACACGCACACCAGTGACGTCGGACACGCCAGAGGACGACATGCCTTCAGACATCTCGCGGGCCGAAGTGGAGAGCTGGCTCGCGCAGCACGGATGGTTCCCGGGCCGGAACGTCGCGGACCAGATCCAGGAACACGTCGCTTTCAGAATGCGGAACGCGGAGGAACAGGGATTCCCGCTCACCCGCGTGGAGAACGCCCTGCGTTTCGTCAATTCCTTCGGCCTGCTGACGCTCCCCTATCCGGCCGCGCCGGAGATCGCCATGGTGATCAAGCCCGACGTCGGCTACCGCGGAGATGCCGAGGACTTCGCCGAACTCGCCGGGAACATCGGTCAGGCCGTGTTCCCCGTCGGGTACGAGACGTCGGAGGGCGGCATCGTGCTCGTCGACGATTCGGGGCGCTTCTTCTACCTCCACGCGACCGGCGCCTACTTCCTCGGCGACGACGCGTTCGAGGCTTTCGCATGGCGACTCGGCGGACGGCAGTTGCGCGATGCGGAGGACTACTTTGTCTGACGTGGTACCCGGTGTGGCCTCGTCGCTGCTCGTCCAGGGAACCGTGGTGAGCCAGACGAACCTGCGCGGTGACGGGACCCCCGATCTGCACCCGGCCGTGACGCGATTCCTCCACGGGCTTCCCGTCGGGATGCGGGCGCCCTTCCTCGGCCACTGCGCCGAATCGGCCCTGGTCTCCGACCAATTGTGGCTTCTGGACGCACGAAGGACCGACGGACTCACCACGACGCTCCAGGAGGCGGCGGCACACTTCGGCGGCTCCGCGATGGTGTCCAAGCTGATCCGCGAACCGGGCGATCCCGAGCACGGGCGCAAGACCGTCCCCTGCCCGGCCTGTGAGGCGCTGCTGAACGAGCTGGGAATCAGGTTCCTCGGGCCGTGACCCTTCAGGGAGAACACCCGACGGACACCGCGATCCGGACCTCCGCGGGCGATCCGGCGCGTCTGGCCCCCTCGTGGGTCCTCGAGACGGTCACGACGGTCAGCCCCGCCGACGGCCTGGGGTGGGAGTTCTTCCCGGCCGCCGACGAGGCCCTCCGGCGGTACTGCGGGACGTCGGCCGCACCCTCGGCCGCCGCCGCGCCCGGAGCCGAGGTGGCCCCCCGGGGCTTCACCGTCGACCCGCGCGCCGGACGCTTCGCCATCCGTGCGTTCCGCATGCACGGGGAACGCGTCGGGGCCAAGGTCTTCCCCTTCGGACAGGTCAGCGGCGACGGTCTCCTCGCCGTCGACGACGCGGGCAGACTCTTCTGCGTCGATCACGGCGGCTGGTGGTTTCTGGGGGAGACCGCGGCCGAGGGCCTGCGGAACCTCGTGGAGGGCCGTGCGCCGCAGCGGGTCGGCGACGACGGCACGTGGGCGACCCGGGAGACCGAGCTGTGGTCCTGCAGCGGGCCCGGGCTCCGGACCGGCGACCTCGCGACGGACTGGGTGCGGGCGGCCATGACCATGGCATGGATCCTGCACAAGCACGCTGTGCTGTCGGCCACTTCGCTACGCATTCCCGCACTGCGACGCGACGTCGACCTCCGCGCGCGTTCACTGGAGGACAACGCGACGCTGCTCATCGAGCAGATCCCACCCGACGCGGTCGGCGGGGACGACCTCGGCCTTGTGCTCGTGGGGCCGCCCTCGCCGTTCATCTGCCGGGTGACGTGCGGCACCGCGGGCATCCTCCGCGTCGGGCTCATCCGGCGGGGGCCGGCGGTGGACGTCCCTGGGCTGGGCGCGGCCGTTTCCGAGGCGGAGGGCTTTCTCGGCGGAGGGTTCTCCGCGTAGCGCGGCTCTCACGCCGAGCGCGACTCCACCTGCCGGCGCAGGAAGCCGGCGACGTCCGGGCGGCGGGCGTACGGCTGGAGGGTCTGGGCGGCGGAGGCGAGCATGCCCCGTACGCGCGGCGACTGGACGCGGCCCAACAGGTCCAGGACGCGGACGCCGGTGGCGGCGGCCTCGTCGACCCGGTGCGCGCACGCCAGGTTGTTGGCGAGTTCCGCGGTGTAGAGCGCGATGTTGCGCGTGAAGTGGGGGGCCTGGAGCCCGACGGCGCGGCGGGCGTGCTCGGCGGCGCGGTGGTGCTCGCCGAGGGCGGCCCAGGACTGGGCCTCCAGACCGGCGAGTTCGGCCTCGCCGTAGAAGGTCATCCACTGCGGGTCGGCGTCGCGGGTGCCGCGGCCGAAGAGCGACTGCGCGCGCAGCAGGGCGCGTTCGCAGCCGGAGCGGTCGCCGAGTCCGGCCCGGCCGCCGGCCTCGCGCAGCGCCAGCAGGGAGAGCAGCCGGGGGGAGCCGAGGGTGCGGGCGGCCTCCTGGGCGGCCTGCGCCGCGCGCACGGCCTCGCGGGGGCGACCGGCGTCGCGGGCGAGGAACGAGGCGTTGCAGAAGGCGTGCGCCTCCAGCGCGTGGTCGCCGGCCATGCGGGCGGTGGCGAGGGCCTCGCCGTAGTAGGAGCGGGCCTCGGCGTGGCGGCCGGAGTCATGGGCGAGCCAGCCGACGGAGATCGCGAGTTCACCGGCGCCGGCGTGCAGGTCGTCGGCGACGGCCTGGCCGTAACTGCCCTCGTCCAGCAGGCGGTAGGCGGCGCCGAGGGAGTGGCCGGCCTGGCGGTAGAGCGCGCCGGCGCCGTGCCGGTCGTCGTGCAGCCGGATCTCGCGGACGGCGTCCTGCACGGCGCGGACCTGGGATCTGCCGACCCTGTGCACCGGCTCCGCCGCGGCCGGCGGCCCCAGCACCAGGGTGGTGGCGATGGCGGCCGGGCCGCCGGTCATGAACGCGCGACGCAGCACGTCGCTCTCCTCATCGGTTTCGGGCTCGCGGGGGGTGGCCGCCATCGGGAGCGGCGGTGCCGGGGGGCAGGCGGCGCGCCGGCCGCGTACGGACTCGCGGGGCTCGAAGCCCAGGTCGGCGAGGCCGAGGCCGGGGAACATGTGCCGGAAGACCCGTTCGTACGCGTAGTTGGGACATCGGATCTCCCCCGATTCCACGCGTCCGATGTAGCGGGCGTCGCAGCTGACCTGCTCGCCGATCTCCCGGGCCGCGCGGCGGACGGCGGCGGCGAACTCGCCGGGCGACCGGTCCGCGCGCAGCAGCCGGAAGGCGGCGTTGGGTGTGGTGGGGGTGGAAGGTGACGAGGGCATCGTCGGACTCCCGGGAGCGGTCGGTGCGGAGCGGTGCTTGTCGCGGTGCGCTGCCGGGTGGCAGCGGAGCGTAGCGGCGCGACGACCGTACTCGGTACCGGGAGGGGTAGAGCGACGGTTTGCCTACAAAAGGGATATCTCACCCTCCATCCGCCATGAAACGCCACCCTCCCGGCGTCACGCGGGCGTTGCCGTTGACGCCGTACGCGCGTTGGACAACAGGCAACCAACCGTGCGTCCGACTCCTAGGAGGACCCGCCTTGTTGGACGAGCCATGGGACCTGGTGACCGTCCCGGCCCGGCAGGGACTGGAAGCCGTGGACATCCTGCGCCTGCGGACCGGCCCCGTGCCGGGTCTGGGGCCCGTGCTGCACGACAGCTCGGGCGACAGCCTCGGCTTCCTCGTGCCGCCGGGCACGGCGGCGGGCTGGGACGTGCCGGGCAGCGCCTGCACCCAGACCTCGGGACGCGGCTTCGCGATCCCGGGGGAACTGCGTGAGCCGCCGGTCACGGGCACCGACTGGCTGGTGCCGCCGCACCACGACGCCCCGGTCACGGACCCGGCCGTGCTGCGCGCCGCACTGGGCGAGGCGGCCCGGATGATCGAGCTCGCCGACCGGTTCTGACCTGCGGCGGGCCGCGCCCATACTGGGTGCATGGCGCAGCGCAGGACGAAGGACCCGGAAGGCATACGCGAGCAGGTCGGCGGAGGTCTCGCCGAGCTCGTGCCGGACCGGGACCGGCCGCGCGGCCGCTCGCTGCTGATCGACGGCGCCCCCCAGTCGCACGTGGACCTGGACGACCCGGCCCATCTGGACTTCGCGTACCAGCGCCGGCTGGGCCACGTCATCGACCTCGCCGCGCCGCCCGGCCGCCCGCTCAAGGTGCTGCACCTCGGCGGCGGCGCGCTGACCCTGGCCCGCTACACGGCCGCCACCCGGCCGCGTTCGACCCAGCAGGTCGTGGAGGTGGACACCGCGCTGGTGGAGTTCGTCCGGCGCGAGCTGCCCTGGGACCGCACCTGGCGGATCAAGGTGCGCGGCGGCGACGCCCGGGCGGGACTGGCCAAGGTACCCGAGGGCTGGGCGGACCTGGTCGTCGCGGACGTCTTCAGCGGGGCCCGCACCCCGGCCCATCTCACCAGTACCGAGTTCCTCGCCGAGGTGCGCCGCGCGCTGGCGCCCGGCGGGCTGTACGCGGCGAACGCGGCCGACGGCGGCCGGCTGGAGTTCCTGCGCGGTCAGATCGCCACCGTCAGGGCCTGCTTCCCGCACGCCTGCCTGGCGGCGGATCCCGCGGTGCTGCGCGGGCGGCGGTTCGGGAACGTGATCCTGGTGGCGGGCGACGGGGAGCTGCCCGTCGCGGAGTTCACCCGCCGGGTGGCCTCGGACCCGCACCCGGGGCGGGTGGAGCACGGCCGGGAGCTGGACGCCTTCGCGGGCGGCGCGGTTCCGGTCACGGACCGGACGGCGACGGCCTCACCGGCTCCCCCGGAGTCCGTGTTCCGGTAACGGCGTTACGGCGTCCGCCGCCCTACTGGCCGCCGGCCTTGTACGTCTCGACGGTCGGCGGATGCCCGTTCCAGGTGCAGAACAGCGAGGACGTCGTGCCGCCCGAGGTGAAGTCGACGCGGATCCAGGCGGACGCGGACTGGTTCCAGACCTTCATCTCCCAACCGGCCTCGGGCGTCGCGGAGACCAGGGTGGCCGAGTCGGCGCCCAGGTCCAGGACGACGCGGCCGCCCTCGACCGTGTAGCTGTGGACGTCGCCGGTCGCACCGGCGGCGGAGGCCGCGGGCGTCGGGGTGCCCGGGGGCCGGGCGGGGGCCGAGGCCGACGGCTTCGCGGCGGGCGACGTCGCCGGATCCGTGGTGGTCGCCCTGCCGGTCGGGGTCCGCGGGCGGTCGACGGCGGTGGACGACGGCGAGGACGACGGCGTGGGCGGAGGCGCCGACGCTGCCGCCGGCTCCGCGAGGGGCAGCGCGCGCGGCGGGTCGTACGCCGTGCCCGCCAGTACGTGGTGGACGCCGAACCACGACATCGCGACGGCGGCGCTCGTCGCGAGCGTCCACGCTCCGGCGTGCGCCAGTCCTCTTCGCATGCGCCCATACTGCCGGACGCGCCCCCTCCGCGGAGTTGAGGGTTGCGCACGCGGCCCGGACGTGCTCGGACCCACCCGGAGCGTCCCCCGGATGGGCTAAGTTGCGGGCCATGGCAAGTGTGCTCGTCGTGGAGGACGACCAGTTCGTGCGCTCCGCCCTCATCCGGCACCTCACCGACGCCGCGCACTCCGTGCGGAGCGTGGGCACGGCCCTGGAGGCGCTGCGCGAGGTGGCGCAGGTCGGCTTCGACGTGGTGATCCTGGACCTCGGCCTGCCGGACCTGGACGGCGCCGAGGCGCTCAAGATGCTGCGCGGCATCACGGACGTGCCGGTGATCATCGCGACCGCCCGGGACGACGAGTCGGAGATCGTGCGCCTGCTCAACGCCGGTGCCGACGACTACCTGATCAAGCCGTTCTCCGTCGAGCACCTGTCGGCCCGCATGGCCGCCGTGCTGCGCCGCTCGCGCGCCCGCGAGGCCGCGGAGGTGATGCGGGTGGGCGGGCTGCAGATCGACGTGCTGCGCCGGCAGGCCGTCCTCGACGGCGCGCCGCTGGACCTGACGCGGCGTGAGTTCGACCTGCTGTCCTTCCTGGCGGCCCGGCCGGGTGTGGTGGTGGCGCGGCGCGAACTGCTGTCGGAGGTCTGGCAGCAGTCGTACGGCGACGACCAGACCATCGACGTCCATCTGTCCTGGCTGCGGCGGAAACTGGGCGAGACCGCGGCCCGCCCCCGGTACCTGCACACCCTGCGCGGGGTGGGCGTGAAACTGGAGCCGCCGCGGTGAGATGGGCCCTGGTCAAGGTCTGCGTGGCGGTCACGGCGATGGTCGTGGTGGCCTTCGCCGTGCCACTCGCCCTGACGGTCAAGGAGATGGCGCGCGACCGGGCCATCGGCAACGCCGAACGCCAGGCCGCCGCCATAGGCCCGGCCCTGGCGATCACCACGGACCGCGCGCAGCTCGAACGCGCCGTCGCCTCCACCCAGGCGGGCGCGGACGGCCGGATCGCGGTGAGCGTGCCGGCCACGGAGGGCACGGACGGGGTACGGATCGGCCGCTCGCACGCGCCGGACTCCGAGCTGGAACGGGCCTCCCAACTGGGCCGGGCGGCCACGGTGCCGGTGCCCGGCGGGTACGCGCTGCTGCAGCCGACCGCCGTCGGCTCCGGTTCCGTGGCGGTGGTGGAGGTCTTCGTCCCGGACGGCGAGGTGACCCGCGGGGTCACCACCGCGTGGGCGGTGCTCGCGGCCGTCGGCGTGGGCCTGATCATCGGGGCGGTGGCGGTCGCGGACCGGCTGGGCACCCGGATGGTGGGCCCGGCCAAGCGGCTCGCGGACGCGGCCAACGGCCTCGGCCGCGGGGACCTGACGGTACGCGTCCCGGAGGACGGCCCGCCCGAACTGCGGTCGGCCGCGATCGCGTTCAACGCCATGGCCGACCAGGTCGTGCAACTGCTCGCCAACGAACGGGAACTGGCCGCCGACCTCTCGCACCGGCTGCGCACCCCGCTGACCGTGCTGCGGCTCAACGCGGCGTCCCTCGGCGACGGCCCGGCCGGCGAGCAGACCCGGCACGCGGTGGCCCAGCTCGAGCGCGAGGTCGACCAGATCATCCGCACCGCCCGCGCCCAGCAGGCCCAGGACAAGCCGGTGGCGGTGGGCTGCGACGCGGCCGCGGTGATCCGCGAGCGGATGGCCTTCTGGTCGGCGCTCGCCGAGGACCAGGGCCGCGAGGCCCGCACGGCCGGCGTCGACCGCCCCGTGCGCGTCCCGGTGGCCCGCGCCGACCTGGTCGCCTCGCTCGACGCCATGCTCGGCAACGTCTTCCGCCACACCCCGGAGGGCACCGCCTTCGCGGTGGACGTGCACAGCGGCGAGGACGCGGTGATCGTCCTCGTCTCCGACGCGGGCCCCGGTATCAACGACCCCTCGGCCGCGATGCGCCGCGGGCAGGGCGCGGGCGGCGACGGCTCGACGGGACTCGGCCTGGACATCGTGCGCCGCCTCGCGGAGGCCACCGGCGGCGACGTCCGCATCGGCTCCTCGATGCTGGGCGGCGCCGAGATCCGCGTCTGGATCGCCCTGCGGCCTTACGCCTCCGGCGGCAAGCGCACCCACCGCGTGGTCCGCCGCCGCCGCGGCAGACGGCCCCCGGCGCGCTCGGAGGCCTGACCCCGGTGTCCCGCTCCGATTGACACAGACATGTTCGTCCTATTCGCTGCGAGGGTGACTTCGTACCTGTTCACGCCGCGCCGCGTGTCCCTCGCCCTGCTGGCCATGACGCTGACCGCCGCCGGCTGCCAGGGGACGCCGTCCGCCCAGGAGTCCATGGTCGCCACCGCGCGCGCGGCGGCCACCCCCGCCGCCCCGAAGGTGTCCTGCGTGGACCGGGTCCTGGCGGGCATGAACGACACCCAGCGCGTGGGCCAGCTCTTCATGGGCGCGGCCAAGCTGAACACGCCGCCGAAGGCGGACCTGGACGCGATGCGCAAGTACGCGGTCGGGTCGGTGTTCCTCGCGGGCCGCAGCACGGCCGGCGTCAAGAAGACCCGGACCCTGGTCGACAGCCTGCAGAAGTCGCTCGGGGAGACGGTGGCGGGGCAGCGGGTCGGCCTGCTGGTCTCCACCGACCAGGAGGGCGGCCAGGTGCAGGTCCTCAAGGGCACCGGCTTCTCCACCATCCCCAGCGGCAAGACGCAGGGCACGTGGTCCACCGCCACGCTGCGCACGCGCGCGCAGGGCTGGGCGAAGCAGCTCAAGAGCGCGGGCGTGAACGTGAACCTGGCGCCGGTCGCCGACATCGTGCCCACCTCGATCGGCACGGCGAACATCCCCATCGGCCGCTACGGACGCCAGTTCGGCTCGACGTCCACCGTGGTGTCCCCGCACGTCACGGCATACGTGCAGGGCTCGAAGTCGGCCGGCGTGCTGACCACGCCCAAGCACTTCCCGGGCCTCGGCAGCGTGCGCGGCAACACCGACACGACCGCCTCAGTGACGGACACCACGCTGACCCGCACGGGCAGCAACATCGCCCCGTTCCGTGCGGGCATCTCCGCCGGCACCGGCCTGGTGATGGTCTCGCTGGCGACGTACAAGCGGATCGACCCCCAGCACAAGGCCGCGTTCTCCTCGCTGATCGTCAACCAGATGCTCCGCCACGACCTGGGCTTCAAGGGCGTCATCATCTCCGACGACCTCGGGCAGGCGAAGTCCGCCCAGTCCGTGACGCTCAGCCAGCGCGCCCTGACCTTCCTCCGCGCCGGCGGCGACCTCACCCTCACCGTCACGCCCAAGGGCATCCCCACGATGGCCGAGGGCATCCGCTACGCCATGCGCCACGACCCGAAGGTGCGCACCCTGGTCCAGAACAGCGCCCGCCGCATCCTGACCGCCAAGCAGGCCGCGGGCGCGCTGCGCTGCACGACCTGACGCGCCCCTTCCCGCGGCCCCGCCGGTCACCTCGGCAGGGCCGTCCCCCACGCGGCACCGGCCGGAGCCACACTTCGCGGCGGCGCGGGACAAGCCGATGCCGGTCGCGAGGCAGTCCCGGACCGGCTCCGCGCTGATCTCAGGCGTCTTCCTCGCCGCGCTCGAAGAAGGTGCCCCCCTTGAGCTTCTGGTACGCCGGCTCGGCTCTCGCCATCCATGCGTCCACATCGACCGCCATCGAGGGAAACCTCTCCTTGCGAGGCCCGGCCAACGCGGCGATCTCCTCCCAGAGTCAGCAAGGCAGGTCTCGTTCTCCAGACCGATCGCGACGGCCACTCGGAAGGAGTCGTCCGACCTCAGCCACTGCTTTCCCACTTCGACGATGCGGGCGACGTCCTTGGCGTCGATGATCCACGACAGGGAGAGCAGCTGCTCCGAGACGTACCCCGGAGTGACACCAGGGGCCCTGTGGTCGACGAGGAAGGCCATGACGTCCTCGACCCCGACCATCGCGGCCTCCTGTACCCACGCCACTCGTGCGGACCGCCGCGGTTCGCGGCGGAACGCCACGCGCCTTCGACCCATGATCAGGGCACTCGCGATCCACGTCGAGCAGCCGACCACAGACCCCGAACCGCGCTCCCTCGGCCTCAGGCCGCCCTTAGCCGGACCTTAAGCGCGTCATAAGAAATCGAACGCACGCCCAGCTCAGGTCATTTGTCCGAATGCCCCTCGCTAGCGTGCCGGTTCATGAGGAACTCACATCGCCGTCGCCCCACGCGCAAGGTCGCCCTGCTCGGGGGCCTCACCGCGGGCGCGGTCGTCGCGGCCGGCGCCTTCGCTCTCGCGGGGTCGGCGCAGGCCGCCACCGTCGGTGCCGCGTACAGCAAGACCAGCGACTGGACCACGGGTTACACCGGCCAGTACGAGATCAGCAACTCCTCGGGCTCGACGCTGTCCGACTGGACGCTGACGTTCGACCTCCCGGCGGGCACCAGCATCAGCTCGCTGTGGAACGCGACCTGGACGGCGGCCGGTCAGCACGTGACCGTGCGGCCCGCGAACTGGAACAAGGACATCGCCGCCGGGCAGGCGGCGCAGGTGGGCTTCGTGACGAAGTCCTCCGCGACGGCGGGCAACCCCGTCAACTGCCGTATCAACGGCGTGAAGTGCTCGGTGGACGACGGCGCGACCGCCACCCCCAGCGGCCGTCCCACCGCGACCGCCACTCCGACGGTCGCCCCGACGGCCACGCCCTCCCCCACCCGTACCGCGACGGCCACGCCGACCCCGACGGCGACACCGACCCGCACCGCGACGCCGACGGCCACCGCGACCGTGCCCCCGGCCTCCGGCGCGACCGCCGGTTTCGCGCCGTACGTCGACACCTCGCTCTACCCGGCCTTCGACCTGCTCGCGCACTCCCGGTCGACCGGTGTGAAGCAGTACAACCTGGCGTTCGTCACCGACGGCGGCGGCTGCACCCCCAAGTGGGGCGGCGTCACCGACGTCGCCGCGGACGCGCAGATCGGCGACCTGCGCAAGGCCGGCGGCGACGTGCGCGTCTCCTTCGGCGGCGCGTCCGGCTCCGAGCTGGCGACCACCTGCTCCTCCCCCGCGGCGCTCGCCGCCGCGTACGGCAAGGTCGTCGACACCTTCAAGCTCACCCAGGTGGACTTCGACATCGAGGGCGGCGCCATCGCCAACGCCACCGCCAACTCCAAGCGCGCCAAGGCCATCGCGCAGCTCCAGGCGTCCCACAGCGGCCTGGACGTCTCCTACACCCTGCCCGTCATGCCGACCGGTCTCACCCAGGACGGCGTCAACCTGCTCGCCGACGCCAAGGCCAACGGGGTGCGCGTCGCCGCCGTCAACATCATGGCGATGGACTACGGCGCCTCCTTCAGCGGCGACATGGGCGGTTACGCCATCGACGCCGCCACCGCGACCCAGGCGCAGATCAAGAGCGTGCTCGGGCTGTCGGACGCGGCCGCCTGGAAGGCCGTCGCCGTGACCCCGATGATCGGCGTGAACGACGTCAGCACCGAGGTCTTCCGGGTCGACGACGCCTCGCAGTTGGTGGCCTTCGCCAAGTCCAAGGGCCTGGGCTGGCTGTCGATGTGGTCCGCGACCCGTGACAAGCAGTGCCCCGGCGGTGCCAAGAACTCCGCCGACGCGACCTGCAGTTCGATCGTCCAGGACGCGAGCGCGTTCTCGAAGGCGTTCGCCGCCTACAACCGCTGAGCCCGCGGGCCCGCTCCACCCCACCAGCCATCTCCCGATCCCCCCACACGAGCGCCCCGGCCGGCAGTTCACCACCGCCCCGGCCGGGGCGCTCTTCTCATGTGCGGGGGTGCGCGGACCCGTTCAGCAGGCCGTCGAGCAGCGCGGCCAGGCCGACCTCGTACTGCGTGCGGCCCGAGTCCTGCGCGGCGCTGAGCTCGGGGGCGAGACCGGTCAGCGACGGATAGCGCTCCGGCGGGAGTTCGGCGAGGCGCTCACGGATCTTCTCGCGGAGATTCACCTCCGCGTCGCACTCGGCCCGCTTGCGGCGCACGGCCCACATGGCCGAGCCCACCGTGTACTGCATGAGCGCGACCTGTCCGGCCGCGGCCGCGGCGGGTTCCAGGCCCGCGCCGCGCAGCAGGCAGAGCATCCGGTCGATGACGCTCAGCGCCTCGTCGCCGCGCAGCGGACGGCTCGCCAACAACTGCAGCGCTGCGGGATGTTCACTGAAAAGTCGGTACACCCCCACACAGAGTTCAATAAGCTGCTCGCGGGGCGCGCCGGCGTCCGGGGGAATCTCGATCTCACCGAGCAGCCGCTCGTTGACGGCGTCGTTGAGTTCCTCCTTTCCCTTGAAGTGCGAGTAGACGGCCATCGTGCCCACGCCCAGTTCCTGGGCGAGCGCGCGCATGGTGAAGGCCTCGGGCCCGTCACGGTCGAGAAGCGCGACAGCCGCGTCGAGGATGCGGTCGGGGTTGAGTGTGTTGCGGGGGACGCGGCGCCGTGGGGAGCGGGCCGGCGGGGTGACAGTCATGAGGGATGTGTGTCCGGTCATGGGAGCGGTCGGGGAGCGGTTTCCTTGATTCTCCCGCGTTCACGGGCAACCCATGACGGTCGTGCGGCGTCTTTTCGCACGCGTTCACGAGCACACACTGTTGAACCTCGGACGAACCAGGAGTTACCGGAATAGGCGGGGGTGGTGTTCAGGTTGCCTAGCGTACGTCGTACGGTAGTCCGCATGAGCTCTCACAGGGAGAGGACGGGGAGAACGGCCCGATGACCATGACCACCACCGCGCCGCGGGCCGCCACCTACAGGGGCGGCCTGCGCTGGTGGACCGAGCTGCCGCTGATCGCGGTGGTGTACGGCCTCTACACGACGGGACGCCTCCTGGTACGCGGGGACGTGGGGCGAGCGGTGGACCACGGCATCACCATCCTCCACCTGGAGACCACACTCACCCTGGACCCCGAACGCTGGCTCAACACCCTCTTCAGCCGTTACCGGGCGCTCGGCATTCCCGCCGACTTCTGGTACGCCTCCCTGCACTACCTGGTCACCCCCACCGTGCTGATCTGGCTCTGGCGGCGGCGCCCGACCGTCTACCGCTTCGCCCGCACCTGGCTCATGACCTCCACCCTCATCGGGCTGATCGGCTTCACCCTGGCACCCACCGCCCCGCCGCGGCTGCTGGCCGGGCGGCACGGCTTCGTCGACACCATGGCGCAGTACGGCTCCTACGGCTGGTGGGGCGGCGACGCGAGCGCCCCGCGCGGGCTCGGCGGGCTCACCAACCAGTACGCGGCCATGCCCAGCCTGCACGTCGGCTGGTCCCTGTGGTGCGGCGTCGTGCTCTGGCGCTACGGGCGCACCCGGTTCGTGCGCGCGCTGGGCATCGCGTACCCGCTCGGCACGGCCCTCGTCGTGATGGGCACCGCCAACCACTACTTCTTCGACGCGGTCGCCGGCGCGGCGGTGATGGGCCTCGGCCTCCTGCTCACGCGGCCGTTCCTGCGCGCCGTGGACGGCCTGCGGGGCGCGGTCACCGCACGGTTCGCCGGCCCGCCGCGGCACGTCTCCTCCCCCGTCGTCGCCTCCTCGCGGGACGCCGCCCTGGCCGAGCGCCCGACCGGACGGCAGACCGCGAAGCCGGCCGTCCCGGCCCAGCGCGGGGCCCGGCCACCGGCCCGGGAGTCCCACGGCTGAACCGCGGTGGCCCCCGTTGTCGGTGGGGAGTGCGAGACTTGCGCGGGTGAGCACTACGCACGATCTGCGAGAGCGGTTGGCGGGGCTGCGCGGCCCGGGAACCACGGCGCGCCCGATGGACGCGCGGGCCCTGGCGGCGCTGGCGGCGAACCCGGGCTGCCGGCGCCGCGCGCTGCTGGACGCCGCGGGGGTGGACAAGGCGGCGGTGGCCGGCGTGCTGGGCAATCCGGCGCCGTTCGGGCAGTCGCAGTTCGCGTTCATCCGCGGCCACGCCTTCGAGGCCCGGGTCAAGGGGAACGGCTGCGCCGAGCTGCTGCGCCTGCTGGGCGCGCCGGAGGACACCGAGGTCACGCTGCCCGACCTGACCGCGCCCGGCCCCGAGGGCCGCGTGGAGCGCACCCGCCTCGCGCTCAAGGAGGCCACCGCCGCGGCCCGTTGGACGGTGCTGGACCATCCGCTGCTGGCCCTCGAGGTCGCCGACTCCCCGGTCTACCTGGAGCCCGACGCGATCGCCGTGCGCCCCGACGGGTCGTGGACGGTGATCGAGGTCAAGTCCTTCCCGATCCTGGACGGTTCGGCGGACGCGGTGAAGGTCGGCGCCGCCGCCCGGCAGGCCGCGGTCTACGTCCTGGCCCTGGAACGGCTCGGTTTCGGCGCCCCGGACCACCGCGTGCTGCTGGTCTGCCCCAAGGACTTCTCCAACCTCCCGGTCGCCGAGGTCGTCGACGTCCGCAAGCAGTTGTCGGTCACCCGGCGGCAGCTCGCCCGGCTCACCCGGATCGAGGAGATCGCCGACACCCTGCCCGAGGGCACCACCTTCGACCTGCAGCTCGCCGACGACCGGCGCACACCCACCCGGCCCGGGCCGGAGCTGCGCGCCGCGGTGGACCTGCTGCCGGCGGCGTACGCACCCGAGTGCCTGGCCAGCTGCGAGCTGTCCTTCCACTGCCGCGAGCAGGCGCGGGCCTGCGGCGCCGTGGAGGCGCTGGGCCGCGGGGTCCGCGCCGAACTCGGCTCGCTCACCGATGTCGAGCAGGTGCTGGCGGCCGCGCTCGGCGGCGAGGCCGCCGAAGGTGACGCACCCGACGGAACCGCCGTGCCCGACGACCCCGCGGTGGCCGCCCTGCGACGGGCCGCCGCGCTCCGTGCGGAGGCGCTGGGATGTCGCTGATCTCCGTGCTGGCCAGGGCGGAGGCGATGGCCACCGGGCGGGCGACCCCGCTCGCGACCGTGCGGCACCGCCATCTGTCGGACCGGCCGCTGGTCCTGGTCCTGCTCACCACCGCCGGCGAGGTCGGCGCCCCCCTCGGCGCGCTCGTCGGCTCCGCGCGCACCGAACCCCGGCTGCTGACGGTTCCGCAGCCGCGCGACCGCGACCTGCGCTTCGCCTTCCTCGCCGAACTCGCCCAGATCGTGCTGCCCTACCTGGAGAGCTTCGCCGACGACACCGAGACCGAGCCCGCCACCCGCAACCGGGAGGAGTCGGAGGTCTGCACCGACGCGCCCCAGCTGCTGGTGGCCAATACCGCCGCCGTGGAGTACGTCCGGCTGCTCGGCCGCTCCACCCGCTTCCGCCGCACCGCCGAGGACGACCCGGACGAGCCGCACCCGGTGCCCGCGCGGGTGCCGCTGCTCGGCCGGTGGCTGACGCACTACGGGGAGCGCGCCCGCACCCCCGGCTCCTCACTGCTGCTGCCCGCGACCGAACTGCTGACCCGGCACTGGGCCACCGGCCAGAGCAATCTGGAGGACCAGCACCTCGGCGCCCTGCTGGCCTGGATCGACCCACCGCAGGACGTGCCGGGCGCCGAGGCGGCGCGGCGCGCGGAGAGCGTGCGCGGCACCGACGGACTGCTGGAGTGCCCGCCGGCCGGCCCCGCCACGGACCCCGTGTTCGACAACGCGGTGCTCGCGCCCGCCACGGCCCGCTTCGACGCGGGCATCCCCGGCGCGGCGGACGAGATCGCCGCGCTGCTCGCCGGGCAGATGCGTCCCACCTGGGACGCGATCTGGCGCTCCCTCGACCTGCTGCGCGAACTCCCCGCGGGCGCCCACGTCGAGGAGCGGTGGAAGCGCGACCGCTGGTCGTACACCTCGCACCGGGACCGGGTACGGGCCGGGGAGCCGCCGCAGCCGCGCCGCGACGACGCGGTCTCCGCGGCGCAGAAGCTGGCAGGGCGGGAGACCGCGCAGGTCCGGCTGGAGGCGCAGGAGGCGCTGGACGACCCGCTGGAGATGGCCGGACGGCGGCTGGCCGGCCAGGCCTTCGCGGGCGAGGTGGTGGACGTGCGGATGGCGATGAGCGAGGGCAGGATCCCCAAGCCGCGCCCGCTGGTGACCGTGGCCACCGAGGACCGGCCGCATCTCGACCCGGACGCCAAGGTCTACCGCGCCCTGCCGGACGGCCGCACGCAGCAGGCGCAGTTCGTGGAGTGGGCCGGGCCGGGCACCGTGCTCCTGCGGGTGGTGAACGGCATGGGCCGGTCCAAGGTCCCCGACCCCGGGACCGTGCCGGAGGCCGGTGACGCCGCGTGCTGGACGCTGTTCGAGCACGCTCCGCGCGGCGGCGCGGGACTGCCGGACCCGGAGGACACCCCGTGGACCCACGGCGGCCCCCCGGGCGCCGCGACCGCCGCCGGCACCGCAGCTGCCGCCACCGGCACCACCACCGCAGCCGCGCTCGCCGAGAGCGCCGACCCCGCGACCGCAGAGGACTATTTGTGAGCCCGAGCCCGGTGAGCGAGGCGGCCCGGGCCGCCGGCGCCGCGACCGAGCGGATCCTGCACGACACCCTGCACGGCACGCACCGCGGCGTGGTCGTGGACTCCCCGCCCGGCGCGGGCAAGTCCACGCTGGTGGTGCGCGCCGCCCAGGAGCTGGTCGCGGCGGGCGAGTCCCTGATGGTGGTCGCCCAGACCAACGCCCAGGTCGACGACCTCGTGGACCGTCTGGCCACGGCCGACCCCGGCCTGCCCGTCGGCCGGCTGCACGGCAGCGACTCGCCGCCGGACCCCTCGCTGGACCGGCACGCGTCGGTGCTGAAATCGACCAAGGCCGCCGACCTGACCGGCGCGAAGGTGGTGATCGCCACCGCCGCGAAGTGGGCCTTCACCGCGGCCTCCAAGGACGTCGAGCCGTGGCGGCACGCCATCGTCGACGAGGCGTACCAGATGCGCTCGGACGCGCTGCTCCAGGTGGCCGGGCTGTTCCAGCGGGCGCTGTTCGTGGGCGACCCCGGGCAGCTGGACCCGTTCAGCGTGGTCGGCTCCGAGCAGTGGGCGGGGCTGAGCTACGACCCCTCGGCGAGCGCGGTGGTCACCCTGCTGGCCCACAACCCGGGGCTGCCGCAGCACCGGCTGCCGGTGTCGTGGCGGCTGCCCGCCTCGGCGGCACCGCTGATCTCCGGCGCCTTCTACCCGTACACCCCGTTCCGCAGCGGCACCGAGCACGGTGAGCGGCGGCTGACCTTCGGCGTTCCCGGTGACGGCTCCGGACCCGACCGCGTGCTGGACGAAGCGGCGCTGGCCGGCTGGGGCCTGCTGGAGCTGCCGGCCCGCCGCACGCCGCGCACGGATCCGGAGGCGGTGCGCGCGGTCGCGCTGGTGACCCGGCGGCTGCTGGACCGGGGCGGGGTGGCGCACTCCGAACGCGGCACCGCACCGGTCGGCCCGGACCGGATCGCGGTGGGCACCGCGCACCGCGACCAGGCGGCGGCGGTCCGGGCGGCGCTGGCCGACCTCGGGGTCCGGGGTGTGACGGTGGACACGGCGAACCGGCTGCAGGGCCGGGAGTTCGACGTCACCGTGGTACTGCACCCGCTGTCGGGGCGCCCCGACGCCACGGCCTTCCATCTGGAGACCGGCCGGCTGTGCGTGCTGGCCTCGCGGCACCGCCACGCGTGCGTGGTGGTGTGCCGGGCGGGCGTGCCGGAGCTGCTGGACGAGCACCCCTCGACGGAGCCGGTGCAGCTCGGGGTGACGGTGAAGTTCCCGGACGGCTGGGAGGCCCATCACGCGGTCCTCTCCCACCTCGCCGAACACCGTGTGACCTGGCATCCCTGACGCGTCCCCGCCCCGTCCCCGCCTCGCCGAGGTCCTCTTGCGCGAGGCGGGACAATAGAAGGCGCTGACGATCCTGGAGGTACGTACATGTCCGAGCCGCAGTCGGCTCACAGCGCGGCGGGCAAGCCGCCCGCCCCTCGGCTGAAACCCGCCCAGCTGCTCTTCGAACCCGCGGCGATCGCCGAGGACGACGAGCACTTCTTCGACCTGGAGTCCATGGAGGACCCCAGAGAGCTGCTGGCGCGCTCCACCGAGCTGGCCCTGGCGTTCCGGGCCGCCGCGGACCGCGCCACCGAGTTCCAGGCCATGGCCGCGGCGCAGCTCGCCGACCCCAAGCGCTTCGACCGGCTGGTGCCGGCGGCGATCGCCGAGCAGGCGGGCTGGTCGGAGGACTACGCCAAGCGGATGATCGAGTTCGGCCAGGGCCTGCTGCAGGGCGGTTCGAGCGGCTCGTAACGCACGCATATATGCGGCCGGGGCACGGTACCCGACCCCCGGCCCGCGTGTCCCCCCTTCTACCGGATTGGCGTAACGAAACGTTCACGCACGGTAGTTGTATATGTCATGAGTGATGGGCAGTGGCATACATGGCCGGGGGGCATGATCGATTCTGCTTCCTCAGGCGTACCCGACGCGGCAGGCTCCGCCGCGTACCGGCATGCGCAGTACGTGACCCCCGACGGAGCCGAATGGCTGGCCTCCGCCAGCTCCTTCCCGCGCAGCGTCCGGGCACTGTGGTCCGCCCGGCCGACGGCCCCCACGGTGCTGCCCTGCGGCACAGCCTTCGACGTGGTGAACCTGCCCGCGCTCTTCGGCCGCCGTGTCCTGGAGCAGCTGTGGTCCGCGGGCCCCGGCTCCGGTCCCGCCGCCGAGTGCCGCGGGCGCATCCTGCTGCTCGTCGCGCCGGGCGCCGCGCAGCGGCTCCCCTCACTGCTGTCCTGGGAGGAGTGGGGCAGACCCGTGCCGCCCCTGCTCTGCCACGGCGAGGGCGACTCGGTGGCCCTCCCCCCGCCCTACGCCGAGTGCTCCACCGCCCGCTCCCGCTGGCTCGTCGCCCCCGACACCCACCGCCCCTGGCTCCCGGGGGCCGCCGAGGTGCTGCGGGCCTGCGTCCGGGCGGCCCGCTGACCGGCCGGCCCGCCGCCGAATATCGATTTTCACCCGCCCGCAAGCGGATGCTAATCTCTACGACGTGAGCGAGCGCCGCTAGCTCAACTGGCAGAGCAGCTGACTCTTAATCAGCGGGTTCGGGGTTCGAGTCCCTGGCGGCGCACCATCATCGACGGGCGTCCTCCCTCCGGAGGGCGCCCGTCGTCGTGTGCGCGACAGCGCGCTCGGCACCCCCCTTCTCCGTCCGCCACGGGTGGCGGTTGGTGATCCGCACCGTCCAGCCGTCGTCGGCCGGGTCGTGGGCGAGCACCTCGACGGTGAGGCCGGAGGCGGGGTCGGCGAAGTGCTCGCCCGGCCGGAAGGGCGCGTCGTTGAGGGAGTTGAACGAGGCGCTGCTGTACTCGCAGGCCGAGGTGGCCGGGTGGGCGTCGCGGACGGTGACGGGGCCGTGGCCGGAGTCGACGTCGGTGCGGACCCGGTAGACGAGGACGCCCTCACGGCAGGCCTCGGTGTCGTTGCCGCGGGCGGCGCGGGCCTCGACCACGTAGGCGCTGGTACGCCCGAGCGGGATGACCGCCGCCTTGCGGCCGCCGGAAACCTCGACCGGGGACAGCCGCACCAGGTGCGACGCGGCGTCGCGGACGCAGAGGATCTGGGCGTCGTCGAGCCAGCCCAGGCGCCACTTGTGCCAGGCGAACAGGTCGCCCTGCAGCCCCCAGTCCAGCGACATGCTGTCCCACTGGCCGGCCAGGTCGTCGGTGCGGCCGAAGCGGTCGACGGCGTACAGGTCGGGCAGTCCGAAGGCGTGGCCGTTCTCGTGGCTGAGCACGCGCGCGCCCGACTGGTCGTGACCGTATATCAGGGACACCCGGTCCAGGTGGGCGCCGTCGTCGGTGGTGGCGGCGGAGGCACCGGTCCAGGTGACGGAGAGCACGGCCTGGTCGGCGGGCGGGCCCGCGTTGGGCGTGACCAGGACGTTGACCAGGCTGTAACCGGAGAAGTCGATCTTCTTGTCGGCGACCTTCAGCAGGTCGCGCATCATGGCGGTGTGCGCGTTCCAGCCGTAGCCGCGCCCTATTCCGTACGCGGTGAAGGGACGGGGCATGCGGATCCAGTGGAGCACCGCCGTGGAGTCGTAGCGCAGCCTGCCGTACGAGGCCCGGTGGAACCACTGCCGCACGGCGGGGAAGAACTCGCGGTAGCGCTCCTTCGCGGCATACGGGGCGGGCTTGTCGGGGAAGTCGACCATGAGGGTGAGGGCGCGCACGTCGCCGGTGGCGGTGGCGAAGTCGTGCCCGCCGTCGGTGAACCCCTCCGACATGGCCGTGCCCGGCGCCGCCCGCAGGGCGCAGGGCCGGTCGGCGGGCGGCAGGCCGGCGGCCGTACCGCTCTTGGTGACGGCGCTGCTGCCCGCCGCGAAGAGCATCACGCAGGCCGCGACGGCCAGCGCCCGCGATCCGCGCACCGCCTAGCCCTGCGTGACCCGGACGGTCCAGGAACCGTCCTGGTGGCGGGCGACGACGTCGATCCGCGAGTCGGAGCCGACCTCGTACTCCTGGCCCGCGCGGAAGGGGGCGTCGGCGAGCGGCGGGTAGACCGAGACCTGCGAGCAGCCGGAGGTGCGCGGGTGGCCGTCGATGACGTCCACGGGGCCGTCGCCGGACTGGACGTCGGCGCGCACCCGGTACATCAGGACGCCCTCGGTGCAGGTCAGCCGGTCGTTTCCGGTCGCGGCGCGGACCTCGACGGCGACGACGGACTTCAGACCGGCGGGTACCACGAGGAGCTTGGTGCCGCCCGGCCGTTCGACCGGGGTGATCCGGTAGGTGTGCGTGCCGCTGTCGACGACGCAGTGGACCTGCGAGGAGCGCAGCCAGCCGAGCTTCCACTTGTGCCAGGCGAACAGATCCGGTGCCAGTCCGAACTGACTGCCCATGATGTCCCAGTCCCCGACGTGCGTGTCCCAGTCGGCATGGCTGCCGGCCGGCGGGCGGTAGTACAGGTCGGGCAGGTCGAAGGCGTGCCCGGTCTCGTGCGCGAGGACGTTGACGTCCGGCGGGTGGCTCTCGAAGACGGTGACGAAGCGGCGCAGTTCGATGCCGTCGGCGTGCAGCGGCGAGCCGAGGCTGACCACCTTGGTGGCGTCCGGGTCGACGCCCGGGGCGTCGGGGTCGGCGACGAGGTAGACGACCTCGTAGCGGCGGAAGTCCACGCGCGGGTCGGCGGCCGCCACCGCGTCGCTGAGGAAGCGCGAGCGCACGGGGGCGCCCCAGTCGCGTGCTATCGAGTACGCGGTGGAGGGCAGCGGCATGCGCAGCCAGACCGGCACGACGTGCGGCCGCAGCCGGAAGGCGCCGTAGGAAGCGCGTGCGAAGTACTGCGCGGTGGCCGGGAAGTGGTCCTTCGCCAGCTCGTCCGGGGTGAGGCTGGGCCGGGCGTCCGGGAACGACAGGAAGACCATCACGGCGTCGACGTCCGCCCGGGGCCGCGGGTAGGTGGGGTCCCAGGACGACACGCCCTCGGAGTGGTGGGCGGTGCCGCGCGGCAGGACGCACACCTCGCCGCCGGCACCGCCCGCGGAGGGTCCGGTGACCAGGGTCCAGGCCACGACGGCGGCGAAAACGCTCATCGCCGCGACCGCGGCCCGCAGCACGCGACGGGCGGCGCGCGGGGATTCACCCCTGCGAACACGCCGATGCGCACGTATGGGTAGCCCTGGCAGCGGCACGTGGACCTCCCGGACGGTGTCGGGACACCCACATCACGCTGCTATGTTTTGCGGTGTTTCGCCCCCTTGTGCTGCGCCGCCTGGGTTACCGTCCGATCACTACAGTGCGTAATGAGTGACGAAAAACGATCAATTCAATTCACGACGCGGCGAGAAATGACCAACGCCACACCCCGAACGCCGAGAATCACCGCTACGGCGGTGGCCGCGCCATTCGGAAAACCTCTATGATCGGCACATTTCCAGGATGAACACCGCCTCTTGGCGGTCATTCGATCCCTCCACGACCATGTGTGCGAGACGACAGCAATACGGGAGTCAGCGATGGGCGGACCCTCGGGAGGCCCCGACCTCGACCCCGAGATGACGGCCCCCACAGTCACTCAATGTCATCCTCCGGCCCCGGAACGGTCGGTCTCGGAGGTCCACGACTACCGTGCCGCCTTCAACGTGGCACGGCTGCCCATGGCGCTGATCGGCCCCGACGGGCGGGTCCGCGAGGCCAATCCGGCGCTCGGTCAACTGCTGGGCGCCGACCCGGTGCGGCTCACCGCGCTCACCGCTGCGGAGCTCGTCGGCCTCGCGGGGAACGGCGGTCCCGACGGCCGTCCGCCGGCCGCGCGGACCACCCAGGGCGATCCGGCGGCGCCGCCCGGCGGCGCGGAACCCGACCCGGCCGCCGTGCCCGCCGATCCCATGGAGTCCACCGACACCGAGGCCCCGGAGAGCACGGAGTACGCCGAGTACGAGGCGGTACTCACCGGCCGTCGCGAGGAGTTGCGCCGCACTCGTCCGGTCCGCGGGCCGGACGGCCGCACCGTGTGGGCCGAGGTCGTCGTGGTGCCCGTCCCCGGCGGGGTGCTGCTCTCGGTGGAGGACCTGGGCGAGCGCCACGAACTGCGCGAGCAGCTGCGGCACCTGCGCATGCACGACCCGGTCACGAAACTCCCCAACCGCCAGCTGTTCTTCGAACGCCTGGCCACCGCGCTGGAGGGCGCCGGCAGCCGGACCGGCCGCATCGGCCTGTGCTACCTCGACCTGGACGGCTTCAAGGCCATCAACGACACCCTCGGCCACCGGACCGGCGACCGGCTGCTCAAGGCCGTCGCCGAGCGGCTGACCGACTGCGCGGCGCGGCTCGGCCGCAGCGGCACGCTCGTCGCCCGGCTCGGCGGCGACGAGTTCGCGGTCCTCGTCGAGGACTCCACCGGCACCGGGCAGGCCACCGCGCTCGCCGAGTCCGTACTGAGCGCGCTGCAACGCCCGTTCGACCTGTCCGGTCATCGGCTGGCCGTCTCCGCGAGCATCGGCGTGGTCGAACGCGAGGCGTCGGGGACCACGGCCACCGGCATCATGCAGGCCGCCGACACCACGCTGTACTGGGCGAAGGCGGACGGCAAGGCGCGCTGGACGCTGTTCGACCCCGAGCGCAACGCGCACCGCATGACCAAGCAGGCGCTGTCCAGCACGCTGCGGCAGGCGGTGGAGCGCGGGGAGTTCGTGCTGGAGTACCAGCCGCTGGTCGAGCTGGGCAGCGGCAGCCTGCGCGGGGTCGAGGCCCTGGTGCGCTGGGAGCACCCGCACTTCGGGCTGCTCGGGCCGAACCGGTTCATCCCGCTGGCCGAGGAGAACGGCTCGATCGTCCAGCTCGGCCGCTGGGTGCTCGCCGAGGCGTGCCGCCAGGCGCGGCAGTGGCAGAAGGACCACCCGGACGACCCGATCTTCGTCAGCGTCAATGTGGCGGTGCGCCAGGTCTGGGACTCCGACCTGGTCGCGGACGTGGCCGAGATCCTGGACGACACCGGGCTGCCGCCCGAGCTGCTGCAACTGGAGCTGACCGAGTCGGCGGTGATGGGCTCGGCGGGCCGTCCGCTGCAGGCGCTGCACGCCCTGCACGAGATGGGGGTGCACATCGCCATCGACGACTTCGGCACCGGTTACTCCAACCTCGCCTACCTGAGCCGGCTGCCGGTCTCCGCGCTGAAGCTCGATGGCACCTTCGTCCGCGGCTTCCGCGACACCCTGCACCCGAACCCGGCCGACGAGACGATCGTCGAGGCCCTGGTCCAGCTCGCCCACCGGCTCGGGCTGACCGTGACCGCCGAGTGCGTGGAGAACGCCGAGCAGGCCGAGCGGCTGCGGCGGATCGGCTGCGACACCGGGCAGGGCTGGCTGTACTCGCGGCCGGTTCCCCCGGAGCGGATCGCCGAGCTGCGGCGGGACGGCACCGGGGACCTGGCGCCCGGGACCCCGCGGGATGCGACGGAACCAGGAGAGCCGGGAGAGCCGGGGGAATAAGCGGAGTCGCTCTCCGGTTGTCGCTGCCCGTACGCAGCACCGACCGGCCCAGGAGGCGACGGACCGCAGTGGAGACGAACGACCCCGTACGAGGCACCACCCTCGGCACCGCACCCGTGCCCCTGTCCGTGCTCGACCTGGCGACCGTCGGCGCGGGCCTGACCGCGGGCGACGCGCTGCGCACCGGCGTCGAGCTGGCCCGGCTCGCCGAGGCCCGGGGATACCAGCGCTACTGGGTCGCCGAACACCACTCCATGCCCGGGGTCGCCTCGTCCTCCCCCGCCGTGATCCTCGCCCATCTCGCCGCGCACACCGAGCGCATCCGCCTGGGATCGGGCGGCGTCATGCTGCCCAACCACGCGCCGCTGGTCATCGCGGAGCAGTTCGGCACGCTGGAGGCGCTCGCCCCGGGCCGTGTCGACCTCGGGCTCGGGCGTGCGCCGGGCACCGACGGCGCGACCGCCGCCGCGCTGCGCCGCAGCGACCGGCTCAACGAGAGCGCCGACGACTTCCCTCAGCAGCTCGCCGAGCTGGTGCGGTTCCTGGACGACGACTTCCCGGCCGGTCACCCCTACGCCCGCATCCACGCCATTCCCGGTCCCGTGCAGGGCACCGCCCCCGGCGGTGTCCAGTCGGCCGCGCGTCCCACGGTGTGGCTGCTCGGCTCCAGCGGCTTCAGCGCCCGGCTGGCCGGCGCCCTCGGCCTGCCCTTCGCCTTCGCTCACCACTTCTCGGCGGCGAACACCGTCCCGGCCCTGGAGCTGTACCGCGAGTCCTTCCGGCCCTCCGCCGTCCTGGACAAGCCGTACTCCGTCATCGGCGTCGCCGCACTCGCGGCGGACGACGAGAAGGAGGCCGGCCGCCAGGTGCTCACCGGGGCCCTGTCGATGCTGCGGCTGCGTACGGGACGCCCCGGGCTCGTCCCGACCCCCGAGGAGGCCGAGGCCTACGAGTTCAGCCCCGCCGAGCGGGAGTTCGTCGACTCCTGGCTGGTCAACATCGTCCACGGCACGGCCGAGCAGGTCCGTGACGGGCTGAACGCGCTGGTGGAGCGCACCGGGGCGGACGAGCTGATGCTCACGGCCAACACGCACAGCCCGCAGGCGCGCCTGCGCTCGTACGAGCTGGTCGCCGACGCGTACGGGCTGCCCACGGCCTGATCCGCGGCCGGACAGCACGGGCCGGCCGGGGGCGTCGGCCCCGGCCCGCCTCACACGTCGACGGCGACGTACTTGATCTCCAGGTACTCGTCGATGCCGACGAAACCGCCCTCGCGCCCGATCCCGGACTGCTTCACGCCGCCGAAGGGCGCCGCGGGGGTGGACACCACGCCCTTGTTGAGGCCGAGCATGCCCGTCTCCAGTTCCTCGGCGTAGCGGATGCCGCGCCGCAGGCTCTCGGTGAAGACATAGGAGACGAGGCCGAAGACGGTGTCGTTGGCCAGCCGGATCGCCTCGTCGTCATCGGTGAAGGTGACGACGGGCGCCACGGGCCCGAAGATCTCCTCGCGGAGCATCGCCGCGTCGGCGGGGACGTCGGCCAGCACGGTCGGCGGGTAGAAATAGCCCGGCCGGTCGGCGAGCGGCGCGCCGCCGGTGATGACCCTGGCCCCACTGGCGACGGCGTCGCGCACCAGGCGGTCCACCTTGCCGAGTCCGGCGCCGTCGATGAGCGGGCCGACCTGGGCGCCGGGTTCGGTGCCCCGGCCGACCACCATGGAGCCCAGCTTCTCGGCCAGCCGCCCGGTGAACGCCTCGGCCAGGTCCTGGTGCACGTACACGCGGTTGGCGGCGGTGCACGCCTCGCCGATGTTGCGCATCTTGGCGATCGCGGCGCCCTCCACCGCCTTCTCCAGGTCCGCGTCCTGGCAGACGACGAGCGGCGCGTTGCCGCCGAGCTCCATGGAGGTGCGCAGCACGCCCTTGGCGCTCTGCCCGATCAGCTTCTGCCCGACGCCCGTCGAGCCGGTGAAGGAGAGCTTGCGCAGCCGCGGGTCCTCCAGCAGCGGGGTGGACACCTCGCCCGGCCGCGAGGTGGTCAGCACGTTGAGGACACCGTCGGGCAGTCCGGCCTGGCCGAGGATCTCGGCGAGGGCGAGCATCGACAGCGGCGTCTGGTGCGCCGGCTTGACGATCATCGTGCAGCCCGCGGCGACGGCGGGCCCGATCTTGCGGGTGCCCATGGCCATCGGGAAGTTCCACGGGGTGATCAGCAGGGCCGGTCCCACCGGCTGCCGCATCACCCAGATCCGGCCGTTGCCGTCCGGAGCGGTCGCCCAGCCGCCGTCGACGCGGACCGCCTCCTCGGCGAACCAGCGGAAGAACTCGGCGGCGTAGAGGATCTCGCCGCGGGACTCGGCGACCGGCTTGCCCATCTCCAGGGTCATCAGCAGCGCGAGGTCGTTCTGCCGTTCGACGATGAGCTCGTACGCGCGCCGAAGGATCTCCCCGCGCTCGCGCGGCGCGGTGGCCGCCCAGCCGGCCTGCGCGGCGGCGGCCGCGTCCATCGCCGCGCGCGCGTCCTCGGCGCCGGCGTCGGGCACCGCGCACAGCGGTTGCGCGGTCGAGGGGTCCTCCACCTCGTACTCCCGGCCGTCCTTCGCGGGCCGCCACCGGCCGCCGATCAGCAGCCCCTTCGGCACCCGTTCCACGACCAGTTGCTCGCGCTTGCCGTTCATGCCGGTGCTGTCGCTCATCACCGCTCCCTGCCTCTCGCGGACGGTCCGGGCAGTCGGATACCCCTCCACATTCGCATGAATGCCTCCCGTACGCCGGGGTAGGCGCGGCCCTCGTGTGGTCGGCGCACCGCACGGAGACGAACTACCGGAGGTCTGGCACATGACGGAGCGCAGCGACAGTACCCGGCGGGGGTTCCTCACCCGCACCGCGGCCGCGGGCGGCCTGGCGATGGTCCCCGGGCTGCTGTCGGCGTGCAGCCGCACGCAGGTGGGGACGGGCGCGCCCGTCGGGGACGAGGACCTGCTGGCGAAGCTGAGGAAGCAGGGGTACGTGCGGGTGGGCTTCGCCGGCGAGGCCCCGTACGGCTACCAGGACGGCGGCAGCCTGGCGGGCGAGGCCCCGACCCTGCACCGGGAGATCTTCAAGGCCCTGGGGGTGCCGGAACTGCGCCCCACCCTCACCGACTTCGGGGCGCTCATACCCGGGCTGAGCGCCGACCGCTTCGACGTGGTGAGCGCGGGGATGGCCATCACCCCGGACCGCTGCCGCAAGGTGATCTTCTCCGAGCCCGAGTTCGTCTCGCCGACCTCGCTGATGGTCCGCAAGGGCAACCCGAAGCACCTGGGCGACCTGGTCTCCTGCGCCCGCGAACAGGCCACGGTGGGTGTGCTGACGGCGGCCGTCGAGGCGGGCTACGCGGACGCCGCGGGGGTCCCCGCGTCCCGGGTGAAGGCGCTGGCCAAGCAGCAGGACGGGGTGGACGCGCTGCTCGCCGGGCGGATCGACGCCTTCGCGCTGACCGGCATCTCGCTGCGCTGGCTGGCCAGGACCAACAAGGACGCGGCCGTCGAGGTGCTGGACCCCTTCCTTCCCGTGGTCGGCGGCAAGAAGCAGTACAGCCCGGGCGGCGCGGTGTTCCGGACGGACGCGACGGGGCTGCGCGACGCGTTCAACGGCCAGCTGAAGAAGATCACTTCCGACCCGGACCACTACACCTCCCTGATCGGCCGGTACGGCTTCACCCGGGCGGAGGTGCCACCGGCGAACCTGCGGACCGCCCAGCTGTGCAAGGCGTGAGGCCCGCCTGTGATCACCGAGGCAAGTGAGTCCCTGTCCGTCCTGACGGAGGTCACGCGGTCGCTGCCGAGCATCGGCGCCGGCCTGTGGGTCACCGTGCAGGCCACCGTCCTGGGGGCGCTGACCGCGCTGGTGCTCGCCTTCGTCCTGGGCTTCATGGCGCGCTCGCGCCGGGGCCTTGTGCGCGGGGTGTCCCGGGTCGTCGTGGAGTTCTTCCGCGGCACCTCCTTGTACGTGCAGCTGTTCTGGCTGTTCTTCGCGCTGCCGATCCTGGGCTTCAAGCTCGCGCCGCTGGCCTGCGCGGTCGTGGCGTTCGGGCTCAACTACGGGGCGTACGGCTCCGAGGTGGTGCGCGGGGCGATCGACGCGGTGCCCAGGGCCCAGGCGGAGGCGGCCGTCGCGCTGAACATGACGCCGTGGCAGCGGATGCGGCTGGTGGTCCTGCCGCAGGCGTGGCCGCAGATGATCCCGCCGTTCAACAACCTGCTGATCCAGCTGCTGAAGTGCACCCCGCTGATGTCGCTCATCACCATCTCCGACATCACCTTCCAGATGGACCAGGTCCGTTCGACCACCGGTGACACCGCCACGGTGTACCTGCTGCTGCTCGTCGTCTACTTCGTCCTGGCCTACGTCCTGACGCTGGCCATGAACGCCCTGGAGTCCGTGGCCAAGGCGCGCCTCGGGCAGCCGGCGGGAGGTCGTGCCTGATGTGGAACTGGGAGACGGTCCGCGAGGGCCTGCCGCTGATCCTGCGCGGCTTCGAGGTGACGCTGCTGGCGACCGTGCTCGGCTCGCTGCTGGCGATCGTGCTGGGCCTCGGCATCGCGGTGCTGCGGCGCACGGCGGGCCCCTGGGTCACGGTGCCGCTGCGCGCGGTCGTGGAGTTCGTGCGGTCGACACCGGTGATGATCCAGCTCTTCGCCGCCTGGGTGCTGCTGCCCGCGCTGCAACCGCTGGTCATCGGGATCACCGTGCTCGGCGTGCACTACGCGACGTACACCTCCGAGGTCTACCGGGCGGGCATCGACGCGGTGCCGCGGGGCCAGTGGGAGGCCGCCAAAGCGCTGTCGCTGCCCCGGACGCGTACCTGGTTCGCGGTGGTGCTGCCGCAGGCGGTGCGGAGGATCGTGCCGGCCCTGGGCAACTACGTGATCTCGATGTTCAAGGAGACGCCGTTCCTGTCGGTGATCACCGTCGACGAGATGGTGCACGAGGCCAACACCTTCGGCAGCGACCACTTCGCCTACCTGGAGGCCTTCACCCTGGCCGCCGCGATCTTCCTGGTCGCGAGCACCCCCACCTCGATCCTCATGCGGAAGCTGGAGAAACGCCTTGCTCACTGACGAGACCCACCACCCCGCCAAGACCTCCGTGGCCCCGGCCGTCCGCTTCGACCAGGTGGTCAAGCGCTACGGGGACCACACCGTGCTGGACCACCTCGACCTGGAGGTCCGCCGCGGCGAGCGGGTTACGCTGATCGGCCCGAGCGGCAGCGGCAAGACCACCATCCTGCGGCTGCTGATGACCCTGGAGCGGGTCACCGAGGGCGTCATCCAGGTGGACGGCGAGCCCTTCTCGCACATGCCGGGCCGCGGCGGCCGGCCGGTGCCTGCGGACGAGAAGCACCTGCGCACCGCACGGCGCAGGATCGGCATGGTCTTCCAGCACTTCAACCTCTTCCCCAACATGAAGGTGCTGGAGAACGTCACCGAGGCCCCGGTGCACGTGCTGGGCATGGACCGCGACGAGGCCGCAGAACGCGGCCGCGAGCTGCTGGAACTGGTCGGCCTGGCCGACAAGCAGGACGCGCATCCCACCCGGCTCTCCGGCGGCCAGCAGCAGCGGGTGGCCATCGCCCGCGCGCTCGCGATGCGGCCGGACATCCTGCTGCTGGACGAGGTGACCTCGGCGCTCGACCCCGAACTGGTGGCCGGAGTACTGGACGTACTGCGGGACATCGCCCGCAGCACGGACATCACGCTGCTGTGCGTCACGCACGAGATGGGGTTCGCCCGGGACGTCTCCGACCGCGTGCTGATGTTCGACGGCGGGAAGGTGGTGGAGTCGGGTACGCCGGAGCGCATTTTCGGCTCCCCGGAGCACCGCAGGACCCGGGAATTCCTCGGTGCGGTGCTCTGACGGAAAGTGGGCCGTGCCCTGGGCATATGCCAGAGTGGCGCGTTCCTGCATATACGTCCGAAGGCGTTCAGACAAAGCTTCAACGGGCTCTACTCGAAACCGCTTTGAGGCTATCGTGGAATGCGGCCCGGCTGCCGGGTCCCGTCCGTCGTGCGCGGTGGCCGTGACCAGCAGCCACAGCAAGGACGCAAACGGTCACACCTGTAGGGGGACACCGTGGCGCTTGAGCACCGACAGGTCGCGCCGGTCTACGCCGTCCAGCACGCGCTGCGCGTGCTGGAGACCGTGGACAAGCACCGGCACGGCGTCAGCGCCGAGCAGCTCGCCCGCGAAATCGGCGTGCCCATCGGATATCTATCGCAACTGCTCGCCATGCTCAATCGGGAGCGCTATCTCAACGCCCTGCCCGGTGGTGGGTACGCGGTCGGTGAATCGCTCGTCCTGCTGGGCAGCGCCAGCCGTGACACGGCGCTCGCCGAGAAGATCAAGAACGTACTGATGGCGCTGCGCGACGAGGTCGGCGCGGCGGTCTACTTCAGCCGGTACGACGACGGCGAGGTCAAGATCGTCGACTTCGCCGACGGCCCCGCCGCGCCCAAGGTCAACGAGTGGGTCGACTTCCGCTCCGCCGCGCACGCCAGCGCGGTCGGCAAGTGCCTGCTCACCCAGCTCGACCACGACGGCCGCCGCGACCACCTGTCGCGGCACAAGATCGTGCGGCTGACCTCGAAGACCACGATCAGCGAGAAGGTGCTGCTGACCAAGCTGGAGAGCCAGCCGGCCAGCGCGCCCACCCTCGACCTGCAGGAGTACGCGATCGGCACGGTCTGCGCCGCCATCCCGGTGACCATCGGGGCGACGGTCGGCTGCCTCGCGCTCTCCCTGCCCGTCAACCAGGCCCACCGCCTCAAGGGCGCCGCCGACACCCTCAACGAGCGCGCGGCCCCCGTGCTGCTCTCGCTCGCCCTCTGACACCGCACGGAACACAGAAGGGCGCCCCTCCCGGAGGAGGGGCGCCCTTGTGCTGTGCGCCGCCAGGGACTCGAACCCCGAACCCGCTGATTAAGAGTCAGCTGCTCTGCCAGTTGAGCTAGCGGCGCGCGCGAACGGGACAATCATACGGGGTCGGAGGGGGTGGTCATGACCACCCCCCCCGACCCCGGGTACCGGCCGGGCGGGGCCTAGCGGAGCCCGAAGGCCCGGTCGATCTCCTGGTCGACCGTGCCGCCCCTGCCGTCGGAGGCGGTGGCGCGCAGCGAGACGAAGCCCCCCGGGTCGCGCGGGGTGCGCAGCTCCGCCGTCCAGCGGCCCGCTCCCGCGACACGGTGCAGGGCCGCGGGCTGCCAGGTCCTCCCGTCGTCGTAGGACACCGACAGGGACGCCGAGGTGGCGTGCGTCACCCTCTCCAGCCACTCCTGGGTGGCGGCGGACAGGCCGAGGGCGACCCGGCCGCCGGCCCTGACGTCACCGGCGCGGTCGGTGGCGACGTCGTAGTCCAGCTGCAGCAGCGGGATGTCCTGCTGCCAGGTGGTGCCGTCGTCGGGCACCGCACCGGAGCGGAAGCCCCACTCGGTGTGGCTGCGCACCGAGGTGCGCCAGCGGCCGGCGTCGCGGGATGCGTCCAGGACCAGGCGGTACGGGAGCACCTCGGCAGGCGCCGGGTCGAAGAGGGACAGCGCCCGGCCCGCGGACTTCCGCAGCAGGGTGTCGCCCTGGTACAGCGCGATGGAGCCGGTGTCGTACTCGTCGGCGGGCATGGAGCCGGAGTGCCCCGCGCCCGAGTCCGTCCAGGGCGTGATGTTGAACTGCAGGTACCCGTTGACGTCCCGGCTCGGGCCCCAGAAGCCCTGGCCGAGGCGCGGGCGCTGGACGGGCGCGAACCACTGCGTGCGGTAGTGGCGGCCGGCCGCGACGCGGTCGTCGCCGCTGCGCATCTCCTGCAGGACCTCGTCCTGCGGGCCGAGGACGGAGTGGTCCTCGTACCAGAAGGCGGCGCCGCGCAGCGGGGTCAGCCACTCGGTGCGCTCCGACGGGTAGCTCTCGCGCTCGGAGAAGCCGAAACCGGGGCCGTAGGCGGGGATGTTGTAGCGGAACCCGCCGCCGGAGGTCTTCGCCCCGCCGTAGTAGACGGCGTCCACGCGGGCCAGGTCGCGGTCGGGGTCGGGGGTGTAGGCCAGCGAGCGGTCCGGGACGGCGCCGTCGTGCTGGGAGACCAGGTCGTAGATCCAGCGGGGCTGGGCGCGCTGGGTGACGGTGAGCTTCCGGGCCAGCACGCGGTCGCGGTCGCCGCGCATGACGGAGACCACCGGCAGCCCGGCGTCGTCGCCGTAGACCTCGTTGAGCCGCCCGTCGCCGTCGTTGACGACGATCAGCAGCGCCGCGCCCGCGGCCGCGGCGTTCGCCGCCCGGTCCACCGGGGCGACCGCGTCCGAGCGGTCCACGACCACGGCCCGGCCCCTGGCGTCCAGACCCGCGTAGTCGGCGGCGGCGCCGTGGCCGGCGTACACGGTGCCGAGGCGACGTGTGCCCTCGTCCGGCGTGCTGCCCGGCTGGACGAGCACGTCGTCCACGGAACCGACGGCGATCTGCTTCTCGCGGAGCCGCCAGCGGGTCGAGAAGGTCATGGTGGCGCCGGTGACCTTGCCGGTCGGCTGGGCCCACAGGCTGTCGTACTTCAGGGGCACCTGGTAGCCGCTGCGGATGACGCCGCCGTCCGCGGAGACGACCGCGAAGTCCGTCTGGCGCTGCGAGTCGGCGGTGTCCTTCGGCACGGACGCGCTGACCTTCCGGGCCCGGCTCGCGTCGAGGGCGACGGTGACCGGGCGGTCCAGCACCGTGCGGGGCGCGGAGAGGAAGGCCAGGCCGAGCGAGTCCGGCCGGTCACCGGGGACGTCCAGGTAGGTGTACGCGGTGTACGCGCCCGGCGGCAGCCGCAGGGTGCGCTCGCCGTCGACGGCGTACGGGTACTGGTAGCTGTCGTTCTCGGCGCCCAGGTACACCCAGCCGGAGGCGGGCTTCCCCTCCCGGTCCTTCAACTCGACGGTGTAGTCGTAGAGTTCCCGCTCCTTGACCAGGGCGAAGCCCGTATGCGCGGCGAGCGCGCCGGTGGCGTGGTCGGTGGCGAGGACCTGCCCGGAGAAGGTGGTCGCCGGTGCCACCGACGACGGGTCCAGGCGCAGCGTCACCTCGGCGCTGCCGCCCGCCGGGACCGTGACGGACCGCGCGGACAGCGTGTACGCCGCCGCGTCGGTGTCGGTCGCCAGGTCCAGGGTGACGTCCTTCGTCCCGCTGTTGCGGTAGGTGACCGTACGGGTGGCGGCCGGGTCGTCCGCGCCGTGCGGCCAGTCGTAGAAGGCGGTCGCGACCGATCCGGTGGCCTGCACCGCGCTGTCCACGGCGTTCAGGACGTCGACGCGGCCGGTGCCCTGCTCGTACGGGGTGTAGTCGGTGAGCCGCTCCGACGTGCTCATCAGCGCGTCCTTGAGCTGCGCCGCACTCCACCCGGGGTGCCGCTGCTTGAGGACGGCGGCGGCGCCCGCGACGTGCGGGGTGGCCATCGAGGTGCCGGACATCGTCTGGTAGCCACCGCCGGGCTTGGCCGCCGTGATGTCGGAGCCGGGCGCGGAGATGTCCGGCTTGAGGCCGTAACTGCCGGTCAGCGGGCCCATGCTGGAGAAGTCCGAGCGCTCGTCGGACTTGGTGACGGAGGCGACGGTCAGCGCGGAGGCGGCCGAACCGGGCGCCCCGATGGTGAAGCCGGAGTAGGCGTTGCCCGCCGCGATGACGAAGAGCGGGCCCCCGTCTGCCGACAGGGCGTCAACCGCCCGCGCCATGGGCGCGGTTCCGTCGTCCGGCACGTCGGAGCCGAGGCTCATGCTGACCACGTCCGCGCCCTGGGCCTTCGCCCACTCCATGCCGGCGATGATCCAGGAGTCCTCGCCGTAGCCCGCGTCGGAGAGCACCTTGCCGACGAGCAGCCGGGCGCCGGGTGCCACACCGCGGTACGTCGCACCGTTTCCGGCCACGGTGGAGGCCACATGGGTGCCGTGCCCGTTGCCGTCGGCGACCGCCTGGTCCGGCACGAAGCTCCGCTCGGCGGCTATGCGGCCCCGGAGGTCCGGGTGGGTGTCGTCGACGCCGGTGTCCAGGACGGCCACCGTGCGGCCCGTGCCGTCGTAGCCCTCCGCCCACGCCTGGGGCGCGTTGATCTGCGGCACGGACTCCGCGAGGTCGGCGCCGACCCTCCCGTCCAGCCACAGCCCGGCGATGCCCCCGTCCAGCGATCTCGCCCTCGGCGCGGCCCCGGTGACGTCCCGCCAGAAGGTGCGCGCCCTGGCCTTGTCGGCGCGAAGCGCGGCGCCGTCGATGCTGGGCAGGCGCCGCGCGACCGTGCTGCCCGCGGGGGCGGTCACACCGGCGCGATAGGTCGCGATCAGCGGTACGCCGCCGGTGCGGGCGTCGTCGTAGCCCATCCCGGTCAGGGTGGTCACGTCGAACAGCCGCCGGTCCAGCTTCCCGGCGGCCAGCAGCGCCCCGGCCTCGTCCGGGACCACGAAGACGTGGTCGCCGCTCTGCTGGATCTGCACGCCCCCCGTCGCACCCTCGGGGCGGTCCACGGTGACGGTGTCCTGCACGGTGCCGGGACGGTCGGTGAAGTGCACCACGTCACCGGTGACGAGCGTGAGGTCGTGCGCCGCGGCGGGCGACGCGGCGGGCGCGGCCGGCGCCGCGTCCCGCACCGGGGCGGCCGCCGCGACGGCGCCGGGCAGCAGGAGGGCGCCGCCGACGAGCGCGCACGCGGTGGCGGTCGCGGTCACGACGGCATGACGAGCAGCCCGAACGGGACGCGGGCCACGGGCACTTGGGGGATGGGCGTATGTCATGCACAGGAGGTCTACCGGTGGGGCAACCGGTCACGCACCGCTTCGTCGCGGCGTGAATCCGCCGTGGCGGATACCCGCCGCCGCCCTGTTTCCGGACATGCTGAAGGGCCCGGCAAGAGGGGGGAGGTATGCCGGGCCCATCAGCGTGGGGGGAGGGGTGTGGCTCTTGGGGGGATGGTGGTGCGTTTTTTTGGGGGGGTGGTGCTGGGGGGTGTTGTCTTTGTGGGACGGCCCAGGGTGCTACCAGGCGATGTCGTTCGCGTGAGGGCCGGTGTTCTGCGCCGACCAGGCGATGTCACCGTCTGGAGCAGGCTGCGCCGATGCTGCCGTTGCGCCGATGAGCCCCATCGTGATGGAGGCAACGACGCCCAGAAGGAACCGAAGGGCGTTGCGGCGAATCGATGTCATGGCAGGCCTGTCCTGGGAGTGTGAGCTGGGGTGGTGCTTGGGGGTGCTGCGCCGGCTTGGGGGAACCGTACGACTGACTGAATTCTGTCGGACGCCGAGCCGGTGGTCTTCACTTTTCACGTTCCGGATTCGGACATGGCCCTATGCGGACACATGGGACCGGATGGCCCCCGATGGGTCCATACGCGAGCGGCGACCCTTAACCTGATCGAAGCCGGGGGTGACGTGAAGCATTGGGGGTGCGAGCAGTGACCGACGACCTTCTGCGCGCCCGGGCGCAGGAACTCTACGCTCTGGCGCTCGCCGACGCCGACTGGACACCAGAAAGCGTCTGTACGCTCACTGGCTGGTCACAAAGCGAACTCGACGCCGCACTGCACTCCTTGGCATCGCTGGGCCTGGCCGCACCCTTCTCGTCCGCGCGCAGCGGCTGGTCGGTGCACTCCCCCGCGACCGCGATGGCGCAGCTCATCGAGGGCAGCCGGCGCCGGACCGAGGAGATGGTGAACACCATCACCGACACCCATACCGCACTGAGTCAACTGGCGGCCGAGTTTCAGCCGGTGCACATGCGCCAACTCGCCGAGGCCCGCATCGAGGTGGCGGCCCAGCCGGCTCAGATCGCCGCGATCCTGGACGAAGCGGCCAGCACCGTCACGACCGAGATCCTCTCCATGCATCCCAGCGCGCTGCCCGAGGACCACCTCTTCGAGGCGGACGACCGCAACCGGGAGGCGCTCAGCCGGGGCATCGCGATGCGCTCCATCCACCTGGCCACCGCGGCGGCGGTGCCGCACGTCCGGGCCCATCTGCGAACCATGGTCAACGACGGTGGCGAGGTGCGGACCGCCGCCACGCTGCCCATGAAGCTGATCATCGTCGACCACACCCTGGCGATCGTGCCGCAGTTCGGACCGGACGCCAGGGACGACCGCGCCGGCGGCTCCGCCATGGTGCTGCGCAGCCCCGCGATGGTCGGGGTGCTGCGGCAGATGTTCGAGCACTGCTGGGCGTCCGCGTCGGACCTGTTCACCGACGACGTGGGCGCCGCGCCCGCCGCCCGGCACCGGGAGGTCGTACGGCTGCTGGCCTCCGGCCTGACGGACGAGGCGATCGGCCGGAAGCTGGGCCTGTCCGACCGGACGGTACGGCGGATCGTGGCGGAGCTCATGCAGCAGATAGGGGCCGACAGCCGCTTCCAGGCCGGCGTGAAAATGGTCCGCCTCGGGTGGCTGGACGACGACCCGACGCTGCTGGACGACGTGGTCGGGGGCACCCCCGGTGGTCAGGTAGGATCCTCTCTGTCGGTGAGCGCCGCTAGCTCAACTGGCAGAGCAGCTGACTCTTAATCAGCGGGTTCGGGGTTCGAGTCCCTGGCGGCGCACAGACACGAAGGCGTTCCTCCTCCGGGAGGGACGCCTTCGTTCGTCGGCCCCCCGGCCAACAGGCGGCATCCTTGGGGACTCGGTGCGAAAATATGCCGTAGCGACGAGGTAGGGGCTCCAGCGGGGCCCTGCCGGGGCGTACGAGGAGGCCATGCACGCACACGACGCAACGCCGCCCGGTACGGACAGGGAGGCCCGGCCACGCCCCGGGACCCCCACGCCCGGGGGCCTGCTCGACCTTCTCGGGGTCGCGGCGATGGTCCTCGACCGGCACGGCCGGATCGTCCTGTGGAGCCCCGAGGCCGAGCGGCTGTTCGGCTACAGCGCGGCCGACGCGCTGGGCCAGAACGCCGGGCTGCTCATGGTGGAACCCGCCAGGCTGGAGCTGGTCACCGAGCTGTTCAAGCAGGTCAGGGCGGGTGCGGTGTGGCAGGGCGTGTTCCCGATCGTGCACGCCGACGGCACGGTCCGTGACATCGAGTTCCGCAATATGCGCATGCTGGACGAGGACGGCGGGATCTTCGCCCTGGGGCTGGGCGCCGACCTGGGCACCGTCCGCCGGGTCGAGACGGACATGGGGCTGTCGAGCAGCCTGGTCGACCAGTCACCCATCGGGCTGGCGGTCTTCGACACCGAGCTGCGCATCGTGCGGGTCAACGAGGCCCTGGAGGGCATGTACGGCCTGTCGGCCGCGTCGATGCTGGGGCGCACGGTGCGCGAGGTCTCACCGGGAATCGACGCCGTGGGCATCGAGACGGCGATGCGGAGCGTCCTGGAGACCGGGGAGCCGCTGCTGGACCTGGAGACGGTCGGCCGCACGTACGCCGACCTGGGGCGGGACCACGCGTGGTCGATCTCGTACTACCGGATCGAGGACCCCACCGGGCGGGTGCTGGGCCTGGCCACCTCGGTGGCGGACTTCACCGAGCGGCACCACGCCGCGGAGGAGATCGCGGCCGCCCGCGGCCGGCTGGCGGTGATCGCCGAGGCGGGCACCCGCATCGGCACCACCTTGGACCTGCAGCAGACCGCGCGGGAGCTGGCCTCGGTCGTGGTGCCGATGCTCGCCGACATCGCCACCGTCGACGTGCTGGACTCGGTGATGCGCGGCGAGACGGTGTCCCGGGTGGCCTCCGGCGAGACCGCGGACTTCCGGGCCCTGGCGATCGCCGCGGCCGACCCGGGCGAGGCGATCGGGGCCGTCGACCCGGTGGGCGAGCCGGCCTCGTACCCGACCGACCGGCTGATCACCCGGGCGGTGCGGGAGGGGCAGCCGGTGGTGGTGCACCGGGTGAGCAGCCGCATGCTGCGCCGGATCGCCCGGGACGACCGGGCCGCCGCGCTGCTGCGGCGGGCCGGGGTGCACTCGTACCTGGCCGCGCCGCTGATCGCGCGCGGCGAGGTGCTCGGCGTGATCGGCCTCTACCGCACCCGCAACCAGAAGGCCTTCGACGACCAGGACCGCACCCTGGCCGTGGAGCTCGCCGCCCGGGCCGCGATCTCCATCGACAACGCGCGGCTGTACGCGGGCGAGCGGCTGGCCGCCCTCACCCTCCAGCGGAGCCTGCTGCCGCACGACCCGCCGACGGTGGACGGGATGGAGATGGCCACCCGCTACATACCCGCGGTCCGCGAGGTCGGCGGGGACTGGTTCGACGTGCTGCCGCTGAAGGACGGCAAGGTGGGCCTGATCGTCGGCGACGTGATGGGCAAGGGGCTGCGCGCCGCCGCGATCATGGGGCAGCTGCGCACCGCCACCCGGGCCTTCGCCCAGCTCGACCTGGCCCCCGACGAGCTGCTGCGGCACCTGGACGACATCATCGGCAGCGCCGAGGGGGACTTCATCGCCACCTGCGTGTACGCGGTGTGCGACCCGGGGACCGGCCGCTGCCAGTTCTCCACCGCCGGGCACCTGCCGCCGGTGCTGGTGCCACCCGGCGGTCGCGCCGAACTGATCGACATCCCGAACGGCGTACCGCTGGGCGTCGGCGGGATCGGCTTCCGCATGGTGGAGCGGGAGCTCACCGAGGGGACGGTGCTCGCGCTGTTCACCGACGGGCTGGTGGAGGACCGCCGGCAGTCCCTCGACGTGGGCCTGCGGGCGCTGATGCGCGTCCTCAAGCTCAAGACCCGCCACCAGACCCTGGACGAGACCTGCGACCTGGTGCTGGGCGCCCTCCAGCAGTCGGCGGACGACGACGTCGCCCTGCTGCTGGCGCGGATGGGTCCCGCCGCCGCGGGGGCGTAGCGACGGACCCCGTGGCGACCCGGCGGTCGCGTCCGGGTTTCCCACTGCCCGCCTTGTCTGTCTATGTTCGAAAGGTGAGGTCGCCACGACGGAGAAGGCCCTATACCGGCGGACCCGCCCTGCGGGTGCTCGATTCGGTCGTACCGGTCGGCAGCGGGATGCTGCTGCCACTGCTGCTGATCATCGGGATCTCGCTGAGCGACTGGCTGAGCGGCCCGCAGATCTACCTCGCGCCGCTGATGGTCATGGCGCCCGCGCTGGCGAGCGTCTCCACGACCTGGCGGCGCACCCTGGGCATCGGCGCGGCCGGACTCGTCGCGCAGCTGGCGCTGCTCCCGTACGACGAGGTGCGGCTGCCGGACACCGCCACCCTGCTGTGGGGGCAGCTCATCGCCTACGTCGTGGTCTCGTTCTTCGGCACCTACATCGCGTGGCGCTACGAGCAGGGCCGGCGGGTGTTCGCCGCCGTCCACTCGGTCGCCGAGGCCGCCCAGCGCGCGCTGCTGCTGCCGCCCGGGCCGGTGGTGGGCGACCTGCGGCTGGCGGTGCGCTACGTCTCGGCGGCCGACACCGCGCAGATCGGCGGCGACCTGTACACGGTGATGGAGACGCCGCACGGCGTGCGCGCGCTCATCGGCGACGTGCGGGGCAAGGGGCTGGACGCGGTGCAGACGGCGTCGGTGACGCTGGGCTCCTTCCGGGAGGCGGCGTACGACGAGGAGGAGCTGACCCGGGTCGCGCAGCGGGTGGACGCGAGCGTGGCGCGGCACATGTCGCCGGGTGAGTTCACCACGGCGCTGTTCCTGCAGTTCAACGACCCGGGACAGGTGGGGCTGCTGCACTACGGGCATGTGCCCCCGTTGCGGGTCGCCCCGGACGGCACGGTCGTCTCGCTCGACCCGCCCGATCCGTGGGTGCCGCTCGGGCTGTCCCAGTTCGCGTCGGGGGCGCCGCCCCGGCCGTGGCAGGAGGCGCTCGGCGCCGACGACGTCCTGGTGCTGTGCACGGACGGGGTGATCGAGGCGCGCAGCGCCGTGGACGGCTCGTTCTACCCGCTGGCCGAGCGCGCGGCGCTGCTGGCCGCCGGGTCGGCCGACGACCTCGACGCCGCCGTCGAACGGCTCTACGCGGACCTGCTGCGGCACACCGGCGGCAGCCTCTCCGACGACGCCGTGCTCATGCTGCTCGCCCGCTCCTGAACGACACCCCTGCCCGAGCGAATGACCGAACAGACGTCCCAAATCGCTCATTTGGCCGGTTAACAACTCGTTTCCCGCCTTGCGATCAAGACGGGCATTCGGGAAGGCTGTGCGCGCAGGACATGTAAGCGCCAAACGGAATCTATCCTCCCGAAACGGGAAGAGAGGGATCCGTTTCGGCGCCTTTGACCGAGCGGGGCCAAGGGGAGACGGCCCCGGCAAGGGGGGTGGGCCACCGGCGTGACCCAGCGCGGTCCGGTCGCCGACGAGCCGAAGCCGGCGTCGTCCGACCGGGCGGACCGCACACGCGTGTACACCCCGGGGGGCGGGGGGCCGCAACGCCCGGGACACCATCGCCGCGCGAGCGGCGCAGATGCTTCGGGGGGAGCATTCCCATGCCGCCGACACCGACCGGCGCCCAGCAGTACACCACCGACCACCCTGACGCCGGCGCGCCCGGCGCCGTACCGGTCATACCGCACCAGACCCGCCCCGGCCCGGTCCGGCCGCGGCCCGGCGCGGTGGCACCCCGGTACGACTACGAGCACTACAGCAGACTCGCCGGCCCGCTCACCGAACCGGAGCCCGGTGTCCCGTACCGGGTGCGCTACCGCAGCCTGCTCGCGGAGGAGCCCCACCGGATACGCGCGGCGCTGCTGCTCGGCGCGGCTCCGGTGCTCTCCGCGGTGCTGCTCACGTGGCTGCTGCAGCCGGCCCACTGGACCCGCCGGGCGAACGCGCCCGGCTGGATGACGGCCTGCGACACGGTGATGCTGATATCCATCGGCCTGATCGAGCTCTTCCGGCTGATCAACGTGACGTCCAACGCGCACGCGACGCTCGTCGCCCGCGACCCGGTGCCCGTGGTCCCCGAGGAAGGCACCAAGGTCGCCTTCCTGACCACCTTCGTCCCGGGCAAGGAGCCCCTGGAGATGGTGCGGGCGACCCTGGAGGCCGCGATCCGGCTCCGCCACCGCGGCACGCTGGACGTGTGGCTGCTGGACGAGGGGGACGACCCCGAGGTCCGGCGGCTGTGCGACCGGCTGGGGGTGCACCACTTCTCCCGCAAGGACGTCGAGAAGTGGAACCGGCCCACCGGCTCCTTCCGCGCGAGAACCAAGCACGGCAACTACAACGCCTGGCTGGACGCGCACGGCGACGACTACACGTTCTTCGCCTCGGTCGACACCGACCACGTCCCGCTCCCCAACTTCCTGGAGCGGATGCTCGGCTACTTCCGCGACCCCGACGTCGCCTTCGTCGTCGGCCCGCAGGTGTACGGCAACTACGACTCCGCCGTGACCAAGGCCGCCGAGAGCCAGCAGTTCCTCTTCCACGCCCTCATCCAGCGGGCCGGCAACCGCTACGGCGCCCCGATGTTCGTGGGCACCAACAACGCGGTGCGGATCAGCGCCATCAAGGGCATCGGCGGTCTGTACGACTCGATCACCGAGGACATGGCGACCGGCCTGGAGCTGCACCGCCGGCGCAATCCGGCCACCGGCCGCGCCTGGCGTTCGGTCTACACCCCGGACGTGCTCGCCGTCGGGGAGGGACCGTCGTCCTGGACCGACTTCTTCACCCAGCAGCTGCGCTGGAGCCGCGGCACGTACGAGACGCTCATCAAGCAGTTCTGGAAGATGCCCTTCACCCTGTCCCCGGGCCGACTGCTCAACTACACGCTGATGGTCGTCTACTACCCGATGACGGCGGTCAACTGGATGCTGGGCGGCCTCAGCTGCGCCCTGTTCCTGGGGCTCGGGGCGTCCGGCGTCCAGATCGACTCCGAGGTCTGGATGATGCTCTACAGCGACGCCGCGGCCCTGCAGATCGGCCTGTACGTCTGGAACCGGCGGCACAACGTCAGCCCGCACGAGCCCGAGGGCTCCTCGGGGGCGGCCGGCATGGTGATGTCGGCGCTGTCGGCGCCGATCTACGCCCGCTCGCTGATCGACGCCGTGCTGCGCCGCAAGAGCCGCTTCGTGGTCACGCCCAAGGGCGACTCGGCCAGCCCGGACCGGCTGCTGTCGACCTTCCGCACCCACATCCTGTGGACGCTCGTGTTCGGCGGGTCGCTGGTCGCGAGCTTCTTCAACGGCCACACCCACGTCGCGATGCGCACCTGGGCGGTGCTGGCGCTGCTGCTCGCGGTCGCGCCGATCGCCGTCTGGTGGCTGTCGTCCGCCCGTACCAGGAGCGCCGCCCGATGACCTACCGACCGAGCCGCAGACTGCGGAAGATCGCCGTCGGGAGCACCGCCGTGAGCGTCCTGGCCGGGATGAACGCGCCCGCGCTCTACAGCTGGACCGCGGCGACCTACCACGACTACAAGATCGACCAGCCGGAGTACAAGGCCGCCTACGGCCACTGGGAGCAGCTCGACGTCCCGAAGAAGTACCGGATCAACGCCATCCACGCCGCGCTGCTGCACACCGGGAAAGTGCTGCTCATCGCGGGTTCCGGCAACGACGAGACGAACTTCGAGGCCAAGTCGTTCAAGAGCGTCCTGTGGGACCCGGTGAAGAACACCTTCAAGGAGATCGACACCCCCAAGGACATGTTCTGCGCCGGCCACACCCAGTTGCCGGACGGCCGGCTGCTGGTGGCCGGCGGCACGGCCCGCTACGAGAAGCTCAAGGAGGCCGTGGACCGGGCGGGCGGCGCCATGCTGATCAAGAACGAGAACCCGGACACGCCCCGGACGTTCCCCCAGGGCACGGTCTTCGTCAACAACGAGAACGGCCGCACCTTCCGCTCGGAGTTCCCGGTCACCGTCCCGCGGGCGAAGAAGACCGTCGACAAGAGGAGCGGCAAGGTCACGGTCACCGCGGCCGAGGTCCGGGTCTTCGTCCAGTCGCTGGTCAAGGGCGAGGCGGGGATCGTCAACACCGCCGCCCAGTACGAGATCCGGGGCCTGGAGGGCCGGGACCGGAACAACCTCTACGGCCTGGCCACCAAGCTCGGCCTGGACAAAAAGGACTTCCAGGGGATCAAGGAGGCCTACGAGTTCGACCCGGTCGCCGAGCGCTACATCCCGGTCGACCCGATGAACGAGGCCCGCTGGTACCCCACCTTGGTCACGCTCGCCGACGGACGGGTGCTGTCGGTCTCCGGCCTCGACGACATCGGCCAGGTCGTCCCCGGGAAGAACGAGATCTACGACCCCAGGACGCGGAAGTGGACGTACACCACCACGCGCTACTTCCCGACCTACCCGGCGCTCTTCCTCATGCAGGGCGAGAAGATCTTCTACTCGGGCGCCAACGCCGGCTACGGCCCGGCCGACGAGGGCCGCGTGCCGGGCGTGTGGGACCTGCGGACCAACCGCTTCACGGCGGTGCCCGGGCTCCGCGACGCCAAGGACCTGGAGACGGCGAGCTCGGTGCTGCTGGCGCCCGCGCAGGACCAGAAGGTGATGGTGCTGGGCGGCGGCGGGGTCGGCGAGTCCCGCTCCTCGACCGCGCGCACCGCCGTGGTGGACCTGAACGCGGTCGGTCCGGCCTACACCGACGGCCCCGACCTGCCCGAACCCACGCGCTACCTCAACAGCGTGCTGCTGCCGGACGACACCGTCTTCACCACCGGCGGCTCCCGCGACTACCGGGGGCGCGGCGGCAGCGACATCCTCAGGGCGCAGATCTACGACCCGGTGCGCGACGTCTTCCGGGACGCCGCCGACCCGGCCGTGGGACGCGACTACCACGCCGAGGCGCTGCTGCTGCCCGACGGCCGGGTGGCGGTCTTCGGCTCCAACCCGCTGTTCGGGGACAAGGCCGACACCACGCCGGGCTTCTTCGAGCAGCGCGTCGAGATCTACACGCCGCCCTATCTCTACCGGGACTCCAAGCCCTCGCTGGGCGAGGGACCGCGGACGGTGGAGCGCGGCGGCTCGATGTCGTTCCCCACCCAGTACGCCGACCACATCGACAACGCGCGGCTGATCCGGCCGAGCGCGGTCACCCACGCCACCGACACCGAGCAGCGGTCGATCGCGCTGGACATCGAGCGCGGCAAGGGGTCGGTGCGGCTGACCGTGCCGCAGGACCCGTCGCTGGTGCCGCCGGGCTGGTACATGGTCGTGGTCACCGACGAGGAGGGCACGCCCTCCGTGGCCCGCTGGGTCAAGGTGTCCTAGCCGCTTCTCCCCTTCGGGGGCGGGCGGGGCCCGGCGCGCGGTGTCTCAGGACGCCGCGCGCCGGGCCAGTCCCAGCGCGTACTCGGGCCACCACTGGCCGGCCCTGGGACCGCCCTTGCAGGTGCCGTCGGAGTCGCCGGGGCGCTTGATCCACAGGTAGGCGTCGACCAGTTCGTTCCCGGTGTCGGTGGTCGGCGGGGTGCCCAGACCCCGGCCGGGCGGGTTGCACCAGGCCTCGTCGTGGCCGCCCTGGAGCGGGCCGCGGCCGTTGCGGCTGGTGTCGATGACGAAGTGCTCGCCGTCGAGCCGCTCCGACAACCGCGTGCCGTACGCCGTGTTCTCCTCGGTGGTGTAGAAGTTCGAGGTGTTGAGGGCGAAGCCGTCGGCCCGCTCGATGCCGGCCCGCCGCAACGGATCCACCAGCCGCGCGGGGTCACGCACCCAGCCGGCGTTGCCCGCGTCCAGGTAGACGGCGGTGTGCGGCAGGTCGCCCAGGATGTCGACGGCATGGCCGAGCAGGGCGTAGCGCTCCTGCGCGAAGCGGCCGGAGGTGCAGCCGTCGACGAGGTGGGTGAGCGCGTCGGGCTCCAGGACGACCAGCGCCTCGCGGTCGCCGATGCCGGAGGCGACCTGGTCCACCCAGGTCCGGTAGGCGTCCGCGTCGGCGGCGCCGCCGCTGGAGTACTGGCCGCAGTCGCGGTGCGGGATGTTGTAGAGGACCAGGACGGGGGTGCGCCCGGCCTCCGCGGCGGCCCGCGTCAGACCCTCGGCCTGACCACGCGGGTCGTCGGGGCCGATCCACTCGGCGACCGGCCGCTCCGCGATCCGCTCCAGCAGCGCGGCGTCCGCGTCGCGGCCGTCCTCGCGCCACTGGCCTGCCTGGCGGGCGGCGGCGGTGTCCGGGTTGACCCAGAAGGGGGCGCCGGCCATGGGGGTGCTCTTGCGTACGACCTTGTCCCGCCCGGAATGCGCGGTGTCGTCGCCGCGGGAACAGCCCCCGAGGGCCACCGCGAGCACGGCGGCGACCGACGCCGCACGGGCGGCCTTGCGCAACGGGCCGGTGGAGGTGCCGTACATCCACTCCCCCTTGGATGGCGGACGGGACCGGTCTGCGTCAATCCTGACATACCGATCCGTCAAAGCACTGTCAGAACGGGTCAGTTGCCGTTTTCCCGTCGAATGCCGCGGTTCGCCGGCGTGGCAGAATCCCGGCGGAGCCGTGGCCGACGATGGCTGGAGCACGACGTGACCGAACACCCGCACCGCATCCCGCGCGAACGGCGGCTCGCCGAGGTCCTCGTCGGGCTCGCCGACACCCTCGGCGGGGACTTCGACGTGGACGCCCACCTCGGCCGGCTGGCCGCGGCCTGCGTGGAACTGCTGGACGCCCGCGCGGCGGGGCTGCTGCTGGCCGGCCCGGACGGCGATCTGCGCGCGGCCGCCGCCGGAGCCGTCCCGGAACTGCTGCCCGCCCTCCACGAGGAGGGGCCGTGCCTGGACTGCTACCGCTGCGCGGCCACGATAGACGTGCCCGACCTGGCGCGCTGCGACGAGCTGTGGCCGCGTTTCGCGCCCAGGGCGCGGGAGGCCGGCCTGCACGCGGCGTACGCCGTGCCACTGCGCCGGGGGCCGGAGGTGATCGGCGCGCTGGGCGTGCTGCGCGCGGGCCCCGGGGAGCCGCCCGCGGGGGACGTGGAGCTGGCCCGCGCGCTGGCGGACGCGGCGGCCGTCGGGGTGCTGCAGCGCCGGTCCCGTCGCGAACAGGAGTTACTGGCCGAGCAGTTGCAGGGGGCGCTGGACAGCAGGGTGGCGGTCGAGCAGGCCAAGGGAATGCTCGCGGAGCGGTGGGGTGTGGGGGTCGACGAGGCCTTCGGAGCGCTGCGCCGGTACGCGCGCAGCCACCGGCTGCGGATGGCCGAGCTGGCGGCCGGCGTGGTGTCCGGCAGCTTCGACACCGACCGGCTGCGGGACGGCGCGACCTGACACAATCGGTCACTGATTGTCAAGTGATGGCCTGAATGAGTTATGTGATGGACCGTCTGCTCTAGGGTGGTACCCATGTCCGAGACCTCCCTCCTGACGAGCACCCCGTCCATCGCCTCCGTCCGCCGCCGCGCGGAGGGCGACAGCACGGTGGTCACGCTCGACGGCGAGGTGGACGTGCTGACCGCGCCACGGGTGTCGGCCGCGCTGGACCTGCTCACCGGGACGGACCGCCCCGACATCGTGGTGGACCTTCGGCCGGTCGACTTCATCGACTGCAGCGGGCTGTCCGCGCTGGTGCGCGCACGCCGTCGCGCGGAGCAGCAGCAGGGGCGCGTACGGCTGGTGTGCCGGGACGACTTCACACTGCGGACACTGCGGGCGACACGGCTGACCCAGTACTTCACCATCCTGCCCGACTGGCCGGATCCCACGGCCTGAGCCGTGCCCCGCCCGCGCGCCCCCAACGCGCCCTGGCAGGGCCCGGATCGGCTGTTCTAGCCTGACAGGGCGGCCCAGGACCCCGGTCGCCGGCAGAGCAGCCTCCTACGCCCACAGGACGTGGTCCGGCCATGGCCAAGCTCGCGGCCTCCTCACGACTGTCCCTGTCCGATCCGAAGAGATCCGCCCTCGACGTCTCCTGGACGTGCTCGCTGCGCCGCGCACCGGGCAGCGACGCGCTCGCCGCGCGCATGAGCCGTGCCGCGCTGGAGATCCTCTCCAGCGGCGCGTCCGGCGCCCGGATCTCCCAGGCCGTGCTGGTGGCCTGCGACTACGTCGTCACGCACGGCCAGGCGCGGCGCTTCCGCGTCACGCTCGGCGTGGAGGACGGGCACTGCTCGGTGTGCGTCACCGACACCGGCTACGACCAGCCGCCCACGCGCAACGGCGGGGCGCCGCCGGAACCGCCCTCCTCCTCCGAGACCACCCGTCTGTGCCGTCAACTGGCGGGCACCGACGACGAGGAGCCGCTGGACGGCGTCCAGGTGCACCACACCGCGGACGGCGCCGTGCTCGTCCGCTTCCGCGCCCGGCTGCCCGAGCCCGGCGAACCCCCGCCGGCCCACCGCCCTCCCCCGGACGTGCCGGACCACTCCCGCGGTCCGGGCACCCGAGGGTGAGGAGCGCCCGGCCGGCGGCGGTGAGGGGAGCGCGCCGCGGGCCGGGCGATCGGGGAGGGGTCGGCGTCACGCGGCCGGGCCCGCGGTGCGCGGGGGCCCGGTGCCGGCACACACACGTACGCGGGGTGGCCACCAGGCGGCGCCGGCTCGGGGCGCACGCCGTCGCCGGCGGGACGACAGCCTCCAGCAACGTGCATCACGGCTGCCCGGGCCGCGATGACCGGTGGCGCCCGATGCCGTCGCCCAGGCCGACGCCCGACGGCCGTGTCGTACGCGGACCTGTCAGGCGCGCAGCGCCCAGCGGCACCGTGCAGCACTCGCGGGCGGAAGCGGCCTCGGCCGCCGGCATCACGGCTGCTCGGGCGACCGGGCCGGAGGTCCGGCCCCCTCACGCGGAGCTGCGGCGACAACCGCGTCGTACGCGGGCTGGTCACCCGGCAGTGCCTGGCTCGGGGCACATGCCGCCGCCGACGCCCGGACCGCTCCCGTAGGCCGGGCGATCGGGGGGCGCGGAGCGCGAGCTGGACCGTGCAGCACTCGCGGGCGGAAGGCATCACGGCTGCTCGGGCCGTGCAGGACCGCGCCCGGCCGGCGGCGGTGAGGGGAGCGCGCCGCGGGCCGGGCGATCGGGGAGGGGTCAGGCGCGGGGCGCCAGCGGCACCGTGCGGCCCTCGCGGGCGGAGACTGCGGCGGCCTCCAGTACCGCGAGCGTCGCGGCGGCCTGGGCCGCGGTGACCGGCGGCTCGGTGCCGTCGCGCAGGGCGGCGGCGACGGCCGCGTAGTACGCGGGGTAGGCGCCGGGCAGCGTCGGCTCGGGGCGGACGTCGTCGCCGGCGCCCAACAGGCCCCAGGCGGACTCCGGTTCGGTGCCCCACGCGGCGCCGGGGGCGGGGCGGGCGCCCTCGCGCAGGTCGGCCTCCTGCGGGTCGAGGCCGTGCTTGACCCAGCCGGCGGTGCTGCCGAGCACCCGGAAGCGCGGGCCGAGCTGGGCGGTGGTGGCGGTCATCCACAGGTGGGAGCGGACCCCGCCGGCGTGGGTGAGGGCCACGAAGGTGTCGTCGTCGGCCTGTGCGCCGGCGCGGCGCACGTCCCGCTCCGCGTACACGCTCACGGCCGGGCCGAAGAGGGTCAGCGCCTGGTCCACCAGGTGGCTGCCGAGGTCGTAGAGCAGACCGCCGATCTCCGCGGGGTCGCCGGACTCGCGCCAGCCGCCCTTCAGGTTCGGCCGCCACCGCTCGAAGCGGGACTCGAAGCGCCACACCTCGCCGAGCTCGCCCCGCTCCAGCAGCCCGCGCAGGGTGAGGAAGTCGTTGTCCCAGCGGCGGTTCTGGAAGACCGAGAGCAGCAGGCCGCGCTCCGCGGCGAGGGCGGCGAGCTCGTCCGCCTCCGCCGCGGTGGCGGCCAGCGGCTTGTCGACGACGACCGGCAGCCCCGCCTCCAGCGCGGCCGTGGCGAGCGGGACGTGGGTCTTGTTCGGCGAGGCCAGGACCACCAGGTCCAGCTCGTCCACCCGCTTCCACAGCTCGTCCGCCGCGGAGGCGACGCGGACGTCCGGGTACGCGGCGCGGACCTGCGCCTGGCGCTCGGGGTCGCCAGTGACGACGGTGTCGAGGACGAGGCCGTCGGTGGCGGCGATCAGCGGGGCGTGGAAGACCGAGCCGGCCAGGCCGTAGCCGACCAGTGCGACGCGAAGGGGTGCGGAAGCCATGCGCCCCACTTAAGCAACGCTGTTGCGAAAGCGCAAGCGTGCCCGACAATGGGCAGGTGAACAACGGAACCGCCGGAGCCAACCTGCCCGCGCTGCGCAGCCACAACACCGCGTTGGTGCTCGGGCTGCTGCGCACCGCGACCGTCGCGGACGGCGAGGGGATCAGCCGGCTGGAGCTCGCCGAGCGCACCGGCCTCACCCCGCAGGCGGTCAGCAAGATCGTGGCGCGGCTGCGCACGGACGGCCTGGTCGACGAAGCCGGTCGCGGCGCCCCCACCGGCGGCAAGCCGCGCACCCTGCTCCGGCTGGCCCGCCGCGCCCGGTACGCGGTCGGGGTGCACCTGGACCGCGACGAGGTCACCGTGCTCCTGGCCGACCTGGCGGGCGAGACCACCGACGCCCGCACCGCGCCCCTGGACCTCGGGCGGCCCGCGGCCGGGGTGCTGCACGCCGTCGCGGACCTGGTGCGCGCGACCGTCGCGGACACCCCCGGCGCGAGCGGCGCGGTGCTGGGCGCCGGGGTCGCCTCCCCCGGCCCGCTGGACCACGGGACCGGCGCGCTGCTGCGGATCACCGGCTTCCCCGCCTGGGACGGCTACCCGCTGCGCGACGCGCTCGCCGACCGCCTGGGGCTGCCCGTCGTCCTGGACAAGGACACCAACGCCGCCGCCCTGTCCGTGCTGTCGCCGCCGGACCGCACCGGCACCGGGGACTCCTTCGGGTATCTGCACCTGGGCAGCGGACTCGGCGCGGGCCTGGTCCTCGGCGGCACGCTGCACCGCGGCGCCCGGACCGGCGCCGGGGAGTTCGGGCACCAGGCGGTCGCCCTCGACGGACCGCGGTGCGCCTGCGGCAACCTCGGCTGCCTGGAGGCGCTGTGCCTGGCCGCGGTCGGCCGGGGCGACCACGCCGGGGCGGCCCGGGTCCTCGGGCTCGGCGCGGCGAACCTGGTCTCGCTGTTGGACATCGACCGGGTCGTCCTCGGCGGGCGCACCGTGCTGGCGCGACCCGAGCTGTTCCGGCGGGAGGTCGCCGCCGCCATGGACGCCCGTACGACGCGGTCGGCGGGCCGTACCGTGCCCGTCTCCCTCGTCCCTGACGGCGCGCGCGCCGTCGCCCGGGGTGCGGCGCTGCTCGCGCTGGCCCCGCTGTTCGGCCAGACGGCGGGCGGCTGACCGCCCGTACGGGTAGCCGTCGGGGTCCACCCCGCGTCGCTCGGGACATATGACCTTACGAACGTGAGAACTTCGCTGCCCATGAGGTGGCGATGCGCTCTTGCCATGACAGCGGCCTCGGTCGCGCTGACCTCGGCCCAGGCGACCGGTGAGCCGTTCCCCGTGCGCGCACGGCTGCAAGAGGGCCCGCGGGCCTTCGTGGCGGGCGCCGCGGCGCGGGAGTTCCGGGTGGAACTCGAGAACACCACCCGGCGGGCGCGGCGGGACGTGCATCCCGTCATCGTCTTCGTCGACCGCGACCGCAAACTGACGGCACGCCAGATCCGGTTGGAGTACCGCGAGTTCACGACCGGTGGGGCGAAGGGGGCCGACGCGCGGTCCGCGCCGCGCTGGCGGCCGGTGCCGGTGGCGCACACGGACAACGACGAGAACGTCGCGGTGGTGGCCGAGCACGAACCCGGCGCGGTCCTGCCCGCGCACCGCACGGTGCGTGTCGCGCTCCGGCTGCGCTTCACCCCGGACGCGCCGCCCGGGCCGGTCGCGGCCACGGCCACCGTCGTGCAGCGGCGCGGCGCGGACGGCGACTGGGTCGGCGAGTCCGCGCCGTACCGCTTCACTGTCGCGCCGCCGGGGGACGCCTCCGGCGTCCTGCCGCCGACGACCCCGGGGGAGGCGCCCGGCGCGCCGGTGCCGGACGGGACACCCCGGGAGAGCGCCGGCGGCCGCGTACCGGACGGCACAGGAACGGCCCCCGGCACGGGCGGCGGCGGCCACCCCGGCGAACGTCCTGGCCAACACCCCGGCGAACGTCCCGGCGGCCGGCCCGGCGAACACCCCCGCGGGGACGGCAGCACGGGCCCGGACGCCGGCCCCGGCGGCGGTCGGGTCCCCGGCAAGGGCGACGAGGGGGAAGCGGGCCCGCAGGACTTCGGGGGCAGCGGCGTTCCGGAGACACCCGCCGCCCCGGCCGCACCGCGCACTCCCACTCCCACTCCCCCGCCCGGCCTGGCCGACACCGGTCCGGTCCAGGACCCGGCACCGGCCCTGCTGCTGATGGGCGCCGGGGCCCTGATGCTGGCGGGCGGGATCGCCCTGCGGGTCGGCCGCCGGAGGTGAAGGGGGACACCGGCCGCGAACTCCCGCCCACCGGTGGGTGATCGGCAGGTGAACGGTGTCCGGCGCGGCGTCCCCGGCCATCCCCCGCGCCGCGCACCGGCGACCGCCCTCCCCGCTCCGATCTGCGAGGATTCACGATGTGAACGACACCCAGGCGGGCGCGCCGACCCGCGCCGGCATCCCCGAGCACGGCCGGCTCCCCAAGTACTTCGTCGTCAAGACGCGCCTGGAGGAGCTGCTCGGCGAGCTCGGCGAGGGGGTGCCGCTGCCGACCGAACGGGAGCTCGCCGCCCGCTTCGGTGTGGCCCGGGAGACGGTGCGGCAGGCGCTGCGCGAACTGCTGATCCAGGGACGGCTGCGGCGGCGCGGCCGGGCCACGGTGGTCGCGGGACCCAAGCTGGAGCAGCCGCTGTCGCTGGCGAGCTACACCGAGGGGGTGCGCCGCCAGGGCCGGGTGCCGGGCCGTAACCTCACCGCGCTCGACCGGATCGCGGCGGACGAGGTGCTGGCCGGGCAGTTGGGCATCGCCACCGGCGACACCGTGTGGCACATGGAACGCGTGCTGCTCGCCGACGAGGAGCGGGTGGGCCTGGAGAGCACCTATGTCGCGGTGGAGCGCGTGCCGCGGCTGGACGAGGAGTTCGACCCGGACTCGTCGTTCTACGCCTATCTGCGCGAGCACGTGGGCGTGGAGTTCGGCGACGCGGACGAGCGGATCGAGACGGTGCTGGCGACCCCGCGCGAGGCACTGCTGATCGGCACGCCGCCCGCGCTGCCCATGCTGCTGCTGCACCGGCACAGCCGGGACACCGAGGGTGCGCCGCTGGAGCGGGTGCGGTCGCTGTACCGCGGGGACCGCTTCAGCTTCACGACCCATTTGTCCCGTACATAGCCGCGAGACCCCTTTGCACCCTCTCTCGTGAGGCATTCCAGATCACGAAAGGATAACGGGTCTAGTCCAAGATTGCGGGTCCGTTCACGACCGGTTCAGAAACCGGACCCGATGGCGTCCGCCGGCCGCACGACTGTGGTCCGCATGAGAGTCCTGATCGTGGGTGCAGGAGCACTCGGCACCCTTCACGCCTGGCACGCCGTCGACCGCGGACACGAAGTCGTCCACCTGGAACGGGAGACCGAGGCCCGCGGCGCCTCCGTCCGCAACTTCGGCCTGGTCTGGGTCGGCGGCCGGGCCTCCGGCGCCGAACTGGAGACCGCGCAGCGCGCCCGCGAGCTGTGGCAGCGCATCGGCGGCCTCGTGCCCGGCGTCGGCTTCCGCGCCAACGGCTCGCTGACCGTGGTGCGCACCGAGGCCGAACGCGCCGTCGCCGATCAGGTCCTCGCCTCCGCCGACGCCGCCGCGCGCGGACTGAAGTGGCTCGACGCCGCCGAGGTCCGGCACCGCAACCCGGCGCTGCGCGGCGAGTTCACCGGCGCCCTGCTGTGCGAGCGGGACGCCGCCGTCGAGTCCCGGGTCGCGCTGCCCGCACTGCGCGCACACCTGGCGGCCACCGGCCGCTACACCTTCCTGCCCGGCCGCGAGGTCCGCGACGTCGCGCCCGGCACCGTCCGTGACGACCACGGCGACACCCACCACGGCGACACCGTCGTCCTCGCCACCGGCGCCCACTTGACCGGACTGGTCCGCGAACTGGCCGGGCCCGCCCTGCCGGTGCGCCGCGTCCGCCTCCAGATGGCGCAGACCGACCCGCTGGACGAGCCGCTGACCACCTCGGTCGCCGACGCCGACAGCTTCCGCTACTACCCCGCCTACGCCGGCACCGCGCTCGACGCGCTGCGCGCCGGCCAGCCGCAGCCGCCGGTCGCCGCCGGGCACCGCATGCAACTGCTCATGGTGCAGCGCCTCGACGGCGGCCTGACCATCGGCGACACCCACGAGTACGACGAGCCCTTCGCCTTCGACGTCACCGAGGACCCGTACGACCACCTCACCGCGACCGCCGAGGCCCTGCTCGGCCGCCCCCTGCCGCGGGTGCGCCGGCGCTGGGCCGGGGTGTACGCGCAGTGCACCGACCCGTCCCTGGTGGTGCACCGCCAGCGCGTCGCCGACGGCGTGTGGCTGGTCACCGGACCCGGTGGCCGCGGCATGACCTGCTCCCCCGCCATCGGCGAGGACACCGCCAACGAGATCGGCTGGTAACGAAGATGACCGACCGCACTTCCCTCACGCTCGTCGTGCTCGACATGGCCGGCACCACCGTCGCCGACGACGGCCTGGTCGAGCGGGCCTTCGTCCGGGCCGCGGAACGCCTGGGCGTCGAGCCCGACCTGGACTACGTCCGCCGCACCATGGGCGAGTCCAAGATCTCCGTCTTCCGCGCCCTGTTCGGCGCCGAGGAGCAGGCGCAGCGCGCGAACACCGAGTTCGAGCACGCCTACGCCGAGCTCGTCGACTCCGGCGCCTGCGCCCCGCTGCCCGGCGCGGCCGAGGCCATCGCCGCCCTGCGCGAGCAGGGCCGCACCGTGGTGCTGACCACCGGCTTCTCCCGCACCACCCAGGACGCGATCCTGTCCGCGCTGGGCTGGCAGGACATCGCCGACCTCACTCTCGGCCCGGCGGACGCCGGCGGCCGCGGCCGTCCCTACCCGGACATGGTGCTCACCGCGCTGCTGCGCACCCGCGCCGCCGACTCCGTCCAGCAGATCGCGGTGGCCGGCGACACGGCGTACGACATGCTCTCCGGCGTCCGCGCCGGAGCGACCGTCGTGGCGGGCGTGCTCACCGGGGCCCACGACGAGAAGGCGCTGCGCGAGGCGGGCGCCACCCACGTCCTGCCCTCGGTGGCCGGACTCCCCGCCCTGCTGGCGGAGTTCTGAGATGGGCATACGGTTCGAGGACGTGACGGTGGCCTACGGCCGCACCACCGTCCTGGATTCCTTCGACCTCACCGTCGAACCCGGCGAGGTGATGGCCCTGCTCGGCCCCTCCGGGTCGGGCAAGACCACCGCGCTGCGCGCCGTCGCCGGCTTCGTCGGCCCGGTCCGCGGCCGGGTGTGGATCGACGGCCGCGACGTGACGAAGCTGCCGCCGTACCAGCGCGGCATCGGCATGGTCGTGCAGAGCTACGCCCTGTTCCCGCACATGCGGGTCGACAAGAACGTCGGCTTCGGACTGCGGGCGCAGGGAGTGCCGCGCGCCGAGACCGCCGAGCGGGTCGCCGAGGCCCTGGCGCTCACCGGCATGGGCGAGTTCGCGCGCCGCTACCCGCGTGAGCTGTCCGGCGGACAGCAGCAGCGCGTCGCCATCGCCCGCGCCCTGGCCGTACGCCCCCGGGTGCTGCTGCTCGACGAGCCGCTCTCCGCGCTCGACGCGAAGCTGCGCTCGGGGATGCTGGCCGAACTGGCGCGCCTGCACCGCGAACTGCCCGACGTCTCCATGCTGTACGTCACGCACGACCAGATCGAGGCGCTGACCCTGGCCGACCGCATCGCGGTGATGGACCGGGCCCGGCTGCAGGACGTCGGCACCCCGCAGGAGCTCTACCGGCGCCCGCGCACCGAGTTCACCGCGTCCTTCGTCGGCAACGCCAACCTGCTGCCGGTCACCGTCGGCAAGGACGGCGCGGTCCGCTTCGCCGGCCACGACCTGCTCGCCCCCACCGGCGACGCGGCCCCCGGCGCCGAGGCCACGCTGTGCGTGCGCCCGCACGCCGTGGGCCTCGGCGAGGGTCCCAACCCGCTGCCCGGCACCGTCACCGGCATCCAGTGGCGCGGCGCCACCCACCGCCTGCTGGTCGAGACCGCCGGCCACCAGGTGATGGCCGACGTCAGCGAACTGCGCGACCCGCCCGCCCCCGGCGACACGGTCACCGTGCACTTCGCGCCCGACGACGCCGTCCTGCTGCCCGCGGGCACCGGGGGCGGTGACCGCGATGGCTGAGACGGCTGTGCCGACCCGAACGCCGGGGACGCGCCCCGGGACCCGCCTGCTGTGGGCCGGCGTGCCGGTCGCGGTGCTCGCGGCGGCCTTCCTCTACCCGCTGGTGCTGCTGGTGTGGCAGTCGGTGTCCCCCGACACCGGCGGGCACTCCTTCACCGTGTACGGGGACGTCTTCGGCTCCGAGGTGTTCCGGCGGGCGCTGGGCAACACCGTGTGGATCGCGGCCGCATCGACGGCCGGCTGCCTGGTGCTGGGCTTCGTCCTCGCCCTGGTGATCGCCTTCGTGCCGTTCCCCGGCGCCCGGGCGGTCGCCCGCTTCGTGGACGTCTTCCTGTCCTTCCCGTCCTTCCTGATCACGCTGGCGCTGGTCTTCGTGTACGGGTCGGCGGGCATGGCCAACGGACTGTGGACGGATGCCACCGGCGCCGTCGAGGGGCCGTTCGCCTTCCTGACCACGCCGTGGGGCGTGATCCTCGCCGAGGTCACGTACTTCACGCCCTTCGTGATGCGCCCCCTGCTGGCCGCCTTCGGGCAGCTGGACCCCGCGCAGATCGAGGCCGCCTCGTCGCTGGGCGCCCGCGCCCCGCGCATCGTGCGGCAGGTGATCCTCCCCGACGCGCTGCCGGCGCTGGCGGCCGGCGGGAGCCTGGTGCTGGTCATGTGCCTCAACGAGTTCGGCATCGTGCTCTTCACCGGCGCCAAGGGCGTCACCACCCTGCCGATGCTCGTCTACACCAAGGCGATCCTGGAGTCCGACTATCCCGCGGCCTGCGTCGTCGCCACCGTCAACGTCGCCGTCTCGCTGGCGCTGTACGGCATCTACCGGGCGGTGAGCCGACGTGCTGGTGCATAGCCGCGGCGGCCGCTGGGCCGTGTGGGTGCTGTTCGCCCTGCTCTTCCTGCCGCTGTTCGCGCTGCCGCTGCTGGTGCTGGTGGCCGCGTCCTTCGCGGGCCACTGGAGCGGCGCGCTGCCGTCCGGCCCGACCCTGGACCACTACGACGCCGCCGTGCGCGGCGAGTCGCTGCAGGCCCTGACGACCAGTCTGCTCACCGCGGCCGCCGCCAGCGCGCTGGCGCTGGTCGCGGGCACCTGGGCGGCGCTGTCGGCGCACGCGCTGGGCCGCCGGGCCCGGCGGGTGATGGACCTGCTGTTCATGCTGCCGGTCGCGGTGCCGTCGGTGGTCGCCGGACTCGCTCTGCTGGTCGCCTTCAGCAAGCCGCCCCTGCTGCTCAACGGCACCCGCTGGATCGTGATCCTGGCCCACACCGTCCTGGTGACGGCGTTCGCCCACCAGTCGGTGACGGCGGCGCTCGGCCGCCTCGACCCCGCCTACGAACAGGCCGCGGCCAGCCTCGGCGCCCGCCCCTGGTACGTGCTGTGGCGGGTCCGCCTGCCCCTGCTGCTGCCCTCCCTGGGGGCGGCCGCCGGGCTCTGCTTCGCCCTGTCCATGGGCGAGTTGAGCGCCACGATGATGCTCTATCCGCCCGACTGGCTGCCCCTGCCGGTCCTGGTCTTCAGCGCCACCGACCGCGGCTCGCCGTTCACCGGCTCTGCCCTCGCGGTGGTCCTCATGGGCACGACGCTCCTGGTCCTGCTCGCTCTCTCCCGCATCCGCACCAAAGCCTCCTACCGATGACCCTCAAGGAGATCAGTCCCGCCATGTCCTCCGTCCCCCGCGTCTCCCGCGTCCCCCGTCGCGCCCTGCGCGCCCCGATCGCCGTCCTCGCCTCCTCCCTCGTCCTCGGCGGCGCCCTCACCGCCTGCGGCGGCGACTCCTCCGCCTCCGACGCCAAGGAGGTCACCGTCTACAGCGCCGACGGCCTCAAGGGCGAGAACGGCGACGGCTGGTACGACCGGATCTTCAAGGACTTCGAGAAGCAGACCGGCATCAAGGTCCGCTACGTCGAGGGCGGTTCCGGCGAGGTCGTGCAGCGTGCCGTCCGCGAGAAGTCCAACACCCAGGCCGACGTCCTGGTGACCCTGCCGCCGTTCATCCAGCAGGCCGACGCCAAGGGCCTGCTGGAGAAGTACACCCCGCAGGGCGCCGACAAGGTCGCCACCGCCGACAAGTCCTCCGACGGCACCTGGACCTCCGTCGTCAACAACTACTTCGGCTTCGTCTACAACAAGCAGCAGCTGAAGACCGCCCCCACCACCTGGGACGAGCTGCTCGACGGGAAGTACAAGAACAAGCTGCAGTACTCCACGCCGGGCGTCGCCGGCGACGGCACCGCCGTCGTCATCAAGGCGATGCACGACTTCGGCGGCAAGGACCAGGCCATGGAGTACCTGAAGAAGCTCCAGGCCAACAACGTGGGCCCGTCCTCGTCCACCGGCAAGCTGGCGCCCAAGGTCGACAAGGGCGAGATCCTGGTCGCCAACGGCGACGTCCAGATGAACTTCGCGCAGGCCAAGTCGATGCCGAACCTCGGCATCTGGTTCCCGGCCGTCCAGGGCGGCAAGCCCAGCACCTTCGCGCTGCCGTACGTCGGCGGCCTGGTCAAGGGCGCCCCGCACTCCGAGAACGGCAAGAAGCTGCTCGACTTCATGCTCGGCGAGCAGGCGCAGAAGGAGGTCAGCTCCATCGGCGGCGGCTTCTCCGCGCGCACCGATGTGAAGGCCGACGACGCCAACGCCAAGGCGCTGGCCGGGATCCTTCAGGGCGTCGAGGTCTTCCAGCCCGACTGGGCGGACATCAACACCAACCTCGACTCCTACGTCAAGGCCTGGCAGGACGCGACCGGCAGCTGACCTGCCGCATCCGCCCGGCCCGCGGCAGGACCCGCAGCACGAGCAGCACGAGCACAGCACCACCCGAACGCCCCTGCACCGTCAGGGGCGTTCGGCTGTCCGCAGCAGCGTTACGCTGTCCTTCACCACCTTCTACCGCCAGGAGGGCGCCCAGACCGCGCAGATCCTGGCCTCCTTCAACGGCGGCACCCCCGCCGCCGTCGAGAGCTACACCTCCGACGTGGTCTCGCAACCCCAGTCCGTGACGGTCGCCGTCCCATCCGGCGCCTCCAGCGTGGGCTTCCGCTTCCGCTGCACCGGGGCGAACAACTGGTACTGGGTCATCGACGGGGTCGAGGTCACCACCGCCTGACTAGGCTGGGGGCGTCGGCACGACGACGTGACGGCGCCCCCGCACCTCAGCACCGGCACACCGCAGGAGTCCGTCCCATGGCAGAACGCAAGCCGATCGAATCGTGGCTCACCGACATGGACGGAGTCCTGATCCACGAGGGCATCCCGATCCCCGGCGCCGACGCGTTCCTCAAGCGGCTGGGGGAATCCGGGAAGCCCTTCCTGGTGCTCACCAACAACTCCATCTACACCCCGCGCGACCTGCACGCCCGGCTGACCCGCATGGGCCTGCACGTGCCGGTGGAGAACATCTGGACCTCCGCGCTGGCCACCGCCCGCTTCCTGGACGACCAGCGTCCCGGCGGCACCGCGTACGTCATCGGCGAGGCGGGCCTGACCACCGCGCTGCACGACATCGGCTACGTCCTGACCGACGTCGAGCCGGACTACGTGGTGCTGGGCGAGACCCGCACCTACAGCTTCGAGGCGCTGACCAAGGCCATCCGGCTCATCAACAGCGGCGCCCGGTTCATCGCCACCAACCCCGACGAGACCGGCCCCTCCGCCGAGGGCGCGCTGCCCGCCACCGGTTCGGTCGCGGCTCTGATCACCAAGGCCACCGGCAAGGAGCCCTACTTCGTCGGCAAGCCCAATCCGCTGATGATGCGCGCCGGGCTGAACGCCATCCAGGCGCACTCCGAGACCAGCGCGATGATCGGCGACCGGATGGACACCGACGTGCTGGCCGGCCTGGAGGCGGGTATGGAGACGGTCCTGGTCCTCACCGGGCTGACGCAGCCCGCCGACATCGACCGCTTCCCCTACCGGCCCTCCCGGGTGGTGGACTCCATCGCCGATCTGGTGGACCTCATCTGACCCAACCGGAGCAGCCCCGCATGCGGCGGCCCGTCAGAAAAGAGACCTTCGAAGTACCAGGGCCGACCGATTCCGACGACGTGAGCCCGGGTGAGTGGAGGTTTTCATCATGGGCTCTGTCATGGACGCCGCCCGCATTCCCCTGTGCGCCGCCGCGGCGGTGACGGTGATCGCGATCTGCGGTCCCGTCGCCGTCGCCGAAGACGGCCCCGCCGGAAGCGGGGACGCCACCAGCCGGCTGTGGGAGCGCGCGGGCGGCGGGGGCGGTGGCGGCGGAGACCAGAGCGACGACCGCCAGGACTTCGGCAAGCAGGACACCGGGCGCGACAACGGCGGGCGCAACAACGGGGACCGGGGGGACGGCGGACGCGACGACAACGGCCGGGACAACGGGGGCCGTGACAACAGCGGCCGGGACAACAGCGGCCGGGACAACGGGGGCCGCGACGACAACGGAGGCCGCGACAACGGCGGACGGAACAACGGCGACGAGGGCCGCGACGGCGGTGGCGGCGGTGAGGGCCGCGACGGCGGTGGCGGGGGCGGCGGTGGCGGTGGAGGCGGAGGCGGCGGTGAGGGCCGCGGCGGCGGGGGTGGCGTCGGCGGCGGGGGCGGGGGCGGGGGCGGCGGCGTGAGCGTCAACCCCGGCTCCGTCGGCCCCGGCGGTGACGTCGACGTACGCACCCAGGACTGCGACCGGGCCGCGTCCGGCACCGTCAGCTCCTCCGCCTTCGTCGCCCCCGTACGGCTCGCCCCCGCGTCGGACGGCGGCATGTACGCCTCCGCCGTGGTGCGCTCCGGGCTCGCGTCCGGCTCGTACAAGGTCTCCATCGAGTGCAACGGCCAGTCCCACGAGGGCGAGGTCGAGGTCGGCGACGGGACCGGGGACGGCGGCTACCCGTCCGCGCCGGTGCCCGCGGGCGGCGGTGCGATGGCCGCCGGCGTGGCGCGGCACTCGGCCTCTCCCGCGCAGCCGGCCGGGGTGCCGGGCACCGTGGCCGCGGGCGTGCTGGCCGTGGCGGGGGCGGCGGGCCTGGTGATGCACCGGCGCCGCAGCCGGGACTGAGCCCGGTGCAGGGACGGACCGTCGCGGCCGCCACGGCCGCGGTCGTGCTCTTCGCGGCGTGGCTGAAGGGCTACGTCCACCCGGCCCCCGGGGACGCCATGGGCGGCCCGGGGGTCACCGCCACGTCCGCGCCCGGCGCGGACGAGCGCCCCACCCCGGTCTACGCCGCGCACACCCCGCTGGGCCACGCCCGGCCGCTCAGCATCGAGATCCCCTCGGCCGGCATCGACGCCCCGCTCGTCGCGCGCGGGCTCACCGCCGACGGGGCCGTCGACCCGCCGCCGTTCAGCTCGCCCGGGGTGGCCGGCTGGTTCGGTGCGGGCCCGGCGCCCGGCGACGCGGGCGCGGCGCTGATCGTCGGCCATGTGGACACCCGCACCCGGGCCGCGGTGTTCTACAACCTCAGCACCGTGACACCCGGCACCCTCGTGGAGGTCAACCGCTCGGACGGCTCGGTCGCGGAGTTCACCGTGGAGGGCGTGGAGATCGTCCCGAAGGAGGGGTTCCGCCCGGAGCGGGTGTACGGCTCGGGGGTCCGCCCCGAGCTGCGGCTGATCACCTGCGGCGGCACCTTCGACCACGCCACCCAGAGCTACTCGGCCAACGTCGTGGTCTACGCGGCGCTGACCGGCTCGCACACCCGGGCCTGAGCCGGTGGGGCCGGCCAGCACCGGCGGGGCGTCAGACGCCCAGGTCGCGGATGAGCTTGGCCACGTGCCCGGTGGCCTTGACGTTGTACCAGGCGTGCTCGACCTTGCCCTGCTCGTCGACGACGACCGTGGAGCGGATCACCCCGGTCACCACCTTGCCGTACAGCTTCTTCTCGCCGAAGGCGCCGTACGCGGTCAGGACCGACTTGTCGGGGTCGGCCACCAGCGTGACCTTCAGCGACTCCTTCTCGCGGAACTTCGCGAGCTTCTCGGGCTTGTCGGGCGAGACGCCGATGACGTCGTAGCCCGCGCCGGCGAGCACGTCGAGGTTGTCGGTGAAGTCACAGGCCTGCTTGGTGCATCCCGGGGTGAGCGCCTGGGGGTAGAAGTAGACGATGACCTTGCGGCCGGCGTGGTCGGCGAGGGAGACCTCGTTGCCGTCGGCGTCGGGCAGGGTGAAGGCGGGTGCGGTGTCGCCGGGCTGGAGGCGCTCGCTCATGGGTGCAGTTCTCCGGTTCGGGGTGCCGACGGGCGCCGGCACGGGCGGACTGACAGACTGTCTGCACGGTACCGGTCGAGACGACGATGGAGGCTGCGCGGTGTCGGATGGCAGGAGCCCTGCTCAGATCGAGGCGGACATCGCCCTGAAGCGGCGGGAGCTGGCCGCCACCCTGGACGAGATCGCCGTGCGCGTGCACCCGAAGACGATCGCCGCCGACACCAAGGCGAAGGTCGCGTCGGCCGTGGACCGCACCGCCGGACGGGCGTACGTGGCGGTCAACCGGGGTGTGACGGAGGTCCGCGGGCACTTCGTGACGGAGGAGGGCGCGCCACGCGTGGAGCGGATCGTGCCGGTCGCGGTGGTGGCGGTGGCACTGGTCACGGTGGTGGCCGGGCTCTCGCTGCGCAGACGACGCCGGTAACGTCGTACCTGTGAGTTCGCCATCGCATGACAAGCTTCCGATCCGCATGCTGCACGACCGTGTGCTGGTCCGTTCCGACACGCCCGAGGGCGAGCGCCGCTCGGGCGGCGGCATCCTGATCCCCGCCACGGCGGCCGTCGGGAAGCGGCTGGCCTGGGCCGAGGTGGTCGCGGTCGGCCAGAGCGTGCGCACCGTGGAGGTCGGTGACCGGGTGCTCTTCGACCCGGACGACCGTGCCGAGGTCGAGGTGCGCGGCACGGCCTACGTGCTGATGCGGGAGCGGGACCTGCACGCGGTGGCCGCCGAGCGGCTGCAGGGCTCGGAGGACTCCACCGGTCTCTACCTCTGATTTGCTACCGTCGGTCCCGTCCCCTGACGAGACGCGCCGTACCAGGGCCCATGCAAAGACGACGCACCGCCTGAGTCTTCAATGATCATGGAGGTGCCTGTCGTGGCATGGGTCCTGTTGTGTCTGGCCGGTCTGCTGGAGGTCGGCTGGTCGGTCGGCATGAAGTACACCGACGGCTTCACCCGGCTGTGGCCGAGCCTGGGCACCGGCGCCGGCATCGTGGCCAGCATGCTCCTGCTGTCGTACGCGGCCAGAACGCTGCCGATCGGCACCGCCTACGGGGTGTGGGTCGGGATCGGCGCGGCCGGGGCGGCGGTGCTCGGCATCGTGGTGCTCGGCGAGCCGGCGACCGCCGCCCGGATCTTCTTCATCTGCCTGCTGCTGGTGGCCGTCGTCGGGCTGAAGGCGACCTCCGGTCACTGAGGCCGCCCACCCGCTCCCGCCCCGCTACTGGAAGCCGCCCCCGCCCCCGCCCCCGCCCCCGCCGTCGTCTCCGCCGACCGGGCCGCCGATCGGCAGCTCGCCCGGTCCGCCCTCGGACGGCGGCGGGGAAGTGCTGGCGGGCGGCTCGGACGGGGACTGCGGGGGTTCCGAGGAGGCCGGCGGCTCGCTGCTCTCGACCGGCGGCGGCGACGAGGCCGGAGGCGCGGAGGAGGTCGGCGGCGCGGAACTGGACGGCGGGGCGGAGGTGGCCGGCGGGGCCGAGGCACCGGGCTCCAGCCGCAGTTTGAAGCCGCGCACCGGAGTGCCCTTGAGCGCCCCCGCGGTGTACTCCGCCCAGATCTGCGTGGGGAAGCCGCCGCCGTTGACCCGTTCCAGGCCCGCGGCGCCGTACAGCTGCTTCTGGGCGCCGGTCTGCGAGTCCTGCCCCATCACGGCGACCACGGTCGCCAGGTTCGGGGTGTAGCCGGCGAACCAGGCGGCCTTGTCCTCCTCCGCCGTGCCGGTCTTGCCCGCGGCGGGACGGCCGGACGCCTGGGCGGCGGTGGCGGTGCCGCCCTGCACCACCGAGCGCAGGATCGAGGTCGTGGTGTCGGCCGCCTCACGGGTGATCGCCTGCCGGGGCTGCCGCTCGGGCAGCTTCATGTCCTCGCCGTTCTTGGTGACCTTCACCACCATCGTGTACGGGACGTAGCGGCCGTGGTTGGCGAGGGTCGCGTACGCCTGGGCCATGTCCAGCGGACTGGCCTCCATGGTGCCGAGCGCCATCGCCGGGGTGCTGACCAGCTTGACCTGCTCGGGGACACCGAGCGCGCGCACCGTGCTGTTGACGTCGTCCGCTCCGACGTCCTGCGCCATCTGGGCGTAGACGGCGTTGACGGACTGGTCCATGGCGCGGGTGACCGTGATCGGCCCGTAGGAGACGTCGTCCTCGTTCGCCGGGGCGTAGCCGGTGCGGCCGTTGCGGCCGACGACCTCGCGCTTGTTGGTGCCGTCGTAGATCGTGTACGGCGTGATGCGCCGGCCGCTCTGTGTGGTGGAGTCGTTCTGGACGGCCGAGGCGAAGATGAACGGCTTGAAGGTGGAGCCGACCTGGTAGTCGCGGCGCGTCGCGTTGTTGACGAACTGCTTGGTGTAGTCGATGCCGCCGTACATGGCGACGACGTTCCCGGTCGCCGGGTCGATGGAGGCGCCGCCGGCCCGCACGTACCTGTCGGTCTTGTGGGCCTTGGGGTCGAGCTTGTCCAGGAGCTGGTTCTCGGCCGCCTTGACGAAGGCGTCCTCCTTCTTGCGGTCGATGCTCGTGGTGATGCGGTAGCCGCCGGAGCGCAGCGTCTCCTCGTCGAGGATGCGGTTGTCGGACAGGTAGTCCTTGACGGCCTCGACCAGGTAGCCGCGCTGGCCGGACAGGCTGGTGGCGGGCTTGGCCTTCAGCGGGGTCGGGAAGGTCAGCGACGCGCGCTCGGTCCCGCTCAGCCAGCCCTCCTTGACCATGCCGTCCAGCACGTAGTTCCAGCGGGCCTGCGCCTGGACCTTGTTCTCCGGGTGGGCGACCACGTCGTACTCGCTGGGGGCGTTGAGCAGCGTGGCCAGGTACGCGCCCTCGGCGGTGTCGAGTTGGTCGGCGTCCTTGCCGAAGTAGGCCTGGGCGGCGGCCTGGATGCCGTAGGCGTTGCGGCCGTAGTAGCTGGTGTTGAGGTAGCCCTGGAGGATCTCGCTCTTGCTCTTCTCGCGGTCGAGCTTGATCGCGATGAAGAACTCCTTGGCCTTGCGGATCGCCGTCTGGTCCTGGTTCAGGTAGTAGTTCTTCACGTACTGCTGGGTGATGGTCGAGCCGGACTGCTTGCCCTTGCCGGTGACCGTGTTCCAGGCCGCGCGGATCATCGCCTTGGGGCTGACCGCGGACTCGTTGTAGAAGTTGCGGTCCTCGGCGGCCAGCGTGGCGTACTGGGCGGTCTTGGCGATCTGGCTCAGGTCCACGTTCTCCCGGTTGACCTCGCCGTCGCGCGCCAGCTGGCTGCCGTCGGAGTACAGGTAGACGTTGCTCTGGGCGATCGCTCCCGCGTTGGCCTTGGGGATCTCCACCAGCTGGTAGCCGACGATGAAGGCGCCGGCGCAGGCCAGCACGACCAGCAGGAAGGTGCCGATCACCGTCTTCCAGCCCGGGATCAGTCTGCGGACTCCGGTGCGCTTCGGCTTCGTTCCGGACGGCGCGGTTCCCCCGCCGCCGGGGGAAGCGTTGCTGCTGCTCATGTCTGTACTGACTCCTCCGCGGCCGCCGAGGGTTGTGCCGCGGCGGAACATCTTGGGTCAATCGTGCCGTACGACCCGGCGGACACTCACGCACCTTCAGGACAAAACGGCTCAATGGCGTGCCTCCGTGACAGGGCTGTGACAGCTCTGCAGCACGTCCAGGACCCCACCACGGGGTGAAAAAGCCGTGGCAGCGCGTGACGGCGGCCGGTAGCGTCGTGCGCTTGCGCCCGCTCCGGGTGGCACGCCCGGGAACGGGAGAGCGGCACGACGGGAGGGGTGACACCAGGATGCGTCTGTACGCCGCCGTGGCGGCAAGCGGCTTCCGCCGGCACGCGACCTACAAGACGGCCACCGTGGCCGGTGTCTTCACCAACACGGTCTTCGGCTTCGTCATCGCCTACACCTACATCGCCCTCTGGGACGAACGACCCCACCTCGGGGGGTACGACCAGTCCATGGCGTTGACGTACGTCTGGACCGGCCAGGCCCTGATCGCCACCTGCGCCCTGCTCGGCGGCGGCTTCCAGGACGAACTCATCGAACGCATCCGCACCGGCGACATCGCCGTCGACCTGTACCGCCCCGCCGACCTGCAGACCTGGTGGCTCGCCGCCGACCTCGGCCGGGCCGCCTACCAGCTCCTCGCCCGCGGCATCGTGCCGATGGCCTGCGGCGCCCTCGCCTTCCACCTCGCCCTGCCCGCCTCCCCCACCACCTGGGCACTCTTCCTGCTGTCGGTGCTCCTCGGGGTGGTCGTCAGCTTCGCCCTGCGCTACCTGGTGGTCCTCAGCGCCTTCTGGCTGCTGGACGGCAGCGGGGTGGTCACCGTCGTCACCCTGGCCACGCTGTTCTTCTCCGGCTCGCTGCTGCCGCTCAACGCGTTCCCGACCGGCCTGGGCGCGGTGGCCCGCGCCCTGCCCTTCTCCTCGCTGCTCCAAGTGCCCGCCGACATCCTGCTCGGCCGCAGCACCGGCGTGTCACTCGCCGGCAGCCTGGCCTTCCAGGTCGGCTGGGCGGTGGCACTGCTCGGCGCCGGCCGGCTCCTGCAGTCCGCGGCCACCCGCAAGCTGGTGGTGCAAGGTGGCTGAGGCGCTGCGCGGTTACGCGCTGATCGTGAGCATGTGGATCCGGTCGACCATGGCCTACCGGGCCTCCTTCGCGATGACGGCGATCGGCAACTTCGCCGCGACCGCGCTGGACTTCGTCGTCATCCTGCTGATGTTCTCGCAGATCGACCGCCTCGGCGGGTTCACCCTCCCCGAAGTGGCCCTGCTCTACGGCACCACCGGCACCTCCATGGGCCTGGCCGATCTGGCCCTGGGCAGCATGGAACGGCTCGGCCGCCGCATCCGCGACGGCACGCTGGACACCCTGCTGGTGCGGCCGCTGCCCGTCCTGGCCCAGGTCGCCGCCGACCAGTTCGCGCTGCGCCGCATCGGGCGCGTCGCCCAGGGGCTGCTCGTGCTCGGCTGGGCACTGACCCGCCTCGACATCGCGTGGACCCCGCTGAAGGCCGCCCTGCTGCCCCTGGGCGTGCTCAGCGGCGCCGGCATCTTCGCGGCGGTCTTCATCGCGGGCGCTGCCTTCCAGTTCTGGGCCGGCGACGCCTCCGAGGTGCAGAACGCCTTCACCTACGGCGGCAACACCGTGCTGCAGTACCCGCCCACGGTCTTCGCCAAGGACCTCGTGCGAGGCGTCACCTTCGTCGTGCCCCTCGCCTTCGTCAACTGGATGCCCGTCCTGCACATCCTCGGCCGGCCGGACCCCCTCGGCCTGCCCGGCTGGGCCGACTTCGCCCCGCCCCTGGTCGCCGCGGCGAGCTGCGCGCTCGCCGGCGCCCTGTGGCGGACCGCCCTGCGTTCGTACCGGAGCACCGGGAGCTGATGCCGTCATGACCACCGCAGTCATCGAACTCGACCACGTGGAGAAGGTCTTCGACGTCCGCCGCAAGAGCGGGCTGTTGCGCCGCGAGCGGCACCAGGTGCGCGCCGTCGACGGCCTCACCTTCAGCGTCCCCGCCGGCGAGATGATCGGGTACATCGGCCCCAACGGCGCCGGGAAGTCCACCACCATCAAGATGCTCACCGGCATCCTCACCCCCAGCGCCGGCCGGCTGCGCGTCGCGGGCATCGACCCCTCCCGCGAACGCGCCCGCCTGGCCCGGCGCATCGGAGTCGTCTTCGGCCAGCGCACCACCTTGTGGTGGGACCTGCCGCTGCGGGACTCCTACGAACTGGTCCGCCGCATGTACCGCGTCGACGCGGCCCGCTACCGCCACAACCTCGACCGCTGCGTCGAACTGCTCGACCTCGCCCCGCTGCTGGACGTACCGGTGCGGCAGCTCTCCCTCGGCCAGCGCATGCGCGGCGACATCGCGGCCGCCCTGCTGCACGACCCCGAAGTGCTCTACCTCGACGAGCCCACCATCGGCCTCGACGTCGTCAGCAAGGCCAAGGTCCGCGAGTTCCTGCGCGGCGTCAACGCCGAGCAGGGCACCACCGTCCTGCTCACCACGCACGACCTCACCGACATCGAGCAGCTGTGCCGCCGCGTCATGGTCATCGACCACGGACGCCTGATGTACGACGGCGGGCTCGCCGGACTCCACGCGATCGGCGAGAGCGAACGCACCCTCGTCGTCGACTTCGAACGCGAACTGCCGCCCGTGGAACTCCCCGGCGCCCGCTGCGCCCGCGTCGAGGGCCCCCGCCAGTGGATCGCGTTCCCCGCCTCCGCGAGCGCGGCGCCCCTGGTCGCGGAGCTCGCCGCCCGGCACGGCGTCGTCGACCTGTCGGTGCGCGAACCCGTCATCGAGGACGTCATCGCCCGCATGTACGCCACCGGCGGCGCGCCCGTGTGAGGCCGCCCGGGCGCGGCTCAGCCCAGCGAGCCCAGCGCCGCCCGCACCCGCTCCACCGCGCCCGACGTGGTGGAGGCGTGCGCCGACAGCCGCACCGAGTCCGCCCGCACCGAGGGGGTGACCCCGTGCTCGTGCAGCGCCTTCGCGATCCGCCCCGGGTCCGTACCGGGCACCGCGAACGACACGATGCCCGCCCGCTCCCCCGGCGCGACCGGCGACAGCACCTCGCCGCCCGCCGCGCGCACCACCTCGATCAACTCGTCCACCCGCCGTGCCACGTGCGCCTCGATCGCGGCGACACCCGACGACTCCACCAGCTCCAGCGCCACCGCGAAGGCGGCGGCCGTCACCGGGCTCAGATTGGTGATGCTCCAGCGCAGCGCGTCGGGGGCCGGCGGATGCTCGACGTCGTCGAAGACGCCGACGTCCGTCACCCCCGTCCAGCCCGACAACGTCGGCTCCAACCGCTCCAGGGCCCGGTCCGACAGCGCCGCGAAGCCCGTCGCCCAGCTGGCCCGCAGCCACTTCTGGCCACCGGCGACCACGACGTCCGCGGCCTGCCAGGGCAGCTCGGCGACACCGAAGGCCTGCATGGCGTCGACGATCAGCAGCCGGTCGCCGATGACCTCGCGGAGCCCGGCCAGGTCGGCGCGGTAACCGGTGCGGAAGTCCACGGCGCTGACCGAGACCGCGACCACCTCGTCGCTCAGCGCGGCCCGCACCGCGTCCGGGGTGGGCGCCGCGTCGAGCCAGCGCGGCACCGCACGGCCCAGGGCCGCGCTGCGCCGCCACGGATAGTGGTTGGCCGGGAAGTCCGCGGCGGGCACCAGGACCGCGCCCCCGGCCAGCCCGAAAGCGGCATGGAACAGCCCCGTGGAGGCGTTGGGCAGCAGCGCCACGTGCGCGGCGTCCGTGCCCGCCAGCCGGCCCGCCGCGGCACGCGCCCGCGGCTCGGCCCGCATCAAGTCGTTGACGGTGGTGTGGTCGGCCTCGGCGGACGTGGCCAGCGCGGCCGCCGTGACCTCCAGCACGTCACGCGAGGGCGGCCCGTAACGGGCGAAGTCCAGATAGCCCTCGGGCTCGGTGAAACGCTCGGCGTAACCGGGCAGCCCGCCCGCGTGATCCGTCATCGCCGTCCTCTGAAGTCCTCGTGCAGTCCGTGCAGTCCGTGCAGTCCGTGCGTTCCCGGCCCCGTCACGCCTTCGCGGCGGCGGCGGAACCCCCGAGCAGCACCGGCCGGGCGGCCTCGGCCATCCGGCGGAAGCCCGCGTCGCTGGGGTGCAGATGATCGCCGGAGTCGTAGGCGGCCAGCATCCTCGTCGGACGGTACGGGTCACGCAGCGCCTTGTCGAAGTCGATCACCGCGTCGTACACCGTGCCCGCCCGGATCGCCGCATTGACCTGCTGCCGCACGGCCTCGGTCGCCGGGTTGTAGGCAACCCCGTGACCCTCGAGCGGCAGCAGCGTCCCCCCGATCACCCGCATCCCGTGCGCGTGGCCGCGCGCCACGATCTGCCGCAGCCCGTCGACCACGGCCTCCGCGCTGGTCTCCCGAGGCGGCCGGATGATGTCGTTGATGCCCAGCTCCACGACCATCGTGCGGGCACCGGTCTGGGACAGCGCGTCGCGGTCCAGCCGCTCCAGGGCACTGGGATTGGCCCCGTCGTCGCCGTCGCGCAGCACCCGGTTGCCGCTGATGCCCTGGTTGAGGACGCCCAGGCGCAGCCGCCGCTCACCGGAGGCCTGCGGACGGGCCGCCAGGTAGTCGGGCCAGCGGTGGTTGGCACCCACGGTGGAGGTGATGCCGTCGGTGATCGAGTCACCGAAGAACACCACCGCGCCGGCCGCGTGCTCGGTGAAGACGTCCACCGCGCTGACGTACCGCCAGAACGAACTCCGCGTCGTGTACGACCGTCCCGAGACCTGCGCGGTGCGCTCACCGCGCGCCATGAACGAGATCTGCCGGGTCCGCGGATGGGAGGTCACCGGGCCCGAGGGCAGCGCCGTGTACGTGGTGACCATCAGGTCGGCCCGCTGCGGCACCGTCAGCGCCACCGGGTCGCTGACGACGACCCCGCCCGCCGGGATCGACACCGACCCCCGCCCGGCAAAGGTCAGCATCCGCATGGAGTCCTCGACCGCCGCCGCGCTCCGGGCCCCGGCGGCGCGGGCGACGCTGGCGTGCGCGATGACCAGCGGCTCGGTGCCGAAGGCGTTGGACAGATGCACCCGCACCGAGGTGCCACCGACACTGGTGTGCACCACGTTGCGGATCGACCATCCGGGGTATCCCTCCGGAGCGAAGGGCTCAGCGGCGACGGGAGAGGTGGACCACGTGCCGACCCACGAACCCGAGGCCGCCGGCACGGCGGTACGGGCGCTGCCGGCCGCCATGGCCGGACGCCCGGCGCGAGCCGTGACGTCCGTACGGCCGACGGTGACGAGGATCGCCGCGGACACGACCGCCACCAGGGCGGTGAGTCCGGCGAGCAGGGCACAACCGGTCGTTCTGGCCATGCAGTGCTCAACTCCTGTGCAGGGGGTCTCGGAAACCGGCGCGATCCGCCCCCACTCATGATCCCATGGAAGACGCCGGACCCGACCGTCTGCCGTGTTGGATGTCGGGAACCCGTTGTTCGTTCCAACTGGTGAGTGTGGCGTGCGCAATACCCATACACGGAAAGGAGACGGGTGCGAGGGATGGAGAGGACTCCGGTGACCGGAACGGGTGAGAGCGCGACTCCGGCGTTCTCCTACAGCCCCGCCGACGAGGGCAGGCGGCGCGGCGTCCGGCGCATGAAGGTGATCGCCACCGGGCTGCTGCTGGCCGCCACCTTGGTGTACGGCCTCGCCAAATGGGCCGAGTCCGCCGGAGCCGGCGCCTGGAGCGGCTACGTCGCCGCCGCCGCCGAGGCCGGCATGGTCGGCGCGCTCGCCGACTGGTTCGCCGTGACCGCGCTCTTCCGCAGGCCGCTAGGCCTGCCCATCCCGCACACCGCCATCATCCCCACCAAGAAGGACGCCCTCGGCCGCACCCTCGGCGACTTCGTCGGCGAGAACTTCCTGTCCGAGACCGTCGTGCGCACCCGGCTGCGCAAGGTCGGCATCGCCCACCGCCTCGGCACCTGGCTCGAGGACCCCGAGCACGCCGACCGCGTCACCGAACAGGGTGCGGCCGCGCTGCGCGGCGCCCTGACCGTACTGCGCGACTCCGACGTCCAGGCCGTGGTCGGCGAAGCCATCACCCGCCGGGCGGACGCACAGGAGATCGCCCCCGGCATAGGGAAGATGCTGGAACGGATCGTCGCCGACGGAGGCCACCGGCGGATGGTCGACCTGGTCTGCGTACGGGCCCACGACTGGCTCAACGAGCACGGCGACTCGGTGATGAACGCCGTCCAGGGCGGCGCACCCGGCTGGACCCCGCGCTTCGTCGACCGCAAGGTCGGCGAGCGCATCTACAAGGAACTGGTGCGCTTCACCGCCGAGATGCGCGACATGCCCGAACACCCCGCGCGCGGCGCCCTCGACCGCTTCCTCGCCGACTTCGCCACCGAGCTCCAGTCCGACCCCGACACCCGCAGGCGCGTGGAACGCCTCAAGAAGGACCTCATCGAGCGTCACGAAGTCCAGGACCTCATCGAGTCCGCGTGGGGCTCGGTACGGAGCATGATCGTCGCCGCGGCCGAGGACGAGCACAGCGAACTGCGGCTGCGCGCCCGCGCCTCCCTGCTGTCACTGGGCGCGCGGATGACCGAGGACCCGCGGCTCACCGCCAAGATCGACGGCTGGCTGGAGGACGCCGCCACCTACGTCGTCACCACCTACCGCGACGAGATCACCGCACTGATCACCGACACCATCGCCGGCTGGGACCCCGAGCAGACCACCCGCAAGATCGAGGCGAACGTCGGCCGCGACCTGCAGTTCATCCGGATCAACGGCACGGTCGTCGGCGCCCTGGCCGGCCTGGCCATCTACACGGTGTCGCGGGTCCTCGCCGGATAGCCCACCGGCGGCCCCCCACCGCACACGGCCAGACATCGGAGGAATTCCTCCCGCCGGGTCGACGGAACCCGTACCGCCACCACGGAACTCCACCGGCCCCACGAACGTCATCACCTCACGAGAAGCGACCGGCGGACGGAAAGGAGGACCCGGTGACCCGCACCCCGGCCACGGCACTGCGCGCCCACGCCGTCACGGCCCTGGCCACCCTCGCCCTCCTCACCGGACTGCTCCTCACCCACACCGGGCTCACCACCGCACTCGCCGCGGCCGCCACCACCGCCGCTGCCGCGATCCTGCTCGGCCGCGCCCTCCACGCCGTCGCCTGCGCCCCGCCCGTCCCCCGCGAACACGTGCGCACCGCCCTGCGCGACCGCGAACGCCGCACCGCCTTCCTCCCCCAGCGCGACCCCGACGCCTCCGGCCGCCCACGCCCCCGGGCACCCGGCCGTCCCGTCCCGACGGCCGCGTAGCGCACCTGCCACCCCGCAGTCCGCACGCCGTCCGTCACGCCGACACCACCCCGTCCGGCACGACGAGACCCGCGGAGGGTTCCCGCCACCATGTCCGTACTCCCGCAGCTCCCGCACGCCCTGAACTCCCTCACCGGCCTCCTGGCCCCGCTCACCGGCCACGCCGCCGCCCCGGCCGCCGCCGTCATCGCCTTCACCCTCCTCGTACGACTCGCCCTCCACCCCCTCGCCCGGGCCGCCGCACGCGGCGAACGCGCCCGCGCCGCCCTCGCCCCCCGCGTCGCCGAACTGCGCCGCACCCACGAGCGCGACCCCCACGAACTCCAGCGCGCCCTGGCCGCACTCCACACCGCAGAAGGCACCTCACCCCTCGCCGGCATCCTGCCCACCCTGCTCCAACTGCCGGCCTTCTTCGTCCTCTACCACGCGGCCCACGGCACCCACCTCGGCGCACACTGGGGCGCCCCCGTCCACGCCGCCGTCCTCGCGGTCGTCGCCGCCGTCGCCCTGCTCTCCTACCGCCGCGCCCGCAAAGCCGCCCCCGACGCCACCGGCCTCGCCCGGCACCTGCCGCTGCTCTCCTTCGCCACCCTCGTCCCCGCCGCGATCATGCCGCCGGCCGCCGCGCTCTACCTCGCCACGTCCACCACCTGGACCGCCGCCGAGCGCGCGTGGCTGCACCGCCCACACCATGGGAAGGGGGTTGCGGGTGACACCCCCTCCGCTGGAGGATCACCCAAGACCTCCGATGACCGCCCCCATCGGAAATGAACCAGCCGCCCCTCGACCCACCGGAGAGTCTCGTGAAGCTGCTGCGAGTCGGCCCCGCCGGAGCCGAACGCCCGGCCCTTCTCGACCAGGACGCCGTCCTGCGCGACCTGTCCTCCCTCACCCCCGACATCGACGGCACCCTCCTCGCCGACCCCGCCGCCCTCGACCGCATCCGCGAGGCCGCCGCGGCCGGCACCCTGCCCGCCCTCGACGCCGACGACCTGCGCACCGGGCCGCCGCTCGCCGGCATCGGCAAGATCGTCTGCATCGGCCTCAACTACCACGACCACGCCACCGAGACCGGCGCCGCCATCCCCACCGAGCCGATCCTCTTCATGAAGGCCCCCGACACCGTCGTCGGCCCCGACGACACCGTCCTCGTCCCCCGCGGCAGCCTCAAGACCGACTGGGAGGTCGAACTCGCCGTCGTCATCGGCCGCGAACTGCGCTACGCCGCCTCCCCCGAGGAAGCCCTCGCCGCCGTCGCCGGCTACGCCGTCGCCCACGACGTCTCCGAACGCGCCTTCCAGATCGAACGCGGCGGCCAGTGGGACAAGGGCAAGAACTGCGAGACCTTCAACCCCCTCGGCCCCTGGCTCGTCACCGCCGACGACGTCCCCGACCCCCAGGCGCTCGGGCTGCGCCTGTGGGTCAACGGCGCCCTCCAGCAGGACGGCAGCACCGCCGACCAGATCTTCCCGGTCGCCGAAGTCGTCCGCTACCTCAGCCAGTTCATGACCCTCTACCCCGGCGACGTCATCAACACCGGCACCCCCGCCGGCGTCGCCCTCGGCCGCCCCGAGCCCAAGCCGTACCTGCGGGCCGGTGACGTCGTCGAGCTCGAGATCGACGGCCTCGGCCGCCAGCGCCAGGTCCTCAAGGACGCCTAGGCCTCCCGGCCCTCCCCCAAGGGCGCCCGGCGCACGCTGCGCCGGGCGCCCTTGGCATATTCCCCGGGCGGCGTAACCGTCGTACGAACGGGTCGTTATTCCGTGCGAAAGTGCAACACCAGATCGCATTGGGGTGGAAATGCCCACAAGTCGCTGGACCCGTGAACTCCTGGACGACGCGGTGGCGTCCTCACGAACACTGTCGGAAGCCCTGAGCAGACTCGGCCTGGACCCGAAGAGCCCGACCCGCACATACATCCGGGCCCGACTGAGGAAGTTGGGTGTGGACACCTCGCACTTCGAACGGGAAGGGGGCCGTTGGACGCGGGAAGTCCTCGCGTCCGCTGTCGCCGCCTGTACGAACATGACCGAGGTGCTGCGTCACTTGGGGGTCGAGGTCGTGGGCGGTCAGCACACGCACATCAGCCGCCGCATTCGCGCGTTCGGCATCGACACGTCGCATTTCTTCGTCACGTCCCGTGGTTCACGCGGCCGTTCCCCCCAAGAGGTCCTGGTGGAGCAGGACCCGAGCACCGCCCGCCGCATGCAGAGCGATCGGCTCAAGCGAGCGATGCTGGCCACCGGTGTGATCGAGTGCTGCGCGCTCTGCGGCACCGGACCCGAGTGGTGCGACCGCCCACTGCCTCTGGAGGTCGACCACCTCAGCGGCGACTGGCGCGACAACCGTCTGCCCAACCTCCGTCTCCTGTGCCCCAACTGTCACTCGACCACGGACACCTATCGAGGGCGGGGCAAGCTTCGCGCCCGAAACGGGGTCCGGTGAACTCCGGCGCCCCGTACACACGCGAACTGTTGGTACAGGCGGCGGCACAATGCCGCTCCATAGAAGAGGCCGTGGATTGGCTCGGCCGGACCCCCTACGCGAAGCTGCACCGCTACCTCGAAAAGCGATTCGCCGACTTCGGAATCGACATCTCCCACTTCTTGAACTCTTCCGCTCGCGGCCGCAAACGGCCGCGGCCCACACCGGCGGAGCTCCAGGCAGCCGTCGCGCACTCCGTGTCCGTGGCCGAGACGCTTCGCCGCATCGGCCGGAGCGACAGCACTCGAAGCCGCGCTCTGCTCCATTCCTGGCTGGCCGAGGACGGGTTGGACACCAGCCACTTCCTCGGCCAGGCCCACGGGAACAAGCACGGGACCAGGCACCGCAGGTCGGCGGCCGACATTCTGGTCGCACGTACCAGCGGATACCGCACCGCGGCCGTACTCCTGCGCAGGGCTCTCGCGGAAACAGGCGTTCCCGCCCGGTGCGCGCAATGCGGTGTCGGTGAGATCTGGCACGGCAGATCAATGACTCTGGAAGTCGACCACATCAACGGCGACCGACTGGACGACAGGTCGGAGAACCTTCGGCTGCTCTGCCCGAACTGCCACGCCGTCACGGACACATGGTGCCGGGGAGGTATGCGCGCCACCCGCCGATAAACCGTATGGAATACCCCAGCCGCCACCCGTTACCATGGGTGGCGGCTAGCGGCGGTGGCGCAGAGGTGACGCGGCAGACTTAGGATCTGTGGCCCTTGATCGGGCTTGAGGGTTCGAATCCCTTCCGCCGCACCACAGTGGCCTGCGAATCCAAGATTGGGCTCGCAGGCCACGAGTTTATGGATCACCCCACCAGTTCCCGCACCACCGGCACCAGCGCCCTGAACGCCTGGCCGCGGTGGCTGATGGCGTTCTTCTCGGCCGGCGTGAGCTCGGCGCAGGTGCGGGACTCGCCGACCGGCTGGAGGATCGGGTCGTAGCCGAAGCCGTTCGGGCCGTGCGGTTCGAAGCGCAGGGTGCCGAGGAGGCGGCCCTCGACGACGTGCTCGGTGCCGTCGGGGAGGGCGAGGGCGGCGGCGCACATGAAGTGGGCGGCGCGGTGGGGGTGGTCGATGTCGGAGAGCTGGGCGAGGAGCAGCTCGAGGTTGGCGCGGTCGTCGCCGTGCTTGCCGGCCCAGCGGGCGGAGAAGATGCCGGGGGCGCCGCCGAGGACGTCGACGCAGAGGCCGGAGTCGTCGGCGACGGCGGGCAGGCCGGTGGCCTGGGCGAGGGCGTGGGCCTTGAGGAGGGCGTTCTCGGCGAAGGTGACGCCGGTTTCCCTGACGTCGGGGATCTCTGGGTAGGCGTCGGCGCCGACGAGTTCCACACCGAGCCCGGCGTCGGCCAGGATGGCGTGGAGCTCGGCGACTTTGTGGGCGTTGCGGGTGGCGAGGACCAGGCGGGTGTGCGGCATGGTCTCGATTATCCCGGTGGCGGTCAGCCGGTGGTGCAGACCTTGGAGAGTCCGCCGGCGGCGTCGGCGACAGGGGTGATGTCGGGGACCCGGCCGGCGTCGGCGGCGGTGCGGGCGTTGTCGACGGCCTTCTCGAGGTCGCCCACGGCCTTGGTGACGTCGGCGTTGTCGGTCCTGTCGCCGAGGGCGGCGAGGTGGTCGGCGATCTGGTCGAGCGCGGCGGCGGCGCTTTGCGGGTCGTTGCCGGCGTTGCTCACCGCGTTCTGCAGGTTCTGGACGTCTCCGGCGACCTGGGCGGCGACGGTGGCGCAGTCGAGGGCCTTGTCGACGGCGTTGACGGCGTCGGCGGCGCCGCAGCCGGTGAGGGCGGCGGCGCCGAGCGCGGTGGCGGCGGCGAGTGCGGCGAGGCGGCGGCGGGTGCGTGGGTGCATGTCACTGAACACGCGTCGCGCCGCCGCCGGGTTGCACTCCCCGGACCGGTTCTTGGTCAGCCCTTGGTGATCTGTTCGAGCTCTTCGAGGGTCGCGCGCTGCAGTGCGTCGAGTTCGACGCAGCCTCCGACGGCCAGGTCGAGCAGGGAGTTGAGTTCCTTGCGGTCGAAGGGCTGGCCCTCGGCGGTGCCCTGGACCTCGACGAAGCGGCCGTCGCCGGTGCAGACGACGTTCATGTCGGTCTCGGCGCGGACGTCCTCCTCGTAGCAGAGGTCGAGCATGGGGACGCCGTCGATGATGCCGACGCTGACCGCGCTGACGGTGCCCTTCAGGGGCTGGGCCTTGGCGCGCAGCAGCTTGCGGCCGTGCATCCAGGTGACGGCGTCGGCGAGGGCGACGTAGGCGCCGGTGATGGCGGCGGTGCGGGTGCCGCCGTCGGCCTGGAGGACGTCGCAGTCGAGGACCACGGTGTTCTCGGCGAGTGCCTTGTGGTCGATGACGGCGCGCAGGGAGCGGCCGATGAGGCGGGAGATCTCGTGGGTGCGTCCACCGATCTTGCCGCGTACGGATTCGCGGTCGCCGCGGGTGTTGGTGGAGCGCGGCAGCATGGAGTACTCGGCGGTCACCCAGCCTTCGCCGCTGCCTTTGCGCCAGCGGGGCACGCCTTCGGTGACGGAGGCGGTGCAGAGGACCTTGGTGTCGCCGAAGGAGATGAGCACCGATCCTTCGGCGTGCTTGCTCCAGCCACGCTGGATGGTGACGGGGCGGAGCTGGTCGGGTGTGCGGCCGTCGATACGAGACATGGCGACGAGCCTAGCCGTAAGTGAACCGCGGGCCCGTGCCGGTTGCGGAACGGGCCCCTTGCGGGTGATCAGGGCCGGTGGGCCGGGATCAGAGCATGTCCTCGATCTCGGCGGCGAGCGGGTCGGCGTCGGTGCCGATGACGACCTGGACGGCGTTGCCCATCTTGACGACGCCGTGGGCGCCGGCGGCCTTGAGCGCGGCCTCGTCGACGAGGGAGGGGTCGGCGACCTCCGTGCGGAGTCGGGTGATGCAGCCCTCGATCTCCTCGATGTTGTCGAGTCCGCCGAGCCCGGCGACGATCTTCTCTGCCTTGCTGGCCATGTGCAGCTCCTGGTTGTCTCGGCCGTTCGGTCCGATTTCACACGGTAGTGCAGGTGTGGACCGCATTTGCGGGGATGCATCTCTGACACAGCCGCGCCTCAACTGGTCTACACCACATTACCCGCCAGGAGGTAGTGCCCATGAGCTCGGATGCCGCCGCCGGTCCGCGGCCCGGCCGCAGGTGGACGGGCACGCTCTTCCAGGGGCTGCAGAAGATGGGGCGCAGCCTGCAGCTGCCCATCGCGGCGCTGCCGGCCGCGGGCATCCTGAACCGGCTGGGCCAGCCGGATGTCTTCGGCGCCGAGGGCCTGGGCTGGGACAACGTGGCGCGGGTGTTCGCAGGCGCGGGGGGCGCGCTGCTGGACGGCTCGCTGGGGCTGCCGCTGCTGTTCGCGGTCGGGGTCGCCATCGGGATGGCGAAGAAGGCGGACGGTTCGACGGCGCTGGCGGCGGTCGTGGGCTTCCTCGTCTATTACGGGGTGCTGCACCAGTTCCCGCAGGACTGTCCGCGCGGGACGGTGTTCGTGCAGGCGAGCATGATCAGCGGTGCCTGCATCCCGCCGGGCACGCCCGCGGCGGCGGCCCCTGCCGCGTACCAGAACCCGGGGGTCTTCGGCGGGATCGTGATCGGGCTGCTGACCGCCTTCTTCTGGCAGCGCTACCACCGCACGCGGCTGGTGGACTGGCTCGGCTTCTTCAACGGGCGCCGGCTGGTCCCGATCATCATGTCCTTCGTCGCCATCGTCTTCGCGGCGCTGTCGTTGTGGGTGTGGCCGCCGATCGGGAGCGGTCTGACGAGCTTCAGCCAGTGGCTGAGCGATCTGGGGTCGTGGGGGGCGGGCATCTTCGGTGTGGCGAACCGGGCGCTGCTCACGGTGGGTCTGCACACGTTCCTGAACGTCTTCGTGTGGTTCCAGTTCGGGGACTACACCAAGCCGGACGGTCAGGTGGTGCACGGGGACATCAACCGGTTCCTGCAGGGCGACCCGACGGCGGGGCAGTTCACCTCGGGTTTCTTCCCGGTCATGATGTTCGCGCTGCCCGCCGCGGCGCTGGCGATCACGCACTGCGCGCGTCCCGAGCGCCGCAAGGAGGTCGGCGGCCTGATGCTGTCGGTGGGGCTGACCTCGCTGGTCACGGGGATCACGGAACCGGTCGAGTACTCCTTTCTCTTCATCGCGCCGGCGTTGTACGCGATCCACGCGGTGCTGACCGGGGTCTCGATGGCGGTCACCTGGGCGCTGGGGGTGCACGACGGTTTCAGTTTCTCGGCCGGTCTCATCGACTACGTCGTCAACTGGTCGCTGGCGACCAGACCGTGGTTGATCATCCCGATCGGGCTGGTGTTCGCGGTGGTGTACTACGCGCTCTTCCGGCTGGTGATCACGCGGTTCGACCTGGCGACGCCGGGGCGGGAGCCGGAGGAGGTCGCGGAGGAGATGACGCGGGACAACCTCAAGGCGTAGCGGAGGCGTCACGCTCCGAACTGTGGTCTAGACCACACGGAGCCAAACGTTCCTCTGCGCGTCAAGTGCGTGTTAAGACTGGTCTACACCACTGAGTGGTTCAGACCAGGAGGAACTCCATGACGACCGCCACCACGACGGCGGCTCCCGCAGCCAAGAAGCGGGGCTCCGGCCTTATCCAAGGCCTGCAGAAGATCGGCCGCAGCCTCCAGCTGCCGATCGCCGTCCTGCCGGCGGCGGGCATCCTGCTCCGCCTGGGTCAGCCCGATGTCTTCGGGGCCGACGGCCTCGGCTGGGACAAGGTGGCGTCCGTCTTCGCGACCGCGGGCGGCGCCGTCTTCGACAACCTTCCGATGCTCTTCTGCATAGGCGTGGCCATCGGCTTCGCCAAGAAGGCCGACGGCTCCACCGCGCTCGCGGCTCTCGTGGGCTTCCTGGTCTACAGCAACGTCCTCAAGGCCTTCCCGGTCACCGAGGCGAAGGTGCAGAGCGGCGCGGACATCGCCGCCACGTACAACAACCCGGGTGTGCTCGGCGGCATCGTGATGGGCCTGCTGGCCGCCGTCCTGTGGCAGCGCTACCACCGCACCCGGCTGGTGGACTGGCTCGGCTTCTTCAACGGCCGCCGGCTCGTGCCGATCATCATGGCCTTCGTCGGCACCCTGGTCGGTGTCTTCTTCGGTCTGGTCTGGGAGCCCATCGGCGACGCGATCAGCAACTTCGGCGAGTGGATGACCGGGCTCGGCTCGGTCGGCGCCGCGCTCTTCGGCCTGATCAACCGTGGTCTGATCCCGATCGGCATGCACCAGTTCGTGAACTCGGTGGCCTGGTTCCAGCTCGGTGACTTCACCAACGCCTCGGGCACCGTCGTGCACGGCGACCTCACCCGGTTCTTCGCCGGTGACGGCAGCGCCGGACAGTTCATGTCCGGCTTCTTCCCGATCATGATGTTCGGCCTCCCGGCCGCGGCCCTGGCCATGGCCCACACGGCCCGCCCCGAGCGCCGCAAGGCCGTGCTCGGCATGATGCTCTCGCTCGCGCTGACCTCCTTCGTCACCGGTGTCACGGAGCCGATCGAGTTCTCGTTCATGTTCATCGCGCCGCTGCTCTACGCCATCCACGCGGTACTCACCGCGGCGTCGATGGCGGTCACCTGGGCGCTGGGCGTGCACGCCGGCTTCACCTTCTCGGCCGGCGCGATCGACTACATCCTGAACTGGAACCTGGCGACCAAGCCATGGCTGATCATCCCGATCGGTCTGTGCTTCTCGGTGATCTACTACCTGGTCTTCCGCTTCGCGATCGTCAAGTTCAACCTCCCCACCCCGGGCCGCGAACCCGAGGAGGAGGTCGAGGACCTCACGAAGGCCTAGCGATCGCGGCCGCGCGCGCAGGAAACGCGCGCAGGAAACGCGCGCATGCAAGAAGCCCCCGGAACCGAGCAGGTTCCGGGGGCCTCGTCGCGTGCGGGGTACGGGCCGCAGGCGTCAGATCTCGTAGACCGCGCCCGCCTTCGCCAGCTCCACCGGGCCGTCGTAGACCGCGCGGGCGTCGTCGAGGTTGACCTGGGGGTCGGTCCACGGCGGGATGTGGGTGAGGACCAGGCGGCCGGCACCGGCGCGGTCGGCGTACTCGCCGGCCTCGCGGCCGTTGAGGTGCAGGCCGGGGATGTCCTCCTTGCCGTGCGTGAAGGAGGCCTCGCACAGGAAGAGGTCGGTGCCCTCGGTCAGGGTCAGCAGGGCGTCGCTCCGGCCGGTGTCACCGGAGTAGGTGAGGGTGCGGCCGGCGTGCTCGATGCGGAAGCCGTAGGCCTCGACGGGGTGGCTGACCATGTCCGCGGTGACGGTGAAGGGGCCCAGCCGGAACACCCCGGGTTCCAGGGTGCGGAAGTCGAAGACCTCGCTCATGCACTTCTCGTCGGGCACGTCCCCGTAGGCGCTGGCGAGGCGGCGCTCGGTGCCGTCCGGTCCGTAGACGGGGATGGCGTGGGCGGGGCCGCCCTCGTGACGGTAGTAGCGGGCGACGAAGTATCCGAGCATGTCGATGCAGTGGTCGGCGTGCAGATGGCTCAGCAGAACGGCGTCGAGGTCGTAGAGACCGCAGTGGCGTTGCAGCTCGCCGAGGGCGCCGTTGCCCATGTCGAGCAGCAACCGGAAGCCGTCGGCCTCGACGAGGTAGCTGGAGCAGGCCGAGTCCGCGGACGGAAACGACCCCGAGCAGCCGACGACGGTGAGCTTCATGTGCAGAAACCTCCGTGGATTGTTCCGGGGGTCTTGCGTTGACGCGCCAGTGTGCCCCACTCCGTACGGGGGTGGGGGGAGGGCGGGAGCGACCCGCCATGTGTTCTTGAGCGTAAGGCGCACGGGCTGCGCGTGCTCCTCTGCGGAGCCCCGTTGTGGGCGGAATCACCAGTACGGCGCCCTCGTCGCCGGGACTTCACCGGGACGGGGGCGCCGCGAGGGGGTGCGTGGGGCTCAGGCCCAGAGCTGGCCGTGCAGGGCGGCGACGGCCGCCTCGGTGGACTCGGCGGTGTAGATGCCGGTCGACAGGTACTTCCAGCCGCCGTCGGCGACGACGAACACGATGTCGGCCCGCTCGCCCGCGCGTTCGGCCTTGCGGGCGACTCCGAGGGCGGCGTGCAGGGCGGCTCCGGTGGAGACGCCGGCGAAGATGCCCTCCTGCTGGAGGAGTTCACGGGTGCGGCGGACGGCGTCGGCGGAGCCGACGGAGAAGCGGGTGGTGAGGACGGACTCGTCGTAGAGCTCGGGGATGAAGCCCTCGTCGAGGTTGCGCAGTCCGTAGACGAGGTCGTCGTAGCGCGGCTCGGCGGCGACGATCTGCACGCCGGGGACCTTCTCGCGCAGGTAGCGGCCGACGCCCATGAGGGTGCCGGTGGTGCCGAGCCCGGCGACGAAGTGGGTGAGGGACGGCAGGTCGGCGAGGATCTCGGGGCCGGTGGTCGCGTAGTGGGCACCGGCGTTGTCGGGGTTGCCGTACTGGTAGAGCATCACCCAGTCGGGGTGCTGCGCGCTGAGTTCCTTGGCGACGCGCACGGCGGTGTTGGACCCGCCGGCGGCCGGGGACGGGATGATCTCCGCGCCCCACATCGCGAGCAGTTCGCGCCGCTCGGACGAGGTGTTCTCGGGCATGACGCAGACCATGCGGTAGCCCTTGAGCCGGGCGGCCATGGCCAGCGAGATGCCGGTGTTGCCCGAGGTGGGCTCCAGGATCGTGCAGCCGGGGGTGAGGCGTCCGGAGCGTTCGGCCTGCTCGATCATGTGCAGGGCCGGGCGGTCCTTGACCGAGCCCGTGGGGTTGCGGTCCTCCAGCTTGGCCCAGACGCCGACCTCGGCGGAGGGCGACAGGCGCGGCAGCCGTACCAGCGGGGTGTTGCCGACGGCTGCCAGCGGGCTGTCGTACCGCATCAGGACATTCCACCGGCGACGGCGGGGAGGATGGTGACGCTGTCGCCGTCGGTCAGCTTGGTGGAGATGCCGTCGAGGAAGCGGACGTCCTCGTCGTTGAGGTAGACGTTCACGAAGCGGCGCAGCCGGCCCGCGGCGTTCTCGTCGACGATGCGCTCGCGGATGCCGGCGTGGCGGGTGTCGAGGTCGGTCAGGAGCTCGTCGATCGTGCTGCCGCTGCCGTCGACGGCCTTGGCGCCGCCGGTGTAGCTGCGAAGGATGGTCGGGATGCGGACCTCGATGGCCATGCGGGGCTCCAGTCGGAAGGGGCGTCGTGTGGTGCGGGCGGCGGTGCGGCGTCCCGGTGTGCGCGGCCCGGCGGACGGGGTCCGGTGGGCGGTCCGGAGCGCGCGAGCAGGGGCGGTCGGCGCGTCAGGGGCGGGGACATGCCGCGCCGGCGAGGCGGCACAAGTCGACGTACAGCCGCGCCACGAGCAGGGTGCCCGGCGCCTTGTCGCTCACGTCGTGGAGAACCATGGGGTCATCGTATCGATTCCCCCCGGCGGTCAGAGATGGGCATCCCATGATGCGGACCGCGCTGTCTCAGATGTAGGCGTCGACGATCTCGACGGGTTCCTCGGTGACCTCGCCGTCCACGATCCGGAAGGAACGGAACTGGAAGGGCCCGGCGTCGTCGGTGTCGGCGGTGGAGACCAGCACGTAGTGCGCGCCGGGTTCGTTGGCGTAGGAGATGTCGGTGCGCGAGGGGTAGGCCTCGGTGGCGGTGTGCGAGTGGTAGATGACCACCGGCTCCTCGTCGCGGTCGTCCAGGTCGCGGTAGAGCTTGAGCAGGTCCCCGGAGTCGAACTCGTAGAACGTGGGCGAGCGGGCCGCGTTGAGCATCGGGATGTGCCGCTCGGGCCGGTCGGTGCCGGCCGGTCCCGCGACCACGCCGCACGCCTCGTCGGGGTGGTCGGCGCGGGCGTGGGCGACGAGCGCGTCGTGCAGGGCACGCGTGAGGGTCAGCATGGTCGTCAGGATAAGCAGAGGCCCCCGTACGGGGTACGGGGGCCTCCGCGGGAACGCCGGCCCGGAAGCGGACCGCACCGGACCGGCGCCGGGGGCTACTCCTGGGCGAGGGCCAGCGGCGCGTCGGTGCGGTTGCGCCGCTTGGCGGCCTGGTAGCCGACGGCGAGCACGGCCGACCACACGAGCCACACGTACAGGCCGAGCCGGGTGTCGGCGTCGATCGCCATGAGGACGACGACCAGGACCAGGGCCGCGATGGCCAGCCAGTTGGTGACGGGGGCGCCCGGCATCCGGAAGTCGGAGGCGGGCAGCAGCCCGGCGCGGACCCTGGACCGGTACCGCAGGTGCGCGGCGAGGATCATGATCCAGGTCCACAGTCCCGCGCAGGTGGCGACCGAGGTGATGTAGAGGAAGGCCTTGCCCGGCGAGACCACGTTGACGATCACGCCGATGCCCATGACCAGGGTGGACCCGACGAGTGCCGGCAGTGGCAGGTGCCGGTCGCTGAGGTTGCCCATGGTCCGGGGTGCCTCGCCGTTGACGGCCAGGCCGCGCAGCATGCGGCCGGTGGAGTAGATACCGGAGTTGCACGAGGACAGGGCGGCGGTGAGCACCACGAAGTTCATGATCCCGGCCGCGCCGGGGATGCCGACCTGGGCGAAGACCTGGACGAACGGGCTGACGCCGGGGGTGTACTTGGTCCACGAGAAGACCGACAGCAGGACGATCAGCGCGCCGACGTAGAAGATGCCGATGCGCACCGGGAGGGTGTTGATCGCCTTGCGCAGGGTCCGCTTGGGGTTCTCGGCCTCGCCCGCGGTGATGCCGACGAGTTCGACGCCGAGGTAGGCGAAGATGACGCCCTGCATGGCGAGCATCGCCTGCCAGGCGCCGTTGGGCGCGAAGCCGCCGTCGGCCCACAGGTGGGTGACCGAGGCGGTGTCGCCGACCGCGGAGAAGCCGAAGGTCAGCACGCCGACACCGATGACGATCATCGCGATGATGGCGGTGACCTTGATGGTGGAGAACCAGAACTCCAGCTCGCCGAAGAGCTTGACCGAGACCAGGTTCGCGACGAAGAGCACCACGAGCGCGGCGGCGGCGGTGGACCAGACCGGGATCGACGGCCACCAGAAGTTGATGTACGCGCCCGCGGCCGTGACCTCGGACATGCAGGCGGTGACCCACAGCGCCCAGTACGACCAGCCGGTGGCGAAGCCCGCGAACGGCCCGAAGAACTCGCGGGCGTAGTCGGCGAAGCTGCCGGAGGTGGGGCGGTAGGTCAGGAGTTCGCCGAGGGCCCGCATGATGAAGAAGATCACCACGCCGGCGGCGGCGTAGCACGCGATCAGGCTGGGGCCGATGTTCGCGATGCCGGTGCTGGAGCCGTAGAAGAGGCCGGTGCCGATGGCGCCGCCGATGGCGATCATCTGGACCTGGCGGGAGTTCAGCGCCCGCTTGTAGCCCTCGGTGGTCGCGGTTCCCTCGGCCCCGCTGCCGGACTCGTGCTCGACCTGCGTCGAGGTCATGTCTGCTGTGCCTTTCTCCATGCCCGGCCGGCCGTGTACGGCTCGGAACGGGCTCCGATCCCCCCGGATGGTTGGAGGTGCACGCCGGGGTCGACCGGCCACGCGACCGACCGCGACATGGGTGGTGTCACGGCCGGTGGTCGAGGATTCGTATCACGGGGCGGGCGTCGGGCACGCAGCGCAAATGTGTCACACGCCACAGGGGGAAGCGGACAAAAGGTGCGCCGAATGGGAATGCGGCCGGTCGCGGTGACGCGATCGTTATCCGGATTTGAGCGTCCTCTGAGCGGACGGCGGGGGTACGACGGACGGCCGCGGGGCGAACGGAGCCCGCTCGGCGGGCTCCGCGGTCACACCTGGAGGGTGGCCACCAGGCTCTCCTGCAGACCGCCGAGCCACAGGTAGGCCAGGACGAGCGGCTTGCGCTCGTCGGAGTCGGGGAGGTGGTAGAGCTCGTTCTCCTCGTCGTCGGTGACCTCCAGCCGGGACCCCAGGGTCAGCCGCAGGTCGTTGAGGGTGCCGAGCCACTGCAGCGCCTCGGCCTGGGCCAGGGTCAGCACCGCTCCCCCGCGCCGGCCCGGGTCGAGTGCGTCGAGGCTGCGCACCACCGCGAGGGCGTCGCCGCGCTTGCGGGCGCGCAGGTCGTTCTCGGTGAAGCGGCGGAACTCCGCGGAGTCGGCCGTCTCCTCGTACGCGTCGGGGAACAGCCGGGCCAGGGCCGGGTCCCGCGGGGGCTTGGTCGGGCCGTCCTCGAAGAGCCCGGCGAAGGGGTCGGCCGGTGCGCCGTCGTCGGTGCCGCCGTCGCCGTCGCCGGGCCCGATCAGCTCCAGGAGCTGAACGGCCAGGTTGCGCAGGATGGAGATCTCGACCTCGTCGAGCGCGACGGCGGCGGTGCCACCGGGCGTGGACTCGAAGTACCCGGGCATGTGTGTCTCAGCCGTCCTCATGGTGCTCGGCGGTGGTGCTCGATGGCGGTGGTCTGCGTGCGGTGGTCTGCGTGCGGTGCTCCGCGGTGAGGCGCTCCGCGGTGCGGTGGCGTCGTGCCGTGCGGTGCTCAGCGGTCCTGGGTGAGCGTGGCCCACAGCCCGTACCCGTGCATCGCCTGCACGTCACGTTCCATCTCCTCGCGGGTGCCGCTGGAGACCACGGCCCGCCCCTTGTGATGGACGTCGAGCATCAGCTTGGTGGCCTTGTCCTTCGGGTAGCCGAAGTACGCCTGGAAGACGTAGGTCACGTAGCTCATCAGATTGACCGGGTCGTTGTGGACGACGGTCACCCAGGGAACGTCCGGGGACGGCGCCTCGAAGGGGGCCTCGCTCGACTCGGTCCGCTCGATCTCTACGGGGGCGACACTCACGGGTCCCATGCTGTCACCAGATCACGCCCGCAGGGAAACCGGCCTCCGAGAAATCGTCAGTCTGACGAGAGTTGGGGGTAGCATCCTGGCCATGAGCTCTGCAGACCTGGGGCTGCCCGTGGCCGTCCCCTCCACCGCGCTCTTCACCGACCGGTACGAGCTGACCATGCTGCAGGCCGCGCTGCGCAGCGGCGCGGCCGACCGCCGTTCGGTGTTCGAGGTGTTCACCCGCCGGCTGCCCGAGGGGCGGCGGTACGGGGTCGTCGGCGGGACCGGGCGCCTGCTCGACGCCGTGGAGAACTTCCGCTTCGACGACGACATCCTCGGCTACCTGGAGCGCGAGCGGGTCGTGGACGCCGCCACCTTGGAGTGGCTGGCGGACTACCGCTTCCGCGGTGACGTCCTCGGCTACCCCGAGGGCGAGGTGTACTTCCCCGGCTCGCCGATCCTGCGGGTGGAGGGCACCTTCGCCGAGGCCGTCCTGCTGGAGACGGTGGTGCTGTCGATCCTCAACCACGACAGCGCCATCGCCGCCGCCGCCTCCCGGATGGCGGTGGCCGCCGGCGGCCGTCCGCTGATGGAGATGGGCGCCCGCCGGGCGCACGAACTGGCGGCGGTGGCCGCCTCCCGCGCCGCCTACGTCGGCGGCTTCGTGTCGTCGAGCAACCTGGCCGCCGGCTTCCGGTACGGCCTGCCCACCATCGGCACCAGCGCGCACGCCTTCACCCTGCTGCACGACAACGAGCGGGACGCCTTCACCGCCCAGGTGGAGTCGCTGGGCCGCGGCACCACCTTGCTGGTCGACACCTACGACGTGGCCGAGGCGGTCCGCGCGGCCGTCGAGATCGCCGGCCCGGAGCTCGGCGCGGTGCGCATCGACTCCGGCGACCTGCTGCTGCTCGCCCACCGGGTGCGGCAGCAACTGGACGACCTCGGCGCCAAGGACACTCGGATCGTGGTCACCTCCGACCTGGACGAGTACGCCATCGCCTCGCTGGCGGCGGCTCCGGTGGACGCGTACGGCGTGGGTACCTCGGTGGTCACCGGCAGCGGCCACCCGACCTGCTCGATGGTCTACAAGCTGGTCGCCCGCGCCGCCTCCGACGCCCCGGACGCCCCGCTGGTGCCGGTCGCCAAGAAGTCGATGGGCGGCAAGACCAGCGTCGGCGGCCGCAAGTGGGCGGCGCGCCGGCTGGACGCCGACGGCGTCGCGGAGGCCGAGGTCCTCGGGACCGGGCCGGTGCCGGCGGCGCTGGCGGACCGGCAGCTGCTGGTACCGCTGGTGACCGGCGGCAAGGTCGTCGCCCGCGAGCCGCTGGAGGCCGCCCGCACCCGGCATGTGGAGGCCCGCGCCGGCCTGCCGCTGTCGGCCACCCAGCTCTCCCGCGGCGAGCCGACGCTGCCCACGGAGTACGTCACCTACTGAGGCGCCCTGCCGCGAAGGCGACGCACTACGTACAGTCGATGGACCGCGAGCAACGGAAGGACGGATCCCTGATGCACCGGGCTTTGATCGTCGTGGACGTGCAGAACGATTTCTGCGAGGGCGGCAGCCTGGCCGTCGCAGGCGGCGCCGGGGTGGCCGCCGCGATCACCGACCTGATCGGGGACGCCACGGCCGGCTACCGGTACGTGGTGGCGACCCGGGACCACCACATCGAACCAGGCGACCACTTCTCGGAGCGGCCGGACTACATCCACACCTGGCCGGTGCACTGCGTGGCCGGCACCGAGGGCGTGGGCTTCCACCCCAACTTCGCCCCGGCGGTCGCCTCCGGCGCGGTGGACGCGGTCTTCGACAAGGGCCACTACTCGGGCGCGTACAGCGGTTTCGAGGGCACCGACGAGAACGGCGCCGGCCTGGCGCAGTGGCTGGGCGCGCACAAGGTGAGCGAGGTCGACGTGGTCGGCATCGCCACCGACCACTGCGTCCGGGCCACCGCGCTGGACGCGGTCCGCGCGGGCCTGCGTACCCGGGTGCTGCTGGACCTGACGGCCGGGGTGATGCGGGAGACGACGGACCGGGCGACGGAGGAGCTGCGGGCCGCCGGCGTGGAGCTGACCGGCAAGCCGGTCGTGGACGCCGCCTAGGTCCTGGCGCCTCGGGCGCTGCCGTCCTAGGACCTTGCGGGGCGCCGGGCGGTCGGGCCCAGCAGGGCCGCGATGGACTGCCAGGGCTCGGCGGGGGCGGCCGGGATGCGCCGCCAGACCAGGCCGTCGGGATGGTGCAGTACGGCGTTGATCTCGTCGCCGGTGGGCGGCTCGAGGTTGCCCGCCAGGCGGGCGGTGCGGAAGCCCAGGTTGCGCAGCCGGGTCAGGGCGCGCTGCCGGTTCGCGGAGACGACGATCACCCGTATGTGGTCGTCCGGGGTGCCGCCGGGCGAGGGCAGCCGGAGGGCGACGATGACGTCGCCGCTCGGGAGCCTGGTGAACCCGCCGCTGGCCATAAGCACATGATCTGCGGATCGGCCCCCGTCCACCAGGGGACGGGGGCCGATCAGGTCACTTCGAGCGATGCGTGATCACTTGTGGGACGGGCCGACCTTGATCGTGATAGTGCTGCCGTCCCTGGCCTCGTGCACGATCGAGATGCGGGTGTTGGTGGAGGACACCTTCACACCGCCTGTCGGGTTCGTGGAGTACCAGTAGGTGTTCTTGTCGTCGAACACCGGGTTGCCGGCCTGGCTCGGGATCCGGGTGGCGACACCGTTCTTGTGCAGGGTGATGCCGTCCGTGCGGTGCGTCGAGAACGTGGAGTCGTAGGCCTGCACGCGGTTGCGCTGCAGCGTGCCGTCCTTCCACAGCAGCGGCTTGGCGTGGGCGTCGATCGGGAGGATCTTGCCCGCGCCCGGGTGCGCGCTGACGTTGTTGTCGTTCATCGAGGTGTCCCACAGCCAGATCAGCAGGCCGTTCTGGTACGCGTAGTGCTCGACCCAGTTCTCCTTGGTGGTGGCCCAACCGAAGTTGTAGGGGCCGACCTTGAGGGTCTTGTCGTACGAGACGTACTGCCGGTTCTCGGCGATGTAGTACTGCGGGTACTCCGACGAGAACGTGGAGCCCTTGACGGTGAACCCGTCGGCGGTCCAGCCGTTGTCACCGTTCTCGGCGCCGTCGCTGAGCAGGGTGGCGCCGTCGGCGGTCAGCGTGATCGCGTCGGCCAGGAAGCCCTTCTGGGCCACACCGCCGTCGCTCTGGTAGCGGAAGCGGAGCTTGACCGACTTGCCCGCGTACGCGTCCAGCGGGAACGCCATGTCCTGGTAGGAGGCGGCGGTACCGGTCAGGGCCGGCTTGCCGCTGGCGTCGCGCGGGAGCGGGGCGCCGGCGACGGTGCCGTCCAGCGCGGCCCAGGTGGCGCCGCCGTCGGTGGACACCTCGGTGTAGAGGTAGTCGTAGTTCTCCTCGATGTCGTACCAGCCCTTGAGGGCCAGGCTCGCGGAGGACTTGCCGGTGAGGTCGACATCGCGGGTGAGGGTGTTGCTCAGGTTGTCACCGCTGCCGCTCCACCACTGCTTGGTGCCCTCGGCCGGGGTCGCGAGCTCCGTGACCACGGTCTTCTTCGGGAGCGTGACGACCAGGCCCTGCTTGTCCCTGGTGTTGTACTCCGAGACACCGAGGGTGGTGGCCGACTTCGTGCCGGCCTTGGCGGTGGCGTAGTTCAGCCAGCCCAGCTGGAGCTTGTCCCAGGCCGTCATGTCGCCGGGCAGGTCGCCGATGGCGTCCTTGCCGGTACCGAGCCAGGAACCGGAGGACATCAGGGTCCAGAAGCCGGTGGAGTTCTCGGCGGTGTTGGTGGTGTCGTAGTGGTCCGGCAGACCGAGGTCGTGGCCGAACTCGTGGGCGAAGACGCCGAGGCCGCCGTTCTCGGGCTGCACGGTGTAGTCGCCGACCCACACGCCGGTGTCACCGATCTGGGTGCCGCCGAGCAGGTTGCCGGCCGGGCCGGTCGCGCCCGCGTCGGTGCCGAAGGCGTACCAGCGGTGGGCCCAGATCGCGTCCTCGCCCTGGGCGCCGCCGCCGGCGGACTCGTCCTCGCCGGCGTGCACGATCTGGAAGTGGTCGATGTAGCCGTCGGGCTCGTTGAAGTTGCCGTCGCCGTCGTAGTCGTAGCGGTCCCACTGGTCGTACTCGGCCAGCTTCGCCTTGATCGTGGCGGCGGAGTCACCGGCGGCCTTGCGCGCGTCGACCCACTTGTTCACCGCGTCGGCGACGAGGTTCCAGGTGCAGGTGTCGCACTTGTTGCTGCCGTAACGGGCCTCGTTCCAGTCGACCTTGACCCAGTCGGCGACCTCGCCGGCGACCGAGTAGCGACCGGAGGACTGCTTCTCGTAGTACTTCGCCATCGACTCCTTGTTGGCGGAGTGCGAGAAGTACAGGTCCTGGAAGTGCTGGCTGTTGTAGTCCGCCTGCCACGCCGTGCTGTTGTCCTCGCGACGGTCGGGCTTGGCTATCGAGTTGTGCGCGGGGCCGGTCGTGCCGCCGTACGCGGGGTCGGTCTTGTCCCCGAACTCGGCCAGGATCACGAAGATCTTGTCGGTCTTCTCGCGCTTGAGCTCGACGTACTTCTTCTTGCCGAGCTTCACCACGCCCGAGGCGCCGCGGTCCTCGACCTTGGACTTGCCGGATATGACCTGTTCGATCGCCTGCTGGCGCTGGGACGCCTGACGCTCGCTCAGCGGGCCCTTCAGGTCGTGCGCGACACGCTCCGACCGAGCCGGGTCCTTGCGCACGACGCTGCCGGCCTGAGAGTCGGCCTGGGCTGCCGCGACGGGGAAGGCGGTGGCACCTATTGCGGCGATCGCCACGGCCAGAGCGGCGGATCTGATCGTCCGTCGGTGGCTTATCACTGTGATTTGACCTCCCTAGGGTGAGGCCATTGCACCGGAGTGACGCGAGAAAAGACAGATCTTGACTTGCTTATGACCGGCAAGTACGGTGAGCGACCGGTCCGTTGCGTATAGCGGACGATCCGGCATGCCCAAGCGGCCGGGCGGCGAGGATCGTTGGGCCCTGTGGAGATCGCGATGCGACCCCTTGCGCCCCCCATGCTTCCGCACCGTGGGTTAGGTCACGCTTACCGGACGTTCCGTCCGGGCATCCCGAAACGTAGAGTCGGTGGATGGCGTGCCACGTGTGAACCATCCGAAAGACCGCCCTGGCCGACGCTTCGACACCATCGACGTACACAAGGACGGATCCGCCATGCCGCGTCCCACCCCCGCCCAGATCTCCTACGGTTCCGCGACCGTGGTGCTCTCGACCCTGGCGATGCTGCTGCTGTCCGAGGCACGTTCGGGCACCGGCGTCGCGGTCGTCGCGGCCGCCGGGCTGCTGCTCGGCGTCCTGGTCGCCGTCACCGTGCCCATCCCGGCCGCCGGCCGCCGCGCCCGCGGTGCCCAGGCCGCCACGCCGGTCCCGCGCCCGCGGGTGCGCAGCACCGCCGAACGCCGCGTCGAGGAGCACTCGTTGCGCCACTGATCCGCGTCGCGAGAACGACAACGGCCCCGGAGCCTTCGCTCCGGGGCCGTCGTACGAGTCCTGCCGTCGGTCAGACCTTGACGACGACGGTCTTGGCCGCCTTGTCGTGCCAGCACTGGCGGTACGGCTTGTCCCACAGGTGCGACAGCACGTTGAGCAGCGAGAGGATGACGCCCACGCAGGGCACCACGCCGATGAAGGAGTACACCGCTGCACGACCCCAGGCCGCGGATCCGGGCGGGCTGCCGTCGGCGAGCTTCGCGACGCGGATCTTCATGACCTTCTTGCCGATGGTCTGCCCGGTGGACTGCAGCATCAGGGCCTCGTAGATGAACTGGCCGCCGAAGACGAGCAGTTCGATGCCGAGGAAGGCGCCGGTGTCCATGACCGACGTGCCCGTCACCACCAGGAGGATGATCAGCGCCACGAAGAACATGCCGAAGTCGATCAGCCGGGCGAGGAAGCGCTGCCCGCTGTCGGCCAGCGGCGGCATGCCTGCCAGGGCCGGGTCCACGGGCATCTGGCCGTAACCGGCGGGCGGGGCCTGCGGGTAGCCGTAGGGCGACGCGGGCTGCTGCGGGAACGGCGGCGGCTGCTGCTGGTCATAGGGGTTCTGGCCCTGGGGGTGAGGCTGCTGGCCGTACGGATTCTGGCCGTACGGATCCTGACCCCCCGAGCCGCCCTGCGGATAACCGTAACCGGGCGGTTGATTCGAACTCATAGAGTGAGTAAATCAGTCGGGCATGACCCCGCATAGTGGCATTACGTCACGGCCCTGCGACGATCGTCACGGGCCGGCGTCAGCGCGCGGAGACGACAACGGTTTGCCCGGCTTTGTCGTGAAGGCACTGCCGATAGGGCTTGTCCCACGTGCACCACAGCACCTCGATGATCCAGAAGATCGAGCCGCAGCACGGGATGATCGGCACCAGGGAGTAGACCGCCTCCCGCTTGAGTGCCGCCGGGGTCGAGGGGTTGGCGCCGTCGGCCAGCATGCCGACCCGCACCTTGAGCAGCATCTTGCCCAGGCTCTGCCCGCGGCGGGTGAGCATCAGGACCTGGTAGACGAGGTAGACCACCGCGTAGATCACGCCCTCCGCGAAGCCCTGCCCCACGCCGCTGTTGTAGTCGTAGGCGCCCCAGAAGGCCCAGGTGATGGCGTAGATCGGGATGCCGATGATCAGTCCGTCGACGATGCGGGCGAGCAGCCGGCGGCCCCGGTTCGCCAGCGGCGGCATCCCCGCCAGCGGGTCGGGCGTGGGCGCACCGCCGTACGGGCTGTCGTACGGACCGCCCTGCGGGCTGCCGGGGTAGACCGGGGGCGGCTGGTCGTACGGGCCCCCGCCGGCGGGCGGAGGCTGGGAGGGCTGCTGCGGCTCCTCGGGAGGCTTCGCGAACGGGTCCTCGGGCCGGTCGGTGCTCATGCCCCGAGTGAAACCCGGACGCCGTGGGGACGCCTCCGGCGTGGTCCGTTCGGGTGTCGGTATCGGCTGTCGGTTGTCGGGGGTCAGCGGTCCGCGGCCACGAAGGTGCGCGCCGCCTTGTCGTGCCAGCACTGGCGCCACGGGCGGTCGAAGGCGCACCACAGCAGGCCGAGGAAGCCGATCACCAGGGCGTCCAGCACGGTGTGCGTGAGCCAGCGGCGCAGTGCCTGCCAGAAGCCCGGTTCGTACTGGGTCTCGACGTCCAGCACGCGCAGGCCGAGCAGCTTCTTGCCGAGCGTGCGGCCCCACTTGGCGGTCGGCAGCACCTCGTACAGCACACCGGCGACGAGCGCGACACCGAGGAGGATGCCGAGCTGCGTGCCCGTCGTGCCGTCGATCAGCCACACGGTGACCGTCCGGCCGCTCCCCCGGGCGGCGTCCATCTTGTCCTGGACGTGGTCGTACGCGGCGGTGCCCAGCGGCACGGCGGCCGCGGCGACGACGGCGCCCATCAGCAGCGAGTCGACGACGCGGGCGACCAGCCGCTTGCCGAGCGAGCCGGGGCGGGCCTGTTCCCGCGCCGAGGCGAACGGGTCCTCGGCGGCGGGGCGCCGCGACGCGGGCGTGCCGGGCGTGCCTGCGGCTTCGCCGCCGTCGCCCGCGGTGCCGGTCTGCGCGGGCACATGGGGCTGCCCCTGGCGGGCCAGTTCCTGCACCTGCTGGGCCCACGGGACGGGGTTCGCGCTCCGCGCCACGGGGGCGCCCGCTGTGGGCGCCGAGGAGATGGCAGGGGCGGGGGCGGGCCCGGGGGCCGGCGGGGGCGCGGGGACCGGCGAAGGCGACGGCGCCGGGGCGGGCGCGGCTGCGGGGGCGGACACGGAGGTGGGCGTCGGCGTGGGGGCAGGTGCGGGGGCGGACGCGGCGGCCCCGGGCGCGCCCCCGTGCTCCTGTGCGCCCCACGACACCCGCGGGGACGGCTGCTGCCGAGCCGGGTCGGCCGCCCATTCCGAGCCGGCCGGGCCGCGTTCGGCGGCGGGCGCCTGCGGGTCCTCGTCGAGGAACATCGGGCCCGACTCGTCCATCGCGGGAGTACGGCGCACCGGCGGCGCGGGCGGGGCGGGCGTCACGGGCGCCGGAGGGGCGGTGGCCACCGCCGGGCCGGGCACCGCCAACGGCGCGCCCGTGGGCGGTGCGAGGTCCTCACCGGCCTGCGGCGCCGGGCGGCTCGTGCCGGGGACCCACGCGGAACCGTTCCAGTACCGGATGTAACCCGGGATGGACGGGTCCGGGTAGTACCCGGGGCCGGGCACACCCCCGCCGCTGATTCCGGAGGTCATCGGTGACAACTCCCATCACGTCCCATCACGACCGCGCGCTCGACCGGTCCGCCGCCTCGGGCGGTCCAAGGAGGACATTAACGAAGAACCGACCCCCCGGAAGAAAGAAACGAGGGCCGGCCCGGGATCGGCATTCCAGGGCATTTCATCGCACCGGACCGGCTACGCTTCCCGCCTGACAGCCGCTCAGGGGAACGGGGGGAGCCGTCGTCCCGCAGGAGCCGTGCCGCGGCCGGCGAACCAGGTGTGTACCGCATGCATGCATCTGTCGCCGGAGCTTCGTGAAAAGTCCTCCCGATCATGGGAAGCCGCGTAATGGTGAGTGCCCGATGCGCTCTCTCCCGGTGCGGGCCCCGCGCAGCACCTCGCCGCGCAGTACCGCCAGGGGCCTTGTGCCGAGGAAAGGACGACGACGCCATGCAGACCGTGGTGGAACGGGAACTGGAGATGAACCTGGTGCTGTCGCCGGAGCGCAGCATCGCCGTGCCGGCCCGGCTGGTGTACCGGGTCGAGGACCCCTTCGCCGTGCACATCGCCTTCCACATCGGGTCGCAGTCCCCGGTGAACTGGACCTTCGCCCGGGAGTTGCTCGTCGAGGGGGTGTTCCGGCCCTGCGGTCACGGCGACGTGCGGATCTGGCCGACCAAGACCGACGGGCGCAGCGTCATCTGCATGGCGCTGAGCTCGCCGGACGGGAACGCGCTGCTGGAGGCGGCGTCGATGCCGGTGGCGGCGTGGCTGGAGCGGACGTTGCGCGTGGTGCCGCCGGGGACGGAGCTGGACCACCTGGCCATGGACGAGCGCCTGGACGAGTTGCTGGCCCCGACCGCCGGCACGGCCGGTGAGCCGCGGGACGACCTGTGGCTGCGCGACCCGTGGTCCGGGCTGGACGAGTCGCCGGACGCCTAGGCCAGGCGCCCGGCGCGCCGCTTCAGAAGAGCTTGCCCGGGTTGAGGATGCCGAGCGGGTCGAAGACCGCCTTGATGCCGCGCTGCATCTCCACGCCCACCGGGCCGAGTTCGCGGGCCAGCCACTCCTTCTTCAGCACGCCCACGCCGTGCTCGCCGGTGATGGTGCCGCCGAGTTCGAGACCGAGCGCCATGATCTCGTCGAAGGACTCCCGGGCCCGCCGGGACTCCTCGGGGTCGGCGGCGTCGAAGCAGACGACGGGGTGGGTGTTGCCGTCGCCGGCGTGGGCGCAGACACCGATGGTCAGTTCGTGCTTGGCGGCGATGGCGGCGACCCCGTCGAGCATGGCGGCCAGCCGCCCGCGCGGCACGCAGACGTCGTCGATCATCGTGGCCGTGGACACCCGCTCCAGGGCGGGCAGCGCCATCCGCCGTGCCTGCAGCAGCATTTCGGACTCGGTCGCGTCCTCGGCGGGGACGACCTGCGTGGCGCCCGCGGACAGGCACAGCTCCCCCACCGCGGCCAGGTCGGCGGCCGGGTCGGGGGTGTCGAAGGCGGCCAGCAGCAAGGCCTCGGTCGACTCGGGCAGGCCCATGGCGGTCATGGCGTTCACGGCGCGCACCGTGGTGCCGTCCATGAGTTCCAGCAGGGACGGCACGTGGCCGCCGGCCATGATGTCGCACACCGCGGCGCAGGCCGCCTCGGCGGAGGGGAACTCGGCGACCATGGCGAGCTGGGCGGGCGGGGCCGGCTTGAGCGCGAGGATGGCGCGGACGACGATGCCGAGGCTGCCCTCGGAGCCGACGAACAGCCGGGTCAGGTCGTAGCCCGCGACGCCCTTGGCGGTGCGGCGCCCGGTGCGCAGCAGGCGCCCGTCGGCGAGCACCACGTCCAGCCCGAGCACGTACTCGGCGGTGACGCCGTACTTCACGCAGCACAGGCCGCCGGATCCGGTGCCGATGTTGCCGCCGATGGTGCACTGCTCCCAGCTGGAGGGGTCGGGCGGGTAGTACAGCCCGCGTTCGGCGACGGCGCGGGACAGGGCGGCGTTGACGACCCCGGGCTCGACGACCGCGACCCGGTCGACGGGGTCGATCTCCAGCACGCGGTTCATCCTGGTGAGCGACAGCACGACGCAGCCCTCGGACGCGTTGGCCGCGCCCGACAGGCCCGTGCGGGCGCCCTGCGGCACCACGGGCACCCGCAGCGCGGTGGCGGTCCGCATGATGTGCCGGACCTCCTCGACGGTCCGCGGCAGGCAGACGACGGCCGGCGCTCCGGCCGGGCAGAAGCTCGCCATGTCGTTGGCGTAGGAGGCGGTGACGTCGGGGTCGGTGAGGATCGCCTCGGCGGGAAGCCCGGCGCGCAGCCGTTCGATGAGATCACCCATGCACACAGCCTCGCACCGCCGGGAGCGGCGCGGAAGGACGCCGGCCGGCGGGATCGCGGGCGGGCGGCGCCCCGGCCGTCACCCGGCGGAACGCGGCCGGCGCCGGCCCACGCCCTCCCCCGCGGGGGCGCGGTCCGGCGCCGGAATTCACGGCGAAGGGATCAGAGGTTGCCCCGGCGCTCCTGCTCGCGCTCGATCGCTTCGAAGAGGGCCTTGAAGTTGCCCTTGCCGAAGCCCATCGAACCGTGTCGCTCGATCATTTCGAAGAAGACCGTCGGGCGATCCTGGACGGGCTTGGTGAAGATCTGCAGCAAGTAGCCGTCTTCGTCCCGGTCTGCGAGGATCTTCAGCTCCCGCAGCGTGTCGATCGGCACGCGGGTGTCGCCGACCCACTCCCCGAGGGTGTCGTAGTAGGAGTCGGGCGTGTCCAGGAACTCGACGCCCGCCGCGCGCATGGCGCGCACGCTCGCGACGATGTCGTTGGTGGCCAGCGCGATGTGCTGCACGCCGGGGCCGCCGTAGAACTCCAGGTACTCGTCGATCTGCGACTTCTTCTTCGCGATCGCGGGCTCGTTGATGGGGAACTTGACCTTCAGCGTGCCGTCCGCCACGACCTTGGACATCAGCGCGGAGTACTCGGTGGCGATGTCGTCGCCGACGAACTCCTTCATGTTCGTGAAGCCCATGACGCGGTTGTAGAAGGTGACCCAGTCGTTCATCCTGCCGAGCTCGACGTTGCCGACGCAGTGGTCGATCGCCTGGAAGAAGCGCTTGGCCGGGGGCTCCACGATCGGCTCGGCGGCGACGAAGCCGGGCAGGTACGGGCCCTTGTAGGCGCCGCGCTCCACGAGCGTGTGGCGGGTCTCGCCGTAGGTGGCGATGGCGGCCAGGACGACCGTGCCGTACTCGTCCGAGACCTCGTGCGGCGCGTCCAGCCCGGTCGCGCCGTGCGCGAGGGCGTAGTCGTACGCGGCGCGGACGTCGGGGACCTCCAGGGCCAGGTCCACGACACCGTCGCCGTGGGCGGCCACGTGCTGCTCCAGGAAGCGGCCGTGGTCGGTGCCGGCCCTGACGACGGAGGTGAACACGAAGCGGGCGCCGCCGGACTCCAGCACGTACGACGCGATCTCGCGGCTGCCGTTCTCCGGTCCGGAGTAGGCGACGCGCTTCATGCCGAAGGCGGTCGAGTAGTAGTGCGCGGCCTGCTTGGCGTTGCCCACCGCGAAGACGACCGCGTCCATCCCCTTCACCGGGAACGGGTCGGCGTCGCCTGCGGTGCCGGGAGTGTGATCCAGGGTCTCAGTCATGGCGCCAGCCTCGCCCCGGGTGCCAAGGTGCGCAATAGTTCCCTGTAGCAGTGGACAATCTGTACAGCCGATCGGGCATAGCGGGCGGCATTCTGCACACAGTGACCACTGGCACAGCGGCGATCACGAAGGGGCGGCGGACGGACCGTGGGAATCGACGGGTTGGACGGACGGCTGATCGCGCTCCTCGCGCAGGAGCCGCGGATCGGTGTGCTGGAGGCCTCGCGGCGGCTCGGCGTGGCGCGCGGCACCGTGCAGGCGCGGCTGGACCGGCTTCAGGCCAATGGGGTGATCCGGGGCTTCGGCCCTCAGGTGGACCCGGCGGCGCTCGGCTACCCGGTGACGGCGTTCGCGACGCTGGAGATCAAGCAGGGTCAAGGCCCCGATGTGCGCGCGCACTTGAGGGCCGTGCCGGAGGTGCTGGAGCTGCACACCACGACCGGCCAGGGGGACATGCTCTGCCGCCTGGTGGCCCGGTCCAACGCCGATCTCCAACGTGTGATCGACCGGGTTGTGGGCTTTGATGGCATCGTGCGGGCCGCCACGGCGATCGTCATGGAGAATCCGGTCCCGCTGCGGATCATTCCGCTGGTCGAGCAGGCGGCCCGGGACGCGGAACCGTAACCGCCGCGGCGGCGGGCGAGCGCAGGCAGGTGGTGAGGCCGGATGACCTTCTGGGAGTACCTCACCAGCCGCCACGAGCAACTGCTGATCGACGCCTACCAGCAGGCCAGCCTGGTCTTCCAGTGCATGGTGCTGGCCACCGCCATCGGCGTCGCGGTGGGCGTGCTCAGCTACCGCCGCGGCTGGACCGCGGGCCTGGCCGTCACCTCCACCGCGACCATCCTCACCATCCCCTCGCTGGCGCTGATCGGTCTGCTGATCCCCTGGCTGGGCCTCGGTGTCCCCCCGACGGTCACCGCGCTGACGCTGTACGGGCTGCTGCCGGTGGTCCGCAACACGATCGTGGGCCTGCGCGGGGTCGACCCGGCGCTGGTGGACGCCGCCCGCGGGATCGGCATGTCGCGGCCGGCGGCGCTGGCCCGGGTGGAGCTGCCGCTGGCGTGGCCGCCGATCCTGACCGGCATCCGGGTGGCGACCCAGATGCTGATGGGCATCGCCGCGATCGCCGCGTACGCCTCGGGCCCCGGCCTCGGCAACGAGATCTTCCGCGGCATCGCCTCGCTCGGCAGTGCCAACGCCCTCAACCAGGTGCTGGCCGGCACCATCGGCATCGTCGTCCTCGCGCTGCTCTTCGACGCCGCCTACGCGCTGATCGGGCGGCTGACCATCCCGAGGGGGATCCGTGGCTGAGGCGGCGGGCGCGACCATCGAGCTGGAGCAGCTGACCAAGCGCTACCCGGGCAGCGCGGAACCGGCCGTGGACAGCGTCTCCATGGAGATCAAGGCGGGCGAGACGGTGATCTTCGTCGGGCCGTCCGGCTGCGGCAAGTCGACCACCCTGAAGATGATCAACCGGCTGATCGAGCCGACCTCCGGGCGCATCCGCATCGGCGGCGAGGACGTCACCGACATGGACCCGGTGAAGCTGCGCCGCAAGATCGGCTACGCGATCCAGTCCTCCGGGCTCTTCCCGCACATGACGGTCGCGGAGAACATCGCGCTCGTCCCCCGGATGACCGGCTGGTCCAGGGCCCGGGTGCGGGACCGGGTCGCGGAGATGCTGGACCTGGTGGGCCTGGACCCGCGCGAGTTCCGCGGCCGCTACCCCCGCCAGCTCTCGGGCGGTCAGCAGCAGCGGGTGGGCGTGGCGCGGGCGCTGGCCGCCGACCCGCCGGTGCTGCTGATGGACGAGCCCTTCGGCGCGGTCGACCCGATCACCCGCGACCACCTCCAGGACGAACTGATCCGGCTCCAGCACGAACTGCACAAGACCATCGTCTTCGTCACCCACGACTTCGACGAGGCCATCAAGCTCGGCGACCGCATCGCGGTGCTGCGGGAACGCTCCCACATCGCCCAGTTCGACACCCCCGAGGCGATCCTGACCAACCCGGCCGACGACTTCGTCTCCGGCTTCGTCGGCGCGGGCGCCGCCCTGAAACGGCTCAATCTCACCCGGGTGCGTGACGTGGGTGTCGCCGACTTCCCGACGGTGAGCGTGGACGACCCGCTGCAGTCGATCTTCGACCGGCTGCGGGCGTCCAGCCTGACCAACGAACTGCTGCTGCTCGACCACAAGGGCCGCCCCTACAAGTGGCTGCGGCGCGGCGACCTCATGCGGGCCAAGGGCTCCCTCGCCCGGGCCGGGACGCTCGTCGGCGACACGGTCACCAGGGACGCGACGCTGCGCGACGCCCTGGAGGCGGTGCTGACCGACAGCAGCGGGCGGGTCGCGGTCACCGGCCGGCGCGGGGAGTTCACCGGCGTGGTGGACATGGAGACGCTGCTCAACTCCGTCCACGAGATGCTGGAGGCCGACCGGCTGGCGGCGCTGGAGCACCGGCACGACCTGGAGGAGTTGCGCGCCCCGCTGACCCGGGCGGAGCAGGAGGGCGCCGACCACGAGCCGGGAGCGCGGGCGTGACCGGCCGCGGGGACTCCGCGGGCGCTCCGGGCCTCCCGGACGGCCCGTACGTCGCGGAGCCCCCCGAGGCCGAGCGGCCCCGCGCGTCCGGCCCCCCGCAGCGGCGGCGGCCGACCTGGCGCCACCTCCTCCTCACCCCCGCCGTGCTGGCCGCGGTGCTCGTCGCCACGTACTTCTGGATCAGCACCGTCCACCTGGACTCCATCGCCGAGAACGCCCTGGCCGGCGACACCGTGCAGGTGCGGTTGTGGCAGCACGTCAAGCTCACCGCCTGGTCCACCTTCTGGGTGCTGGTCATCGCGATCCCGCTGGGTACCGCGCTGACCCGGCGGGGGCTGCGGGCCGCCGCGCCCGTCGTGACCGCGGTCGCCAACATCGGGCAGGCGACGCCCGCCATCGGGATGCTGGCGCTGCTGGTGATCTGGCTCGGCATCGGGCCGCGCACCGCTCTGGTGGGCATGGTGGTCTACGCCGTGCTGCCGGTGCTGTCCAACACCATGGCGGGCCTGCGGGTGATCGACCCCACGCTCGTCGAGGCCTCGCGCGGCATCGGGATGTCGGCACTGGGCACGCTGTCGCGGGTCGAACTGCCGCTGGCCGTGCCGCTGATCCTCGCCGGGGTGCGGACGGCGCTGGTGCTCAACGTCGGCACGGCGACGCTGGCCACCTTCGTCGGCGGCGGAGGCCTCGGCGACATCATCACCACCGGCATCGTCACGCAGCGCATGCCGGTGCTGATCCTGGGCTCGGTGCTGACCGTGGTGCTGGCGCTGCTCGTGGACTGGCTGGCCTCGCTCGCCGAGCAGATGATGCGCCCGCGCGGTCTGGAGGGCACGTGACGCGCCGGCGCACGGCCGTGGCCCTGGCCACGTGCGCGGCCCTGCTCGCCGCGGCGCCGGGCTGCGGGCTCAAGAGCGGCAGCCCGCTGGCGGACGACGTCCGTCCCGGCACCCTCGGCCAGGGCCTGCCGCTGAAGGGGGCGTCCCTGACCGTGACGTCCAAGAGCTTCAGCGAGCAGATCATCCTCGGCTCGATGATCGGGCTGGTCTTCAAGGCCGCCGGCGCCGACGTACTGGACCGGACGAACATCCAGGGCTCGATCGGGGCCCGCGAGGCCGTCCGCTCCGGCGACGCGGACGCCATGTACGAGTACACCGGCACCGCGTGGATCACCTACCTCGGCAACGCCAAGCCGATCACCGACCCGCAGGCGCAGTGGCAGGCCGTCCGCGACGCGGACCTGAAGAACGGCATCACCTGGCTGCCGCCGTCCACCCTCGACAACACCTATGCGCTGGCCACCACCCGGGCCAAGAACCGCCCCTACGGGCTGCGGACCCTCTCCGACGTCGCCGCCCTCTCCCGCAGGAAGCCCTCGGCCGTCACCTTGTGCGTGGAGAACGAGTTCGCCTCCCGCGACGACGGACTGCCCGGGATGGTCAAGGCGTACGACATGCAGGTGCCCGCCTCCAACATCCGGAAGATGGACACCGGGGTCATCTACACGCAGATCCCGAAGCGGGGTTCCTGCCTGCTCGGCGAGGTCTACACGACGGACGGCCGGATCGCCTCCCTGCACCTGGAGGTCATGGAGGACGACAAGCACTTCTTCCCCAACTACGACGCCGCCCCCGTCATCAACAGCAAGGCGCTCAAGCGCTGGCCGGTGATCCGGGATCTGCTGGACCCGATCTCGCGGAAGCTGACCACGGCCGTGGGACGGGAGCTGAACGCGAGGGTGGACGTGCGGGGCGAGGACCCGCGCCAAGTGGCGAAGGACTGGCTGGTCGAGGAGGGCTTCATCAAGGAGGGATAGGCAGGGTGCAAAGAAAGCATTGCAAAGATGTCTTTGCACTCGGTACGGTGAAGCCGTGACGGACACCCCCTCCCCCGCGGACGCCGAAGGCGCCGGCAACGACGGCGGCGACGGCGACGGCTCGGTCAGCCTCGACCCGCGCACCCTGCGCGGGCTGGCGCACCCGCTGCGCATCCGGCTGCTCGCCGCGCTGCGCGAGCACGGGCCCGCCACCGCGTCCGGGCTCGCCGCCCGGCTCGGCGAGTCCAGTGGCGCCACCAGCTACCACCTGCGCCAACTGGCCGCGCACGGCTTCGTCGAGGACGACCCGGAACGCGGTACGGCCCGGGAGCGCTGGTGGCGGGCCGCGCACCGCGGCACCCGCTTCGACGCCGGGACGTTCCTCTCCCACCCGGACCCCGAAGTGCGCGGCGCCATCGGCCTGTTCGCCCGGGGGGTCGCCCTCCACCACGCCGCGGAGCTCGACTCCTGGGTCACGAGATTGGACGACTGGTCGCAGGAGTGGCAGGGCAGCTTCGACCTCAGCGACTTCAGCCTGCGGCTCACGCCCGCCCGCGCCCGCGCGTTGCGGACCGAACTGCACGCCGTGCTGGAGAGCTACCGCGACCCGGCCCCGGCCCCGGAGGAACCCGAGGCCGAGCCCGTCCGGGTCCATCTGCACGTCATCCCGCGCACCACGGACTGACCGACCGGCCGCACGGCCGGCCGAACCGACCACGGGGGAAGAACCATGGACACCGGAACCGGCATATCCGACGGCTCCACACTGACCGGCGGACCCGCACCGGCGCCCGACCGGCGCCCGCTGCACCTGGTCCTGGCAGCCAACGTCGTGTCGATCAGCGGCAATTCACTCACGGTGCTGGCCGTGCCGTGGTTCGTGCTGCAGACCACCGGCAGCGCCGCCCGCGCCGGGCTGGCGGCCTTCTGCGGGACGCTGCCGATCGTGATCGCCGCGATCGGCGGCGGACCGGTCATCGACCGTTTCGGGCGGCGCAGGGCGTCGGTGGTCTCGGACGCGGTGTGCGGGATCGCCGTGGCGGCCATACCGCTGCTGCACTTCGCGGGGGTCCTGCGGTTCTGGCAGTTGTGCGCGCTCATGGCGGTCAGCGGGCTGTTCCACGCCCCCGGTGAGACCGCCCGCGAAGTGCTGCTGCCCGTCCTGGCCGAGCGTGCCGGGACGCCTCTGGGGCGCGCCGCGGGCTACTTCGACGGCGCCTCGCGCGGGGCGCGCATGCTGGGCGCCTCGCTGGGCGGGGTGCTCATCGCCGTCATGGGCGCGGAAGCGGTGCTGCTGGTGGACGCGGCGACCTTCGGGGTGTCCGCGCTGCTGATCGCCTTCGGCATCCGCGGTCTGGCCGGCGCGGAACCGGCCACCGGCGGGGCGCCGGTCTCCCTGCGCACGTACCGGGCCGAACTGCGCGAGGGATACACCTTCCTCGTCCGGAGCCGGCTGCTGCTCGCCATCACGCTGATGATCATGGTCACCAACGGCCTGGACGTCGGGTGGAGTTCGGTACTGCTGCCCGTGCACGCCGAACGCGAGCTCGGCGGCTCGGTGCAACTCGGCCTGCTCTCCGGCCTCTTCGGCGCGGGAGCGCTGGCCGGGGCGCTGGCGTACGGCGCGCTGGGCCACCGGCTGCCGCGGTGGCCGGTCTACACGGTGTGCTTCCTGCTCTGCGGTGCGCCGCGGTTCCTGGTCGCCGCGTGGGTGCCCGGATGGGAGGCCCTGGCCGTGACGATGTTCGTCGGCGGCCTGGCGGCGGGGGCGCTCAACCCGATCCTGTCGACGGTGCTCTTCCAGCACGTCCCGGACGAACTGCGCAGCCGCACCCTCGGCACCCTGGGTGCCGGGGTGCTGCTCACCACCCCGGTGGGCGGCCTGGCCGCGGGCTACCTGGTGGACGGCCTGGGGCTGCCGGCGACGCTGCTCGCGCTCGGCGCGGTCTACTTCGCGGCGACGCTGTGCCCGCTGGTCTTCCCCTCCTGGCGGACGATGGACGCCAAGGCCGCGTAGGGCGGCCGTTCAGCAGCTGGGGACCCTGCCGCCGCTGCCCAGCGCCTTCAGGGCGTCGATCGCGCCGTCGAGCGTGGTCACCGGCACCAGGCGCAGCCCCTTGGGGAGTTCGGCCTTGGCGTCGGAGCACTCGCCCTTGGGGACGAGGAAGACGGTCGCCCCGTCGCGCCGGGCGGCCTGCTCCTTGAGCGGGACACCGCCGACCGCGCCGACCTCGCCGTCCGGGGTGATCGTCCCCGTACCGGCGATCCGCCGGCCCCCGGTGAGGTCGCCGCCGCGGCCATTGCCATTGATCTTGTCGATGATGCCGAGGCTGAACATCAGGCCGGCGCTCGGGCCGCCGACGTCCGCGAGGTGGAGGCCGACCTTCACCTTGGACGGCGACAGCCCGAGGTGCGACAGGGCGGCGGTGGTCGCGGCGTCCTGCGACTCGGTCATCTCCGCCTGGTTGTGCTTCTCGATCTCCTTGACGCTGCCACCGGTCGGGTAGACCGCGTCCCGCGGCATCGCCGCCTGGTCGGTGGCGAACCACGCCTTCAGCACATCGCCGAGACGGACGACGGCGTCGGGGTTCGTCGCGGCGATGGTCGTCATCCGCAGCTGACCGGAGGTGTCGCGCGTCGGGGTGCCGGTGACGGTGATCACCGGTTTGCCGTGGTCGCTGCCGAGCACGTCGGCCGTCAGCCCGGGTACGACGATCGAGATCGGCAGCGGCGCGAACGCGGCGACCGCCAGCAGGGCGACGACGAGGGCCGCGCACACGGCGAGGGTCCGGCTGCGGGCGGTGGCGAAGGGCATGGGGTGAATGTAGTTCACCGCGCCGGGTGGGACGTGCCACGGCCTCCCCCGTGGGGGCCGCTAACGCAGGGCGTCCGCGACCTCCACCGCCGCCTCCACGACCCGCGGGCCGACCCGCTCGGGCACCGAGTCGGCCAGCATGACGACCCCGACGCTCCCCTCTATGCCGGGCACGCCCACCAGCGGGGCCGCGGCGCCGCTGGCGCCGGCCTCCAGCTCGCCGTGGGTGAGCACGTAACCGGGCCCCTCGGCGCAGCGGGGGTCGGGCTCGTACGGCTGCGTGCTGCGCCCGGCGAGGATCGCGCGGCCCGCGGCGCCGCGGTCGAGCGAGTGCCGGAACCCGGTGCGGTAGGCCACGTGGTAGTCGGTCCAGCTGGGCTCGACGACCGCCACGGCCAGCGCCTCGGTGCCGTCGACGAGGGTGAGGTGGGCGGTGGCGCCGATGTCCTCCGCCAGGGAGCGCAGCGCGGGCAGCGCGGCTTCGCGCAGCAGCGGGTGCACCTGGTGGGCCAGGCGCAGCACGCCGAGGCCGACCCGGGCGCGACCGCCGAGGTCGCGACGCACCAGGGAGTGCTGTTCCAGGGTGGCCAGCAGGCGGTACACGACCGTGCGGTTGACACCCAGCTTCGTGGCGAGCTCCGTGACGGTGAGCCCGTGGTCGGTGTCGGCCAGCAACTTCAGGACCCGCAGGCCCCGGTCGAGCGTCTGAGACGTCTCCGCGGTCACGACGCCCCCTTCTCGTGAGTGGTGGCACTTCTCTCACGCGGGAAGCACTGCCGGTCCCGCGGCAGAGCGCGGAGAAGCCACCGGTCGGTCCGGCGGTACCGGCTGCGCCCCGAGGCTGCGTTGCCACGGTGCGTTGCGTGACCGGAACGGTAGCGATGCGTACCGCTCAGCGGAAGACTTCGTCCACAATCCGGTCATGCAACCGGGCATGCCCGCTCACGAAACGTAAATTCTTCACCCAACAGGCCATCACGCCGGAAGATTCACAGCATGGCTGACGTCACGTCAGATCGCCGGACACGGGACCGTCCGCCGGTCAGCGCATCCGGGTGGCCCACTCCTGGACCTTCTTGATGCGCTCGTTGAGCTGCCCCGCCGTCGCCTCCGCGCTCGGCGGCCCGCCGCACGCCCTGCGCAGCTCGTTGTGGATCACCCCATGGGGCTTGCCGCTCTGGTGGTTGTACGCGGCCACAAGGGTGTTGAGCCGCTTGCGCAGCTCCAGCATCTCCTTGTGGCTGACCACCGGCCGCCGCTCGGCGGGCAGTTCCAGCAGATCCGCCTCGGCGTCCGGCTTCTTGCGGCTGTGCGCGATCTGCCGCGCCTGACGCCGCTGCAGCAGCATCTGCACCTGGTCGGGTTCGAGCAGGCCGGGAATGCCCAGGTAGTCCTGTTCCTCCTCGCTGCCCGGATGGGCCTGCATGCCGAACTCGGCGCCGTCGTACAGCACCCGGTCGAAGACCGCGTCCGACTCCAGCGCCTCGAAGGGCAGCATGTCCTGCTCGCCGGTGTCCTCGTCCTGCTCCTTCTCCGCCTCGGCGAGCTCCTTCTCGGACTCCGCGTACGGGTCCTCCTCGCCGTCCTTCTTCGGCTTGTCCAGGACGTGGTCCCGCTCGACCTCCATCTCGTTGGCGAAGTCCAGCAGCATCGGGATGGTCGGCACGAACACCGAAGCGGTCTCGCCGCGCCGCCGCGACCGCACGAAACGGCCCACGGCCTGCGCGAAGAACAGCGGCGTGGAGATCGTCGTGGCGTACACGCCCACCGCCAGGCGCGGCACGTCGACCCCCTCCGACACCATGCGGACGGCCACCATCCAGCGGTCCTCGCTCGCGCTGAACTCCTCGATGCGGGACGAGGCGCCCGCGTCGTCGGAGAGCACCAGGGTCGCCCTGTGGCCGGTGATCTCCCGGATGAGCTTGGCGTACGCCCGCGCCGACTCCTGGTCGGCGGCGATCACCAGCGCCCCCGCGTCCGGGATCGACTTGCGCACCTCCGTGAGCCGCACGTCCGCCGCCCGCAGCACATTGGGGATCCAGTCGCCCGTCGGGGCCAGCGCGGTGCGCCAGGCCTGCCCGATCGCGTCCTTCGTCATCGGCTCGCCCAGGCGCGCGGCGATCTCGTCGCCGGCCTTCGTCCGCCAGCGCATGTTGCCGCTGTAGGAGAGGAAAATCACAGGACGGACGACCCCGTCCGCGAGCGCGTTCCCGTAGCCGTACGTGTAGTCGGCGGACGAACGGCGGATGCCGTCGTTGCCCTCCTCGTACGTCACGAACGGGATGGGATTGGTGTCCGACCGGAACGGCGTCCCGGTCAGCGCGAGACGGCGGGTCGCCGGCTCGAACGCCTCCTGGCACGCCTCGCCCCACGACTTGCTGTCACCGGCGTGGTGGATCTCGTCCAGGATCACCAGGGTCTTGCGCTGCTCGCAGCGGTTGCGGTGCAGCATCGGGCGTACGCCGACGCCCGCGTAGGTCACCGCCACCCCGTGGTAGTCCCGCCCCACCGGGCCCGCGCTGTACTCCGGGTCCAGCTTGATGCCTATCCGCGCGGCCGCCTCCGCCCACTGCTTCTTCAGGTGCTCGGTGGGGGCGACCACGGTGATCTGCTGCACCAGGTGGTTGTGCAGCAGGTACGAGGCCAGGGTGAGCGCGAAGGTCGTCTTGCCTGCGCCCGGGGTCGCGACCGCCAGGAAGTCGCGCGGCTGCGTCGCGATGTACCGGTCGAGCGCGCCCTGCTGCCACGCGCGCAGCTTGCCGGCCGTGCCCCAGGGGGCGCGGCCGGGGAAGGCGGGCGAGAGGTGGTGCGAGGTGCTGGCGCTGGCGCTGTGCGGGGCGGTGGTAGTCACGGTCTCCGGGTGACGGGTTGGGGGTTGGGGGGCGAAGCCGTCCCAGCGTACCTGCGGGCGCGGGCCGGGTGGTTTTTTCCCCGCCCGCCCGCCCGGGTGCCCTGTGAAGTCAGTGACCCCGGCGCGCGTGCGGGGTGGGCCGGGTTCGGGGCCTCCGGGGCTGCACGTCCTGGACTGGCATATTTACGCGCCTTTCCAGCACCTGCCCATCCCATCCCCGCCCGGATACCGCGCACAAATATGCCGCACCGTCCAGAACATCCACCCCTACGACCCCGCCCCCTCCGGTGAGCTCATGCGCCTGATCCCCGGTGGGGGGTGTTGGGGGTGACGGCTGGGCACCTGGACGGCGCCGCGCCAACGAATGGCCCGAGCACGGTGCCGCCTCTACCCCCCCCCACCGGGGATCAGGCGCGACAACCTACGGAGGGGGCGGGGGAGGTGGGGGCACCCCCGGCCGAAGGCTGGGGGAGGGCGGGCGGGGAAAAAACTTAGCCGGCCGCCAACGCGCGCAGGGTGTTGCCGATGAGGGTCGGGTCCGCGATCGCGGACGAGGCGACCGCGATCACGAGATCGTAGGCCGCCTCCTGGTCAGCGGGCCGCAGGTCGACCCCGTTGAGGTCGAGGAGGACCGCCGCCGCGAGCCACGCGGTGCGTTTGTTGCCGTCGACGAGCGGATGGTTGCCGGCGATGCCGTGCAGGAGGGCGCCCGCGCACGCGTAGAGGTCCACGTACGCGGCGACGCCGAACATGCGGGCGCGCGGGCGGTGGACGGCCGACGCGAGCAGCCCGGGCTCGCGCACCGCGGGCGGTTCGCCGCCGCACGCGAGCCGGGCGAGCTCCGTGACCTCGCCCACAGTGAGATGGCGCACGCTCACTCCCCGAGCCTGCGCAGCAGGTCCGCGTGGGCGTCCGCGAGGGACGCCCCGGATGCGGCGGCGCGGGCCGCCTCCGCGTCCTGGTAGGCGCGTACCGCCGTGCGCACCAGCTCGGCGACCGGGACGCCGTGCGCATCGGCCAGGTCGTCGAGGGACTCCCACTCGGCGTCGGTGAAGACGAGGGTCAGCTCTTTCACACCGCGACGGTAGTCCCCCGGCGCGCTCGACTCACCCGGATTTCGGACGGAGCCTGGCCGCCACGGCGACGCCGGCGAGGCTGAGCACGGACAGCGGCAGGAAGACCGCCGCGAAGGCGCCCGTCGCGCCGCCCAGGGCGGCGAACACGGTGCCCGCGGCGGCGACGAGGACGACGCTGGCCAGGGCGTCGGAGACCTGGAGCGCGGCGGAGTTGGCGCCGGCCTCGGAGGGGGCCGAGAGCTTGAAGAGGATGACGCTCAGGGAGGAGATGACAAGGCCGGCCCCGAGGCCGCCCACGGCCCACGCGGCGGCCGCGCTCCAGACCGGGGCTCCGGAGACGAGCGGCAGGGCGGCACCGGCTATGGCGGCGGCCATGAGGAACATGCCGGTGACGACCATGCGGTCCCGGTACGGCTCGAGGCGGGGGCGGCCCTGGATCCAGGAGCCGATGCCCCAGGTGATGCCGCCGGACGCGAGGGAGAGCCCGGCCAGCGTCGGCGACAGGTGCCGCTGGGTGACGAGCATGAGCGGCACGAAGGTCTCGGCGCCGAGGAAGGTGCCCGAGGCGACGCCGCGGAGCAGGACCACCGACGGGAGGCCGCGCGCCGCGCGGATCGTGCCGCGCGGCAGCAGTTTGAGGGCTGCCGGGACGATCAGGGCCGCGCCGGCCGCCGCGAGGACCAGGGACAGCGGTCGCAGGTCCTGCCCGGCGTACTGCAGCAGACCGGCGCCCGCCGAGACCGCGAGGGCGAGCCGGATGCGGCGGCCGTCGGGGGCGCGCCGGTCGTCCGGGGGCGGCTGGACGGGCATCCTGCGCATCGCGGGCAGGCCGATGAGCAGCGGCGGCACGATCAGGACCGGGATGGAGAGGAAGACCCAGCGCCAGCCGAACTGCTCGGTGACGGTGCCCGCCACGAGCGGGCCGACGATGGAGGGCAGCACCCAGGACGCGGCGAAGCCCGCCATGACGGCGGGTCGCAGCCGTTCGGGATAGGCCAGGCTCACGACGACGTACAGGGCGACGATGACGAGCCCGCCGCCGATCCCCTGCACGGCGCGGCCGAGGACGAACAGCCACATCGACTGGGCGGCGCCGGAGATCAGCAGGCCCGCCGCGAAGGCGCCGATGCCGGCGACGAGCGGCGCGAGCGGGCCGCTGCGGTCCGACCACTGGCCGCTGACGACCATGGCGAACAGCGAGGTGGTGAAGTAGCCGGAGAAGGCGAAGGCGTACAGCGGCAGGCCGTCCAGCTCGCGCGCGGCGACCGGCATGGCCGTGCCGACGGCGGTGGCCTCGAAGGCGATGAGCAGAACCACCGAGACCATGGCGAGGGTCAGCGCGCGGTAGCGGCTGCCCAGCACAGTGTCGGTGCCGGTGTCCGGCTCAAGGAGCAGAGGTCTGTCTGAATTGCCGGGAATCGGCTCGGCTTCGGCGGTCGTCACCCCGACAGGGTAAGGGGCGTAGAGGCGTCTTGCCCCTGGCGTCCACGAACGCCGGGGTCGGCCTTTCGGCCTAGGACCGGAGATGGCCCGGGCCGGGCCGGGGAAGGCGTACGCCATGCCGCACTGCACTTCGTACGACGGAACCGAGATCGCCTACCGCGACCAGGGCGAGGGCCCGGTGCTCCTCGCGCTCGCCGGCGGGCCCGGGCGCGACGCCGCGTACCTCGGGGACCTGGCCGGACTGGACACCGTCAGACGCCTCGTCGTCCCGGACAGCCGCGGCACCGGGGACACCGCTCCGGCCGCCGACCCGCTGGCGTACTCCTTCCCGCGGCTCGCGCAGGACGTGGAGGCGCTGCGCCGCCATCTCGGCCTGGAGCGCTTCGCACTGCTCGCGCACGACGCCGCCGCGGCGACCGCGCAGGCGTATGCCGCCGAGTACGGGGACCGGCTGACGCACCTGGTCCTGGTCACGCCCGGCTCACGCCTGCAGGGCGCCCTCCCCGAGGACGCCCGCGCGATCTTCGAGAGCCGGGCCGGCGAGCCCTGGTGGCCCGAAGCCGTCGCGGCACTGGGCGAGTTGGAGACCGCCGACGACCTCGACCGGGTCCGGGAACTGCTGTTGCAGGTCGCCCCCATGGCGTACGGCCGCTGGGACGCCCCACAGCGCGCCCATGCCGCTGCCGAGGGCGCCCAGTTGCACCCGGTCCCCCGTGCCGGTTTCTGGCAGGGAGTCGACGAGCAGGCCCGCAGCTCCCTCCTCGACCGGCTGCGCGAGGTGACCTGCCCGGTCCTCGTCCTCACCGGTGGCCGCGACGCGGTCACCGGCATGCACGCCGGCGAGGTCGTCGCGGATTCCTTCCCGCATGCCCGCCTGCGGCCGCTGCACGCCGTCGGCCACTACCCCTGGGTCGACGAACCCGCGCTGTTCCGCCCGGTGGTGGAGGAGTTCCTGTCGAGCGGGGAGCTTCCCGGCCCTTCGTGAACGGCGTATGGCAGTCCTGTTGCGGCCCCGCCCGATCCGTTGACCCGCCCCGGGCGGGGCCGCCTATGGTCGGGATACGTCGGCGACGCCCGGCCGTGTGCCCGAGTGGTTCAGGGGCTCGACTGCAAATCGAGTGACGTGGGTTCGATTCCCGCCACGGCCTCCACCGCCCGGACCGGGCAGGCGAACGGGTGGCACCCCTGAGGGGTGCCACCCGTTCCGGTCCCAGGTCCGTCCGGTCCGTCGGCCGTCAGCCGGCGGCGGGAGTGAACGCCTTGATGTCGCTGGAGGGCGAGTAGTTGCCGGCCGCGTCATAGGTACGGGCCCGGTACTCGTAGGTGCTGCCGGCGGTCAGGGCGTCGCAGACGCCGACGGTGGCGAAGGTGGTGCGCGGGTCGTAGCCCGAGTGCAGGACCACCGACCAGTCGCTCGCCCCGGCCGTCCGGCGCTCGATCTCGAATCCGTAGAAGTCGCGGATCGGAGCCGGCGTGTAGTCGGTCGCGGTCACGCGCACGCCGCCCGTGCAGAAGCTCAGGGACAGCTCGGGAGCCCGCTGCGGGGCGATGCCGTCGGGGATGCCGAGCCAGAGCTCGTTGGCGGCGCTGCCGTCGAGGGAACTCGCACCGAGCGTGGTGGTGCCGGCGTCGTTGGTGACGAGGATGCGGTAGTGGCGCCACTCACCGTCGGCCGGGATGGGGCCCGTGGTCCAGGTGTTCTGCATGGTCGTGCCGAGCGAAACCCACCTGAAGTACCCCTCGTTCCCCAGGTCGTAGCTCAGGACCGTGTAGTGGTTGAACTGCGGCTCGGTGTTGAGCGGCCACTTCAGGGTGACCTTGCCGGTCGCGCCGCTGTACGTACCGGTCAGGGAGGTCACCACGGGCAGCGGGCGGACGATGGTGTCCGCACTGCCCGAGGAGGTGTTGCCCGCCTTGTCCTTGGCGCGCACCTCGTAGTAGTAGGGGGTGCGGTCGTCGGGGTTGACGAGGGGGTCGGTGTAGCTGCGGGCGGTGGTCGTGGTGACCCCCGTCCAGACAGTGGAGGTGACGGGCCGCCGGTAGAGGGAGTAATTCGCCAGATCCATCTCCTTGTTGGCGGCCCAGGAGACGGTGGTCTTGCGGGTCTTGGTGTTGTACACGGTCTTCACGCCGGTGGGGGCGAGCGGCTTCGTCCTGTCGTACGTCGCCGACGTACGGGGCGCGTAGGTGAACTTGACCTTGGCGGCGCCGGTCCAGTTCGCATGGTCGACGCGCAAGGTGTGCTTGCCGGAGGGCACCGTGAGGTTGACGCTCTTGGAGCGGGCGGTGTCGCCGGTGCTCTTCCACAGGTCGATCTTCCGCACGCCGTCCAGGTAGACACGGACGCCGTCGGTGGCGGAGGCGGTGAACGTGAGGGGCCCGCCTGAGCCGAAGTCACGCGTCACCGACCAGCGGACACCGAAGTTGTTCGACGGCATACCGGCGGCCGGGCTGCCGGACCAGCTCTCGCTGACGGCGCTGTCGCAGTCCGTCCGCGCGGGGGAGCCGGAGAGCGCGGTGTTCTTGTAGAACGTGCGCTTGTAGACGTTCGTCGCACACGTGACATCGGCGGCCGACGCCTGCGGGGCGAGGGTCACCAGACCGCCGAGGGCGACGAGGGACAAGGCGCCGCCGGCCAGTGCGACGACGGATCTCTTGTGATGCACGGGGGCCTTTCGTAATAGGCGGGTAAAGACGTACAGCGCCAAGACTCCTGAGGCGGCGGGAAGGTTGCACGGCTCGGACATCTGCGTGGCACAAGGGGGTGACGCCGGCGCGGCCGGCGCGGGAACGCGGACGGCGGATCGCCCGCCGCACGCGGCGGGTCACGCCTGGGGGCGGACCACCGCGTGCTGGGGGCGGATCGGCAGGCGGCTGACCGGGCGGCCGGTGGCGGCGCGGACGGCGGAGGCCACGGCGGCCGGGGAGACGACGACCGGGACGGCACTGGCGGCCTTGGCGCCGAAGGGCGCGAGCACGTCGCGTTCCTCGACCAGGCTGACGATGCGCACCGCGGGGGCGTCCAGGGCCGTGGGCAGGGTGTAGCCGGTGAGGTTGGGCCGCTTGACGACGCCCCGGGGGGCGCGCAGGTCCTCCATGAGGGCCATGCCGACGCCCTGGGTGACGCCGGCCTCGATGCGGGCCCGCAGCTGCGCGGGGTTGAGGATCCGGCCGACGTCCTGTGCGACGGCCATCTCCACGACCCGGACCGCGCCGAGTTCGATGTCGACGTCGACCACGGCGCGCACGGCGCAGAACGCCAGGCCGACGAACGCGTCGCCCTGGCCGGTCTCGTCGAGCCGGTCGGTGGGGTGCGGACGGCACTGGGCGGTGGCCCACAGTTCCTTGCCCGCCAGCTCCTCCTCGACGGTGGTGGAGAGCACACCGTCGTACGAGGTGATCTTGCCGTCGGCGATGGAGAGCAGTTCCGCCGACATGCCGAACTTCCCGGCGAGCGGCTGGAGGAGCTGGGTGCGCACCATCTTGGCGGCGCGTTCGACGGCCCCGCCGGAGACCCAGGTGTGGCGGCCGCGCGCGGCGGCGCCCGCCGGGGGCTGGTCGGTGTCGGAGGGCAGGACGCGGACGTCCTCGATGCCGAGGACCTCCTGCACGATCTGCCGGGCGAGGGTGGCGAAGCCCTGGCCGGTGTCGACGGCGGCGCAGATGACGGTGGCGGCGCCGTCGTGCACGCGCACGGTGGCGGTGGAGACCTCGTCGGTGCCCTCGGCGCCGAGCATGTGCACCATGCCGAGCGCGTAGCCCACGCCGCGGCGCACGGCGCCGGGTTCGCCGGCGCCCTCCAGGCCGCCGGGGAGCAGCCATTCGGACTCGTCGTCGTCCACCGGCAGCGGCGGCAGGTCGGCGTCGCGCACGGCCTTCAGCAGCTCGCCGACGGGCGCCGGGCAGGTGACGGACTGCCCGGTGGGCAGCAGGTCGCCGGTGGCCATGACGTTGCGCATACGGATCTCGGCCTGGTCCAGGCCGAGTTTGGCGGCGAGCTTGTCCATCTGGCCCTCGTAGGCGGCGCAGACCTGCATCGCGCCCTCGCCCCGTACGTGCCCGGACGGCGGGTTGTTGGTGCGCACCGCCCAGCCCTCGACGAAGACGTGCGGGACGACGTAGGGGCCGGCGGCGAAGGCCACCGCGGCGGCCAGGGCGTCGGAGGAGGTGTCGGCGTACGCGCCCGCGTCCAGCAGCACCTGGGCCTCGACCTTGACCAGCCGGCCCTCGGAGTCGGCGTGGTGGCGGTAGCGCAGCAGCGTGGGGTGGCGGTGGCTGTGGCTGAGGAAGGACTCCTCGCGGGTGGCCACGAACTTCACCGGGCAGCCGGTCTTCAGCGCCAGCAGCCCGAGCGGGATCTGCACGCCGGAGTCCTCGCGGTCGCCCATCGCGCCGGGCACACCGGTGACCACGACCTTCACGCGGTCCTGCTCCAGGCCGAAGCAGGCGGCGGCCAGGTCGCGGTCGGTGTGCGGGTCGGTGGAGGCGACGTACAGCTCGACCCCGCCGTCGGGGCGCGGCACGGCGAGGCCGGCCTCGGCGCCGATCGGGGCGGGGTCCTGGCGGCCCACCCGGTACAGGCCCTCGACGATGACCTCGCCGACCGCGTCCGGGTCGCCGAACTGCAGCGGGATGTGCCGGATCAGGTTGCCGTCGGGGTGCAGCGGGGGCGCCGAGAAGGCCCGTTCGGGGTCGATGACGGGTTCCAGGACCTCGTACTCGACCTGGATGGCGGCGGCGGCCAGCCGGGCGGTGTCGGGGTGGTCGGCGGCCACGGCGGCGATGGCCTCGCCGTGGTGCCGGACGGTGTCCTTGGCGAAGACCGGACGGTCGGCGACACGGCGCCCGTGCATGGCGTCGCCGGGCACGTCCTCGTGCGTCACCACGGCCCGTACGCCGGGCATCGCGACGGCCTCCGCGGTGTCGATGGAGACGATGCGCGCGTGCGGGTGAGGGGACCGCAGCACGGCCGCCCACAGCAGGCCCTCGGCCCACAGGTCGGCGGCGTACGGGTAGGTGCCCTGCGTCTTGGCGGTCGCGTCGGCGGCTGCCAGGGACGCGCCGATGCCGTGGGGGTGCGCGTCGGCGGGCGTCTCGGCGGCGGCCGCCGAGGTGCCCATGGCCGGAGTGGCCGTCGCGGCGTCGGGGCCCGTCATCGCGCGTACCTTTCGCTGCCGCGAGGGGTGAGGGGGTGCGGGGTGCGGTGGCTGTGCGGGGTCACGCCTGGCCTCCGGTGGAGGGGCGCGGGTGCGGGACGCGGGCGGCCTCCGCGGCCGGTTCGCCGTCGGCGCCGTCGGCCGCCTCCGCGGCCTCCTCGCGCTCCGCGACGACCGTGCGGACCGCCTCCAGGACACCCTGGTAGCCGCTGCAGCGGCAGAGGTTGCCGCTGATGGCCTGCCGGGTCTCCAGCTCGCTGGGGCGGTGGTTGCCCTCCAGCAGGTCGTGCACGGTCATCGCCATGCCCGGGATGCAGAAGCCGCACTGCACGGCCCCGCACGCGGCGAGCGCCCGCTGCACGTCCGAGGGCCGGCCGTCGGCGGACAGCCCCTCGACGGTGCGGACGTCGGAACCCGCGGCGGTCGCGGCGGGCACCAGGCAGGAGGCGACGAGCCGGCCGTCGACCTTGACCGAGCAGGCGCCGCACTCGCCCTGCTCGCACCCGTCCTTGGCGCCGGCCAGCCCCAGCCGCTCGCGCAGGACGTAGAGCAGGGACTCGCCGAGCCACGCGTCGGTGACGGGGCGGTCGGTGCCGTTGACGTTGAGGACGTAGGAGGCGAGCGGGTGCTCGCTGTGCGGGTCGCCGGACTCGCCGGTTGCCGGTTCGCCGGTCCCGGGCTCGTCGCCGGCGCCGTCGGTGCCGGGGTCCCCGGGGCCGTCGTGGTGCGCGGGCTCGGCGGCCGCGGGCGAGGTGGGCGCGGTGTCCGGCAGCCGGTACTCGCCGGACTCCTCCGCGGTGCCGTCCGGGGCGAGCGGCAGCTTCCACTGGCCGGTGGCGTCGGGCGGCAGCGACCAGCCCTCGGACCGCGGAGCCGCGGGCGGTGCCTGCGGGGCGGCGCCGGCCGACCAGGGGGCGGGCTCGGGGGCGGAGGCGAAGGCCCCCACCGAGTACTCGCCCGAGTCGGCCGTCTCGTCGGAGCGTTCCTCCCGCACGACAGGGATGGCCCAGGTCGTCGCCGGGTCGTCGCCCGGCGCCGGCGCGGCGGGTCCCGCGGTGCCCACCGTGACCGGGAAGTCGGCGGGGCCCTGCGGGGGCTGCGGGGCGTAGCCGTGGCCGGGGGCGGCGAGCGGGTCGGCGCCGGGTTCGGTCATGGACAGCTGGGCGGCGAAGGAGACGTGCATGGTCTGGTCGGCGTCGTACTCGCCGTGGGGCACGGGCTGCCACACCCCGTGCCCGGGGGCGAATCCCCCGGCCTCCGGGCCGGCGGTCCCCATGGGGGGCTGATCGGTCATACGCCCGTCCGATGTCCTGTCGTCGTACTCGTCGCTCATGCCAGTGCCCTCCCCAGCGCACGGCGGGCCAGTGCGGCCACCGTACGCCGCAGCTGGAGGGCGGCGGCGGGCAGTTCGGGGGCCGGGGCCCCGTCCGGGGCCGGCAGCGGGTCGGGGATGCAGGCGGCGGCGGTGTACTCGCCGAAGGCCGTGAGGGCCTCGGGCGCCAGCGTCCGCTCGCCGTCCCAGTCGATCAGTCCGGCGACCCAGCGTTCGGCCTCGAGCGGCCGCAGCGGCACCGGTGCGACAGCTCCCACCGCGCAGCGTACGCCCCGCCGGGCCGGGTCGAGGACGACGGCGACGGAGGCGATCGCGCGGCCGGGCCCGGTGCGGCCGGTGGCCTTGAGGAAGGTCTGCGGCGCGTGCAGCAGCGGGACCCGCACGTACGCCAGGAGCTCACCGGGCCGCAGCGGGTCCATACCGGTGAGCAGGTGACTGACGGGCAGTTCCCGGTTGCCCTCGGGACCGGCGACGACGACCGAGGCCTCCAGGGCGGCCAGCACGGGCAGCGAGTCGCCGGCGGGTGCGGCACCGGCGATGTTGCCGCCGAGGGTGCCGGCGTTGCGGATCTGCGGGGGCCCGGCGGCGCGGGAGGCGGCGGCCAGGGCGGGGATGAGCGCGGCGAAGTCCGGGCGGCCCATGCGGGCGTGGGTGAGGCCGGCGCCGAGGAGCGCGGCGCCGTCCGCGTACTGCCAGCCGCGGATCTCGCTGATCCGTCCGAGGCCGACGAGTCCGGCGGGGCGCAGCAGCCCGGCGTTCACGGCCGCCATGAGGTCGGTGCCTCCGGCGACGGGCACGGCGGCGGGCGTGGCGGCCAAGGCCGCCACGGCCTCGTCGAGCGAGGACGGCAACGCGACATTGCGCATTGCCTGCCGTGCGTACGTGCTCACGCAGCTGCCCCTTCCCCGGCTGTCCGCGGTGCGGTAGCCGTACGGTACGTGCTGACAGCCCGGACGTGGCAACTCTGGCACATCTTCCGGGGTGATCAACGCGAGGGTCGCAAAGGAGGGCCCGCCCTCCGGATGGACAACCGTCCGCTTCGCACCTTTCTCCATCCTGCGGGGGAAATGGCATCCTTCACACGTCTTGCGACGATTGACCAATCCACCCTGCCAGCCCCGGACCTGCCGGGGCCGGCGGTTGTGGCCCGGCTCACACGATCGGGGGCGGGCCCTCGATCGGGCGTCCGACGACTCCGGGACGCCGCTGCCACGGCAGCGGGCCGCCCGGCGGCCGGTATTCGACCCCCAGTGCGTCAAGTCGCCCGTAGTGGGTGTCCATTCGCGCGACGAAGTCCTCGACGTCCCGTTCGGCGGGCGCGGGCAGCGGGCTCCACGCGGTCTCGGCGAACGCGGCCAGCCGCGGGAAGGCCATGTAGTCCACCGCCCGGACCGAGTCCATCGTCTCGGTCCAGATGTTGGCCTGCGCGCCGATCACGTGCGCGGCCTCGCGCGGACCGAGGCTGTCCGGTACCGGCTCGAAGCGGTAGACGTCCTCCAGGGTCCGCACGTGCGCGATCGGCACCGGCTCGTCGTCGCCCGCGGCCTGCCGCCAGTCCAGGTAGACCTGTGACTCCGGGCACATCACGACGTCGTGTCCCGCACGGGCGGCCGCGATCCCGCCCTCGTAGCCGCGCCAGGAGGACACCGCCGCGCCCGGCGTGAGGCCGTACTCCGTCGTCCCGTCCCCGGCCGGGGACGGCCCGCGTCCGCCGCCCCGGGCGCCGCCACCGCCTTCCAGGATCTCGTCCCAGCCGATCAGGCGCCGTCCGCGGTCGGCCAGCCAGCGGTCGAAGTGCCGGACGAACCAGCTCTGCAGCTCGTCCTCGTCGCGCAGCCCGAGCTCCTTGATCCGGGCCTGGACCGTCGCCGAGGCCTTCCACTGGTCCTTGGGGCACTCGTCGCCGCCGATGTGCACGAAGGTGGACGGGAAGAGCGCCAGGATCTCGGTCAGCACGTCCTCGTAGAAGCGCAGGGTGCCCTCGACCGGGGCCAGGACGTTCGGGTTGATGCCCCAACCGGTCAGCACCGGAAGGGCGGTGGTGTCGACCACGTCGGTGACGCCGAGTTCGGGGTAGGCGGCGATCGCCGCCTGCGAGTGCCCGGGGATGTCGATCTCGGGGACGACGGTGACGTGCCGCTCGGCGGCGTACGCGACGATCTCGCGGATGTCGTCGTGGGTGTAGAAGCCGCCGTGCGGCCGCTCGTCCCACAGCGGCGACTCGCGCAGGCCCACCTTGGTGCGGGTGCGCCAGGCGCCGACCTCGGTGAGCCTGGGGTGGCGGCGGATCTCCACCCGCCATCCCTGGTCGTCGGTCAAGTGCAGGTGCAGGACGTTGAGTTTGTGCGCCGCCAACAGGTCGACGTAGCGCAGGACGACGTCCTTGGGCATGAAGTGCCGTGCGACGTCCAGCAGCACCCCGCGCCACGCGAAGCGGGGGGCGTCGGCGATGTCGCAGTACGGCAGACGCCAGGACCGGCCCGGCAGCGGCGCCCTGCGGTACGCCTCGGGCCCCAGCAGCTGGCGCAGCGTCTGCGCGCCCCAGAACAGCCCCGAGGGCCCTCCGCCGTCGATGCGGACCCCCTGCCCGGGGGCCACCGACAGCCGGTAGCCCTCGGCGCCGAGTTCCGCGGTGACCTCGGGGTCCAGGCGCAGGGTGATCGATCCGTCGCCCCCGCCGTCGCCGGGCAGCAGTGCGAAGCCGGTCGCCGCGCCGAGGACGGACCGCAGCCAGCGGGCGGTCCCCCCGGCCTCGGGGCCCGCGGACAGCGTCGTGCCGGGGCGCAGCTCGAAGTGACCGATGTCGGCGTGCCGGTGCGCCTCCACGGGCGCCGGGATGAGATCCATGGCGCTCATCCTGCCGGGCGGGGCGAGATTGGCATAGACCATTCACGCCATCTTGGCGCCGGTGCTGCCCGCGGTCCCCGCGCCGCCCGGACACCGTGCCGCGCCCGGCCGGACGCGGGCAACGCGAAAGGTGCGACCGCCCGGTTCCGGCGGCCGCACCTGTCCGGGCCCGCGGCGGCTACTTCTTGCCGCTCTTGTCCTTGTCGCCGCCACCGCCGACGGGCATGGACTCGAAGATCTCCTTGCACATGGGACACACCGGGTACTTCTTCGGGTCGCGGCCGGGAACCCAGACCTTGCCGCACAGCGCGACCACCGGCGATCCGGAGAGCGCGCTCTCCATGATCTTGTCCTTCTGCACATAGTGCGCGAAGCGCTCGTGGTCGCCATCGCCGTTCGACACCTGCGGGGTCGGCTCGACGAGGGTGCCGGTGCCCGCCCCGCGCTCGGGCTCAAGAGTGCTCATGGCACGCAAGCCTAATTGAGAGACGGATCGTCCGGGTACGTGGCGACCATCGCGAGTTCGCTGCGCTGCCGCCGCAGCACCGAACGCCACAGCTGCTCCGGATCGGGCGAGAACACGTCCCCGGGCTCGGACTCCACCACGTACCAGGCGCCCTCGACGAGCTCGTCCTCCAATTGGCCGGGCCCCCATCCGGCGTACCCGGCGAAGATCCGCAGCGAGCCCAGCTCGGCCGCGAGCAGTTCCGGCGGCGCCTCCAGGTCCACCAGGCCGATCGCGCCGAAGACCCGGCGCCAGCCCAGCGGCTCGCCGTCCTCGCCGTCCCGGGGCTCCCCGGGGACGACCGCCAGGCCGAGCGCGGAGTCCAGGGAGACCGGGCCGCCCTGGAAGACCACCTGCGGGGAGCCGGCGAGGCTCGCCCACGGCTCCAGGACGTCACCGACGCCGACCGGCGTGGGACGGTTCAGGACCACGCCCAAGGAGCCCTCCTCGTCGTGGTCGAGGAGCAGCACCACCGCCCGGTCGAAATTCGGGTCCGCGAGGGCGGGCGTCGCGACGAGGAGCCTGCCGGTGAGCGATGACACTTCGGTCATGGTCAACATGATCCCGCATTACTCCTCCGCGCGGGGTGGCAATGCGGCGCTTCAGGTACTCCTGGGGCGCCCGGGACAGCCGTTCCGACGACCCTCCGGCACCGCGCGACCGCGCTGCGTGCTGTAGCGAAGCCATTACATGAGTGGGACCTCACAGCCCTGACGGCGGACCTGGAAGGCCGATTACCATTTCCCTCTGGTGCCTGCGGGGACCCCGCCTCTTTTCTGCCCCTCTCCAGGAACGCGAGAGCAATGACCGGCCTTAACGATGTACTGCTCGTCCACGGCGGCACCCCGCTGGAGGGTGAAATCCATGTGCGCGGCGCGAAGAACCTCGTACCCAAGGCGATGGTGGCCGCCCTGCTCGGCAGCGAGCCGAGCCGGCTGCGCAACGTGCCCTCCATCCGCGACGTGCGCGTGGTGCGGGGCCTGCTCCAGCTGCACGGGGTGACGGTGCAGGAGGGCGAGGAGTCCGGCGAGCTGGTGCTCGACCCGTCCAAGGTCGAGAGCGCCAACGTCGCCGACATCGACGCGCACGCGGGTTCCTCACGCATCCCGATCCTGTTCTGCGGCCCGCTGCTGCACCGTCTGGGGCATGCCTTCATCCCTGGCCTGGGCGGCTGCGACATCGGCGGCCGGCCGATCGACTTCCACTTCGACGTGCTCCGCAAGTTCGGCGCGGTCATCGAGAAGCGCCCCGAGGGCCAGTACCTGGAGGCCCCGCAGCGGCTGCGCGGCTGCAAGATCGAGCTCCCGTACCCGTCGGTCGGCGCGACCGAGCAGGTGCTGCTGACGGCCGTCCTGGCCGAGGGCGTCACCGAGCTGGGCAACGCCGCGATCGAGCCGGAGATCGAGGACCTCATCTGCGTCCTGCAGAAGATGGGCGCCATCATCACGATGGGCACCAACCGCACCATCCACATCACCGGCGTGGACAAGCTCGGCGGCTACAACCACCGCGCCCTGCCGGACCGGCTGGAGGCCGCCTCCTGGGCCTGCGCGGCCCTGGCGACCGAGGGCAACATCTACGTCCGCGGCGCCAGCCAGCGCGAGATGATGACCTTCCTGAACGTCTTCCGCAAGGTCGGCGGCGCCTTCGAGGTCGACGACCACGGCATCCGCTTCTGGCACCCCGGCGGCCCGCTGAACGCCATCGCGCTGGAGACCGACGTCCACCCCGGCTTCCAGACCGACTGGCAGCAGCCGCTGGTCGTGGCGCTGACGCAGGCCTCGGGCCTGTCCATCGTCCACGAGACGGTCTACGAGTCCCGGCTGGGCTTCACCTCGGCACTGAACCAGATGGGTGCCCACATCCAGCTCTACCGCGAGTGCCTGGGCGGCACCCCCTGCCGCTTCGGCCGGCGCAACTTCCTGCACTCCGCGGTCGTCAGCGGCCCCACCCGGCTCCAGGGCTCCGACCTGGTCATCCCGGACCTGCGCGGCGGCTTCTCGTACCTGATCGCCGCCCTGGCGGCGCAGGGCACCTCGCGGGTGCACGGCATCGACCTGATCAACCGCGGCTACGAGAACTTCATGGAGAAGCTGGAGAAGCTCGGCGCCAAGGTCGAGCTGCCCGCGGCGGGCTGACCCGCAGGGGCCCTCGGGCCCCAGCCGGCCTCAGGTGTGCGAAAGGGCGGCCCCCCATTCGGGGGGCCGCCCTTTCGCACACCTGAGGCCTTACTTGCCCTTGGCGGCTTCCTTGAGCTTCGAGCCCGCGGAGACCTTGACGCTGTAGCCGGCCGGGATCTGGATCGGGTCCCCGGTCTGCGGGTTGCGCGCGGTACGAGCGGCACGGTGGCTGCGCTCGAAGGTCAGGAAGCCGGGAATGGTGACCTTCTCGTCGCCCTTGGCGACGATCTCGCCGACGACCTCGGCAAACGCGGCCAGAACGGCGTCGGCGTCCTTGCGGGTCACCTCGGCGCGCTCGGACAGCGCGGCCACCAGCTCACTGCGGTTCATCTAGTTCTCCTTGCATGGAATCCCCCAACGTCGACCGTCGGGGAAGGCGCATTGAAGTCGCTGTTAGCGCTTCTGCGGTGCGGCCCTCACCGCCCAGGTACGCATCCTGCCCCCATTTCTGGGGGAAACGCCAATCCGGCACCCGGGAGAGTCACACAAAAAGCGTCTCTCATACGGCCCGATGACGCTGCGTCGTCACGAGGTCGCGGTAAGGCCCTGTGCCTTGGCCGCCTCGCGGACGGCGCCCGCGACGGCCCCGGCCACCTTGTCGTTGAAGACGCTCGGAATGATGTAGTTCGGGTTGAGTTCGTCCTCGGTGACCACGTCGGCGAGGGCCTTGGCCGCCGCGAGCATCATCTCGGTGTTCACCGTGCGGCTCTGCGCGTCCAGCAGGCCGCGGAAGACGCCGGGGAAGACCAGGACGTTGTTGATCTGGTTGGGGAAGTCGCTGCGGCCCGTGGCGACCACCGCGGCGGTCTCCCGGGCCACGCCCGGGTCGACCTCGGGGTCGGGGTTGGCCAGCGCGAAGACGATCGCGTCCTCGGCCATCGCCGCCACGTCCTCGGCTCCCAGGACGTTGGGGGCCGACACGCCGATGAAGACATCGGCGCCGCGCACGGCCTCCTTCAGCGTCCCCGTGATCTCCTCGGGGTTGGTGTTGTCGGCGATCCAGCGCAGTGCGGACTCCGGGCCCGCGCCGACCAGGTCCTCGCGGCCGCTGTGCACCACGCCGTGGATGTCGGCGACCACCGCGTGCTTCACACCGGCCGCCAGCAGCAGCTTGAGGATGGCGGTGCCGGCGGCGCCCGCCCCGGACATCACGACCCGCACGTCGCCCATCTGCTTGCCGACCACGCGCAGCGCGTTCGTCAGCGCGGCGAGCACCACGATGGCGGTGCCGTGCTGGTCGTCGTGGAAGACCGGGATGTCCAGGGCCTCGCGCAGCCGCGCCTCGATCTCGAAGCAGCGGGGCGCGGAGATGTCCTCCAGGTTGATGCCGGCGAAGCCGGGGGCGATCGCCTTGACGATCTCCACAATGGCGTCCGTGTCCTGGGTGTCCAGGCACAGCGGCCACGCGTCGATGCCGGCGAAGCGCTTGAAGAGGGCCGCCTTGCCCTCCATGACCGGCAGCGCCGCCTTGGGGCCGATGTTGCCGAGCCCCAGCACCGCGGAGCCGTCGGTGACCACGGCGACGCTGTTGCGCTTGATCGTCAGACGGCGGGCGTCCTCGGGGTTCGCGGCGATCGCCATGCAGACCCGGGCCACGCCGGGCGTGTAGATCATCGACAGGTCGTCGCGGTTGCGGATGGGGTGCTTGGACGCCATCTCGATCTTGCCGCCGAGGTGCATCAGGAACGTACGGTCGGACACCTTGCCGATCGCCACGCCCTCGATCTCGCGCAGCTTCGCCACGATCTCGTCCGCGTGCGCGGTGGACGTGGCGGCGATCGTCACGTCGATCCGCAGGGTCTCGTGGCCGGACGCGGTGACGTCCAGACCGTGGACAGCGCCGCCAGAGGCTTCGACGGCCGTGGTGAGCTGGCTGACCGCGGAACCGCTCGCGGGCACCTCCAGCCGCACCGTGATTGAGTACGAGACGCTCGGCGCCGTTGCCATGGCCGCTGTTCCTCCGCTGTCGCTTGTGTGCGCCCTCGATGCTGCCACCTACCCGCGGGTATGGGTAAACCGGGGCCCTCGCAACAGAACGCTGGGGCACACGCGGACCCCGGGGAAGTTTGTGTGCGTAGTGTTCACCGGGTCCGCCACCCGGTTCGCAGCCGGGGTCGCCGCGCCGCCGTCACATCGAATGCCGCGTACGGAATGACAATCGCGGATCGTTTGTTAGATTGGACAAGGCACCGGCTCGATCCAAGCCCCCGGGCCCAACCTTAGGCGCTTCGAGCGCCCACTTGCCGCGAGGCGAGCATGGCGGGTCGGTGTCACATACGTCCGGCGGGGCGCCCTTCTCCTGGAAGGGCGCCCCGCCGCTTTGTGTTCCCGGTGTTCCCGTCAGTCCCGCAGCAGGTCCGGCACGCCCTGCGCGTCGGGCAGGTCCCGCCCGCCCGACAGCACCGTCAGACGCTGCGTGGCGCGGGTCAGGGCGACGTACAGCACGCGCAGCCCGGCGGGCGACTCGTCGGCGATCTCCGCGGGGGACACGACCAGCGTCGCGTCGTACTCCAGCCCCTTGGCCTCCAGGCTGCCGAGCGCCACGACGCGCTCGCCCAGCCCGGCCAGCCAGCGCCGGGCCTCCTCACGACGGCCCATGGCCACGACCACGCCCACCGTGCCCTCGACCTCGCCCAGCAGCCGCTCGGCCTCGGCGCGCACCGCCTCGCCCGTCCGGCCGCCCGCCGCCACGGCGAACTGCGGCACCACGCCCGTGGAGCGCACCGCGCGCGGCGACTCGCTGCCCGGCATGGCGAGCGCGAGCACCTTGGCCGCGAGGTCGGCGATCTCGGCGGGGTTGCGGTAGTTCACCGTCAGCGTGAAGCGGCGCCGCGGGCGGGTGCCCAGGGCCTCGTCGCGCGCGATCGCCGCCTCGTCCGGGTCCGTCCACGAGCTCTGCGCGGGGTCGCCCACCACCGTCCAGGTCGCGGCCCGGCCCCGGCGGCCCACCATGCGCCACTGCATCGGCGTCAGGTCCTGCGCCTCGTCGACGATGACGTGGGCGTACTCGGTGCGCTCGGCGTCCAGCCGCTCCTGGCGGGAGCGACGGCCGCCGGCCATCCGGTCGGCGAAGGTGGTGACCTCGTCCAGCCCGGTGAGCTGGTCCAGCGGGTCCGCCTCGCGGGTGCGCACCTTCGGCGGCGGGCCCAGCAGCGCCTCCAGCTCGTCCAGCAGCGCCACGTCGTGCACCGACAGCGCGCCGTTGCCGGCGTCGTCCAGCCTGCGCAGCGAACGAGCCACCCGGCGGACCTCCGGCGGGGTCAGCACCCGCCGCGCCCAGCGCCCGAGCCGCTTCTCGTCCGCGAGCGCGGCCAGCACCGCGCGCGGGGTCAGCACGGGCCACCAGGCCGCCAGGAAGTCCAGGAACTCCTGCTCCTCGGCCACGTCGTCGTCGAAGGCCTCCCGGGCCTCGGCGGCCATCTCCGCGTCGTCGTAGCGGCGGTCGGCCTTGCGCCACAGCGCGTCCAGCAGCAGGCGGCGGGCCCGCGGCCGCAGCAGGTTGACCGGCGTCGCGCCGCCCAGCACCGAGTGCCGGATCCCCGACAGTTCCGCGGCGTCCAGCTCCAGACGGCGTCCGAAGGCCACGACCCGCAGCCGCTCCGGGCAGTCGCCGTCCTCAAGAGCGCCCCGGGCCGCCCGGTGCAGCACCCGCAGCATCCGCAGCGAGCCCTTGATCCGGGCCACCGCCGGATCGTCGTACGTCGTCGCCTCCGCGCCGTCCACGAGCGAGCCGACGGCGCGGATCGCGACCTGACCCTCCTCGCCCAGCGAGGGCAGCACGCCCTCGGTGTACGCCACCAGCAGCGGCGTCGGGCTGACCACGAGGATGCCGCCCGCGTAGCGCCGCCGGTCCTGGTAGAGCAGGTACGCCGCGCGGTGCAGGGCGACCGCCGTCTTGCCGGTGCCGGGGCCGCCGGTGACCTCGGTGACCGAGGCGGCGGGGGCCCGGATGACGACGTCCTGCTCGGCCTGGATGCTGGCGACGATGTCGCGCATCGTGTGGCTGCGGGCCTGGCCCAGCGTCGCCATCAGCGCGCCGTCGCCCACCACGGGCAGCCCGGTCGCGAGCTCCGGGCGCAGCAGGTCGTCCTCGACGCCGAGCACCTTGCGGCCCTTCGAGCGGATGACGCGGCGGCGCACCACACGGCCCGGTGCGACCGGGGTCGCCCGGTAGAACGGCGCGGCGGCCGGCGCCCGCCAGTCGATGACCAGCGGCGCGTAGTCGGCGTCGAGCACGCCGAGCCGGCCGATGTGCAGGGTCTCGGAGATCTCCGCCGTGTTGTCGGGCCGGATGGCGTCGTCGGCCGGCTCGACCGAGGTGTAGGCGCCGTCAGGGCCCTTCTTGCCGTCCTTGCCCCGCAGCAGGTCGATCCTGCCGAAGAGGAAGTCCTCGAACTCCGCGTTGAGCCGGTTCAGGTGCAGACCCGCGCGGAAGACCTGCGCGTCGCGCTCCGCGAGCGCCCCCGGCGTACCGACGTGGCCGCGCTTGACCGCGTCGTCCATCAGGAACTCCGCCTCGTGGATCTTCTCCTCGAGCCGGTCGTACACCTGGTCCAGATGCGTCTGCTCGACCGCGATCTCCGTGTCCCGGACCGCTGCCACGCAGGACCCCCATTCTTTTTCTTTCCGTACGTCGTGCGCCGCGCCCCGCGAACGGAGCAGCCTGCCACCGTACGCCAACCAGGGGTTTTCCGCCCAGTCAGACGCGTGTCGCCGTGGCACCCGCGCGCCTGCGGTGGCGGGCCACCCGTTCGCGGTTGCCGCAGGTCTCGCTGCTGCACCAGCGGCGCCGGCGGCCGCGCGAGGTGTCCAGGTAGACAAGGGTGCACCCGTCGCCCTCGCAACGTCGCAGCCTGCCGGCCGCGACGGGGTCGGTCAGCAGGTCCAGGGCGTCGCGCGCCACCGCGCCCAGCAGCCCCGCGCAGTCCGGCTCCGCCGCCAGCCCCCGGGTCAGTGTCCCGTCCGCCGCGCGCACCGCCCGCGGCGGGGGCGGCGGTGCGAGCGCGGCGTCGTTCAGCGCCTCCACGTCCCCCTCGTCGGCCGTCCGTCCGGCCAGCCGCGCCTCCACCAGGCGCGCCACCACGGCCCCCAGTTCCACGAACCGCCGCGGCCACCCGCCGTCCGCCGGGACCTCGGTGCCGCGCGGTACCAGCCCCGTGCCCCGCAGCCACTCCACCAGCCGCTCCGGGGAGCCTGCCCCGGGACCCGGACCGGGGCCGGGGCCGGGGCCGGGCGCCGCGGCCGCCACGAGGTCCAGGCTCGTCCGTCCCGTGTCGAAGCGCAGTTGCATCCGCGCCGCGGTCGCTCCCATCTCCGTGCCACCTCCTCCGGTGGTCCTCCCCCGAGCCCCCGGCGCGAAACGGAACCCGCCCGGGCGGGGGACGTCGCACAGGGCGCGCCCGGTCAGGAAGGCGGCAGGGGGTCGAGGGCGAGGCGGTAGCCGCGTCCGACGACCGTCTCGATGAACCCGGGGGCGGCGAGGGCCGTGCGGAGGCGGGCCACGGCGGTCTCGACGGCGTGTTCGTCGCGCGCGGCGCCCGGGAGGGCGGCCACGAGTTCGGAGCGGGGGACGACCCTGCCCGGGCGGGCGGCGAGCACGCGCAGCAGTGCCATGCCGGCCGGGGGGACGGCGTGGAGCGCACCGTCCACGACGGCGGCGTGACCCCGGATCTCCAGGCGGCGGCCCGCGACCGGCAACGGGCGTACCCGGCCAGGCAGTTCGCGGGCCAGCAGGTGGACCAGCGGCCCGAGGCGGAAGCGTTCGGGGTGGACGACGGGCACCGCGTGGGCCCTCAGCGGACGGGCGGCCGCCGGCCCGACGCACGCGGCGAGCACGTCGCGCCGGAGGGCGTCGAGGACGCCGGCGCGCATCCCCCGGCGGTCGGCGCGTGCGAGCACGGCCGCGGCGGCCGGGGCGCTGGTGAAGGCGACGGCGTCGAGCGCGCGGGCGACGACCGCGTCCAGCAGGCGGTCGACGGGGGCCGGGTCGTCCGCCGGCACGCGGCGGTGCACGCGGACGCCGACGACCTCCGCGCCCGCCCGGCGCAGCGCCTGGCCGACCCCGGGCGGCGGCTCGCCGTGCAGTTGGACGGCGACGCGCCGGCCGGCCACGCCCGCGTCGAGGAGACGGGCGAGGACCTGGGCCATGGACGCGGTGCCCGGCGACCACACCGCGGTGAGCCCGGTGGCGCGGACGGCGTCGCGAACTCCCGGGCCGAGGGCCAGGAGTTCGGCCTCGCGCAGCCGCTCCCGCAGCGCGTCCCCGAGGCCCCAGCCGTCGGCGGCACCGATCCAGTCGCGGAAGCCGGCCGCCGTGGTGGCGACGACGACATCGGGCTCGCGGTCGAGCAACCGCTTGGTCGCGGCGAGCAGTTCGACGTCGTCCGGCAGCGGGACGACGCGCAGCGCGGGGGCCCGCAGCACCGTGGCGCCGCGGGCCTCCAGAAGTGCCACCAGTTCGTCGGCGTGCCGGGCGGCGGTCGCACCGACGGCGAAGCCCGCCAGTGGGGGCACGTCCGTGTCCCGCCGTCGCATGGATCCCGCCTCGCTCCGCCCCGGGCCCGCGTGCGCGCAGGTGGTCCCGCGTCGCCCCGGGCCCCGACCCCGACCCCGGCCCCGGGCCCGCCCGCCGATCCGCGCATGGTGCCAAGCCGCGATGACGGTGCGGGTTCGCAGGCATTTCCCGGGTGTTACGGCGTTCGCGGGCCGGGCGGGGTCATCAGGCGCGCGTCGGGCGCGGGCAGCCAGGTGTGCGGAGGGCGGGTGAGCCATCCGCCGTCGGCGGAGGAGAGCCGCCGCGCGGCGGCGCGGAGGGCGTCGAGTCCGGGGTGGCGCAGCCCGCGCCGCCAGACCATGGAGACGGGGGTGAGCGGCACGGGGGCGGTGAGCGGCCGCAGGACGAAACCGGGCAGGTCGATGAACTCGGTGCTGGCCAGGACCGGCCAGCGGTGCTTGGTGACCAGCCGTACGAACTCGTCCTTGCCGTCGATCTCCGGGAACGGCGCGGCCACCGCGATGCCGCGGCCGTCGAAGAGCCGCTCGGCGAGATCGGTCCACTCGGCGGTGTGCGGGTTGCCGGCGGCCGCGTACAGCGCCTCGCCCGCGAGCGCGGCGAGCGGTACCTCGGGCAGGGCGGCGAGCCGGTGGTCGCCGGGAAGGAGCACGGCCATGCGCTCGTACCGGACGGGGAGGTGGTCCAGGCGGGAGAGCACGGCCGGGGCGAGGCCCGCGACGCGGCCGAAGGAGACGTCCAGGCGCCCGGCGAGGATCTCCGCCGCCGCGCCGGTGAGACCGCTGTGGAAGCGGGCGGTCAGCTCCAGTTCGGGAGCGGCGGCGCGGGCCTCGTCGAGCACGCGCGGCGCGGTGCCGACCGGGGCGCCGATGTCGACCAGGAGCGGACGGCCGGCCGGCGCGAAGGCGGCGGCGAGTTCGTCGTGGGCGGCGAGCACCCGGCGGGCGTGCGGCAGCAGCCGTTCGCCGTCGGGGGTCAGCCGCACGCTGCGGGTCGTGCGCGCGAACAGTTCCGTGCCGAGCGCGCCCTCCAGGCGTCGGATGTCGCGGCTGAGCGCCTGCTGGGCGACGTAGAGGCGGGCTGCGGCCTGGGTGAAGTGCAACTCCTCGGCGACGGCGGTGAAGGCCCGCAGCAGACGGGGGTCGAGGTCGTGCGGCATCCGCACATTCAACACGCTGTGCGCCGACAGAACTGACAACGAAAGTGCGTCAATGGGCGCTGATCAGGTGTTGGACCGCCGTGGGGGCCCGCGGCGAGGGTGGTGGGGTGATCAACAGCCTCGCGCCCTACCGCCGGATCTTCGCGCCGCCCGGCGCCCTCGCCTTCACCGCGGGCAACCTCATGGCCCGCCTCCCCGCGGGCATGTTCGGGGTCAGCGCGGTCGTCATGATCTCGGCGGGCTACGGCTCGTACGCGCTGGCCGGGGCGGTCACCGCCACCGGACTGGCCGCGACGGCCGTCGTGGGCCCCTGGACCGCCCGCATGACCGACCGGTACGGGCAGGGCCGGGTCGCCGTCCCGGCGGCGGCGCTGGCCGCGCTGGGGTCGCTGGCCCTGGTGCTGTGCGTCCGGCTGCACGCGGCGCCCTGGACGCTCTTCGCCGCCTATGCGGCGACCGCGACGACCCCGAACACCGGCGGCATGTCCAGGGCCCGCTGGGCGCACCTGTACCGGCACGACGAACGGGCCCGCCACGTCGCCCAGTCCTTCGAGCAGGCGGCGGACGAGGTCTGCTTCATGCTGGGCCCGGTGCTGGCCGCCTTCCTGTGCACCGCGCTCTTCCCGGAGGCGGGCACGGTGGCCGGGGCGGTGCTGCTGTTCTGCGGGATCGTGCTGTTCGCGGCGCAGCGCGGCACGGAGCCGCCGCCGGTGCCGCGTCCGCGGGAGGGCGCCACGGGGCGCGCGGCGGTGCCGCCGGTGCTGTTCACGTTCCTGGCGACGGGGGCCGTCTTCGGCGCGATGGAGGTCACCACCGTCGCCTTCGCCGACGCGCAGGGGCACCGCGGGGCCGCCGGGGCCGTCCTGGCGCTCCAGGCGGCCGGCTCCTGCGCGGCGGGGCTGCTGTACGGGCTGCGGCCGCCCCGCGACCGTTTCGCGGCGAGCGTCGCCGCGATGGCGGGCCTCATGCTCCTCCCGCTGATCGCGGCGCGTCTGGGCGGCCTGTGGCTCCTCGCCCCGGCACTGCTGGTCGCGGGCATGGCCACCGCGCCGACCATGATCAACGGCATGGCGCGCATCCAGCGGACGGTGCCGCCGGGGCGTCTGAACGAGGGAATGGCCCTCGCCGTCACCGCCCTGCTGGGCGGCATCGCGGCCGGCTCCTTCGTCGCGGGCGCGGTGACGGACAGCCGGGGCCCGGTCGCCGCGTACGCGGTGCCGGTCGTGGCATCGGCCGTCGCCGCGCTGATCGCGGCCATGAGCGTGCGGGCCGCGACCCGTGACCGGGCCCGGGAATGACGAAAGGCGCCGTCCGCCGCGCAGTGCGCGGGCAGGCGACGCCTCCCGAGGGATGTGGAGATGGCGGGAATCGAACCCGCGTCCTGTGGTGCGGAACCAGGGCTTCTCCGAGCGCAGTCCGCTGTGCTTTTCTCGGCCCCGGCAGTCACGCGGACAAGCCGCCGACGGGCCCAGCCACTGTTTGATTTCCCACCGAGTCCCGTGGCCGGACTCAGTGGTTTAGTTCCCTAGCTGATGCCAGGATCCGGGTCGGGAACAGCCCCGGGCTGACACTCCGCAGAGTCTTCGCTAGCTGCTAATTAGGCAGCGAGAGCGAAGGCGGAGGAATCGCGCTTAGAGTTGGCGATTGTTTTTTTCGGCATATGGTTTACGAGATCATTGCCGCTTTCTCGGCTCGCTTCCCCTGCTTCGACATCCCCAGTCGAAACCGATCATCCCCATGTTGATTTTTCAAGCTGCACACCGGACGTCACCGGCCGGTGGTGCTGCCGCCATCGTACGTGAACAACACGCACCGAGGCCAGCGCATTTCCGGCGGGCCGGACAGCGGGGCCGGACGGTGCGTCAGGCCGGTGCGTCACGGCCGCGCGGTCGGGCCTCGCGGGTCAGCCCTCGCGCTGGCGGCGGCGCGCCGAGGAGATCGCCCGGTCGGCCTCGCGGCGGTCCTGCTTCTCGCGCAGGGTCTGCCGTTTGTCGTACTCCTTCTTGCCGCGGGCGAGCGCGATCTCGACCTTGGCCCGGCCGTCCTTGAAGTACAGGGCGAGCGGCACGATGGTGTGCCCGGTCTCCTGGGACTTCTGGACGAGCTTGTCGATCTCCGCACGGTGCAGCAGCATCTTGCGCTTGCGCCGCGCCGTGTGGTTCGTCCACGTCCCCTGCGTGTACTCGGGGATGTGGACGTTGTGCAGCCACGCCTCGCCGCCGTCGAGCTGGCCGAAGCCGTCGACCAGGGAGGCACGCCCCTGGCGCAGCGACTTCACCTCGGTGCCGGTCAGCACCAGGCCCGCCTCGTACGTGTCGAGGATGTGGTAGTCATGCCGCGCCTTCTTGTTCTGCGCGATCAGCTTGCGACCCGTTTCCTTTGCCATAGCGCGGCCATTCTCGCACTCCGGGGGCGCTCGGGGTACCGGATTCCGCGGCGGGCCGCCACGGTGTGCGAGGTCAGCGCGCCGAGGCTCCGAGGCCGTCCAGGATCTCCAGGGCCTCGGCGTCGGCGTCGGTGCCGCCGGAGATCCTGAGGTCCGGCTCGACACCGCGTCCGTCGACGCTGCGGCCGGCGGGCAGCCGGTAGTGGCCGACGGTGAGCTCGGCGACGGAGCCGTCCGGGAGGCGGCTGGGCATCTGGATGGAGCCCTTGCCGAAGGTGCGCGAGCCGATCACCACGGCCCGGCCCCGGTCCTGCAGGGCACCGGCCAGGAGTTCCGCGGCGCTCATGGTGCCGCCGTCGACGAGGACGACCAGGGGCGTCTCGGTGTCGCCGCCGTCGGCGGCGTAGAGGGCCTGCTGCCGCCCGTGGACGTCGTACGTGGCGACCAGGCCGCCGTCGAGGAAGGCCGAGGCGACCCCGACGGCCTCGGTGACCAGGCCGCCGGAGTTGCCGCGCAGGTCCAGGAGTATGCCCTCGCCCGCGGTGCGGGCGGCCAGCGCCCGGCGGACCTGCCCGGCCGCGCCCCTGGTGAAGGCGTCGACCTTGACGGCGGTGATGCGGTGGGGCAGGTGCCGCACCCGTACCGACTCGGTCGGCAGCAGGGCGCGCCGGGGCGCGACCTCCCAGGAGCGGGCGCCGCGCGCCAGCCCGAGGACGACGGTGGTGCCGACGTCGCCCACGCCGCGCAGCCGGGAGACGACCTCCGTGACGGGGCGGCCGGTGACATCGGTGCCGTCGATGGTGCGCAGCCGGTCCCCGGCGCGGACGCCGGCCCGTGCGGCGGGGCTGCCGGACTGCACGCGGTCGATCTCGACGCGGCCGTTCTCGACACGGCGCACCCAGAGACCGACCCCCACATACCGGCCGTCCAGGGAGTGCTGGAAGCCCTCGTACTCCTGGGCGGTGTAGAACGACGACCAGCGGTCGCCGCTGCGGCTGACCAGGGCCTCCGCCGCCTGCGGGCCGACCTTGCCGTCGGCGATGGCCTCCGCGATCTCGTCGGTGTCGGCGACCGCGTCCGCCGGGATGCGGGTGGAACTCCGCGCCTGCCGGTCGCCGCCGACGACGTCACCGAAGGAACCGGTGGCCGCCCCGGTGGCCAGAACCGCGCCGAACACCAAGGTCAGGGCGGCCGCGCGGCCCACGCGGCGCGGCTTCCCGGACAGACAGTGGCTCAGCACGTCGGGCAGTCTAGGCGAGAACCGGGCGCTGTACGGAAAGTTGGCCGTACGGCGCCCTTTGCGCGAATCAGACCTTGAGGTACTTGCGCAGCGCGATCAGGGCGGCCACCGCGGGCATCAGCATGCCCACCACCAGCACCAGCGGCAGCACCTGCGCGACCTCGCCCCAGCCGAGGAAGTTGATCAGCGGGACCTTGGTCTGCAGCGACAGGCCGTGGTCGATCAGGAAGTAGCGGCCCACGAGCAGCATCAGGCACGCCAGGCCGCCGCCGACCAGGCCGGCGAACGCGGCCTCCATGATGAACGGCATCTGGATGTAGAAGCTGGACGCGCCGACCAGGCGCATGATCCCGGTCTCGCGGCGCCGGCTGAACGCCGACACGCGCACGGTGTTGACGATCAGCATCATCGCCACCGCGAGCATGAACGCGAGGACCACCAGGGCGGCCAGCGTCATACCGTTCAGGAGCCCGAACAGGTTGTCCAGCAGGGCCTTCTGGTCCTGCACCTCCTGGACGCCGGGGCGGCCCTGGAAGGCGCTGGCGACCACCTGGAACTTGGTCGGGTCCTTGAGCTTGACCCGGAACGACTCCTGCATCTGATCCGGCGTCAGGGAATCGGCCAGCGGGGAGTCGGAGAACTGCTCCTTGTAGTGCTTGTACGCGTCCTCCGCGCTCTCGTGGAAGTACTTCTCCACGAGCGGCAGCGCCTTGAGCTGCTTCTCGATGTCCTGCTTCTGCTCCTCGGTGACAGCGCCCTTGGTGCAGTTGGGGTCGGTCTTGGCGTCGTTCTTGTTGCAGAGGAAGATCGACACCTGGACCTTGTCGTACCAGTACCCCTTCATCGAGTCGACCTGCTCGCGGGCGAGCCACGAGCCGCCGGCGAGCGCGAGGGAGAGGGCGACGGAGACGATGACCGCGAAGGTCATGGTCAGGTTCCGGCGGAGGCCGACGCCGATCTCCGAGAGCACGAACTGGGCGCGCATGATGTCCTTTCAGCGGGCTTGCGTTGTCCAGGGCCGGGGATCAGTGCTGATAGCCGTAGACGCCGCGCGACTGGTCGCGCACCAGCCGCCCCTTCTCGAGCTCGATGACGCGCTTGCGCATCTGGTCGACGATGTTCTGGTCGTGGGTGGCCATGACCACCGTGGTCCCGGTGCGGTTGATGCGGTCCAGAAGGCGCATGATGCCGACCGAGGTCTGCGGGTCGAGGTTTCCGGTCGGCTCGTCCGCGATGAGGAGCATCGGGCGGTTGACGAACGCGCGGGCGATCGCGACACGCTGCTGCTCACCACCGGAGAGCTCGCCCGGCATGCGGTCCTCCTTGCCGCCGAGGCCGACCAGGTCGAGCACCTCGGGGACCGTCTTGCGGATGGTGCCGCGCGGCTTGCCGATCACCTCGAGGGCGAACGCCACGTTCTCCGCGACCGTCTTGTTGGGCAGCAGGCGGAAGTCCTGGAAGACGGTGCCGAGCTGGCGGCGCATGTGCGGCACCTTCCAGTTCGACAGCCGGGCCAGGTCCTTGCCGAGGACGTGCACCGTGCCGGTGTCCGTGCGCTCCTCGCGCAGGAGGAGCCGCAGGAAGGTGGACTTCCCGGAGCCCGAGGAGCCCACCAGGAAGACGAACTCGCCCTTCTCGATTTCCAGCGAAACGTCCCGAAGTGCAGGACGGTTCTGCTTGGGGTAGGTCTTGGAGACGTTGTCGAATCGGATCACGGTCGCACTCCGGATACAGGGGATCGGAGGCGACCTTACGCGAACGCCGAGGGGCCGCGCAGTTCGCGGTCCGGGTTGGTGCGTTTATTCACCGGCCAAAGCAGACAAAGTGGGCATTGGCCTCCCGGGTCACTCTTCGGAGTCACGGGAATCGCGCGGGGCGCGCCTGCCGCCCCGGAAACTGGCACAGTGGTGGGGGGACTCGGGAACGGACCGTCCCCGACGCGCGTTGTTCATGGAGCGGCCGAGGGGCCGCAATGGGAGGAGGCGACCGCATGACAGTCGACCGACTGGTGTGCGCCAACTGCGCCGGCCCCGTCAGTGAAGGCCGCTGTGCGGTCTGCCGCGCCCACCGTGCACGCCTGCAGCAGGAGAACCCCTTCGCCAACATCACGCCGGCGACCCTGATCGCCCTGCTCGTGGCGCTGCTCGCCGTGGCATGGGTGGTTCACGAGGCCACCGCGTAGCGGCAGCGCCCGCAGCGAAAGGGGCCCGGGACGTCGACGACGTCCCGGGCCCCTCGCCGTACGCAACCGCGTGATTACACGGCGGTGTTGCGGCCGCCGCCCACCAGGCGCGGCATCAGGCGGAATCCGATGCCGCCCGCGATCATCGTGGCGGCACCGATCAGCAGGAAACCGGTCTCGCCGGCACCGGTCTCGGCAAGCCCCTCCTTGGTGTCACCCTGGGTGACGATGTCGCTGCTGCCCGCGCTGTCGGTGCCGGTGCCGTCCGCGCCGTCCCCGCAGTTCACGCTGTCACCGGAGACGGCACAGGTGGTGTCGCCGTCCTGCTCGCCCGTGGCGCTGCCGCCGGTGGTGCCGGTGGTGCCGGTGCCGCCGTCGGTACCCGTGGAACCGCCACCGTCCGTGGCGCTGCCGCCGTCGGCAGAGGAGCCACCGTCGGTCGAGGAGCCACCGTCGGTGGTGCTGCCACCGTCCGTGGCGCTCCCGCTGTCGGCCGAGGAACCGCCGTCCGTGGTGCTGCCAACGCCGCCGGTGCCCGTGGAACCGCCGCCCGTGGTGCTGCCACCGTCCGTCGTGCCCCCGTCAGCGCCCTCCGTGGTGGAGCCGTCCGTGGTGGAGCCGGTGGTGCCGTCCGTCCCGCCGTCGGGGCCGATCCCGGCGGAGACGCCGTCATCGCCGATACCGATACCGATACCGATGCCGATACCGACAGCCTGCGCGGCACCCGCCACGGTCAGTGAGGCACCGGCCGCGATCACCGCGGCGGCGGCTATACGCGCCGCCCGCAGCCGCGTGTTCTTCTTTCTCATCTGGCAACTACCCTCAGTAGCTTCTCGTCAATGGAGCAGCGTGCTCAGGGGAGCCTCAACGGGGCGCACTCGGGTTCCGGATTCGGGGCCGGCCCGGGCTCGCCCCCGTTCGCTCACGCCCCGGTCATCCGCATGCCGTGCATGACGATTCCCAGAATGCACGGCATCGTCAAGGTCATTCCGGGCGCATTGCCGGGAATGACCTGCGGTGACGGCTGATTACTTATGCCGCCGTAATCCGGAAAGCACAACAGCCGCCCCTGGGGACGGCAGTTGTGTGGATCACGAAAAGATGTGAACGGTGGACGGTCGACGCCCGCGTCAGACCGCCGCGGCCTGCTCCTGCTGCTTGCGCCAGCGGATGCCGGCCTCCAGGAAGCCGTCGATGTCGCCGTCGAGGACGCCCTGCGGGTTGCCGACCTCGAAGTCGGTGCGCAGGTCCTTGACCATCTGGTACGGGTGCAGCACGTAGGAACGCATCTGGTTGCCCCACGAGTTGCCGCCGTCGCCCTTGAGGGCGTCCATCCTGGCCTGCTCCTCCTGGCGACGCCGCTCCAGCAGCTTGGCCTGCAGCACGTTCATGGCGCTGGCCTTGTTCTGGATCTGGGAGCGCTCGTTCTGGCAGGAGACGACGATGCCGGTCGGGATGTGGGTGATCCGGACCGCGGAGTCGGTCGTGTTGACGCCCTGGCCGCCGGGGCCGGAGGCGCGGTACACGTCGATGCGCAGTTCGGTCTCGTCGATCTCGACGTGGTCGCTCTGCTCCACGACCGGCAGCACCTCGACGCCCGCGAAGGAGGTCTGGCGGCGGCCCTGGTTGTCGAAGGGCGAGATGCGCACCAGGCGGTGCGTGCCCTGCTCGACGGAGAGCGTGCCGTACGCGTAGGGGGCCTTGACGACGAAGGTCGTGGACTTGATGCCGGCCTCTTCGGCGAACGAGGTCTCGTAGATCTCGGTCGGGTAGCCGTGCCGCTCGGACCAGCGCAGGTACATGCGCTGGAGCTGCTCCGCGAAGTCGGCGGCGTCGACGCCGCCGGCCTCGGCGCGGATGTTGACCAGCGCCTCACGCGCGTCGTACTCGCCGGACAGGAGGGTGCGGACCTCCATCTCGTCCAGCGCCTTGCGGACCGAGTCCAGTTCGGTCTCGGCCTCGGCGCGGGTGTCCGCGTCGTCCTCGGCCTCGGCGAGCTCGAAGAGCACCGCCAGGTCGTCGATGCGGCCGCGCAGTGTCTCGACCTTGCGGAGCTCGGCCTGCAGGTGCGACAGCTTGCTGGTGATCTTCTGCGCCGCCTCGGGATCGTCCCACAGCGACGGCGCCGCCGCCTGCTCCTCGAGCACGGCGATGTCGGCCCTCAGTTTGTCGAGGTCCAGAACGGCCTCGATCGACCCCATGGTCGAGGAGAGGGACTTGAGCTCTTCGGATACATCCAGGACTGCCACGTCCCCCAGCCTACCGGGTGGGCGGCGAAGCATCGGCGGTCCCGTGTCCGCACCCCCGTTCCCGCACCCTGCGGGCACAGGGGGTGCGGCGGACGCCCCCCGGGTCAGAGCAGCGGCGGCGCGGGATCCGCGGCGGCGGACTCCGCCGCCCGCTGCAGAGCACTGGCCAGGAGGGCGAGGTCGGTGGGGCCGTTGCCGAGCTCACGGACCGGGCGGCGGGTCGGCGGGTCGCCCATGCGGTCCCACTCGAGGGGGACGACGGTGGGGCGCAGGGTGGCCGTCCGCGGGATGCGGCCGCTGACCCGGCCGGCCTGGAAGGCGGTGACGGCCCCGTCGGGGCGGCGCAGATAGCCGCGGCCGGGCAGCGTGTCGTCCAGGGCGGCCGGTTCCTCCACGGCGACCAGCAGGGCCGCGGACTCCGGCTCCTCCGTGCGCAGCGCGATGCGCAGTCGTGCGGCGTCGTCCGCCTCGGTCCCGGCCGTGCGCTCGGGACGGCCGGTGGCGGCGACCAGGTGCACGCCCAGGCGCTCGCCGTCGCGGGCCACGCTCTCCAGGGCGCGGACGACCGAGCCGGCGGCGGGCCGGCCGGGGCTGCCCAGGGCGGGCGCGACGAGCGCGTCGAAGTCGTCGACCACGACGACGAGACGGGGCAGCGGTTCCGCGGTGCGCGTCTGCACGCGGACCGCGCCCTGCGGCTGCGTCTCCCCCGCGGCGGCGGGCGCGCGGCCGGGTTCGGCCTGGCGCGGCACCACCGGCACCCGGTGGCGGTCGTGCCACTGCCCGAAGTCCAGCCCGTCCAGCAGCCCTTCGCGCCGCTTCAGCTCGGCGGTCAGGGCCTGCGCGAACTCGCGCATCCGCACCGGGTCGGAGGCACACAGATACGTGGACACATGCGGCAGGTCGGTGCAGACCCGCAGGCCCTCGCCGCGCTCCGTGCCCGCGCCGTCGACGAGTACGAGGGCGAGCCGGTCCGGGCGCTCGGCCGCGGCCAGGGCGGCGGCGACGGACCGCAGCAGTTCGGTCTTGCCCGAGCCGGGCGCGCCGCCGACCAGCAGATGGGGGCCCTCGGCGACCAGGTCGACCAGGACGCGGCCGCCGGGACCCGCGCCGAGGACGGCTGCGGCCGCGCCGCCGGCGGGCGCGGGCTCGGCCCAGCGGGCGGCGATCTTGGCCGGGGTGGCCAGGGCGAGGTCCAGTTCGTCCAGGAGGCGGGCGGTGCGCGGCAGCGCGGAGCGGGTGACGCGGGGCGCGGCGGCGTCGCCCTCGCGCAGCGGTGCCAGGGCCCGGGCGAACCGCTCGGCCCAGGCGGTGGAGACCGCCTCGACCGTCATCCGTTCCGGGCCGTGCGGCTCGATGCGCAAGGTGGTGGCCACGTCGCCCTCCAGGACGGCGACGGCGCCGCACTGGGCGGCCAGCCGGTCCGCGCTCTCGGCCAGGCACAGCACATGGACGCCGACGGACGGCCCGGTGGCGGCGATCCGGTCGACGGCCTCGCCGAGATAGGCCGAGCCGGGGTCGCCGTCCACGACCAGCAGGGTGTGCGGTCCCTCGCGGTCGGCGGCGGCCTTGACGACCGCCTCCGCGGTCGCCGTCGCCCAGCCGCTCCCGAGCGGGCCCTCCTCGATGCGCCGGACCAGCTCGGCCACGCGGGCCTCTGCCTGCTCGCGGTCGGTCGCGGTGAGCAGGCGGCAGTCCTGGCCGTGGGCGGGGCGCAGATGCGGCAGCCAGTGCAGCCAGGCCCACTCCTCCGCGCGCTGTTCCACGGGGCGGGAGCGGTCGGCGGCCAGGAGGGCGACCTCCAGCGCGCCGGGCGCGTGCAGGGCGCACAGCTGGGCGATCACGGCCCGGGCGAACCCGGTGAGCCGGGGGCGCGGGCCGGCGAGGCCGAGCACCTGGGTGTGCGGGTCGCGCAGGTCGATGGTGAAGGGGACGGCGGGCAGCGTGCGGTAGCCGTCCTCGGCGGGGAGGTCGGCGGTGCCCAGGCGGACCGTCAGCGTGTCCGGGTGGCCGGGGGCGCGCTCCCACAGCCGCGGGCCCGGCCCGAGGGCGGTCAGCAGCACGGCGGCGGGGTCCGGCCACCGGTCGCGCAGCCCGACGGCGTCGGTGACGTCGTGGCCCGGGCCCGCGGCTCCGTCCGGGCCCGTGCCGTCGGCGGGGCCGCGCCCCGCGGCCAGCCGCCGGGCCCAGCTTCCTATGGCCCCGGCCATCCGGCTGCCGGCCTCGGCGGCCCGGCCCGCGGTGCGGCGGCTCTGCGCGGGCAGGACGGCCCGCGTCTGCTCGGACAGGCCGCGCTGCGGGGTGTCGCGGCGGCCTCCCGAGGGGGCGGCGGGAGCCGTGGCAGGTGCCGCGGGTGCCGGGGACGCCTCCGCGGCGCCGGGAGCGGGCGCCGGGCGGGCATCCGGTGCGGCCTCGCCGGGGGAGGCGGGGCCGTCCGGGCGTTCCGCGGACCGCGCGGGCCGCCAGGCCGCCACGGCCTCGCCGTCGGGCCAGGAGGCCGGCGGGAGGGTGACGTGCAGATGGCCCTCGGCGTCCGGGATGGCGGGGACGGACGCCGGAGGCGGCGGGACCGTCGACCCGGGCGGGGTGGGTTCCAGCTGGAGGACGGACTCGCCGATGCGCAGCAGGGCCCCGGGGGCGAACGGGACGCCGCGGGGCCCGACCGGCTGCCCGTCGAGCGTGGTGCCGTTGGTGGAGCCGAGGTCGTGGACGGTGACCCGGCCCCCGGCGTCCACGGTGATGGCGCAGTGCAGCCGGGAGACGTCGGGGTCGTCCAGGGGGACGTCGGCGTCGGCGGACCGCCCGACCCGGATCTGCCCGCCCTGCAGCAGGTGGACCCCGCCGGCGTCGGGACCCCCTATGACATGGAGCCGGGCCGCGGCGGAGGGGCGTTCCTCGTGGTGGCCGTCGGCCGGGGCGTGCAGCGAGAGCACGGCGCCGTCGAGCAGCGGCGGCACACCGAGTACGGCGGTGGCCGGGTCCAGCCGTTCGGCCCCGGCGTACAGCGGAGGCAGGGACCTCAGGGACGCCGTGGACCGCGCGGGCTGCCCGGAGCTGCCCGTGCCCGAGGTCAGGGCACCCGCCACGGCCCCCAGGAGGGTGCCCGCCGGCGCGGTGACGAGCACGTCGGAGGAGCGCGCCCCCCGGCCGCCGCGCGGCCCGAGAACGGTCAGCCGGATCTGCATCTCCGTCCACGGTCCCTTCTGCCCGGTCCGGCGGCAGGAAGGGGACTCGCCCCACCCACCGTGTCCGGGCACATCGACACGTACAAGAACGAACCGACCGGCTCCCGTTGCTCAGCGATCCGCGATCCGCACGCGCATCCTCCCACTCGCCACTGACAGGTTGCCGCCGGTGCCCACCTTCACGATCTTGAATGATCAGCATTGGGCGGAAAAAGCAACCAATCGACCGTACTCCGCGTCCTAATCCCACGCCCGCCCCGTGCGTGAACGAGCTCCGCTCCCATGACGCGGCACTACAGTGGGCGCACACAGGCCACGGACCAGGCCAAGATCCAGGGAGTGCGAGACGTGCGGCCGGTAGGCAGCAAATACGAACTGGTGGAGCCGCTGGGACGCGGTGCCACGGGCACCGTGTGGCGCTCCCAGGTGCGGGACACCGGCGAGACCGTCGCGATCAAGGTGCTCAAGGAAGAGCTCGCGAGCGATCCCGACGTCGTGATGCGCTTCCTGCGCGAGCGCTCGGTGCTGCTGCGGCTGCGCCACCCGCACATCGTCCGCGTGCGCGACCTGGTCGTCGAGGGCGACCTGCTGGCCCTGGTGATGGACCTGATCGACGGCCCGGACCTCTACCGCCACCTGCGCGAGAACGGTCCGTTCTCCCCCGTGGGCGCCGCCCTGCTGACCGCGGCCATCGCCGACGCGCTGGCGGCCAGCCACGCCGACGGCGTCGTGCACCGCGACCTGAAGCCCGCCAACGTGCTGCTCGCCACCGTCACCGGCCCGGACGGCAGCGCCCAGATGCACCCGATGCTGACCGACTTCGGCATCGCCCGGCTGGCCGATTCGCCCGGCCTCACCCGGACCCACGAATTCGTGGGGACCCCCGCCTACATAGCGCCGGAGTCCGCACAGGGCCGCCCGCAGACCTCCGCGGTGGACATCTACGGCGCCGGCATCCTGCTGTACGAGCTGGTCACCGGCCGTCCGCCGTTCCACGGCGAGAGCGCGCTCGAAGTGCTGCAACGGCACCTGAGCGCGGAGCCGCGCCGCCCCACGACCGTCCCCGAACCGCTGTGGACGGTCATCGAGCGCTGCCTGCGCAAGGAGCCCGCCGAGCGCCCCAGCGCCGAGAACCTGGCCCGCGCCCTGCGCGTGGTGGCCGCGGGCGTGGGCGTCCACGCCTCACCGGCCCAGGCCGAGGCCGCCATCGGCGTGGCCGCGCTGCTCGCGCCGGACCCCGCGCCCGCGACCGTGCCGGACACCCCCCTGGTGCCGCCGGGCACGGCGGACCCCACCCAGGTGCTGCCGAACCGCTCGCCGATGGGCGGGTACGACCCGACGGCCGCCACCAGTGTGCTGTCCGCCAACGCGGCCGAGAGCGGCGCCGACCCGACCCAGGTCATCCAGGGCGGTTCCCAGCCCGCCGGCGGCGCCGACGGCACCCGTGTGATGCCGCCGGTGCCCGGCGGCCCGCCGAACGAGCCGCCGCAGGGCCCGCACCCGTGGGAGTCGCAGCTCAACCGGGCCCGGGCGCGCGCCGAGCAGACCGAGATCCAGTACCTGGACCCCGAGCAGGACCCGCTGCGCCGCCGCCCGCGCCGTCAGCCGGGCGCACAGCCCCCGCAGCCGCCGCAGTCCTACCAGCAGCAACAGTCCTACCAGCAGCAACAACAGCAACAGCGGCAGCAGCAGCCCGGTGGGCAGGGGTACGCACAGCAGCCGCAGCACCAGCAACCCCCGCGCCCGCCGCAGCACCGCCAGCCGCAGCAGCAGCCCGCGCCGCGCTACGAGCAGCCGCAGCAGTACGCGCCCCGGCCGCAGCAGCAGGCGCCGCGCTACGAGCAGCAGCCGCCCCGGCACTACGAGCCGCAGCGGCCGCCCGCCCCCGAGCCGCCCCCGGCCCGCGAACCGCGCCGGCGCAGCGCCAACCCGATGCGCATCCCCGGCCTGGGGTGCCTCAAGGGCTGCTTCACGATGATCGTCGTCGTGGTCGTCATCTTCCTGCTGGCCTGGTACTTCGGCCCGTTGCAGGGCTGGTTCGACACCGGCAAGGGGCTCTGGGACACCCTGTCCACGTGGGTGACCGACATCTGGAACGGGATCAAGTCGCTGGGGGACTCCACCAGCGGCACTCCCAGCCAGTAGCGCGGCAGGGAGCGCGGAGCGCGGCACCTTCTGCCTTCAAAGAGTGACGGCGGAAAATTCTGAGAGCGTTTTCAAGCGCCACGCCTTGACGCCTCGTCAGCCCGGGCGGACAGTGAACTGCCCGGGCAACCCCCTTCACGCGCTCCCCCACCTCTCCTCACCAGGAGGACTTGTCATGCGCGCGTCCAAAACTCTCGTCCGGGCCGGCGCGGCCGCACTGCTCGCGCTCGCCGCGGCCCTCGCCGGCCCGGCCTCGGCCAGCGTCCCCCCGCCCAGCACCGGCTGGTCCCTGACCTGGAGCGACGACTTCACCGGCAGCGCCGGGTCGGCCCCCTCCGGCACGGACTGGATCACCGACACCGGCACCTCCTACCCCGGCGGCCCCGCGAACTGGGGCACCGGCGAGGTGCAGACGTACACCGCGAGCAGCACCAACCTCCAGCAGGACGGCGGCGGCAACCTCCGCATCACCCCGGTCCGCGACGGCTCCGGGCGCTGGACCTCCGCCCGGATCGAGACCCGCCGCACCGACTTCCAGGCGGCCGCGGGCGGCCGGGCCCGCATCGAGGCGCGCATCCAGATGCCGAACCTGACCGGCGCCGCGGCGGCCGGCTACTGGCCCGCGTTCTGGACGCTCGGCGCCGACTACCGCGGCAACTACCAGAACTGGCCCGGCATCGGCGAGTTCGACATCATGGAGAACGTCAACGGGATCAACCAGGTCTGGGGCACGCTGCACTGCGGCGGCAACCCCGGTGGTCCCTGCAACGAGACCAACGGCCTCGGCGCCGTCCACGCGTGCCCGGGCAGCGCCTGCCAGGGCGCCTTCCACACCTACACCTTCGAGTGGGACCGCAGCGTCAGCCCCGAGACGCTGCGCTGGTACGTCGACGGCGTGCAGTACCACGCCGTCAACGCCTCGCAGATGGACGCGACGACCTGGGCCAACGCCACCCACCACGGCCACTTCGTGCTGCTGAACGTGGCGATGGGCGGCGCCTTCCCCAACGGCGTCGCGGGCAGCGGCACTCCGACCGGTTCCACCGCCTCGGGCGTGCCGATGCTGGTCGACTACGTGGCCGTCTGGAACTCCGCCGGCAGCGGCGGGGGTGGGGGCGGCGGAGGCGGCGGCACCGGTGCCTACGGCACGATCCAGGCCGAGTCGTACGCCGCCCAGTCCGGCACCGCCACCGAGACCACGACCGACACCGGGGGCGGCCAGGACGTCGGCTGGATCGCGGGCGGCGACTGGCTGCGTTACAACGCCGTCGACTTCGGCTCCACCGCCGCCCACCAGTTCAAGGCCCGGGTCGCCTCGGGCGCCGCGGCAGGGGTGAGCGGACTGGTCGAAGTACGGCTGGACAGTCCCACCGCGACCCCCGTGGGCAGTTTCGCGGTCGGCAGCACCGGGGGCTGGCAGAACTGGACGACGGTCCCGGCCAACACCGCGGCGATCACCGGGACGCACGACGTCTATCTGACCTTCGCCAGCGGTCAGCCCGCCGACTTCGTCAATCTCAACTGGTTCACGTTCACCGGCTGAGACTGCCCGTGCTGGTGATTTGTCGACTTCTGGAGGGTGATTTCTTCCGCAGAAGCCGCACTCACCCCCGACTGGTTCCCCCAACCGGCTCGCATCCGCGTAGCTTTGTCGCCAACACGACGGCACGTCGGAGGAGTCGGAGCAGCCTTGGGACGGAAGATCGGCAGCCGGTACACCGCGCACCAGGTGCTGGGGCGCGGCTCCGCCGGCACGGTGTGGCTGGGCGAGGGCCCCGAGGGCCCGGTCGCCATCAAGCTGCTGCGCGAGGACCTCGCCTCCGACCAGGACCTCGTCGGCCGCTTCGTCCAGGAGCGCACGGCCCTGCTGGCACTGCACCACCCGCACATCGTCGGTATCCGTGACCTCGTGGTCGACGGTTCCGACCTGGCACTGGTCATGGACCTCGTGCGCGGCACCGACCTGCGCTCCCGCCTGGAGCGGGAGCGCAGGCTCTCCCCCGAGGCCGCCGTCTCGGTCACCGCCGACGTCGCCGACGGCCTGGCCGCCGCGCACGCGGCGGGCGTCGTCCACCGCGACGTGAAGCCGGAGAACGTCCTGCTGGACTCCGCCGCGCCGCCCGGACCGGGCGGGGCGCCCCCGGCGCTGCTCACCGACTTCGGCATCGCGCGGCTGGTGGACTCCCCGCGCCGCACCCGCGCCACCCGCATCATCGGCACCCCGGACTACCTGGCGCCGGAGATCATCGAGGGCCTGCCGCCGCGGGCCTCGGTCGACATCTACGCGCTCGCCACCGTCCTGTACGAACTGCTCGCCGGCTTCACGCCGTTCGGCGGCGGCCACCCCGGCGCCGTGCTGCGCCGGCACGTCACCGAGTCGGTGGCGCCGCTGCCCGACCTGCCCGACGAGTTGTGGCAGTTGCTCTCCCAGTGCCTGGCCAAGGCGCCGGCCTCGCGACTGACGGCCGCGGAAGTGGGCGCGCGGCTGCGCGAGTTGCTGCCGGATCTGGCCGGGCTGCCGCCGCTGGAGGTGGACGCGCCCGGCGACCACCACCACGAGGACGCGGGCGGCTTCGGCGCCGAACCCGCGGGCACCGGCGAGCCGTACGACCCGCCGGCCGGCCGCCGGCGCGGCGCGGTCCCGCTGGTCAGGGGCGCGGCCCCGGACTCCACCCGGGACACGCACACCAGCATCAAGCTGCCGACTGCCGAGGAGCTCGCCGCCGGCCGCGCCGCGGGCGACGACCCCCGCGGCGGCCGGGCCCGCCACCGGCACCGGGCCGTGACGGACTCACCGCAGCGCCGCCGGGCCAAGATCGGGGCCGCCGCCGCGGCGGCCCTGGTGGCCGCCGGGCTCGGCGGCTGGGCCATCGCCGCCTCCGGATCCGACGACGGCGGCTCCACCAGCCGCGAGGACCAGGAGCCGGGCGACTCCACGACGCACGCGCCCACCCCCACCGCGCCCACCGGCGCCGCGGCCTCCCCGCAGGGGGCCGTCAGTTCCGCCGCGGACGCCGCCGACGCGGCCGGGGAGGCGTCGCTGCGCTGGTCGGGCCTGACGGCGCTGCCGCGGCTCCCGGTCGCCGGGGTGGAGACCACCGGACGGCCGCGGGCGGTCACCGCCGCGGGTGCGACGTACGTCTTCACCCGGGGCACCGACCGGAACCTGTGGTACCTGGTGGACGGCAGCTGGCACCGGCTCACCGGGATAAGCGTCGCCGACGACCCGTCCGCCGTCTCCTCGCGCGCCGGGCAGCTCGACGTGTTCGCGCTCGGCACCGACCACAAGGTCTACCGGCGCACCCTCAGCGACGGCGCGTGGGGCGGCTGGTACCAGGTCGACCAGCCCGCCACCTTCGACACCACCCCGGCCGCCGCGTCCTCCGCCCCCGGCCGGATCGACCTGGTCGCCCGGTCCGACGGCGACCTGGTCACCTCCTCCTGGGTGGACGGCCGATGGAACGCCTGGGCGCTGGTGCCCACCGCCGGCCGCATCACCTCCGCGCCCGGCCTGGTCTCGCGCGCCCGCGGCACCCTGGACGCCTTCGTCGTGCGCAAGGCCGACGGGGCCGTGCTGCGCCTGCCGTACGTCAACGGCGCCTGGCGCCCCTCGGAACCGATCACCGGACTGGACGCGACCGGCCGCCCGGAAGCCGCGGTGTCCGGGGGCCGGCTGTACGTCCTGGCCCCGTCCGACAGCGGCGGGCTGGCCGCCGCCGTGGGCGCCGGGTCCGGCTGGGTGCCCGTCCCGGTGGGCGCCACCAGCCGCACCGGCGCCGCGCTCACCGGCTCCGCGAAAGCCCTCACCCTCTACGTCCGCCGGGCCGACGGCACTCTCGCCCGCTCGACCGGTTCGCCGGTCACATGAAGGTCACGATCCAACGGCCTGACGCGTGGGCGGTATTGCGGCGGTTATCAGACCGGGCGTAACACTGGACGCGGAACAGCGGACGACGCGGGGACGGGACGCCCGGCGCAGCCGACTCGGCCAACCGGCGGGCTGCCACCGCGGCGTGCTTCCGCGCTGAGGGGATGGGCAGGCAGATGCGGACATCCAGCAGGCGCACGCGAGGTACGCGCAGGGCCGTCGTCGCCGTGGTGGCGGCGGCCGCCCTGGCACTGACAGCGGCCGGTTGCGGCGGCAGCGACGACGACAACGGCGGCACCGGCGACAACGGGGCGGCGTCGCCGAGCGGTTCGGGCGGCGGGACCGGCGGCGTGGCGCTGCCGGACCTCAAGGGGCAGAGCCTCGAGGTCGCCGCGGTGTGGACCGGCCCCGAGCAGAAGCACTTCCAGAAGGTCCTCGACGAGTTCGGCAAACGCACCGGCGCGAAGCTGAAGTTCGTGCCGACCGGCGACAACGTCTCCACCTTCCTCGGTACCAAGATCGAGGGCGGTCAGCCGCCGGACGTGGCGTTCCTGCCGCAGGTCGGCGTGTTGCGGCAGTTCGCGCAGAAGGGCTGGCTCAAGCCGCTCGGCCCCGAGGCGCAGGCCCAGCTGGACAAGAACTTCACGCAGGGCTGGAAGGACCTCGGCGCGTACGAGGGCAAGCAGTACGGCGTCTACGCCAAGGCCGCCAACAAGTCGCTGGTCTGGTACAACACCTCCGCCTTCGACAACGCGGGCATTTCCGGACCCCCCGCCACCTGGGACGACTTCCTCAAGACCGCGGAGACGATCTTCGAGTCGGGCACGCCCCCGGTATCGGTGGGCGGCGGCGACGGCTGGACCCTCACCGACTGGTTCGAGAACATCTACCTCTCCCAGGCCGGCCCCGAGAAGTACGACCAGCTCGCCGCGCACAAGATCAAGTGGACGGATCCCTCGGTCAAGGAGGCCCTCACCACCCTCGGCGGGCTCTTCGGCAAGAAGGACCTCATCGCCGGCGGCCAGAGCGGCGCCCTGCAGACCGACTTCCCCACGTCGGTGACGCAGACGTTCACCGGCAATCCGCCGAAGGCCGCGATGGTCTACGAGGGCGACTTCGTGGGCGCGTTCATCGGCGACAACACCAAGGCGAAGGTCGGCGAGGACGCCAAGGTCTTCCCCTTCCCGGCGGTCGGCTCCGGCAAGGCGCCGGTGGTCAGCGGCGGTGACGTGGGCGTCGTCCTGAAGGACTCCAAGGGCGCGCAGGCGCTGGTGACCTTCCTCGCCTCCACGGACGCGGCCGGGGTGTGGGCGTCCTCGGGCGGCTTCGTGTCGCCGAACAAGTCCCTGGACCTGTCGGTGTACCCGGACGAGGTCTCGCGCTCCATCGCCAAGGGTCTGGTGTCGGCGGGCGACGACTTCCGCTTCGACATGTCCGACCAGGCGCCGGCGGCCTTCGGAGGCACGGCGGGCAAGGGCGAGTGGAAGGATCTCCAGGACTTCCTGAAGAACCCTTCGGATGTGGCGGGCGCGCAGGCCAGGCTCGAAGCGGACGCCGCCAAGGCGTACGCCGGCTGAGGCGACCGCGATGGCGACGGCGGCGACCGTGCAGGGTCCTGCCGCCCCGGGCGGCGTGCCCGCGGCGCGGCGCAAGGGCGTGACGGGCACACGGCGCTGGGTGGCGGCGGTCTTCCTGCTGCCCGCGCTGGTGCTGCTGGGGGCGCTGGTGGTGTACCCGATCGCGTACACGCTCTGGCGCAGCCTCTTCGACAAGGCGGGATCGGGCTTCGTCGGGCTGGAGAACTACGGCTCGGTCTTCAGCGACGACAGCACCCTGACCGCGCTGCGCAACACCGCGGTCTGGGTGGTTGTGGCGCCGGTCCTGGCCACGGCGCTCGGCCTGGTCTTCGCGGTGCTGACCGAACGGGTGAGCTGGGGCACCGCGTTCAAGCTGGTCGTCTTCATGCCGATGGCGATCTCGATGCTGGCGGCCGGGATCATCTTCCGGCTGGTGTACGAGCAGGACCCGGCGCGCGGAGCGGCGAACGCGGTCGTCGTCGGCGTCCACGACACCTTCGCCGACTCCTCCGCCTACCCCGGGGCCAGACCCCGCCCCGGCGGGGAGCTGGCGGCCTCGGGCGGCGGCTCGTACACCACGAAGCAGGCGGCGCAGGAAGGCACGGCGGTCGCGCTGCCGCTGATCGGCATCCCGGCGGCCGAGCTGCCCGCGGGGGCGGGGGACGCCCGGCAGGCGGCCGCCGGCCCCGGGGTGACCGGCACCGTGTGGCTGGACTTCAAGCCGGGCGGCGGAGGCACGGCCGGGGCCGTCGACGCCGGGGAGAAGGCGCTGAAGGGCGTGCGGGTCGAGGCCGTCGAGGACGGCCGGGTGGTCGCCTCCGCGACGTCCGGCGCGGACGGCACCTTCGCGCTCCCGGCGTCCGCGGCCGGTGCCCGACTGCGGCTGCCCGCGTCGAACTTCGCGCAGCCGTACAACGGCATCGACTGGCTCGGCCCGACGCTGGTGACGCCCGCCATCATCGGCGCCTATCTGTGGATGTGGGCGGGCTTCGCGATGGTGCTGATCGCCGCGGGGCTCGCCGGGGTGCCGCGCGAGCTGATGGAGGCGGCGCGGATCGACGGCGCCAACGAGTGGCAGGTGTTCCGCCGGATCACCGTGCCGCTGCTGGCCCCGGTGCTGGTCGTGGTGGTCGTCACACTGATGATCAACGTGATGAAGATCTTCGACCTGGTCTACATCATCGCGCCCAGCACCTCGCAGGACGACGCCAACGTCCTGGCGCTGCAACTGTTCCTGTCGTCCTTCGGGGGCGGCAACAACCAGGGCGTCGGCAGCGCGATCGGCGTCATCCTGCTGCTCCTGGTCGTCCCGGTCATGGTGTTCAACATCCGCCGTCTGCGCAGGGAGGCCCGCCGATGACGACCGTCGCAGGCACAGCGGAACCCGCCGGACCGGCCCGGCCCCCTCACCCGGAGACCGCGGGCAAGGCCGCCGGGGCGCCGCTCGCCGCACGCCTCGCGGAGCGGGCCGGCGGCGGCGTGCTGCGCGTGTTCCTCGTGCTGGTAGCGCTGTTCTGGCTGATGCCGACCGTGGGGCTGCTGATCTCCTCGTTCCGCGGGCCGGTGGACATCGCCGCCACGGGCTGGTGGAAGGTGTTCACCGCGCCCTCGGAGCTGACCGCCGCCAACTACCGCGAGCTGCTGGGCAACGACGCCGTCACCTCGTCGCTGCTCAACACCGCGCTCATCACGGTGCCGGCCACCTTGCTGGTGGTGGTCATCGGCTCGCTGGCGGGCTACGCCTTCGCCTGGATGGAGTTCCCGGGCAGGGACTGGCTGTTCCTGCTGGTGGTCGGGCTGCTGGTGGTGCCGGTGCAGATCGCGCTGGTCCCGGTGGCCAAACTCTTCGGGGACATCGGGATCTTCGGCGACACCATCGGCGTCGTCCTCTTCCACACCGGCTTCGGCCTGCCCTTCGCGATCTTCCTCCTGCGCAACTTCTTCGCGGAGATCCCGAGGGAGCTGCTGGAGGCCGCGCGGCTGGACGGGGCGGGCGAGCTGCGGCTGTTCGCGCGGGTGATCATGCCGCTGGGCGGTCCGGCGATCGCCTCGCTCGGCATCTTCCAGTTCCTGTGGGTGTGGAACGACATGCTGGTGGCGCTGATCTTCTCCAACGCCGACTCGCAGCCCATCACCGTCGCACTGCAGCAGCAGGTCAGGCAGTTCGGCAACAACATCGACATCCTGGCGCCGGGCGCCTTCGTGTCGATGGTGGTCCCGCTGGTCGTCTTCTTCGCCTTCCAGCGGCAGTTCGTCTCCGGCGTCATGGCGGGCGCCGTGAAGTAGGCAGGCGGGACAGGAGCGGCGAGGACCGGGGCCGGGCAACACTCCGTGGCCGGAACGGTCGCCGGATGTGGCACGCCCGGCGGGATATAACGGGCATAAGCCGCGTACGTCGATCCTACGGATGTGCTGCCTTGCCCCGGTTCAGCGTCATCGTGCCCGTCCACAAGGTGCAGGCCTATCTGCACGAGTGCCTGGAGTCGGTACTCGGGCAGAGCTTCACCGACGTCGAACTGATCGCCGTCGACGACCACTCCCCCGACGGCTGCGGCGCGGTCGTCGCGTCCTACGCGGCCCGCGACCACCGGGTCACCGCCGTGCACCTGGCCGAGAACGTGGGCCCCGGGCGGGCCCGCAACGCCGGTATCGCCCACGCCACCGGCGACTACCTGCTCTTCCTCGACGGCGACGACACCCTCACCCCCGGCGCGCTGCGGGCCGTCGCCGACCGGCTGGCCGAGACCGCGGAACCCGACGTGCTGGTCTTCGACCACGCCCGCACCTACTGGGACGGCCGCGTCGTCCGCGGCCGCCGCGCCGGACTGCTCTCCCACGCCGGGCCGCCGCCCGGCCCCCTCGCCGCCCGGCCCGACCTGCTGCGGCTGCGGCCGGTGGCCTGGAACAAGGCCTACCGGCGGGAGTTCGTCCAGCGGCGCGGCCTGTCCTTCCCGCCCGGCTGGTACGAGGACGTGCCCTGGACGTACCCGGCGCTGCTCGCCGCCGGGACCGTCGCCGTGCTGGACCGGGTCTGCGTGCACGACCGGCAGCGCCGCCACGGCAGCATCCTGCGCACCACCAGCACCCGCCACTTCGACGTCTTCGAGCAGTACGAGCGGCTCTCCGCCTTCCTCGACCGCCATCCCGTGCACGACCCGTGGCGGCCCGCGCTCTACCGGCGGACGGCCGACCACCTGCTGCTGATCTACAACAGCGCCGACCGGCTGCCCCGTTCGTCACGCGCCGCCTACTTCAAGCGCTGCGGCCTGCTCCTGCGCCGGCTGCGGCCCCGGGAACCCGGCCGCCCCGGGCGCGGCGGCGGGCCCGGGCGCGGCGGCGGGCCCCGGCGGCTGCTGGTGCGGCTCGGCGCCCGCCCCGTCTTCGACGCGGTGCGGGCCGCGGGCACGCTGCGCCGGCGGCTGCGCGCGCTGGCGGGGGCCGCCCGCCTCGCGGGCCGCACGGCGGCCCTGCGGACGCACTACCGCCTGCAGCGGCAGCGGCCCCTGGACCCGCGGTCGGCGGTCTTCGCCGCGGACCGGTACGGCGGCTACGCCTGCAACCCCGCCGCCCTGGAGACCGCCGTACGCGGCCTCGCCCCGCACCTGCGCACGGCCTGGATCACCACCGAGGAGCACGCCGGCACCCTGCCGCCCGGGGTGCGCCGCCTCCAGCCGGGCTCGCCCGCGTACTGGACGGCGCTGGCCCGGGCCACGTACCTGGTCAACAACGTCAACTTCCCTCACGCGTACGTCAAGCGCCCCGGCCAGGTGAACCTGCACACCCACCAGGGCACCCCGCTCGGCCACATGGGCCTGGACGTGCAGGGCGACCCCGCCGCCTCGGCCGGCCGGGACTTCGCGCGCATGCTCGCCCACACCGACCGCTGGGACTACTGCCTGTCCGCCAACCCGCACTCCTCGGTGGTCTGGGAGCGCGCCTACCCGGCCGGCTACACCACCCTGGAGTACGGCCAGCCCCGCAACGACGTGCTGCTCCGGGCGTCCGCGGACGACGTGCTGCGGCTGCGCGCCGCCCTCGGCCTGTCCGAGGGCGTCACCGCCCTGCTGTACGCCCCGGCGCACCGCGGCCACCGGCACGGCTTCCGCCCGCCCGCCGACCCGGCCCGGCTGGGCCGGGAGCTCGGCCCCGGATTCGTGATCCTGTACCGGGCACCGCGCGAGCACCCGGACCGGGGGTGCGCGACCGGCCTCCCCGAGGACCTGCCCGGCAACGTGCTCGACGTCTCCGCGCACCGCAGCGTGCAGGAGCTGTGCCTGGCCTCCGACGGGCTGATCACCGACTACGCGTCCCTGATGTTCGACTACGCCGTCCTGGACCGGCCGGTCGTCGTGCACGCCGAGGACTGGGCGGCGTACCGGATCGCGCGCGGCTCCTACCTCGACATCACCGCGGAGCCGCCGGGGCTGGTCGCCGGGTCCGGGGACGAACTCCTCGGCATCCTGCGCACCGGCGCCTGGCGCGGCCCGCTGTCCACCCGGCTGCGGGCCGCCTTCCGGGAGCGGTACTGCCCGTGGGACGACGGGCACGCGGCCGAGCGGGTCGTGCGCCGGGTCTTCCTGGGCGAGCCGGGCGGCCTGCCCCCGGTCGCCCCCGCGCAGGCCCGGCACCCGGCCCCCGCCCCCGACCTGGCCCGTGAACAGGCCCGTGCGCAGGCCCGTGAGCACGCGCGCGAGCGGGCCGCCGCGCAGGAGCCCGGCGGGGTGTACGACCAGACCCGCGACCCGGCGCCAGGCGGCTGAGGCCGGCGTCGATTCACCCGTTCGGCGCAGTGGAGGTGACCGACGCGGCCGGGGCGAGTTGAACCCCTCGTCCCCGCACACCGCCCGTACCCGGAAAGGGTGACGTCAGCCGATGGCCCCGCGCACGCCCCGCCTCACCGTCGTCGTCCCGGTCCACAACGTCGAGGCGCACGTGGCGGAGTGCCTGCGTTCGGTGGCCGCCCAGACCCTCGACGCGCTCGACGTGGTCGTCGTGGACGACGGCTCCACGGACGCGGGCGCCGACATCGCGCGCTCCTTCGCCGACCGCGACCCCCGCTTCCGGCTGGTCCGCCAGGACGCCGCGGGCCTGGGCCACGCCCGCAACACCGGTGTCCGGCACGCCGATCCGGGCACCTCCTACCTCGCCTTCCTCGACGGCGACGACGTCCTGCCGCCGCGCGCGTACGAGACGCTGGTGCGGATGCTGGACGCCTCCGGCTCGGACCTCGCCACCGGCAACGCCTGGCTGCTCACCGAGGACGGCCGGTCCGAGGCCTGGCCGCGGCGCGACATCAGCCGGAACGTGCCGCGCACCCACGTCACCCGGGACCCGGCCCTGCTCTCCGACCGGGCCGCCTGGAACAAGGTCTTCCGGCGCGACTTCTGGGACCGGCACCACCTCGCCTTCCCCGAGGGCGTGTGGTACGAGGACGCCCCGCTCACCCTTCGCGCCCACTTCCTCGCCGCGGCCGTGGACGTCCTGCACGACCATGTCCACTACCGGCGGGTCCACGAGGGTTCGGCCACCGGTCGGCGCACCGAGGTGCGGGGCGCGCGGGGCGTGCGCGGCGTGGCGGACTGCGTCGCGGCCGTCGACTCGGTCAGCCGCTTCCTCGCCGACCCGGCGCACCCCGCCCGGGGCGCGTACAAGCGCGCCTACGACCGCTCGGTGCTCACCGACGACCTCCGGGACCTCGTCGAGGCCCTGCCGACGGCGGGACCGGAGTACCGGCGGGTGTTCATGGAGCGCTGCCGGGACTTCCTCAGCCGTGTCGACCCCGGCGTCTTCCCCGAACTCCCCGTCGCACAGCGGATCATCTGGCACCTGGTCGTCAAGGACCGGCTCGACGACCTCGTCACGTTCCTCGACCACCGGCGCGCCGGCCCGTCCGGCTTCTCGGTCGCCGGCCCGCCGCTGCGCAAGCGCGCGGTGGTCGCCGCCGCGGACGGCACCCCGATGGCACTGCCCCCCTCCGTGGTACGGCTGCGCCGCGCCGACCTGTCCGTGCACGCCGAGGTCGCCGAGGTGGCCCGGGAGAACGGCCGGCTGGTGCTGCGCGGCCACGCCTACCTGCGCAACATCGGCGCCGGGCAGCCCGGCGACGCCCACATCACCGCCGTCGCGCTCAGCGGGCGGCGGCGCCGGGTCAAGGTCCTGCTGCTGCCGGTGCGCATCCACCAGGAGCCGGCCGCGACCGTCGGCTCCGGCCAGGAGGAACACTGCTACGACTGGTCGGGCTTCGAGATCACCGTCGACCCGGCGCGGCTGCGGCCCGGCCGGTGGCGGATCGCGGTGGTCGTCGCCGCGCGAGGTGTCATCCGCACGGCGGGACTGCGCGCCGCGGACTCCGGATCCGGTGCCTCCCCGCAGTCGTACCCGGCGGGCGACGGGACCCGGGTGGTGCCGTACCACCGGGCCGGCCGGCTGCACCTGTCGGTGGACCCGGTCACCCGGACGGTGGTGGACCACCGGGCGGGTCCCGACGGGGCGGTGGAACTGGACGTCACCGGCGCGCCGGACGCCACCGCGCTGCGCCTGACGCTCGCCTCGACACGGGCGGTCCTCACGTATCCGGTTCAGGACGCGGACCACGGCGTCCGCCGGGTCCGCGTGCGCCTCGCCGACCTCGGGGACGCCCGGCCCGCGCTGGAGCCCGGCCCCCGGCAGATCGCCCCGGAGACCACCGAGACGTGGGAGGCCGTCCTGATGCGGCCGGGCCGCACCGACCCGGTCCACCTCGACGGGGACCTGCCCGCCGGCCACTACCCGCTCGGCCCGGACGCCCGGTTCGCCGGTGTCCGCCGCGAGCTGCTGGTCGAGGCCGACGCGGCCGGCCGGCTGGTGCTGCGCGACCGCACGCCCCAGCCGGTCGTGGACGCCGTCGGCTGGACCGCCGAGGGCGCGCTCGTCCTCACCGGCCGGCTGGCGCCGGACACCGCGCCCGGCCGGGCCGAACTGGTCCTGCGCCATGGCACGTTCAGCGCCGAGCACGCCTTCCCCGTACGCCTGGACAGCGCGGCCGCGTCCCTGGACCCGGCGGGCCCCGCCCGGCACCGCGAGGGGCGCCGCTTCACCGTGACCGTGCGCCCCGGCCGCGTCGAGACCCTCGCCGGGACCGTGCCGCTGGCCGAGGGCCGCTGGGACCTGTGGCTGCGGGCCGGCGGGCACGACGCGCCCGTGCGGGTGGCCCCCGCCTCGTTCGACGCGCTGCCGATGGCCGCGGGCTCCGGCGGCAAGGCGTTCACCGTGGACCGGCGCCTGCACGACCGGCTGTTCGTGGAGGCCGGCCCGACCGTGCCGGAGCCGCAGCGCGGCCCGTACCGGCAGCGCGTGCTGCGCGGGACGCACTACCCGCGCACCCGGGGCCTGCCGCGCCGCGACACCGTGCTCTACAGCTCCTTCGACGGCCGCAGCAGCGGCGACTCCCCGCGCGCCGTGCACGAGGAACTGCTGCGCCGCCGCGAGGCCGACGGCCTGGAGCACCTGTGGGTGGTGCGGGACGGCCAGGCGGTGCCGCCCGGTACCGCGCGGCCGGTGGTCCTGCACAGCGCCGCCTGGTACGAGGCGCTGGCCCGCAGCCGCTACGTGGTCACCAACACGCACCTGCCGCCGTGGTTCGTCCGCCGCCCCGACCAGCGGGTGCTGCAGACCTGGCACGGCACTCCGGTCAAACGCACCGGCCGCGACCTGGCCGGCACCCTGTGCGCGGAGCTCGCCCACCTGGCGCGCCCGCCGCGCGACCCGGGCCGGCAGTGGAGCGTGCTGCTGTCGCCGAACGCGTACAGCACCGGCGCGCTGCGCACGGCCCTCGCCTTCGACGGCGAGGTCGCCGAGACCGGACTGCCGCGCACCGACGTGCTGTTCGCCGACGACCGCGACAAGATCGCCGCCTCCCTGCGGGACCGGCTGGGCATCCCGCGGGGCCGCACCGTGGTGCTGTACGCCCCGACGCGCCGCGACGACCGGGCGTACGACTCCGGCCACTACCGCCGCTCCCCCCACCTGGACCTGGCGGAGGCCAAGGCCGCCCTCGGCAGGGACCACGTACTGCTCTACCGCTCGCACCCGCTGGTCGCCGACCGGCTGCGGCCCGGCCGCTCCGACTTCGTCCGCGACGTGTCCGCGCACCCCGACGCGGCCGAACTGCTGCTGCTCGCCGACGTACTGGTCACCGACTACGCCTCGCTCGCCGCGGACTTCGCCAACACCGGCCGCCCGATGCTCTTCCTCGTCCCCGACCTGGAGCACGTCCGCGACACGCTGCGCGGCTTCTACCCCGACTTCGAGGCCCAGGCCCCCGGTCCGCTGCTGCACTCCACCGCCGAGGTCGCCGGCGCGCTGCGCGACCTGGACACCGTGGCACGGCACAGCGCCGACGCGTACGCCCACTTCCGCGCGACCTTCTGCCACCTCGACGACGGCGGGGCCGCCGCCCGCGCCACCGACCGCCTGCTCGGCCCCGGCGGCACCGCACCCCGCTGAAGGTTCCTCCTCACCGATTTCCGACAGAACACAGGATCCCCATGCCCCGCTTCACCGTCATCGTCCCGGCCCACAAGGTGCAGGGCTACCTGCGCGCCTGCCTGGACTCGGTGCTGTCCCAGCCCGTCGCCGACCTCGAGGTGATCGTGGTCGACGACCGGTCCCCCGACCACTGCGGGCGCATCGCCGACGAGTACGCTGCTCGGGACCCGCGGGTCGTCGCGGTGCACCACGAACGCAACCTGGGCGTCGGGCGGGCCCGCAACACCGGCGCCGAACGGGCCACCGGGGACTACCTGTTCTTCCTCGACGGCGACGACACCCTGGCCCCCGGTTCGCTGGCGGTGGTCGAGCGGCGGCTGCGCCAGGACGGCGACCCGGACATCCTCTACTTCGACCATGTGCGGACCTACTGGTGGGACACCGCCGAGAAGAGCCGTTCCCGGGACCTGCTGGCATCGGCCGGTACCGAGGTCTTCCGGATCACCGAACGCCCCGAGTTCCTGCGGCTGTTCGCGATCACCTCCAACCGGGTCTACCGCCGGGACTTCTACCGGGAGCACGGCTTCGCCTTCAGCGACGGCGTCTACGAGGACGCCCTGGTCTCGTACAGGACGATGCTCACCGCGCGGCGGATCTCCTGCCTGGACCACGTGGTGCTGGAGTACCGGCAGCGCCGCAGCGGGGCGAGCACCCGCAGCCCGGGCCGGAACCACTTCGTCATCTTCGACCAGTACACGCGGCTGTTCGAGTTCCTCGACGGCGAGGGCCGGGAGCACCTGGCGCCGCTGCGGCCGATGCTCTTCGAACGGGCCGTCAGCCACTTCCTGTTCTGCCTGGGCAACCCCGACCGCATCCCGGCGCGGCTGCGCCGCGAGTTCTTCCGCCTCGCGCGGCTCTGGTACGGCACCTATCTGCCCGAGGGCTTCCAGGCGCCGCCGGAGCAGGCCGCCGCCTACCGCCGTCTGGCCCGCGGCGGCCACGCCCTGCTGCGGCTGTCCGGACTGTCCGCCCGGGGCCGGGGAGGCCTCGTCCGCCGCGGGCGCCGGCTGCGCCGCCGGCTCGCGCAGCACGCCAAGGTCGCCCTGTACGCGTACCACCGGCGCCGCCCGCTCGACCCGCACCTGGCGGTGTACTCCGCGTACTGGGACCGCGGCGTGTCCTGCAACCCGGCCGCGATCTACTGGAAGGCCAGGGAACTCGCCCCCGGCGTCAGGGGCGTGTGGGTGGTCCGCAAGGCCGACCTGGACCGCGTCCCGCCGGGTGTGGACGCCGTGGTGCCGCGCACCCGCCGCTACTGGCGGCTGATGGCCCGCGCCACGTACCTGATCAGCAACGTCAACTTTCCCAACGAGGTGGTGAAGCGGCCGGGCACCGTCCATCTGCAGACCCATCACGGCACCCCGCTGAAGAAGATGGGCATCGACCAGCAGCGCTACCCCGCCTCCGCCCGCGGCATGAGCTTCCGCAAACTGCTGGCCCGGGTCGACCGCTGGGACTTCAGCGTCTCCTCCAACCCCCACTCCAGCGAGGTGTGGGAGCGGGTCTACCCCTCCTCTTCCTGGCAGCACCTGGAGACCGGCTACCCGCGCAACGACGTCTTCCTGACCGCCGGGGCCGCCGAGGTCACGGCCGCCCGCGCCACGCTCGGCATCGCCGACGGCCGCACCGCGATCCTGTACGCGCCCACCACCCGCGACTACCGGAAGGACTGGGTGCCCCGGCTGGACCTCGGCCGGGTGTGCCGCGCGCTGGGCGAGGACTTCGTCGTGATGACCCGCGTCCACTACTTCCACGGCGAGGACCCGGCGCTGAGGGCCCTGCACGAGGAGGGCCTGCTGATCGACGTGTCCCGGCACCCGTCCGTGGAACAGCTGTGCCTGGCCGCGGACGCCCTGGTCACGGACTACTCGTCGATCATGTTCGACTACGCGCTGCTGGACCGGCCCATCGTCGTCCACGCCGACGACTGGCCGGCCTACCGGGCCTCCCGCGGCGTCTACTTCGACCTGCTGTCCGGCACACCCGGCGACACCCCGGGCGCGGTCTCCACGAGCGACGACGAACTCGTCCGGGTCTTCCGCGAGGGCGCCTTCGACGACGAGCGGGCCCGCGCGCTGCGGGCGGCCTTCCGCCGCCGCTTCTGCGGCTTCGACGACGGGCGGGCCGCCGAGCGGGTCGTACGCCGGGTCCTGCTCGGCGACGACTCGCCGCTGCCGATGGTGCCGCTCGACGCCCGCACCCCGGCCCCGGCCCCCGCGCGGCTGCACTCGGTGCCGCGGCCGGCGGGCCCCCCGTCCGGCGCTCCCCGGGAGGCCGCCAGTCGGCCGTAGCCCCTCCCACGAACGGGTGGCCGCACCGGGACACGTCCCCGTACGGACCCGCCGGGGATGCAGCACCGCGTGCCACGATCGAACATCGTGGTGACGAGCTGACGACGGCCGGGAGGGCTGCGTGACCGGCGTTCTGACGACCCAGCGGGACTGGCGCATCCAGACCTACGAGCTGCGCCGGGTGCGGCGCCCCTCGCCGTACCTGATTCTGGGCACCCTGTTCTGGCTGGTGGTGGCCCTCAAGACCTGGGACGCCGTACCGGCCGCCGACTTCGGGCAGCACGCCGCCGCGATCGAGCGGATCGCGGCGGACTGGCGGCACCCGTCCAACCCGCTGCTCGACATGCCCGGCGCCGGCAGCCCCTACTTCACCCCCTACACGGTGCTGCTGGGGCTGCTGAGCAAGCTCACCGGGGTGCCGGGCTGGCAGTTGCTGAAGGTCTGCGGCCCGCTCAACCTCGCCCTGGTCGTCACCGGCATCGGCGCCTTCACCCGCACCCTCAGCACGCGCCGCTGGGCGCCGGTCCTGGCACTGGCGGCGTTCGTGCTGCTGTGGGGGCCGGAGCACAAGGAGTGGAGCGGCTTCCTCGGGCTGCAGTCGATGACCCGCGGGCTGACCTACCCGAGTGCCTTCGCGATCGGCCTGACGTTCTGGGCGTGGGCGATCACCGCGCGCACCGCGCGGCGCGGCGTCGGCGGACCGTGGCTGCACACCGGGCTCGGACTGCTGCTCGGCGTCATCCTGCTCGTCCACCCGTTCACCGCGATGGGCGCCGTCATCGGCGTGGCCGCCCTGGTGCTCGGCCTGCAGCAGACCCCGATCGTCGCCGGGATCCTGGGCCGCTGGGCGCTGACCGCCGCCGTCGCCTTCGCGGTGGCCGGCTGGTGGCCGTACTTCAGCGTCTCCGCGCTGCTCGGCGACCCGACGGTGGACGGGATCCACCGGCAGCTCTACGGCGACCTGTGGCAGTGGTACGGGCTCGCCCTGGCCGGTCTGCCGGCGCTGCTGTACCGGCTGCGCCTGAATCCGCTGGACCCGCTGGTGCTGATGTTCGCCGGGGACTGCGCGGTGGCCGCGTACGGCTGGTTCAGCGGCGAGTACTCCTACGGGCGGATCTTCGGCCTGCTGCTGGTGCCGCTGCAGTTCGCGCTGGCGGTCGAGCTCGCCGAGGCCCCGCCGTGGACGCTGCTGCGCACGGTGCTGGCACCGCTCGCCGCGGTCGCGGCCTGCGTGGGCCTGGTGGCGCAGGCCGGCGCGATCGTCCCGACGCGCTACGTGCCGCCGGCGGTGCACCTGCAGCGGCTGAACCACTGGCCGAGCTACCAGTGGGCGCAGCGGCACGTGGCGGTCGGCGACGTCGTCCTGACCGACGCCTACGGTCCCTCGCACGTCATGCCGGCCTACGGCGCGTTCCTGGTCGCCCCCACCTGGCCCGACCCGTCGACCTCGGCGGCGGAACGGGGGCGCCGCGCCGCCGACGTCCGCACCTTCCTGGCCCCCACGACCGCGCCGGACCAGCGGCGGGCCATCGCCCGCCGCTACCACGTCCGCTGGGTCATGACGGCGCCCAAGGCCCCGGCCCCGCCGGACACCTCCCTGGTCGCCACCGGCCCGCGCACGCACGAACGGCTGTACCGGATCGGGTGACCGGGCGCCGACAGCACGGGAGGGGCCGGGGGATCTCCCCCGGCCCCTCCTGTTGTGCCGCGGCCCTCGCGGGGACCGTCAGTGGTGCGTGCGCAGCAGCGTGCGGAAGGTCCGCATCGCCACCGACAGGTTCGCCAGGTCGAACGCCTCCGACCCCTGGATCTCGTCCAGGGTGGTGCGGGCCCGGGCGACCAGGGCGCCCCTGGCCTCCTCCCACTTCTTGAACCGCTGCTCCGGGGTGGAGGAGCCGTTGCCCACCGAGAGCACGTCCGCCGTCAGCGCGGCGTGCGCGGCGAACAGGTCCTCACGGATGGAGGCGCGGGCCATCGACTGCCACCGGTCGGCGCGCGGCAGCTCGATGATGCGGTCCAGCAGCTGGGTGATCTGCAGGCGGTCGGCCAGGTCGTAGTAGACCTCGGCCACCGCCAGCGGGTCCTTGCCGCTGCGGTCGGCGACGTCCACGATGTCCAGCGCCGGGAAGGCGGAGGAGAACCCGGCCACCTTGGTGGCCAGTTCCTCCGGCACGCCCGCGCCGGTCAGCTCGTCGTGGATCGACTGGTACCACTCCAGGTCCGCGCCGCGCAGCAGCTTGGGCAGCTCGGCCCAGACCCGGGTGACCCCGTCGTGGAAGAACTCGATGGTCTCGGCGATCCGCAGCGGCTGCGGCCGGTTGTTGAGCAGCCAGCGCGAGGCCCGCTCCACCAGCCGCCGCGAGTGCAGCCGCACCCGGGTCTGGACGTCGGCCGGCACGACGTTGTCGAGCGCCTCGACGTCGTCCCAGATCCGGCTCAGCCCGAAGATCGCGCGTGCCGCGGTGTGCGCCCGGACGATCTCCTCGCTGGTGGCGCCGGTCTCCTCCCTGAAACGGTGGAGGAACGTGCTGCCACCGGTGTTGACGGTGTCGTTGACCAGCACCGTCGTGATGATCTCGCGGCGCAGCGCGTGGGCGTCGATCTGCGCGGAGAAGCGCTCGCCCAGCGCGTTGGGGAAGTACGCGTCCAGCAGCCGCCGCAGGTACGGGTCGTCCGGCAGGTCGGTGGCGAGCAGTTCCTCGGCGGCGGTGATCTTGGTGTACGCCAGCAGGACGGCGACCTCCGGCTGGGTCAGCCCCTGGCCGGCGGCCAGCCGCTCGCGGATCTGCCGGTCGGTCGGCAGGAACTCCAGCGCCCGGTCCAGCTTGCCGTCGCGCACCAGGCGGCGGATGAAGCGCTGGTGGGCGTGGAGCAGGCTGGCGGACTGGGCCATGCTGTTGGCCAGCGCCACGTTCTGCGCGTAGTTGTTGCGCAGCACCAGGGAGCCGACCTCGTCGGTCATCTCCGCCAGCAGGGTGTTGCGCTGCTTGACCGTCATGTCGCCCTCGTCGACGACCGCGTTGAGCAGGATCTTGATGTTGACCTCGTGGTCGGAGGCGTCCACGCCGGCGCTGTTGTCGATGGCGTCGGAGTTGACCCGGCCCCCGGCCAGGGCGAACTCGATACGGCCGAGCTGGGTCAGGCCCAGGTTGCCGCCCTCGCCGATGACCTTGGCGCGCACCTCGGCGCCGTCCACGCGGATGGCGTCGTTGGCCTTGTCACCGACGTCCAGGTGCGACTCGGTGGACGACTTGACGTAGGTGCCGATACCGCCGTTCCACAGCAGGTCGACCGGGGCCTTGAGGATCGACTTCATCAGCTCGGCCGGGGTCATCTTCGCCGCCGGCTGCTCGATGCCGAGCGCCTTGCGGATCTGCGGGGTGAGCGTGATCGCCTTCGCGCTGCGCGGGAAGATCCCGCCGCCGGCCGAGATCAGCTTGGCCTCGTAGTCGGCCCACGAGGAGCGCGGCAGCTCGAACATCCGGCGCCGCTCGGCGTAGGAGGTCGCCGCGTCCGGCGTGGGGTCGATGAAGATGTGCCGGTGGTCGAAGGCGGCGACCAGCCGGATGTGCTCGCTGAGCAGCATGCCGTTGCCGAAGACGTCACCGGACATGTCGCCGACGCCGACGACGGTGAAGTCCTCGTTCTGGGTGTCGTGGCCCATCTCGCGGAAGTGCCGCTCGACGGACTCCCACGCGCCGCGGGCGGTGATGCCCATCTTCTTGTGGTCGTACCCGACCGAGCCGCCGGAGGCGAACGCGTCGCCGAGCCAGAAGCCGTAGGAGTCGGCGACCTCGTTGGCGATGTCGGAGAACGACGCGGTGCCCTTGTCGGCCGCGACCACCAGGTAGGTGTCGTCGCCGTCGTGGCGCACCACGTCGGCGGGCGGCACGACCTGCCCGCCCACCAGGTTGTCGGTGATGTCGAGGAGGCCGGAGATGAAGGTCTTGTACGAGGCGATGCCCTCGGCCAGCCACGCGTCGCGGTCGGCCGCCGGGTCGGGCAGCCGCTTGCCGACGAAGCCGCCCTTGGCGCCGACCGGCACGATGACGGTGTTCTTCACCATCTGCGCCTTGACCAGGCCGAGCACCTCGGTGCGGAAGTCCTCGCGCCGGTCGGACCAGCGCAGACCACCGCGGGCGACCTTGCCGAAGCGCAGGTGCACGCCCTCCACCCGCGGGGAGTAGACCCAGATCTCGTACGCCGGGCGCGGCGCGGGCAGGTCCGGGATCGCCTGCGGGTCGAACTTCATCGACAGGTAGGCGTGCGGCTTGCCGCCCTCGGCGCGCTGGAAGTAGTTGGTGCGCAGCGTCGCCTTGATCAGGGTGAGGAAGGAGCGCAGGATGCGGTCCTCGTCCAGGCTCGCGACCTGCTCCAGGGCGGCGTCCACCTCCTCCAGCAGGGCGTCGGTCAGCTCGCTGCCGGCCCGCTGGTGGTCCGGGGAGAGCCGCGCCTGGAAGAGGTTGACCAGCAGCCGGGTGGTGTGGACGTTGTTGCGGAGGGTGTCCTCCATGTAGTCCTGCGAGAAGGCCGTACCGGCCTGCCGCAGGTACTTGGCGTAGGCGCGCAGCACCATCGCCTGCCGCCAGGTCAGACCGGCGCTCAGCACCAGCGAGTTGAAGCCGTCGTTCTCGGCCTGACCGGTCCAGGTCGCGGTGAAGGCGTCCTGGAAGCGCTCGCGGGCGTCGTCCCCGAGGTCGCCGAGCGCGGGGTCGATGCGCAGCCCGAAGTCGTAGATCCAGGCGCGTCCCGCGCCCTCCTCGCCGGCCTGCGACGAGGTCGGCGCGCGGCGCAGCTCGTAGGGGCGCTCGTCGGTGACCTCGACGCCCAGGCGCTGCAGCGCCGGCAGCACCGCGGACAGCGAGACCGGCGCACCCGTGCGGTAGATCTTGAAGCGGCGCTCGCCGGGGGCGGCGCCGACCGGCTCGTACAGGCTGAGGCAGAAGTCCTCGCCGTTGAGCCGCTCCAGGTGCTGCAGGTCGGCGACGGCGGCGCGCGGGCTGAAGTCCGCGCGGTAGCCGTCGGGAAAGGCCTGCGCGTAGCGGCGGTTCATCTCGGCGGCGCGCTCCTCGCCGCACTCGGCGTTCAGCGCCTCGGCGAAGCCGTCGGACCAGGAGCGAACGGCCTCGGCCAGCCGGCCCTCGATCCGGTCGACATCGCCCTCGCTCAGCTGCGGCAGCCGCGTGCCGGGGGCGACCCGCACCACGAAGTGCAGCCGGGAGAGCACCGATTCGGTGCTCCAGGCGGTGAAGTCGACCGTGACGCCGTTGAGCTCCTCCTTGAGGATGTCCGTCAGCCGCAACCGGGACGCCGTGGTGAAGCGGTCGCGGGGCATGTAGACCAGCGCGGACAGGTAGCGCCCGTACTCGTCCTGCCGCAGGAACAGCCGCAGCCGGCGGCGCTCCTGCAGGTACAGCACGCTGGTGACGGTCTCGCGCAGCTCGTCCGGCGAGGTCTGGAACAGCTCGTCGCGCGGGTAGGTCTCCAGGATCTGCAGCAGGTCGCGGCCGTCGTGGCTGTCCGGCGAGACACCGGCGCCCTCCAGCACCTCGGCGACCTTGCGGCGGATCACCGGGACGCGGCGCACCGACTCGGTGTACGCGGCCGAGGAGAACAGGCCGAGGAAGCGTCGCTCGCCGATGACGTTGCCGTCGGCGTCGAACTTCTTCACCCCGATGTAGTCCAGGTACGACGGCCGGTGCACGGTGGCCCGGCTGTTCGCCTTGGTGATGATCAGCAGCCGCTGCTCACGGGCCTTCTTGCGGGCGTCGACGGGCAGCCGGTTGAACGACGGCGACACCGGGTGGGCGTTGTGGCGGCCTTCGGCGTCGTGGTGGTGCGGGTCCGAGCGCAGGATGCCGAGCCCGGTGCCGGGCACCGCGGTGAGCACGTCCTCCTGGCCCTCGGGGGTGCTCTCCGTGGTGAGCGCGTACTCCCGGTAGCCGATGAACGTGAAGTGGTCGTCCGACAGCCAGCGCAGCAGCTCCCAGGCCTCGCCGACCTCCTGCTCGGGCAGCGGCGGCGGGGTCGCGGCCAGCTCGTCGGCGATGCGCAGCGCGCCGTCGCGCATCTTCTGCCAGTCCTCGACGGCCTCACGGACGTCGGACAGCACACGGCGCAGGTCGGCGCCGATCTGCTTGAGGTCCTCGCGGTCGGTCTCGCGGTCGATCTCGACGTGGATCCAGGACTCGGTCAGCACGTCGTGCGGCAGTTGGGCGCCGTCGCCGGGGACGGCCTCCAGCACCTCCAGCAGGTTGCCGGTCAGGTCGCGGCGCACCAGCATCTGCGGGTGGACGACCACGTGGATCGCGCGGTCCTGCCGGGACAGCTCATTGGTGACGGAGTCGACGAGGAAGGGCATGTCGTCGGTGACCACCTCGACGACGGTGTGGCTGCACGTCCACCCGTTCTCCTCGACCGAGGGCGTGTGCACGCGGACGTTCGCGGTGCCCTGCGGGCGGACCTCGGCGAGGCGGTAGTGGGACAGCGCGGCGCCGTAGACGTCCACCGGGTCGCGGTGGAGCAGGTCCTCGGGGGCGCTGTGCAGGTAGTAGCGCTGCAGGAAGGAGTCCAGCGCCTCCTTCACCGGGCCCTGGCCGTCGTTCGCCGCTGCCGTGCCGGGAGCCGGCGTTCCCCCCGCCGAAGGTCCGGGGCCCACGCGGGCCGCCCGTTCCAGCAGCTCGGCCTTGGCTTCGTCCAGCTTGGTCTGCATGTCCTCATGCTCCCTGTCGCGCGCCGTTGCGTGACGTAGGTGTGGGTGATCGATGGATCAGCGCTGATCACGCTGTAAGGCTATCGCTACGGCCGGGGGGGCTGTCAGGGGCTCTTTGTGTACAAAAGCACGAACCAATCTTTGACGAACTGGACAGTCCGGCCGCAGGGGTGCAGGTTGAGGAGGTGACCGTACGGAGGTCGTAGCGAGACGTTCACACACACGACGGGAAGGGACGGGAAACCCGGTCATGGCCACCAAGATCCTGATCGTCACCGGCGACGCCGCCGAATCGCTCGAAGTCATGTACCCGTACCAGCGACTCCTCGAAGAGGGTTACGAGGTGCACATCGCGGCACCCACCCGCAAGAAGCTGCGGTTCGTCGTGCACGACTTCGAGGAGGGCTTCGACACCTACACCGAGAAGCCGGGCTACACCTGGCAGGCGGACCTGTCCTTCGCCGATGTCGACCCCGGCGCGTACGCGGCCGTCGTCGTCCCCGGCGGGCGCGCCCCGGAGTACCTGCGCAACGACCCCGAGCTCCGCAAGGTGCTCAAGGCCTTCTTCGACGCCGACAAGCCGGTCGCCCAGATCTGCCACGGACCGCTGCTGACGGCCGCCGTGGGCGCCCTCAGCGGCCGCCGGGTCACCGCCTACCCGGCGCTGGAGATGGACATGGAGGCGGCGGGCGCCGGCTTCCAGGACACCGCCGTCGTCGTGGACGGCATGGTGGTCTCCTCGCGGGCCTGGCCGGACCATCCCTCGTGGATGCGGGAGTTCCTGACCGTGCTGCGGTCCAAGGCGCCGGTCACCTGAGGCGGGTGACCTGAGGCAGGGCGCCGCACCGCCCGTCCGCGACCGGGGAGGCCGGGGCCCTCAGGCGACCAGGGCCTCGGCCGTCTCCACGGCCTCGACCAGGGTGTCCACGACCGGGACGCCGGCCTTCTCCAGGCTGGCCCGGCTGTGCGAGCCGCCCGTGTACAGCACCGCCAGGGCGCCCACGTGCTGGGCCGCCACCGCGTCGTCGACCGCGTCGCCGATGACCACGACCCGGCCCGCCACTATGCCGTCCATCGCCGCCAGGTGCCGGGCCATCTGCTCGGACTTGCCGGTGTGGCTGCCCTCGGTGCGGCCGTCCACGCGCACGAAGTGGTTCTCGATGCCGTGCGTGCGCAGGATCGGTATCAGCTGCTCGTGCGGGGCCAGCGAGCACAGGGACTGGGTCAGCCCCTCGTACCGCCGGCGGGCCAGGATCTCCGCGGCGCCCTCCGCGAGGCAGCAGGTGCCGGCCAGGGCCCAGTAGTGGCGATGGAAGATCTCGTCCATCACCTCCCACTCGTCCTCGGTGGGCAGGCGCCCCATCAGCCGCTCGTAGAACCTCGGCACGGGCACGCAGTACAGCTCGCGGTAGCGCTCCAGCGTGATCCGCGGAAGGCCGATCTCGGCGAAGGAGGCATTCGTCGCCTCGATCACCGCGTCGATGTCGTGGAGCAGCGTGCCGTTCCAGTCCCACACCAGATGCGCGTTCACATCCGAAACCGTACCCAGACCCTCCCGGCCCAAGGCAAGTGCCGAGGTCACATACGAAGCCGCATCGTAGACATCGGGGCCCGGGGAACGCCTCCGCGCGGTCCGCGGCACGGGTGTCACGGGTCACGGGTCACGGGTCACGGGTCACGGGTCACGGGTCACGGGTCACGGGTCACGGGTCACGGGTCACGGGTCACGGGTCACGGGTCACGCGATCAGCGTGGGGATCTCCTGGGTGGCGTACCAGAGCAGCTCGTGGTCCTCGGCGCCGTCGACCGTGAAGCGCGCGTCGTCGTCGCCGGCGTCGGCCGCGCCCAGGGCGTCCGCGGCCGCGGAGATGTCCGGCCCGGCGTCGTCGGCGTCCGCGTGCACGGCGGCGGCCCGCGCCATCGGCACGGGTGCGGCCAGGCGGACCGAGCCCAGGGCGGAGGGGTCCAGGGCGCGGTCGGGGTCGAAGGAGACCGCGGCGTCGGCGACGTCCACGGCGAGCACGACACGGCGGCGCGGCGCGTCCGGGGCGAGCGCCAGCTGCCGCAGCGAGCTCTGGGCGGCTCGGGTCAGGGCGGCGTACTCCAGCTCCTCGATGTCGTCGGAGACGTACCACTCGCGCAGGCTCGGGGTGACCGCGAAGGCGTCCAGCGGGGCGGGGCCCAGCTCGCCGGCCTTGTGCGCCTCGGCCAGGCCGGGAAGGGTCGTGGGGATGTAGACGCGCATGGCGTCAGCATACGTGCGCGGCACCCCGGATAGGTGAATCCCGGCCCGCCTCCCGCGCCGCCCCCACCCGGCTTCCCCACCTGGCGGCCCGCCCCGTACAACCCGGTTACCAATCGGTAGACCACGGGGGTCCGCACATGCCTGCCAGCGCACCATCACGCACCGCGACCACACGCACACAGAACGTCACCGCCCTGCCGCCCCACATCTGGTTCGCCGGACGGCTGCTGGACGTCCTCACCGGACGGCGGCCCGTGGCCGGCCTCGCGGGACGCGTGCGCCCGGAGGCGTACGACCACCTGTGGAACCTGGTGAACGCCCGCACCGACTGGGCCTACGTCGCCCGCGGGCACACGCCCCGGCTGCTCAGGAGGCCGCACGTGTCCCCCTGCCCCGACGGCACGGCCATCGAGGTCGCCGCCACCGTCGTCCTCGCCCCGGGCATCGTGCGGGCGCTCGCCTTCCGCCTGGAGCGCGACGGCACCCGGCCGGGCGGCGGCCCCGCCTGCTGGCGCTGCACCGCCGTGGAGGCCCGCTGAACGCCGCCGGGGCCGGCCTCCCGAAGGAGACCGGCCCCGGCCGCGCGCGACGCCGCGGAGGTGCCCTCCGCGGCCGCCGGCTACTTCTTGCGGCGCCGGCCGCCCTTGGCCGCCCGGCGGCGCTCCGCCCGGGTCAGGCCGTCCGACTCGGCGACGTCACCGTCACCGTCACCGTTGTCGAACTCGCCCTGCACGACGCCGCCCTCGCCGTCCACGGTCGGGGCGGAGAAGTGCAGCCGGTCCGCCCGCTTCGGGGCCTCCAGGCCCTTGGCGCGGATCTCCGGACGGGCGTCCTGCTTGATCAGCGTCGGCACCGCGTCCTCGGCACCGGCGTCCACCGGCACCTCCTCGACCTGCTGCTCGACCTGGACCTCCAGGTTGAACAGGTAGCCGACGGACTCCTCCTTGATGCCGTCCATCATGGCCTTGAACATGTCGTAGCCCTCGCGCTGGTACTCCACCAGCGGGTCGCGCTGCGCCATCGCCCGCAGGCCGATGCCCTCCTGCAGGTAGTCCATCTCGTACAGGTGCTCACGCCACTTGCGGTCCAGCACCGACAGCACCACGCGCCGCTCCAGCTCGCGCATGATCTCCGAGCCGAGCTGCTTCTCCCGGGCGTCGTACTGCTCGTGGATGTCGTCCTTGGCCATCTCCGCGATGAAGTCCGCGGTGATGCCCGCCCGGTCCCCGGCGGCGTCCTCGAGGTCCTCGACGGTCACCGTGATCGGGTAGAGCTGCTTGAAGGCGCCCCACAGCCGGTCCAGGTCCCAGTCCTCGGCGAAGCCCTCGGCGGTCTCGATCGCGATGTAGTCGTCGATCGTGTCGTCCATGAAGTGACGCACCTGCTCGTGCAGGTCCTCGCCCTCCAGGACGCGGCGGCGCTCGCCGTAGATGACCTCGCGCTGCCGGTTGAGCACCTCGTCGTACTTCAGGACGTTCTTGCGGATCTCGAAGTTCTGCTGCTCCACCTGCGACTGGGCGGAGGCGATGGCACGGGTGACCATCTTGTTCTCGATCGGCACGTCGTCCGGCACGTTCGCCATCGCCATGACGCGCTCCACCATCTGCGCCTTGAACAGACGCATCAGGTCGTCACCGAGCGAGAGGTAGAAGCGGGACTCGCCCGGGTCGCCCTGACGGCCGGAACGGCCGCGCAGCTGGTTGTCGATGCGCCGCGACTCGTGGCGCTCGGTGCCCAGCACGTAGAGGCCGCCCAGCTCCTTGACCTCCTCGAACTCGGCCTTGACCGCCGCCTCGGCGCGCTCCAGCGCCTCCGGCAGGGCCTGCGCCCACTCCTCGACGTGCTCCACCGGGTCCAGGCCGCGCTGGCGCAGCTCCGCCTCGGCGAGGTCGTCCGGGTTGCCGCCGAGCTTGATGTCGGTACCGCGGCCGGCCATGTTGGTGGCCACCGTGACGGCGCCCTTGCGGCCCGCCTGCGCGACGATCGACGCCTCACGCTCGTGCTGCTTGGCGTTGAGCACCTCGTGCGGGACGCCGCGCTTGTTCAGCTGCTGCGACAGGTACTCGGACTTCTCCACCGAGGTCGTGCCGACCAGGACCGGCTGGCCCTTCTCGTGCTTCTCGACGATGTCCTCGACGACGGCCGCGAACTTCGCCTCCTCCGTGCGGTAGATCAGGTCCGCGCGGTCCTGGCGGCTCACGGGGCGGTTCGTCGGGATCGGGACCACACCGAGCTTGTAGATCTGGTGGAACTCGGCGGCCTCGGTCATCGCGGTACCGGTCATGCCGGAGAGCTTGTCGTAGAGGCGGAAGAAGTTCTGGAGGGTGATCGTGGCGAGCGTCTGGTTCTCGTCCTTGATGTCCACCCCCTCCTTCGCCTCGATCGCCTGGTGCATGCCCTCGTTGTAGCGGCGACCGGCGAGGATACGGCCGGTGTGCTCGTCGACGATCATGACTTCGCCGTCCATGACGACGTAGTCCTTGTCCTTCTTGTAGAGCTCCTTGGCCTTGATGGCGTTGTTCAGGTAGCCCACCAGCGGGGTGTTCACCGACTCGTAGAGGTTGTCGATGCCCAGCCAGTCCTCGACCTTCGAGACACCGGTCTCGTGGATGGCGACGGTGCGCTTCTTCTCGTCGAAGTCGTAGTCGCCGGTCTCCGCCTTGCCCATGCCGCCGGCCTCGCCCGGCTTCAGGCGGGTCACCAGGCGCGCGAAGTCGGAGTACCACTTGGTGGCCTGGTCCGCCGGGCCCGAGATGATCAGCGGGGTACGGGCCTCGTCGATGAGGATCGAGTCCACCTCGTCGACCACCGCGAAGTAGTGACCGCGCTGCACCAGTTCGTCCTTCGACCACGCCATGTTGTCGCGCAGGTAGTCGAAACCGAACTCGTTGTTGGTGCCGTACGTGATGTCGCAGGCGTACTGCTCCCGGCGCTGCCCCGGGTTCATGTTCGCCAGGATGCAGCCGACCTGCAGGCCCAGGAAGCGGTGCACCCGGCCCATCCACTCCGAGTCGCGCTCGGCGAGGTAGTCGTTGGTGGTGATCAGGTGCACGCCCTTGCCGGACAGCGCGTTCAGATACGTCGGCAGCGTGCCGACCAGGGTCTTTCCTTCGCCGGTGCGCATCTCGGCGACGTAGCCGAGGTGCAGGGCGGCACCGCCCATCAGCTGGACGTCGTAGTGGCGCTGCCCCAGGACGCGCTTGGCGGCCTCGCGGACGGTGGCGAACGCCTCGGGGAGCAGGTCGTCCAGGCTCTCGCCGTCGGCGTAACGCTGCTTGTACTCGTCCGTGAGGGCCCGCAGCTCGGCGTCCGTCAGATTGACGAAGTCCTCTTCAATGGAATTGACCTGGTCCGCGATGCGGTGCAGCTTGCGCAGGATCTTGCCTTCGCCTGCACGCAGGATCTTGTTGAGGACGGACACGTAGGCTGGCTCCTTGCCGGTCGGGCCTGGCACGGGTTCTCGCGCTGGGCACAGCAGGTCACACCCCGCTGCAACGGCCATCGTAAGCGAGGACCCCAGCAGGCCGGGAGGTCCGTCATCAAGCCGGGCGGTTCTCACCCGCGAACCACCACGCCCGAGAGGCGATATCCGGTCGTGCGCGACCGCCCGTTCCTGGATACTCCCGCACATGGAGGCCGCATGGAACCGCTGACCCTCACCACCGAGCACCTGCTGCTGCGCCCCTTCGGGCCGGCCGACGCGGACGCCGTCCTCGCCGCCTGCCAGGACCCCGAGATCCCGCGCTGGACCTCGGTGCCCTCCCCCTACACCCGGGAGCACGCGGAGGACTTCGTCGGCCGCATCTGCACCGAGGGCTGGCGCGACGACCTGGTCTACAACTTCGCCGTGGTCACCCGGGACGAGGGACACCTCGTGGGAGCCATGGGGCTGGTGCGACTGCAGCAGCTGCACACCGTGGAACGCCAGGCCGAGCTCGGTTACTGGACCGCCAAGGAGCACCGCGGCCGCGGCCTGACCGCCGAGGCCGCCGCCGCCGTGGTCCGCTGGGCCCTGTCCGACCTGGGCGTCGAGCGACTGGAGTGGTACGCCGAGGCCGGCAACCACGGCTCCCGCGCGGTCGCCCTCAAGGTGGGCTTCCGCATGGAGGGCACCCTGCGCGCCCGGATCGTCCACCAAGGAACCCGGCGGGACGCCTGGAGCGGTTCGCTGCTGCCCTCCGACCTCGGGACGGACGGCGCGACGGCGTACCTGCCGTACCCGGGCGAGTGACCCCGCGTCCCACGGTCCGGCGCTGAGCCGGGGCGGGACGAGTCGGGCCGGGGCCGACCGGGAGGACTGTCGGACCCTGCTTCTACGCTGGGGCGCATGAACAAGCCCGCGTCCCTCTCCGCCGGCGAGGCCCGCCGCATGGCACTGCGCGCCCAGGGATTCCTCGGCGCCCCCGAGCGCCGCGGCGGCGTGCGCGGCATATTGCGGCGGCTCGGCGCGGTGCAGCTCGACACGATCTCCGTCCTCGCGCGCTCCCACGAACTCATTCCGTACGCACGGCTGGGCGCGGTCGGCAGGACCGCCGTCGAGACGGCGTACTGGACCGAGAACCACGCGTTCGAGTACTGGTCGCACGCCGCGTGCATCCTGCCCGTCGAGGAATGGCCGCACTTCGCCTTCCGCCGCCGGGCCCGCCGCGCCCGCGGCCACCGCTGGCACGTGCTGCAGGACGCCGAACGCTCCATCGCCGCCGTGCTGGACCGGCTCAAGGCCGACGGGCCGCTCACCTCGACCGAACTCGGCGGCGCCAAGAACGGCGGCCCCTGGTGGGACTGGTCCGAAACGAAGATCGCCGTGGAGTGGCTGCTCGACACCGGTGACGTGGTCTGCGCCCAACGGCGCGGCTGGAAGCGGGTCTACGACCTCGCCGAACGCGCCGTCCCAGACGCCCTGTTCCACGACGACATCGACGACGCCGAGTGCCTGCGCCGGCTGGTCGCCCAGGCCGGCGCGGCCATGGGCGTAGCCACCCGCGCCGACCTCGCCGACTACCACCGCGTCAAGGGCGAGCAGGTGGACGCCGTCGTCGCCGACACCGGTCTGGTCCCGGTCGAGGTCGAGGGCTGGGGAAAGCCCGCGTGGGCCGACCCCGCCGCCCTGGCCGAGCTCGCGCGTGGCGGCCGGCACCGGACCACCCTGCTGTCGCCCTTCGACTCGCTGATCTGGGACCGGCCGCGCACCGAGCGCATCTTCGGCTTCACGCACCGCCTGGAGGCGTACGTCCCCAAACCCCAGCGCATCCACGGCTACTTCGCGATGCCGCTGCTGGCCGGCGGCCGGCTCGTCGGACGCGCCGACCCGGCCCGCGAGGGCAGCACCCTGATCGCCCGTCAGGTCACCCTGGACTCCGCCCGCGCCGTGGAACCCATGGCCCAGGCACTGCGCGAAGCGGCGCAATGGGTCGGCTGCGACAGCGTCCGCGTCGAGCGGCTGGACGACCCCGCTCTGGCGGCGGCGCTGCGGGCCGCGGTGGCGTGACCCCGAAGGGCGGCCGCGCCCGTCGGCCTGTCCGTGTGCGCAGGTGCGCCGGAGCGTCGGTCCGCCCGCAGGTACGTCGGTCCGCGGCTAGCGGATCTCCAGGATCTTCTCCCGCATCGCGTACACCACGGCCTCCATCCGCGAGTGCAGTTGGAGCTTCTCCAGGATGTTGCGCACGTGGTTCTTCACCGTGTTCTCGCTGATGAAGAGTTCCTTCGCGATGTCCCGGTTGTTCATCCCCGTCGCGACGAGCTTCAGCACCTCCAGCTCACGGTCGGTCAGCCGGGGTGCCGGGACGAGCCGGCGCTCGTCGGTGCGCTGGATCATCGACTTGAACTCGGTGAGCAGCTTGGACGCCATCGACGGGCTGATCTGCGACTGCCCGTCGGCGACCGCGCGGATCGCGGTGGCGACCTCGTCCGTGGAGATCTCCTTGAGGAGGTAGCCGGTGGCGCCGGCCTTGATCGCCTCGTAGAGGTCGGCCTCCTCGTCGCTCATCGTCAGCATGATGATCTTCGCGCTGGGCGCCACCTCCTTGATGGAGGTACAGGCCTCGATCCCGCCCCGCTTCGGCATCCGCACATCCATCAGCACGATGTCCGGGAGCAGGTCGGCGGCCTTCTCCGTCGCCTCCGCGCCGTCCCCGGCCTCGCCGATGACCTGGATGTCCTCCTCCTGCGCGAGCACGATCTCCAGGCCCCGCCGGAAGAGCGCGTGGTCGTCCACCACGAGGACCCTGATGGGCTCCTTGCGCGGCGCACCACCCGTGCCGTGGGCGCCGTTCGCGCCCACGTCCTGCGCGGCCCCGCCACCGGGTTCCGTCGCACCGGACGGCGCGGGCTCGAAGCTGTCGGCCATCGGTTCCTCCCCCTCGGGCCGGCAGCCCGTGGTCGTTGCACTCTTTTGTGCACGTTCGTGCCGGGCCAACCGGGCGATGCGGCCCGGAAGTCGGCTGCCCGGCCATGATTCCATGCCGCGGCACGGCAACGCCCCCGGGCGGAGGTCGTTTCCCGCCCGGGGGCGTCACCCGAGACCGTCACATCACCGGCGCAGCGCTCCTCCCGCGCCGGACGGCGCCACCATCACGGACGGGTCCGCCTTGAGGTGGATGACGCCGTAGTCGTAGCCGTGCCGCCGGTAGACGACACTCGGTTGTTCCGTGTCGGAGTCGATGAACAGATAGAAGTCGTGCCCGATCAGTTCCATCTCGTAGAGCGCCTGGTCGAGCGTCATCGGTGCTGCCGCGTGCGTCTTCTCGCGCACCACCAGCGGGCCTTCGCCCTGGACCTCCAGGGATCCCATCTTGGTGGTGGGCACACCGGCGGCGGACTCGTCCGCGGGCCGGGTGCCGTTGGACTCCTCGGCGGCCAGGACGGCCGTCGCCTCCGCGACGCTCAGGGTCGCGCGGCTGCCGCCGCGGTGGTGCACCCTGCGTTTGTCGGCGGCCTTGCGCAGTCGCGCCTCGAGCTTGCTCACCGCGAGGTCGAGCGCCGCATACGGATCCGTAGCGGCGGCCTCGGCCCGGATCACCGGTCCACGCGAGAGCAAAGTGATCTCCACCCGGTCGGAGCGGTCCGACTGCCGGGGGTTCGGTTCCTTGGACACCTCGACTTCGAGGCTGATCACTTTGCCGTCGAGCTTCTGGATCTTGTCCAGTTTCTCGCTCACGTGCTTCCGGAACCGCTCGGGCACCTCGGTCTTGCGGCCCTTGACGACGATGTCCACGCAGAACTCCGTTCCCGGATCGCCCCGTTCGCACAGGACGGATCCCTTGCGCTGAGGCCGGCGGGCACCAGGTCCCGCCCGGCGTCGACGTTCGTTGCCGCTCCGCGCACCTCCGGAGGCCTTCCGGGGCGGCGAAGCCGCGACTCTCACCTCCTCCTCCCCCGGGAGAAAGATCAACATCCACTGAACGGTGGGTGAACCACAACCCGCGGTCCGCGGAACGGCGGGCCACCGCAGGCGGCCCCGTCCCTCACAACCGAACATAGACCCGGAGCACCACGGTCGGCACCCCCAGCGGCGCTATACCTCCGTTCGGGTGAAACGGCGGTTGCACGACCTGCAACATCGCCGGTGCCCGGGGGGTTCCGCTTACCGGCGCGCGGACGTGACCACCCGCGCACGAGGGTGCGCGGGCCCTCTCCCGGGCACCGGAGCGCGCTGTCCGCGGCGCCTGTCCGGGCGGTGCCGCGGCCGACGGCACGGCACCCGCGCGCGATGCGGCCCGCTACTCCGTTCGGCGGCGCAGCGGGGCCGGGCCGCCGATCACGGCGGCACCCATGACGTGGCCGCCGGCCGACTCGACGGCCCGCGCGGAGGCCACCAGGGAGGCGCCGGTGGTCATCAGGTCGTCCACGAGAACGGCGGCCGTGCATGAGAGCAGTCCGGCCGCGCCCGGTACGGCCTCCAGTGCCCCGGAGAGGTTGGCGAGGCGGTCGGGCGCGGCGAGGCCGGCCTGGTCGGCGACGGAGCGGCGCTGCCGCAGGACCGCGGCGACCCGCACCGGGAGCCCGTCCCGGCGCAGTTCCGCGGCGGCGGCGCGGGCCATGCGGCGGGTGGCGTCATGGCCGCGGGCGGCGACGGCGCGGCGGGAGGAGGGGACGGGGACGAGGAGCAGCGGTCCGGTCCGGGGGGACCCACCCCCACCCCCTCCCCTCGCCGCCGCGTAGACGGCGCCCGCCAGCGCCGCGCCCAGCGGGCGCGCCAGCCCGAGGGCGCCGCGCTCCTTGTGCGCGAGCAGCACGGCGCGCGGCTGGTCGGCGTAGACGGCCGCGGCCCACACCTCCGGCAGCCCGGCGGGCGGCGGGTCCGGCCACACGCGCCGCGCCCCCGGCTCGTGCAGCGTCGCCCCGCACTCCTCGCACAGTCCGGTACGCGGCGCACCGCACCCCGCGCACTCCCCCGGCAGCACCAGCCCGGCGATCTCGCGCCACCATCCCCGCAGGCCTCGCATGACTCAACGATGCCGGGTGGGGGCGACATCCGCCAGGGTTGTCCACAGGGCTGTGGACAACTCCTGTGGGTAAAGCTTCGCGGGAGGCCGGGACACCCCCGGGAGAAGCCTCCTACCAGGGGCGCCCGACGACCCGGTGCCCGGCGCCGGGCGCCCGCCGGCTCAGCCCGGATAGACCGGCGCGGTGCCCTTGGGGGTGACTTCCTTCCAGTTCGCGTCCGGGGGCAGCCGGAAGATGCCGCCGTCCAGTTCCGCGAGCAGCGGCTTGTCCTGGTTCTCGGACGCGGCCACCGACTTCACGCCGCTGATGCCCGGCAGGCTCGGGGTGAAGGAGGCCGAGCCGTCCGCGTCGACGTACTGGATCTGCGGCACGCCCCCGGTCTCCCGGCCCACGACCACGAGGCGGCTCACCCCGGCCCAGGAGGCCGCTATGACGTCCTCCAGCTGCGGGGTCACCCGGCGCAGGTCGGCGACGGCGATCTGCGGGTCGTCGGACGGCCCGGTGCGTTCGATGCGGCCGAGCCGCAGCGTGGTGTGCTTGTCCTCGCTCACCAGCAGAGCGATGCGGACGCCGTCGGCGGCGACGCGCAGCGACTCGATGCGCCCGTTGCCGAGCTCCGGCACCGTGACGTCGACCGGCGTGCCGGCGCCGTCGCGGAACATGAGCAGCCGGGGCCGGTTCGGGTCCCGGTCGGCGACCCACAGGCCGCCGTAGCCGTCCCAGCTGGGGGCGCTGAGCCGGTTCTTCTTGTCGACGGCCTGGCTGCGGGCCACGACCGGCCCGAGTTCGCCGCCGGCGTCCAGCGGGGCCACGTAGAGGCTGGCGCCGTCCTCGGTGACCGCGGCCGCGGACTGCTCGTCGCGGCGCACCGCGACGGTGCCCAGCTTGAGCGGCCCCGACCCGAAGGGGCCGGGCACGGTCATGGGCTGGGTGCCGTCGCCGCTGAGGCTGACGAGGTGGTGGTCGGCGTCGACGAAGTACTGCTCGTTGCCCTGCCCGGCCAGCCCCTCCGGTGCGTAGTCGCGGGCGGCCTGCTCGCGCTGCAGGGAGCAGGCGGTGCGGTTGCCCGGGCTCTGCACGTCCACGGACGGCAGCGGGCTGGAGGACATGCCCTGCACGGTCTGGATGAGCTGGGCGGCCATCCGCCGGCAGCGGAGGCTGTCGCCGGGCGCGCGGTTGAGCCGGACGGTGAGGCGCTGGGTGTCGTCCAGGGTGACCTTGGTGGCGCGGATGCCGCTGGCGAAGGCCGATTCGACGACGGGTTCGAGCCATTCGGTCGGCCCGGCCAGCAGCGCGTCGACGGTGGCGCCCAGCGGGTTGATGCGCTTGCGCAGGTACAGCGGGTCGGCGACCAGCGCCTCGCGGCGCTTGCCCTCGGCGAGGGCGTCGGGTCCCAGGGAGGCGAAGTAGTAGGTGTCCACCGAGCGGTAGAAGCGGGTGAAGTCGGCTTCACTCAGTACGAGCCCGTCGGCCACGCCGGCGATGCGCCATTCGCCGTTCTCCTTGGTCAGCCGTATGCCGGTGCTGAAGGTGCCCTCGTCCGCGCGGTACGCGTGCCGGGCGTCGACGGCGGCGACCTTCTCACCGGTGAGGCTGATCTGGGTACCGTCGTCGCCCTTGCCGTCGCCCGTGGATCCCGGCTCCTGCACCTGGGTGGGGCCGTCGCCGAGGATGGTGATGCCGGAGTCCGGCTTCCACCGCTGGGCCTGCTCCTTGGTCATGTAGAGCTTGGCGGTGTCGTACTTCGCCTCGTCGCTGGTGGTCGCCTCCAGGAATCCGCTGACGATCTCCCGGGGCGTCTCGCCCTTCTGCGGTTTCACCCCGTAGACGCGCACCTGGGGGTCGCTGTCGGCGTGCTGTTCGCCGCCGACCCGGTGCACCTCGCCGCTGCTGGGCATCGAGGCACAGCCCGTGAGCAGGACGAGGAGGCAGCACAGGAGCATGCCCGCCTTGACCGGCCGCGGTCGGCCGCCCCCCTTCGCGCGCATCAGCTCTCGTCCTCCCGCGCCTGGTCCGTGGTGGTGTGGGTGGCCGTACCGCTGCCGGCGCGGTGGCCGACGACGCGGGCGCCGTTGCCGGGCAGCGCGGCGGGGTCGGCGGCGGGTGGCCGGGGAGGACTCAGCGGCATGTTGGGGATGGCGGGCGCGGCGAACCGCGACACCGGCACGCCGTGCAGGGCCGGGGTGTGCGGCTGGACCGCGGCGCCTTCGAGGGCCGCGCCGAGCGCGGTGGCCCCGGCGGGCATCGAGCGGTGGGCCGCGCCGGCGTTCAGCTCGCGGTTGCGGCGGGAGTCCTCGGGTTCCAGGGCGATCGGGGAACCGCGCAGGCTGTCGGCGCCGGTACGGGGCAGGGTCAGCCGGAACTGCGAGCCGCCGCCCGGTTCTCCCCAGGCCTGCAGCCAGCCGCCGTGCAGCCGGGCGTCCTCGAGCGCGATGGACAGGCCGAGGCCGGTGCCGCCGGTGGTGCGGGCGCGCGCGGGGTCGGCGCGCCAGAAGCGGTTGAAGACGCGGGTGGCCTCGCCGGGCTTGAGGCCGACGCCGTAGTCGCGGACGGCCACGGCGACGGCGCCGCCGGCGGACGCCATGCGGACGTGGACGTCGCGGCCCTCACCGTGCTCGACGGCGTTGACGACGAGGTTGCGCAGGACGCGCTCGACGCGCCGGGCGTCGGCCTCGACGGTCACGGGCTGCTCGTCGCCGTGGACGACGATGCGGCTGCCCTTGCGCTCCGCGAGCGGCTCCGCGCCGTCGACGACCCGGCGCACGACGTCGCGCAGGTCTATCGGCTCGGCCTCCAGGGCCGCGGCACCGGCGTCGAAACGGCTGATCTCCAGCAGGTCGGAGAGCATCGACTCGAACCGGTCCAGCTGGTTCTGCAGCAGTTCGGCGGAGCGGGACGTCGCCGGGTCGAAGTCCTCGCGGGCCTCGTGGATGACGTCGGCGGCCATGCGGACCGTGGTCAGCGGGGTGCGCAGTTCGTGGGAGACGTCCGAGACGAAGCGGCGCTGCATCCGCGACAGGTCCTCCAGCTGCTGGATCTTGACCTGGAGGGTCTGGGCCATCTTGTTGAACGACTCGCCGAGGCGGGCGATGTCGTCCTCGCCGGTGACCTTCATGCGTTCCTGCAGGTGGCCTGCGGCCAGCCGTTCGGAGATCTGGGCGGCCATGCGCACGGGGGTGACGACCTGGCGGACGACGAGCCAGGCGATGGCGCCGAGCAGCACGACGACGAAGATGCCGGCGGTGGCGAGGGTGCCCTTGACCAGGCCGAGGGTCTTCTCCTCCTGGTCGAAGGGGAAGAGGTAGTACAGCTGGTAGGGCTTGCCGTTGGGGTCGTTGAGGCGCTGTCCGACGATGAGGGCGGGCTCCCCCCGGGGGACGCTGTCGCTCTTCATCGAGGTGTAGCGCTCGTAGACCTCCAGCGTGCGGTCGAGGGACTGCCGCAGATCGGCGGGCACGCTCTCCTCGGGCCACACCCCGCCGGAGCCGCGGGGACCGTGGGTGCCGGGGCTGTCGGCCTGGGCGCTGTAGGTCTGCTGCTCGGCGTTGGAGCTGAGGGCGACGACGGAGTAGACGCCCTGGCCGCCGCTGGCGAGCTGCTCGACGAGGTTGTTGAGCCACGTCGCGGTGTCGGTCTGACTGCGCCCGTCGGAGCCGGTGTCACCGCTGTCGGTGACGTTGCGGGCCTTCTCCTTGGCCACGGCGAAGCCGCCGACGGCCTGGCTCTGCGCGGTCTGCCGCTTGGCGTCGAGCAGCCCGTTCTTGACCTGGCCGATCACGACCACGCCGAGGAGCAGCACGACGCCCAGCGACATCAGGAGGGTGGTGGCGACGACGCGCAGCTGGATGTTGCGCCGCCACAGCCGGGTGGCGGGCTGGAGCGGCCGCCGGGCCCAGCGCACGCACGAGCGGAGCACCGGCAGCAGGCCCGTGAGCGGGTCCGCGTGCCGGCTCTCCTGCCGCTCACGCTCGTACGAGGTCGCCATGTCAGCCCGGTCCGGCCTTGTAGCCGACGCCGCGGACGGTCACCACGATCTCGGGGCGCTCGGGGTCGCGTTCGACCTTGGAGCGCAGCCGCTGGACGTGGACGTTGACCAGGCGGGTGTCGGCCGCGTGCCGGTAGCCCCAGACCTGCTCGAGGAGCACCTCGCGGGTGAAGACCTGCCACGGCTTGCGGGCGAGCGCGACCAGCAGGTCGAACTCGAGGGGGGTCAGCGCGATCGGCTGCCCGTCCCGCTTGACCGAGTGCCCGGCGACATCGATGACGAGGTCACCGATGGTGAGCTGCTCGGGCGTCGGCTCCTCCGCCCTGCGCAGCCGGGCGCGCACGCGGGCGACGAGCTCCTTGGGCTTGAACGGCTTGATCACGTAGTCGTCGGCGCCGGACTCCAGTCCCACCACCACGTCGACGGTGTCGCTCTTCGCGGTGAGCATCACGATGGGCACCCCGGACTCGGCCCGGATCTGACGGCATACGTCGATGCCGTCGCGGCCGGGGAGCATGAGGTCAAGGAGAACCAGATCCGGCTTGGTCTCACGGAAAGCGGCGAGGGCCTTGTCACCGTCGGCCACGAACGACGGCTCAAAACCTTCGCCGCGCAGCACGATGCCAAGCATCTCTGCCAGTGCGGTGTCGTCGTCGACGACCAGGACGCGTCCCTTCATAGCGACCATCATCCCATTTTCGCATCGATAGCTTTGACCATGGTGTTTGTCGTCACTCCGCCGTGATCTCCGTCCACTGACATCTGCCGTTGACCTGCGGTGTCGGGAGCCGTCGAGGTCATTCCCGCGTACCGGCTCCGGACACCAGGTTCCGGACAGTGAACACCCTGCCAGGTTCATGGCGAGCTGCGCGACGGGTCGTATGACCTTGTTCTCTGACGAAGGTCACTTCGGGGCGGTTCGTACCGGGGTCACAGGCTCTGGCCTCCGGAGATCTCGATGCGCTGTGCCGTGACCCACCGGTTCGCGTCGGAGAGCAGCGCGGCGAGTGCCGCGCCGATGTCGTCGGGCTCGCCCATGCGGCCGAGGGCGACCTGTGAGCTGACGCGGGCCCGCACCTGCTCGTCGTGCTTCATGCCACCGCCGCCGAAGTCGGTGGCGGTGGCTCCGGGGGCGACGGTGTTGACGCGGATACCGCGTCCGCCGAGCTCCTTGGCCAGGTAGCGGGTGAGGACCTCGACCGCGCCCTTGATCGCGCCGTAGGCGGCGTGGCCGGGGGCGATGATGCGGGTCAGTCCGCTGGAGACGTTCACGACGGCGCCGCCGTCCGCGAGCTGCGGCAGCAGGGTCTGGGTGAGGAAGAAGGCGCCCTTGAGATGGACGTCGACCAGGGCGTCGAAGTCCTTCTCGGTGGTCTCCGCGAAGGCTGCCCTCAGGTCGTGGCCGGCGTTGTTGACGAGATAGTCGAAGGTCGTCCGGTCCCAGCGGGACGCGAGTTCGCCGGCCAGCTGCCCGGCGAAGTCCGGGAAAGAACTCACGTCGCTGGTGTCCAGACGCAGGGCGGCGGCGGACCGGCCCAGACCCTCGACGGCCGCCACGACGTCCTCCGCCTCGGTCCGGTTGTTCCGGTACGTGATCACGACGTCGACGCCGCTCGCGGCCAAGTGCAGCGCACTGGCGCGTCCCAGGCCGCGATTGGCCCCGGTGATGAGGGCGATCTTCTGGTCGGTGCTCATGGTGGCTCCTTCACGGGTGCTCGACGGTGGGGATCGAGCCGGTGGCCGGCGACCTCACCCCTGACCAGTGGACGGGCCGGTGGCCGAGGCAGCCAGTGCCTTCGTGTTCCACGGACCGCCAGTACCAGCCTGCACGGGGAGGGCCGGTCCACGGACGCGGTGGCGGGTCGATGCGACGGCCCCCTGACCCGTGCGTCCACGCGGGTCAGGGGGCCGTCTCCTGCGTCAGCCCGGGATCATCCCCAGGCTGGGTCGTGACCGGGGGCACGAGGCGAGCACAGCGCCGCCAGGGCATCCGCGGTGACCGGCGAGATCACACCGTTCTCCGTGACGATCGCCGTGATCAGGCCCGGTGGCGTGATGTCGAACGCCGGGTTGTACGCCTGGGTGCCCAGCGGAGCCATGGCGATCCCCGCCGCGTCGGTGACCTCGTGGCCGGGACGCTGCTCGATCTCGACGGACGCCCCGTCCGGGGTGTCCAGGTCGACCGTGGTGGTGGGGGCCACGACGACGAAGGGCACGTTGTGGTAGCGGGCCAGGACGGCGAGCGGATAGCTGCCGACCTTGTTGGCGACGGAGCCGTCGGCGGCGATGCGGTCCGCGCCGACGAGGACGGCGTGGACCTCCCCGGCGGCGAAGAGGGAACCCGCGGCGTTGTCGGTGAGCAGTGTGTACGCCATGCCGGTGCGGGCGGCCTCGTAGGCGGTGAGCCGGGCGCCCTGGAGCAGGGGACGGGTCTCGTCGACCCACAGCCGGCGCAGCTGGCCGCGGCGGTGGGCGGCGAGGGCTACGGCGAAGGCGGTCCCCTCGCCGCCGGAGACGAGTGCTCCGCTGTTGCAGTGCGTGAGGATCTGGAAACCGCCGCCGGGCAGGAGCTCGGAGAGCAGTTGCAGGCCGTTGCGGCCCATGGCGGTGCTGGCCTCGGCGTCCTCGGCGTGCAGACGGCGGGCTTCGGCGAGGGCGGCGGCCGCGGCACGGTCCGGATCACCGTGGGCCTCGCCGGTGAGGCCGGCGCGGTAGGCGGCCACGGCGCGCTTGACGCCGTAGCCCAGGTTGACGGCGGTGGGGCGGGCGTGCGCGAGCGTTTCGGCGGCGTCGTCGACGTCGTATCCGCGTACGGCGGCGAGCGCCACACCGTAGGCGCCCGCTATGCCGAGCAGCGGCGCCCCGCGCACGGCGAGGCCGCGGATCGCCTCGACGAGTGCGGGCACATCGGTGCAGACCAGTTCCACTTCCTCCGCCGGGAGGCGTGTCTGGTCGAGCAGGACGAGGACGGGCCCTTCCGGCGGCTCCTCCCAGCGCAGCGCCGGGAGCGGTTCGTCGGGGTTCCCCTTGGTTTCGTTGGCCAGAGATACCACGTACTGATCACCCATCTGCCCAGTCTGCCGTGAACGGCAGCACGTTTTGAACGGTTGCGGTGCACCGCATCCGCGGGTACAAGGCCACTTACCCCATGGCACGATTGCCACCGTCCCGGCGTTGAACGATCGGGTAGCGCAGTAACGAAGGAGCGATGATGAACGACTCTCCGGGCTGGGCCTCGCCCGGATCCTCCCCCTCCGACGAGCCGGGCCACCCCAACGGCCCCGACACGCCGCAGGATTCTGCGCCCCCGAACTGGACCCAGCAGCAGCCTCCGGCCGGCCAGTGGCAGGCCACCGGAAGCGGAGGATGGGGCAGCCCGCCCCCGCCCCCCACCTGGGGCGGCACCGCACAGCCCGGCTGGAAGCCGCCCCAGTGGGGGCTTCCGCCCTCCCCCAAGCCCGGCGTCATCCCGCTGCGGCCGCTGGGCGTGGGCGAGATCCTGGACGGGGCGGTCTCCACCATGCGCGCGCACTGGCGGACGGTGCTCGGCATCGCCCTGGTCGTCTCCCTGGTCACCCAGGGCGCCTCGGTGCTCCTGCAGGGTCTGGCTCTCAGCGACAACAGCAACATCAACGCCTTGGAGAACAACCCCGAGCCCAGCCTCAACGATGTCGCGGACGCCGTCGGCGGCAGCCTCGCGGGCGCCGGGCTCACCATGATCATCACGCTGCTCGGCGTGGTGATCGCCACCGCGATGCTCACCATGGTGATCAGCCGGGCCGTGCTGGGCCGCCAGGTCACCACAGGAGAGGCCTGGTCCGACGCCCGGCCCCAGTTGGGCCGGCTGCTCGGACTGACCCTCCTGATCGCCCTCATAGCGGTGGGCATCCTGGCCGTCGGCATCGGCCCCGGGGTGGCAGTGGCCGTCGGCGGCTCCGTCGGAGCCGGACTCAGCCTCAGCCTGATCGGCGGTGTGGCGGCGCTCGTCGTCGTCGTGTGGCTGATGATCCGTTTCAGCCTGGCCTCTCCCGCGCTGATGCTGGAGAAGCAGGGCGTGGTCAGGTCGATGGCGCGCTCCGCCAAGCTGGTGCGCGGCTCATGGTGGCGCGTCCTGGGTATCCAGTTGCTCTCCTCGCTGCTCGTCTACCTCATCACGTCGATCATCCAGATCCCCTTCCTGATCGTGGGCCTGGCCGTCAATGGCGACGGTCTGTCCGCCTTCACGTCGGGCAACTCCGGCGGTCTCGGCTGGTCCTACCTGATCGTCGTCGGCATCGGCGCCGTCATCGGATCCACCATCACCTTCCCGATCAGCGCGGGCGTGACCGCCCTGCTCTACATGGACCAGCGCATCCGCCGCGAGGCCCTGGACATCGACCTGGCCCGCGCCGCCGGCGTCACCGGATACGGGGAGCCGACGGGAACGCCCGGCGCGAGTCCGGCCACCGGGGCCTGACGCCGGTGTCGGGGGACGTACCGGTCACGATCCCGCGGGTTCCGGCTCGTGAGGCGGCCGAGGACGAACTGTCCAAGGCCGTCTACCACCAGAACGACCCCAGCCTCCTCCAGCGCGCCCTGGAATGGCTGTGGCGGAAGTTCGCCGACCTGATGGACAGTGCCTCCGGGGCCGCCCCCGGAGGCACCGTCGGCCTGGTCACGGTGATCGTGCTCGTCATCGTGCTGGTCGTCCTCCTCCGCCTGCGGCTCGGCAAACTGCGCTCCCAGCCCGCCCCGGGCGACGGCCTGTTCGCCGAGGGCCCGCGCACCGCCGCGGAACACCGCGCCGCGGCAGAGGAGCACGCCCGCAACAGCGCCTGGACCGAGGCCGTCCAGGAGCGAATGCGGGCGATCGTGCGCTCCCTGGAGGAACGCGCCGTCATCGACCCACGTCCCGGCCGCACCGCCGACGAGGCCGTGGCCGACGCCGGCCGCCACCTGCCTGCCCATGCCGCAGCGCTCCGCGACGCCGCTCGCACCTTCGACGACGTCACCTACGGCAACCGGCAGGGCAGCCCCGAGACCTACACGGCCCTCCGCGACCTGGACATCGAAGTGGGACGTACCAAGCCCGACTTCGCCGCAACTCCAGCGAGAGCGTCCGGGGGCGCCCGCCCATGACCATCGCCCCGGCCACGACGCCGGCCCCTGCCACGACCTCCGCGTCCCCCACGGCGCGTCAGCTCTGGATCGGCTGGCGCGCCCTACTGGCCGCGGCCCTCGCCCTCGCGCTCTTCGGCGTCCTGTACGCCTTCCTGCAATCCGGCGAGAACCACCAAGCCCTGGACCCCCGTTCTCCCGACCCGGTAGGAAGCCGGGCCCTGGCGCAACTCCTCGACAGCCGCGGCGTGACGACCACGGTCGTCACCACCACCGACGACGCCGCTGCCGCCGTCGGCCCCGACACCACTCTCCTCGTCACCGTTCCTGACCTGCTGACAACGCGTCAACTGAGTCACCTGCACCGGGCCATGACGCAGTCCGGCGGTGGCCGCACCGTCCTGCTCGACCCGAGTGAGCCCTCCGTCGGGGTGCTCGCCCCCGGGGTCCACTACGCGGGCCCCACCGCCGTCCAGACCCGCCGGGCCGGATGCAACCTGCCCGCCGCGGTCCGCGCCGGCGACGCCGATCTCGGCGGGAGCGCCTACACGACCGCTGTCGAAGGAGCCGACCGGTGCTACCGCACCGGCGCCGGCAACCCCACGCTCCTGCGCCTCGCTACGGCGGACGGTGACGTCGTCGTCCTCGGGACCCACACACTCCTGCAGAACGAGAACCTCGACGACCAGGGCAACGCCTCACTCGCCCTGCAGATCCTCGGTCCCCACCCGCAACTCGTCTGGTACCTCCCCTCTCTTGACGACGCCGCCGCGTTCGACGGCGGCCGGCAGAGCTTCCTCGACCTCATCCCCGACGGCTGGAACTGGGCCCTCGTCCAACTCCTCATCGCCGCCGGCCTCGCCGCGCTCTGGCGCGCCCGCCGGCTGGGCCCGATCGTCGCCGAACGCCTCCCCGCGACCGTGAGGGCCGCGGAGGCCACCGAAGGGCGGGCCCGTCTCTACCGCCGCGGCAACGCCCGCGCCCGCGCCGCCGAAGCACTGCGCACCGCGACGCGGGACCGGCTGGCTCCCCTCCTCGGCATCCCCCCGTCCCAGGCCCACGACCCGGGCACCCTCGCCTCCGCGGTCGCCGCACGCCTCGACGATCCCCCGCCGGATCCGCACATCACGCTGCACGGCCCTCCCCCGGCCGACGACGCCGCCTTGCTGCGCCTCGCCGACGACCTCGACGCACTCGAACGCCGCATCCTGCGCAACGAGAGGAAAGCAACCCCGTGAGCGCCGCTCCCACCGCCGACAGCGCCCGCGCCTCCCTGGAGGCACTGCGCACCGAAATCGCCAAGGCCGTCGTCGGCCAGGACCCGGCAGTCACCGGCCTGGTGGTGGCCCTTCTGTGCCGCGGGCACGTACTGCTCGAAGGCGTGCCCGGTGTCGCCAAGACGCTGCTGGTGCGGGCACTGGCCGCGTCGCTGCAGCTGGAGACCAAACGCGTCCAGTTCACCCCCGACCTGATGCCCGGGGACATCACCGGCTCCCTCATCTACGACGCCCGGACCGCCGAGTTCTCCTTCCAAGCCGGCCCCGTCTTCACCAACCTCCTCCTCGCCGACGAGATCAACCGCACGCCCCCCAAGACCCAGGCCTCGCTCCTGGAGGCGATGGAGGAGCGCCAGGTCACGGTCGACGGCATCCCCCGTCCACTCCCGGAACCGTTCCTGGTCGCGGCGACGCAGAACCCGGTCGAGTACGAGGGCACCTATCCGCTTCCGGAAGCCCAGTTGGATCGCTTCCTGCTCAAGCTCGTGCTGCCCCTGCCCTCCCGCGAGACCGAGATCGACGTCCTGACCCGGCACGCCGACGGCTTCAACCCCCGGGACCTGCACTCCGCCGGCATCCGCCCTGTCGCCGGTCCCGCCGACCTCGAGGCCGCCCGCGCCGCGGTCGCCAAGACGTCACTGTCCCCCGACATCACCGCCTACATCGTCGATATCTGTCGCGCCACCCGTGAATCCCCCTCACTCGCTCTCGGTGTCTCCCCCCGCGGGGCCACCGCTCTCCTCGCCACCGCCAGGGCTTGGGCCTGGCTCACCGGTCGCGACTACGTCACACCCGACGACGTGAAGGCCTTGGCCCTGCCCACGCTCCGGCACCGGATCCAACTGCGGCCCGAGGCCGAGATGGAGGGCACGACCCCCGACTCGGTCATCACCTCGGTCCTCGCCCACGTCCCCGTGCCCCGCTGAGACGACGGGCCGACCGATGTCACTGACCGGACGAACCGCCCTCCTCGCCGCGATCGGCGCCCTCGTCGTCGGGGTGCTCCTCCCTGGCTGGAACGGCATCCTGATCGTCGAAGGCGTCCTTCTCCTCGGAATTCTGTGCGACCTCGCCCTCGCCGCGCCAGTACGAAAGCTCCATTTCACCCGAACCGGTGACACATCAGTTCGACTCGGCGAGGTCGCCGAGGTCGCGCTCACCGTGACCAATCCGGGTCGCCGACCTCTTCGTGCCGCCCTGCGTGACGCTTGGCCGCCGAGCAGCTGGCGCCCCGGTACCGAGGTCACGTACTCACGGCACGGACTCACGATCCCCGCCGGCGAGCGTCGCCGCCTCACCACCGTCCTCCAGCCCACCCGCCGCGGCGACCGCCATGCGGAGCGCATCACCGTCCGCTCCTTCGGCCCCCTCGGCCTGGCCGCCCGCCAGGGGTCGCACCACGTGCCCTGGACTGTCCGGGTGCTGCCGCCCTTCCACAGCCGCAAACACCTCCCGTCCCGCCTCGCACGTCTGCGGGAGCTCGACGGCCGCACGTCCGTCCTCATCCGGGGTCAGGGAACCGAGTTCGACTCGCTGCGCGAGTACATCCCCGGCGACGACACCCGATCCATCGACTGGCGGGCCACCGCCCGCCGCTCGACCGTCGCCGTCCGCACCTGGCGACCCGAACGCGACCGGCACATCCTCCTCGTCCTCGACACCGGACGCACCTCCGCGGGCCGCGTGGGCGACGCACCCCGCCTGGACGCCGCAATGGACGCGGCTCTGCTCCTCGCAGTGCTCGCGAGCCGCGCAGGCGACCGCGTGGACCTCCTCGCCTACGACCGCCGTGTACGGGCCTCCGTGCACGGCCGCACGGCCCGCGACATGCTCCCCGCTTTCGTCAACGCCATGGCCCCGCTGGACGCCGAACTCGTCGAGTCCGACGCACGCGGGCTTGTCGCGACCGTCCTCCAACGCGCCTCCCACCGCTCCCTGGTGGTGCTCCTCACCGGCTTGGACGCCGCTCCCATGGAAGAAGGCCTCCTACCGGTCCTCCCGCAGCTCACGCACCGCCACGAGGTCCTCATCGCCTCCGTCGCGGATCCCCGCGTCCAGGACATGGCCGCGGGACGCGGCACCATCGACGCGGTCTACGCGGCCGCCGCCGCCGAACAGGCCCGCGCGGAACGCCGACGCGTCGCCGAGCGCCTCTCCCGACACGGGATCACCGTCGTGGACGCACCGCCGGCCGACATCGCCCCTGCCCTGGCAGACGCCTACCTCGCGCTCAAGGCCGCCGGCCGCCTGTAAAGGCGGTCGCCGGCACAACGCAAAAAAGCCTCAACCCCCGAGCCGGAGCTCGGGGGTTGAGGCCAATAATTGTTCGGCGGCGTCCTACTCTCCCACAGGGTCCCCCCTGCAGTACCATCGGCGCTGAAAGGCTTAGCTTCCGGGTTCGAAATGTAACCGGGCGTTTCCCTAACGCTATGACCACCGAAACACTATGAAACCGTCGAACCGGCACCAGCACACAAGAATGTGCCGGGGTTCGTTGTTTCAGAACTACACAGTGGACGCGAGCAACCTATGGACAAGCCCTCGGCTTATTAGTACCGGTCAGCTCCACC